>CANMJA010000032.1 GCA_947498055.1 uncultured Tenacibaculum sp.
ATTGTAACTCTTTCTCTGTTTCAATAACCTGAATATCAATAGTTCGTGCCATAGAATAAAGATACTCATTATTTGAGCAAAATAAAAGTTAAAAATGTATTATTTGAAAAAGAATGAAAAATGACTTTTTATAAAAAAAGCAACAATGGAGTATAAAACATTTTATATTCCATTGTTGCTTTTAAATATTTAAAATATAGTACTTATCGAATCATAAAAAAAACTCTTATCATTTTAGTTTAATGATAAGAGTAGTTATAATTTTTTAAATGGTATTTAACCTTTAACGTCCATTAATTCTACATCAAAAATTAGAGTAGCATTTGGAGGAATTACACCACCAGCACCTGCTTGTCCATAAGCTAAATTAGAAGGAATAACTAAACGTGCTTTATCTCCTACATTTAATAATTGAATACCTTCATCCCAACCAGCAATTACTTGTCCAACACCAATAGCAAAATCTATAGGTTGTTTACGTTTATAAGAAGAATCAAAAACAGTTCCGTCTAGTAACTGACCTTTATAGTGTACAGATACAGTAGCTCCTTTAGTAGCTTTCTTACCTTCTCCTTTCTGTAAGATTTTATAACGAAGTCCACTAGTAGTTTCTTCATAACCAGCAGCTATAGAATCTAATAATTCTTTTTGTTTTGCTTTTTCTTCTGCCTCTCTTTTTTCTCTAGATCCTTCAAAAGTTCTAAAAGCTTCTACAGCATTAAATGCTTCTGCTGTTTCACCAATACGAATAATTTCAACATTCATGTCATCACCTTGTACAATAGCATCTACTACCTCTTGTCCTTCTATAACATTACCAAAAACAGTATGTTTACCATCTAACCATGGTGTTTCTACATGTGTTATAAAAAATTGAGATCCATTTGTTCCAGGACCAGCATTTGCCATAGATAACTTACCAGGAGCATCATGTTTTAAATCAGGATGAATTTCATCATCAAATTTATATCCAGGGTTTCCAGTTCCGGTTCCTTGAGGACAACCACCTTGTACCATAAAATCTGGTATAACTCTATGAAATTTTAATCCATTATAATATGGTTCTCCTTGAGGACGAGCTTGATTTTCTAAATTTCCTTCCGCTAAAGCAACAAAGTTACCTACAGTTCCTGGAGTTTTTTCATATTCTAAATTCACTAAAATTTCTCCTTTTGGAGTAGTGAATTTTGCGTAAATTCCGTTATTCATATTTTAATGTTTAAGTGTATTCTTATTTTATTTTGAAGCTAATAATGTAGCTAAGTTAAAACGTAAACCTAAGTTTAAATTATTAGAGTTTACATTTCCGAAAGGGGCATATAATTTACCTCCGGACATTGTTAATGTTAAATTGTTTATATTATAATTTAAACCAATAGTTGGTCTTATAACTATACCTTCACCAGTATCAACGCCTGCACCACCAGCAGCACCACCTGTTAAATTTATAAAAGTATTTATTTTATTATTTAAAAAATTATTTGATTTAAAACCAATACCAGCTAATCCATGAGCATAACCACCAGATCTTCCGCCATAAGCAAAACCAGCTTCACCTACTAAATAAATATTCTTAGTAAGATCGTAATTAAATTGTAATGCTAGTAATTGTAAATCAGTACTTAGTATGTTGTTAGGATCGTCTGTTTTATTTACTTTGAAATAGGTTTGATTTTCTAAGGAAACATTAATTCCTTGTGTTTTAAAATTAGATATTTCTTTTCCATCTATAGATATGTTTCCTCCTGCAGAGTTTATGTATTTAATTCCAAAACCAAGAGTATAGGCTTCAAAATCGCCATCTAAAGCACGATAATAGCCTCCATGACCACTTAAAGCAAGACTGTTAGATAGTTTTAAATCGATTCCGGCGGAAGGATATACAGTTAAACCTCCTTCAGGAGCAATTCTTCCACCAGCAGCACCAATACCTAATTTTCCAAATAAATTAATGTATTTAGATTGATAAGGATGGTACCCAGCACCAAAAAATAAATCCATGAACCCAGCACGTAAGCCTTTGTAAATAGCATCTGTATGTGCAAATAAAAAGGTGTTTCTACTGACATATTTTTGATATTCAAAACCTAAAACATACAAGGTTTCGTTCAAAGGACTTCTATTGTCTTTTTTAGATTCTCCAAAAGGGAAGAAAAAATCAAAACGAACCTGTTGTGTGTTTTTAGTAGCTGGTTTTTTCCAAAAACTAGTTGCATCTTTATTAGATTGAATGAATTTCTGTTGTGCATTCTTATAATCTGTAAAACGTAAAACACTAGGTGTTTCAATAAAAAAAGAAACAGCATTATCTTTTATGTAGCCAGTAAAAAAGTCGATGTAACTATATTGAATACCAAAAGAATAATTGTTCTTTTTAAATTGTAAACCAATATTAGAGTTTATAAAGGCACCGTCGTTTATTAGATTTCGGTATCCGCCGCCGCCGCCAAAATGAACATTAGCATCTACATATATATTACGATATAATTTTTTATTAATACCTAATTCACCTCCCAAGGTAAACAAACCACCTTGATCTCCTGTGATAGCAAAATGAAAACCTGCTCCACCATATAACCAATCATTAAAAGGTATTTGATAATGTAAACCTGTTAATCCCATTGTAGGTTTTAAATTAGGGAATTCATTCACAGGCATGGATACTGGAATAAAATTTAAACGAACTTTATTTTGAAGTTCTTTTCCTTTTAATGAAGATATATCTTGCGCAAAAGAATATGTAAATCCTAAAAAGAATAACAAAGAGAAAAAAGTTAATCTTTTAAAAATCATATGTATATATTTTTTGGTTGAAATATTTATTTTTAACTACTAACTACTAACTACTAACTACTAACTACTGAAACTCACTGGTAAAATGAAGTTTAACAGAAGGATATTTACTCTGTGTCATTTGAATAGTAAAAGCAGAATCGGCTAAAAAAACCAATTGTCCTTGTTTATCTTTAGCTAAATAACGCTGTTTTACTCTTTTAAATTCTTTAAACTCTTCATTTTTTTCATCTTCGGCTTCTACCCAACAAGCTTTGTGCACAGCTATATTTTCGTATGTACACTTAGCACCATATTCATGTTCTAAACGATATTGAATTACTTCATATTGAAGAGCACCAACAGTACCAATAATTCTTCTACCATTCATGTCTAAGGTAAATAATTGCGCAACTCCTTCATCCATTAATTGATCGAGTCCTTTATATAATTGTTTTGCTTTTAAAGGATCTGCATTATTCACATAACGGAAATGCTCTGGAGAAAAACTAGGAATTCCTTTAAAGTTTAATTTTTCTCCTTCCGTTAAGGTATCTCCAATTTTAAAATTACCAGTATCATGCAAACCTACAATATCACCAGCAAAAGAAATATCTACGATTTCTTTTTTCTCGGCAAAAAAAGCATTCGGACTAGAGAATTTTACTTTTTTATTATTTCTAACGTGTAAATATGGTGTGTTTCTCTTAAAAGTTCCAGAAACAATTTTAACAAAAGCTAAACGATCTCTGTGTTTAGGATCCATATTTGCATGAATCTTAAAAACAAAACCAGTTAATTTATCTTCTTTAGAATCGACTAAACGTTCTTCTGCGTTTTTAGGTTGTGGATCTGGAGCAATGTCAATAAAACAATCAAGTAATTCTTTTACGCCAAAATTATTTAAAGCAGAACCAAAGAAAACAGGTTGTAAATCTCCTTTAATATATTCTTCTTGATTGAATTCTGGATATACCCCTTCTACCATTTCTAATTCTTCTCGTAATGTTTCAGCAGCTTTGCTACCAATCATTTCATCTAATTCTGGTACATTAATATCCGTAAATTCAACACCACTACTTACAGTTTGTTTATTATCTGCAGAAAAAATATTAATTTTCTTTTCCCAAATATTATAAATTCCTTGAAAATCGTATCCCATTCCTATAGGAAAAGAAAGAGGAGTAGTAGTTAAGCCTAGTTTTTGTTCTACTTCATCTAGTAAATCAAAGGCATCTTTACCTTCACGATCTAATTTATTAATAAAAACAATGATAGGAATTTTACGCATTCTACAAACTTCTACTAATTTTTCAGTTTGTGGTTCTACCCCTTTTGCAACATCAATAACCACAATAACACTATCTACAGCGGTGAGTGTTCTAAAAGTATCTTCCGCAAAATCTTTGTGACCTGGTGTATCTAGAATATTAATTTTTTTGCCTTTGTAATTAAAAGCTAATACAGAAGTAGCAACCGAAATACCACGCTGGCGTTCTATTTCCATAAAATCGGAAGTAGCTCCCTTTTTTATTTTATTACTTTTTACAGCTCCTGCTTCTTGAATAGCACCTCCGAAAAGTAATAATTTCTCTGTTAGTGTTGTTTTACCAGCATCTGGGTGAGATATAATTCCGAAAGTTCTTCTTTTCTGTATTTCTTCTAAAAAACTCATGCATAAAATTTGAGTTTGCAAAGATAGGTTTAAATAAAAAAAGAGCAAATATTTTAGTTGTTTATCACTTTAAATTCATTTGTTTAAGAAATTGAAATAATTAATATAGATTTTAAGGTTCTTGTAACAACTATTTGTTTAGTTCTTAATGATTTTTTTAGTGATATACCCTACATCAGAATTGATTCTTATAAAGAGAATACCTGCTTTTAATTTTGATATATCTAAAGTGTATGAATTGCTAATAAAATTTGGTTTGTGCACTAGTAGTAATTTACCATAAATGTCAAAAACATTAATAGTAGTTTTAGTTGTTTTTTCAAACTTTATAGTAATCATTGAGTTTACAGGATTTGGTGAAATTTTAATGCTCTTTTTAAAATTTTCAGAATTTAAACTAAGTGTAGAACCAGAAATAGGAGAGGCCCATAAACCTCTACCAAATGTTCCTGCATATATTTTTTCTTCTATATGATTAATTTCTAATTCATTAATTATTGCATAGGGTAGGTTGTTGCTAAATGGTTGCCATTCAGAAAAATGGTCGTTAATATAAAACACACCTAAACTTCTTGTTCCTACATATAAACCATTTTCTTTATTAGTATCCCATACTAAAGTTAATTTTGAACTATTAGGTAGGTTATACGTATGATTACTCCAATTTATTCCGCCATCATTAGATATGAAAATATTATCTCGTGTGGTAATTGCTACCTTATTAGGTTTTTCAGGGTGAATAGCTATTGAGTTTATAGATAAAGTTTTATTATCTGGATGTTTAATTTCTTCCCAATTAGTATTTCCTCCATTAGTAGTCTTAAATAATTTTCTTTCGTAATTTATACCATTAAAAAAAAGAGATGTTAAATACATTGTTTCATTATTAGAGGGAGCTATTTTTAATACAAAAATATTTCCACCGAAATCTTGTGAAATAGGAAACCAATCTTCTCCTTTATTGGTAGATTTAAAAACTTTTTTATAACCAACATATATGGTGTTGGGTTTTATTGGATCTTGTTCAAAAGGAGTAGTCCATAAAGCTTCTGCATAAGGAGAACTAATGATTTTACAAGTTGTACCATTATCTTCTGAACGATATAAAGAACCATTTTGAGAAGAAGAGTATATGATATTACTATTATTTTTATCAATAAAGGTTTCCATACCATCTCCTTCAGAATAGCGTTTCCATCCATTTTTATTAGTGTATAAAGAAGTTCCATTGTCTTGAGAACCACTAGAAATAATAGTAGTCTTTGTTTGAGAAACACCAATGCGGTATATTTCATTTATACCTATACCAGAAGTTAAATCTTCATAATAACTTGAACTTAAATTAGAAGAAGTGTTTTTAGCTTTAAATATACCTCCATCTGTACCAACAAATAAACTATTGTTTGAAAACTGTAGAGTACTAATATCAACATGGCAGTAACCTCTCTCTAAATGTTTAGAATAATCTGGGGTTATTGCTGATGTTTTTATAAAATTTTTGCCACCATCTAAAGAACGATATGTATGAATTCCTGCAATGTGTATTTCATTTATATTATTAGGGTGTATAGCAATATCCATATCTCTAGGAACTTGTGAGGATTCACTTTTTAATGAACTACCAAAATAATTGTTACTATTATCTAAAACTTTAGTAAAAGAAGTTCCGCTGTTCGTAGATTTGTATAAACCATTAAACTTTCCACCATAACTGTCTGCTTCAATAATGTAGATGTTATCGGGAGCATTAGATGAGATACCAATCATTTTAGGCCCCTCTTTAAATCCTGATATTTTAGTGAAAGTATTTCCTTCATCTAAAGATTTATAAAAATTAGCCCCAGATACATACACAACCTTTGAATTATTTGGTTTGAATTCTATATCTAAACTATTTTTATCAGTAACTACCTGAACCCAATCTTTTCCTCCATTTAACGATTTATAAACACCACTATGTACGTCGGATATAAAAATTATATTTGAATTAGTGGGATGAACTAATATTTTATTAATTTTTCCAGTTCCATTGGTACCTCCTAAAAAACACCATGTTTTACCTTTGTTATTTGATTTATATAATCCACCTCTATGACTGTAATAATAAATATTTGAATTAGAAGGGTCTATAGCAATCGCATAAACATGAGCAGGATTAGATTTTGTTAAATTAATCCAATTTTCACCACTATCTATTGTTTTCCATACACCGCCATTAGGAGTTCCAATTATAATATGGTTTATATCGTTTTTATCAATGGCAATTGAATTTATTCTACCTACTCCAAAATTATTTCCATAAGTAGGACCAAGTTCCATCCAATTATCAGACAAAATTGCATTACTTTCTCTGGTATTCAAATATTTATTATGTTTTTCTATTTCTTGTAATATTTCTAATTCAGTTGGTAAGTAACCATCTTTATTCATGAAACGGAGTGAGTTATATTTCCATTTTTGATATTGGATATAACTATTTTCTTTTCTTTTGTTTTTGAAATAGTTTTCACCTTCTTTAATAATTTCTGCAACTTTATATGAATTTGCATTAATCATTTCTATATATTTTTGAGCTTCAGTATTTATAGTATAAGATATTATACATAAAAAAGGAATTATTATTTTCATAGTGGGGGACTATTAATAATATTAGTGTTTTTTGAATGTTTTAAAAATTTTATTTAAGATACAAAAAAAAAGTATTTTTTTTATTTAAATGATTGATTTTTAGATGTTTTTTTTTTGATTTTAGTAGTTTTGTGTGGTGGAATTAAGAAAATAGAAATAGTTAATTTAGCTTTAAGTATTATTTAGTTCATTTAGTTGTTAAATGAAAATATTTAAAGAAACAGTTAAAAGAAAAAATAAGAAGAAGTTATTTGTTTTTAGAATCTAAAACTTCCACCTTCATAGGAATATCTGTAAAAGGCCAATCATCTGAACCTACATTTACTTTTGCAATTTTTTCAATAGTAGAAAATCCAGAAATAACTTCTCCAAAAACGGTATGTTCTTTATCTAAATGAGGAGCTCCTCTTTTATTTTGAACAATATAAAAATTAAAAGGGCTAGATAGTTTTTTAGGGTTATTTTCTATATCTCTAGATGCAGCTAAAGCACCATATTTATGTTTTCTTCTTTTTCTAAATTCAGGTTTTAATCTATAATGTTGGTATTTTTTTCTGAATTTTGCAGTAGAAGCTCTGTCAGAATCACCGCCTTGCACGACAAAGTTTTTCACCACTCTATAAAAATAAGAAGTATCAAAATATTTAATTTTTGTAAGAAAGATGAAATTAGCTCTATGTATAGGGGTGTCTTCGTATAAACGTAGTTTTATTTTTCCAAATTTGGTGGTGATTACAACTTTTGTTTCCTTGTTTAATTCCCCATATTTTTTTAGAAAATCATTTGCGTTTTTTTTATTTATAGTATCCCATTCTTGAGTTACTTTTTTTTCTATAATTTCCTTTTTAACTGGTTTCTTAATAGTATCAAGAGAAATTATAGGTTTGTTTTCTGTTTTGTTCTCTTTTTTACAACTATAAAAAGACATAAAGAATAAAGTAAGCAATATTACTGGGTATACCTTCATAAATAAAATTGTTTTCTGGGGGTAAATATAAGATCATTTATAAATATGTTTTATGAGGCAAGTAATAAAAAAGGTTTTGTTTTTTATAAAAAGGAATAATTATAATTAGTAGCGAAATAATAAAAGAGTTGAGTAACTTGTTTTTAAGTAGGTTTTTAAATGAAATACAAATCCAACTTTTATGAGAAACATGATTTTACTACATTTGTGAATATATGATAGAACAAGTAATTTTAGTAGATGAGCAAGATAATGAAGTGGGTTTAATGGCAAAGATGGAAGCTCATGAAAAAGCAGTATTGCATAGAGCTTTTTCGGTGTTTGTATTTAATGATAAAAAGGAATTAATGTTGCAGCAAAGAGCAAAGGAGAAATATCATTCTCCCTTGTTATGGACAAACACTTGTTGTTCTCATCAACGAAAAGGAGAAAGTAACTTAGAAGCAGGTAAAAGACGTTTGCAAGAAGAAATGGGATTTACTTGTGATTTAGAAGAAGTATTCTCTTTTATTTATAAAGCACCGTTTGATAATGGTTTAACAGAGCATGAATTAGATCATGTAATGATAGGGCAATTTAATGGAAAGCCAAATGTTAATCCTGAAGAAGTAGAAGCATATAAATGGATGACATTGGAATCGGTAAAAAAAGATATAAAGGAACATCCAGAAAATTATACTGCTTGGTTTAAAATAATATTCGAAAAATCGTACGACAAGATTGCTAATTTTAAAGTTAAAAAATAATGCCAAAAGTTACAGTACATAGAAAGGCGCATTTTAATGCAGCACACCGTTTGTATAGAAAAGAATGGTCTGATGCTAAAAACTTTGAAGTTTTTAATAAATGTAGTAACCCTAATTTTCATGGCCATAATTATGAGCTAATTGTTTCTTTAACTGGAGAAATAGATAAGGAAACAGGTTATGTTTATGACTTAGGAAAACTAAAAAAAATAATAAAAGAAGAAATAGAAGAAGCATTTGATCATAAAAATTTAAATGTAGAAGTAGTTGAATTTAAAGAACAAAATCCTACAGCAGAAAATATTTCGGTAGTAATCTACAATAAATTACGTTCACACATTCCTTCTCATTTAGAAATGGAAATAACTCTTTATGAAACACCAAGGAATTTTGTTACCTATTCTGGAAACTAAAAATGTAATAATTTTATAAAATAAAAAGCTCAAGATTCAAGCCCCGAGCTTTTTAACAAACAAACCAAATTAACTTACAAAAGAAGTTATTCAAACTTATATTGTTTACAGTCAATAGCAAAACCAAGTTGATAATATAAGTGTTAAAGTTTTACTGTTTTATTATTAATGAGAAGCAATTTTCAGAATATGAAAATATGTACCTTTGTAGCAATATAATACCTATAAAAATGAAGATAATAGCCATGATTCCTGCTCGTTATGAAGCATCTCGGTTTCCAGGAAAATTGATGAAAGATTTAGCAGGAAAACCTGTTATTATTCATACTTATGAAAGTGCTCTAAAAACCAATTTATTTGATGAAGTTTATGTAGTTACAGATTCTGATGTAATTTATTCTGAATTGAAAAAAATAGGAGGTAAGGTAATTATGAGTAAAAAAGAACACGATTGTGGTTCAGATAGAATAGCTGAAGCCATACAAGATATGGAAGTAGATGTTGTTATTAATGTTCAAGGGGATGAACCTTTTATAGATGAAGTGTCTTTAAGTAAACTAATAAAGGTTTTTAAAAAGGATACTGAAAAGAAGATAGACTTGGCTTCTTTAAAAGTAGAAATGAAAGAAGAAAAAGAAATTCAGAATCCGAATAATGTAAAAGTAATTACAGATGAAAATAACTTTGCAATTTATTTTTCTCGTGCAGTAATTCCGTATCCTAGAGAAGAAGAGGTAAAAGTATCTTATTACAAACATAAAGGAGTGTATGCATTTAGAAAACAGGCATTGTTAGATTTTTATGTAACTCCAATTACTCCATTAGAATCTATAGAAAAAATAGAAGCAATTCGTTATTTAGAAGTAGGAAAGAAAATTAAAATGATTGAGACAACTATCGATTCTATAGGTATAGATACTCCAGAAGACTTAACAAAGGCAATTAAAAAGATGAAGAATGTATAAAGACATAAAAATAATAGCTTTTGATGCAGATGATACACTTTGGGTAAACGAAACGTATTTTAGAGAGGCTGAAAATAAGTTTGCAACCCTATTAAATAAATATGAAACTGAAAACAAAATTCATCAAGAGCTTTATAAAAAAGAAATTGATAATTTAAAAATTTACGGATATGGTGTAAAAGGTTTCGTGTTATCTATGATAGAGTGTGCTTTAGAAATTTCTAATTATAACGTAGAACAAGAAGTAATAAATGAGATTTTAGAAATAGGGAAATCAATGTTAGCAAAACCTATAGAATTACTAGATCATATAGAAGAGGTTTTAATACAATTACAAAATGAGTTTAAATTAATTGTAGTTACAAAAGGAGATTTATTAGACCAAGAACGTAAATTAGAAAAATCAGGTATTTTAAAATATTTTCATCATGTAGAGGTTTTAAGCGAAAAAAAACCTGAAGATTATAAAAAATTAATAGATCGTTTAGATATGAAACCAACAGAGTTATTAATGATAGGGAATTCATTAAAATCGGATGTATTACCATTGTTAGAAATTGGTGCTTCTGCAATTCATATTCCTTTTCACACCACTTGGCAACACGAAACAGTAGCAAAAGAGGAAAAAAAGAAAGTAAATTACCAAACTTTTACAAGTATTAAAGAAGTTTTACAAATTTTAAAATGAAAACATATTTAGATATAGATAATTGGAATAGAAAAGAGCTGTTTCATCATTTTAGAACTTTACAAGATCCAACATTTGCTATCGTAGCAAATGTAGATATAACTACTATTTTTGAATATACGAAAAAAACAAAAAATTCGCTCTTTGTTTCTTATTTGTATGCATGTATGAAAGCTGTTAATGCAGTAGAAAATTTTAAGTATAGAATAGAAGAGGATAAAATAGCTATTTATGAAGTAATAGATGCCTCTGCTACTATTTTAAGAGAAGATAAAACATTTGGATTTTCTTATATAAAATTTTCTAATGATTTTAAGTTATTTAATGAGAGTTTTCTTAAAGAAAAAGAAAGAATTTTAAATTCTACCAATTTGTTTCCACCTGAGTACTCTTTAGGTTGTATACATTGTTCTGCTTTACCATGGATTCATTTTACGGGGCACAAAGAGCCAGTATCGGGCGATAAAAACAATAGTGTGCCTCAATTTTCTTTTGGTAAAATAAAACAAGAAGGAACAAGTGTGGTAATGCCTGTAGGAGTAAATGTTAATCATTCTTTGGTAGATGGATATCATATAGGACAGTTTTTTGAAATATTTCAGAAAGAATTAGATAAAATCAATTAATTTTGTAGCAAAATTATAATTATGGCAAGCGTAAAAAATTTAAAAAAAGATATTAATTACACATTAGGAGATATTATTGAAGAGTGCTATGTATGGGAATTATTAAACCCGAAAGAAGATACTAAAAAATCTCAAGGACTTATTGATGAAACAATCGTTGTTTTTGATGAATTAATAGATAGACTTCACGCGAAAAATGTAGAAAATAAAAAAGCGCATTTTAAAGGAATAAGTACAGATTTAGAAACTAAAGCGAAAGCTTTAGTAGCAAAGGTAAATGCCCTGTAAATTACAAAAACATATCTATAAAAAACAACCTCATTAAGGGGTTGTTTTTATTTTTTATGCAATTATTAACAATTAAAATTTAAGTTTTTTGTATATTTAAAAAGTAATTTTAATCCCTGTAACAAATGCCAAGAGCAATGTTTGAGTATACTAAAGTGGTATTACAAAAAGTAAGTTTTAATACCGAGTTATTTTGTAAAGAATTAGACAAAGCAGTGAATAGATTATTACCTTATGAAGTAGATGAGTTAGTAATATGGGTGCGACAATTTACTGCTAATAAACCAGAACTTTATAGTTGTATGTCTTTAATTAAGATGAAAAACTAAATTTTATTTCTTTTTTTTACTACGTAGTTTTTTCATTAAATTTCTTCTAAATTCATGTTCAGAAATTTCTAATTGTAATACTTTTTTTGCAGAAAGAAAATTTAATAAGTTTTTGTAGAATTTTTCTTTAATTTCATGATGAGATACTTTAATTTTTTTAAGTAAATCTAAATAAGTTGCAGCTTCTTCTTCAGTTAAACTATTAATGCCACCAGCAGCTTTAATTTTCGTTTTAATATGTTGTTTTTCTTGCCTATATAATTTGTTATTTTCTTTTTGATATTCATTATATAAAGGCCAAAATTTTTCTGCTTCTTCTTTGGTTAAATCTAATTTTTCAGTAATAAAAGCAATCTTTAATGCTTTTATTTTAGAACTTCTTTTTCCTTTTTGTGCATAAGTATACTGTATGTAGATGCTTAAAAGTATTATTAAAACTATTTTTTTCATTTGTTTAAAATTTAATTTACTAAAAGGAATTTTTTAAATTCCATAATCTATTGCAATTCCTCTATAAAAAAAGAAGTATCCATAGTATTAAAATATGCATCTATGTTATCACTATCATTATTTATAGGTAAAGGAATTTCTTCCTCTGCAATAAAATCTTCATTATCAAATAACATAGCTAATTCGTATGTGGTGGTGGTATTGTAATCATTTTCAAGCCAAGCCACTACTTCATCAGTACTTATGTTATAATCTTCCGTCTTTGTTACTATAAAATATGTTGTTGTAAACACTATAACTATAGCAGCGGCAATTTTAAGAAAGTTTTTTGTTAATTTACTTTTTAAAGAAATTATTTTAGGGGTCGAATGCTCTTCTGTATTAATTTTATCTAAAATTGTATCTTCTAATAAAGTGAAATAATCGGTTGGAATGTCAAAATTATTTTCTTTAGGTAAATTTATTTCAGAAATAGTGTTCGATATTTCAGTTTCTAATTCTTTAAAATAATTAGCAGGAACAGAAAATCCATGTTTATAATGAATTTTACTATTTAGATATTCGACACTATGTTTTAATTCTTCGTTCATTACTATTTCTTAAGACTCTATTTTTTTTAAAAGGTTTAATGGTAGTTTTTTATAAAAGCCTCTATTTTCTTTACTGCATGAAAATAAGAAGCTTTTAAAGCTCCGATTGAGGTTTCTAAAATATCAGATATTTCACTATATTTTAAATCATCAAAATACTTCATATTAAACACTAACTGTTGTTTTTGTGGTAGTGTTGCTATTGCTTTCTGTAAAATTAATTGAATTTCATCACCAGAAAACCAATCATCACTATGTAAATTAGAAATCATTTGTTGTTTATAATCTGAAATAGAAACGCTTTGTAACTTTGCCTTTTTATTAAGAAAAGTAATTGCTTCATTGGTTGCTATGCGATACATCCAAGAATATAATTTACTTTTTCCTTTAAAATGATGAATGTTTTTAAAAATTTTAATAAAAGTATTTTGTAATACATCATCTGTATCATTGTGAGAAATTACAATTTTTCGAATATGCCAATACAAACGTTCTTTATAAAGTGTAACTAAACTTCGAAAAGCAAGTTCTTTCGTAGCAACATCTTGTAGTTGAGAAATAAGTGTAATTTCGTCTGTCAAATGAATTTGTTTATCATTATGACTTTAAATGTAAGAAAAGGTTTAATTCTATTTTAAAAAAAAGATTAATTCAATACAAAATCGAATTAATCTTTTAGTAATAGTATACTTTTTAAGTGTCTACTTTCTTCTAGAGCATCCAAATAAACGTTTTTCTTCTATCGTTTCAGCAACTCCAGAAGGTAACATTTCTTGCCACCCTTTTTCATTCTCTTTAATCATTTTTAAAACTTTTCTAGAAAAAATAGCCAGAGTTTCAGGATCAAAATTTTCAATATCAATTAAACGACCATTAATTTTGAAGAACTTATATAATTCTTTAATACGAGGGTGTACTTTTAAATTTTCAGAATTAATATACTCCCCAGTCTCGGCATCTTTGTACGGGTACATGTATATTTTTAAATCTCTATAAAATAGTTTACCAAAAGCTTCTAAGATACCACCACTAACATCACGATAATACTTCTCATCAAATATTTGAATTAAATTGTTAACTCCCATAGCAAGTGCCATACGTTCTTTGGTAAACTCACTAAAATATTCTACTAAACGATAGTATTCTTGGTAATTGGTAATCATTACATTCTGTCCTAAAGAACAAAGTAATTCAGCTCTATCTAAAAAATCACGTTCGTTTATTTCCCCTTCAGCACGAAGATTACTTAAAGTAATTTCAAAAATAATTTGCGTTTTATCAGGATCTACTTTCTTTTCTTTAAGAAATAACTTCTTAGACTCCTCGTACATGTCCATGTTAACTTTAGTAACAGGTCTAAAACTACCTCTTAGAGCTAAAATATTCTTTTTATAAAGTACCTGAGCAGGCAATAAGTTATTTCCGTCTGGACCAAACATTACGGCATTTGTCATGCCGTTTTTAACCAGCTGTAAACTCATTAAGCGATTATCTACATACATAAAACGTGGGCCAGAAAAATTAATCATATCTATTTCAATTTTATCGCTATCGATATTATCGTAAAAAGATTTTAATAATTCCTTTGGGTTATCATTTAAATAAAAAGCACCATAAATTAAATTAACGCCTAATACTCCTAATGTTTCTTGCTGTAGTTTAGCATCTGTTTCTTTAAAACGAAGATGCAGTATAATTTCATTATAATCTTCTAACGGATCTAATTGAAAACGAATACCAACCCATCCATGTCCTTTAAACTTCTTAGAAAAATTAATGGTAGCCACTGTGTTAGCATAACTAAAAAATAATTTATCAGGATGCTTTTGACGATCTAAACGATCTTCAATTAAATCCATTTCATGCCTTAACATTTTTTTTAGTCGTTTTTCAGTAACGTAACGTCTATCTGCTTCAATTCCATAAATGGCATCCGAAAAATCTTTATCATAAGCACTCATTGCTTTTGCAATTGTACCAGAAGCACCACCAGCTCTAAAGAAATTACGAACCGTTTCTTGTCCGGCACCAATCTCAGCAAAAGTTCCATAAATATTTGCATTTAAATTTATTCTAAGCGCTTTACTTTTTGTGGTTGGTACACTACTGATCTTTTGATCTCCCTTTAAGGTAATAGCCATTTTAGTTGTTTTTGTTTGCTGAGAACAAATGTACAGAAAATAGAAAGCACTAGTCAATTTTTATATTACTTTTGTGAGAGTTATGGGTGTTAAAAAACAATTAAGAGTAACTTTTTTAGGTACAGGTACTTCTACTGGGGTGCCTATGATAGCTAGTAAAAATCCTGTTCGTTTTTCAGAAGACCCAAGAGATAAACGATTACGGTCTTCGGTAATGTTTTCTTGGAATGACTCTAATTACGTAATAGATTGCGGTCCCGATTTTCGTCAGCAAATGTTACACTCTAATGTAGAATCGATTAAAGGAATCTTATTTACACACGAGCATGCTGACCATATTGCAGGTTTAGATGAAATTAGGCCTTATTATTACCAAATGGGAGATGTTCCTATTTATTCTGATGAAAGAGTTTTAAAAGCATTACAAAAAAGATATGATTATATATTTGTAACAGAAAACAAATATCCTTCTGCGCCAGGAGTTTCGCCTACTATTATTTCTGAAAAAGATGTTTTAGAGTTGGAAGAGGTTAAAGTGCTACCTATAAAAGTAATGCATGGTAGTTTACCTATTTTAGGATATCGTTTTGGTGATGTTGCTTATTTAACAGATGTTAAATCGATACCAGAAGAAGAAAAACATAAGTTAAAAAACTTAGATGTTTTAATAACAACAGCATTACGAAAAGATACGCATTATACACATTCTAACTTAGAAGAAGCCTTAGCATTGGTAGAAGAACTACAGCCGAAAAAAGCTTATTTTAGTCATATTAGTGAGCTGTTAGGTTTTCATGCTGATATTGAAAAAGAATTGCCAGAAAATGTGTTTTTAGCATATGATGGCTTGGTAATAACTAGTTAATTTTTGTTATTTTATATAATAAATCGTTTGTTCTAGCTAAAGAAGAAAATTAATAGATTTGAATGTATTGATAGTGTTGTTTTCTGAAATTTAATCTGAAAATCAATGATATTAAATAGAGGTTATTTTTAATTATGAGAGAAGATTTTTTACAATATTTAGAAGATTTTGTAACAGAAGAAAGAAAGAAGACGTTTAAAGAGGTAGCAAAAAATAGAACCAGACATTTTACGGTAGTTCTAGAAAATATATTTCAAGCGCATAACGCAAGTGCAGTACTAAGGAGTTGCGATATTTTTGGAATACAAGATGTGTATACTATTGAAAATACAAATGTAAATAAGGTATCAAGAAGAATAGCTAAAGGAAGTCAGAAGTGGTTAGATTTACATCGATTTAAATCGGATACTAATAATACAAAGGATTGTTTAAAAGCGTTAAAAGAAAAAGGATATCAAATTATAGCAACGACTCCACATAATAATTCGTGTATATTGTCAGATTTTGATATTACAAAAAAAGCAGCTTTTGTTTTTGGAGTAGAAGGAGAGGGTATTTCAGAGGAGATGATGAATCATGCAGATGGCTATCTACAAATTCCTATGGTAGGTTTTACAGAGAGTTTAAATATTTCTGTAGCGGCAGCAATTATTTTACAAGATGTAACAAATAGATTGCGGAATTCTAAAGTAAATTGGGAATTATCAGCAGTAGAAAAAGAACAACTTTATACTTCTTGGATAGAAAAATCTATCAAGAATTTAGAACAACATAAAAAAATGTTTTTAGAGAGGTAGGTTTTCTTGTTTTTATAGCAGGTTTTTGGATTAAAATTCTGTCAATTAGAGACCCCCAACAAAAATTTTGAGAAACGGCTGTAATGACATAAAATAGGATATAGGTGTCTTAATTAAAAGGCAGAAATAGGCTTATAACTCGACTTATTGCTAAAAAATTTAAAAATCAAGGCAGCAGTGTTAGCATAGAGATAAAAAGCTGTTTGAGCGGCAGCGAGTTCTTTTTATCTGTGGTTGGTGGTGTCGTAGTATTTTTTAAGTTTTTAGCATCGGTCTTGATTTTTGCTTTCTTGTACTGAGCGATAGTCGAAGTATTTGCATCAAGGCAAAGAAGATAGGAGTTGCCATTTTATAAGTAACTAAAAAAGATGTCAGAGGTAGTGAATTTTCGAAGAGAAACGAAGAAAATTTGTATCTAGAATCCTAATTTTAGTCCTAAAATAGTTCTCGATACACTTTTTTCTACCTCAAAAGTACTCAAACTGACATATTTTTCTTATATCTCGAATTCACGTTAATTAAAGAAAACCATAAATGAAAATACGAAAATAACAACTTAAGCACCGTTGAGGTATTTCAAGGTAACCTAAATAAACTTTATTAAGTGCAGTGGATTCAATGACAATCTAGGAAAAGATTCTGATGTAATTAGCTAACGTTTTTAAATAGAGTTTTCTAAAGAAAAAATATTTTTTATTAAATTAGTTAATTATTCTTAAAATTTTATATTTTTGCACCCAAAATTGGGAGGTTTACACACAATAATAATAAATTAATATGAAAAAAATTACTTTAGCTATAGCAATTTTAGCCTTATTAGCTTCAATCACTACTTTTTTTTACACACAAGAGAAATCTAAATTAGTTTACGTAGATGTAAATAAATTATTAGATGGTTATAAGAGAACCAAAGTTGTAAAAGCAGCTTTTGAAAAGAAAGCAAAAGTATTACGTGCTAATGTAGATAGTTTAGTTACCGATTGGCAAAAAGAATTAAAACTATACGAAAAAGAACGTGCTAATTATTCAAAAAAAGAGTTAGCTTTAAAACAGGAATTGTTAGGGAATAAGCAACAACAAATAAATAATTACCAACAAGTTATTCAAAAGCAAATTCAAGAAGAAGATAAAAAATCAACACAAACCGTAGTGAATGATATTAATGATTATGTAACGGAATACGGAAAAAGAAAAGGTTACAAAATGATTTTCGGAGCTAGTGGTGGCGGAAATATTATGTATGCAGATAAAAGTGCAGATTTAACAGAAAAAGTGTTAGCGGAATTAAACGCTGATTTTGAAGGGAAAAAGTAAAATATAAAAGCAAGAGGTTTAATCTTCTCTTGATAAGACTATGAAATTTCAACAATTATTTATAATGCTATTTATAGCATTTTTATTAAGTAACTGTACAAATAAATCTTTTACAACAAAAGAGGAGATGTTTAGTTATTTACAAAAGGAAGATAATGGGTATTTACATCAAAAAAATGTGAATGGCTACGATTTTTCATTGCTATATAAACCTACCGATTTATTGGTACATCAAGAGTTGAGTGAATCTCCTACATCTGAAGAAGTTGAAAAGTTGCGTACGAAATACAAAAAGTATCTGTATTTCACCTTATCCATGTCAAAAAACAACAAAGAGTTATTAAGTGCCACACCAAGGAATCGACAAGAGTTTGGGGCTATGGTAAATGAATTAGCATTTGGAATGGATAAAAAGGTGCATGTTTTTACTTCTAAGAAAGATACCTTAGAATTATTAGATTATGTATATCCACGAATGTACGGAATGAGTAAAGCAACTACGATGTTGTTTGTATATCCTAGAGATGAAAAGTTTTTAAAAGAAGACTATTTAAATATTACCATAGGGGATTTAGGAACCTATACAGGGGAAGTACGTTTTAAAGTACCAACCCAAAAAATAAAGAATGAACCGAAGTTAGAGTTTTAGATTAAAGTTAATAATACCATTATGATAAAGAACCATTTAACGAGAAAAACAATTGCTGTTTTCTTATTTTTATTTTCATTAATTAATATTAATGCACAAGGTCCAAAATCTCCTGAAGCAGCTGCATTTGAACCTGTAGATGCTGACGATATGGTGAATTTATCATCAGGTGATTTTTCTTATGTTTTGCCACTTATGGAAGTTCCATCTCCAGAAGGTGGCTACCCTATAGTATTGTCTTATCATGCAGGTATAGCTGTTGACCAAGAAGCTAGCTGGGTTGGTTTAGGCTGGTCTTTAAACCCTGGAGCTATTAATCGCGAAATTGGAGGATATGCAGATGATTGGAAAAATGGGAAAACTTCAAGTATTTTTTATGATAAAGGAGGAGAATCAACAACATATTCTATAGGTGAAAGCGTTGGTATTTCTGATCTATTATCTGTAGGAAGAACATTAAGTTTTACAGAAAATAGAACTTATGGAGGAGAAACAACTTACCGCTTTGATGTGGATTATAATGTAAATTTAGGATTTAAAGGTTCCCATTTTGGAATTAATGCGTCCATAGGAACTTCAGGAGTTGGTTTAGGAATAGGAGCTTCAATGAGCAAAAATTCATACGGTGCAGGAATAGGAGTAAATTTTAGGCAGAGTTTTATAAATGGCAGAAGTTCTTTTAGTTCTTCAGCTTATCTTTCTGTTAATAGTAAAAGAGCTTTAGGTATATCTTTTTCTAGTGTTAGTAAATTAGGGGCATCTATAGGGAGTAGAGGTATAGGTCTTTCAGGAACAAGTAATAATACAAATAATGTTAGTTATAATAATACAAGTATAGATATTTCAATTCCTATTATTCCAGCTGTTTATAATGTTAATTTTGGATATCATAGATCAAGATATTGGCTTTTTGACAATCAATTTAATGATTGTTATGGAAGTTTATATTCTAAAAGTTTTAAAACTGCAAGAGAAGTTGCATTGAACCCAAGTAAAACTTTATATGATAATGGAGAATCTTTATATAAGTTCGATAAAGAAGAGCAATCAAAAGAAAATAATTTGGCTTACCTAACAAAAGATAGTTATAAAGTTACTGGTCAAGGAATTTATGGTAGTATAAGCCCAAAGTTTCACGATTTATCTACATTACTACTTAAGAATATTAGTGGAGAAACATATTTTTTAGGAAAACAAGATATTACCTTAAGAAATTTGAATGATTCAAACAATGATTTATTTTTTAGTTTTGACAATAGTTTTTCTTCTTTTTTAAGAATGAAATCAGGTTTGTGGCAAGTACCAACAAGCCCTGATATAAATGATATAACAGATGTACCAGTAACTGGAAGAAGTTTATTGTCTTCAATAGAGATTGATGGAGAAATAAAGTCAGGTTATGATAATATAAAGAGCCGTAAAAAAGTAGGTAATTATGTAGAAGTATTTACAAATTCAGAGATAACACCTTCCAATATTATAGAAGTAAGCTCTGAAAGTGGCTTTAATAGAAATTATTTGAAATCAAAAGAAGGGGTTAAAGATGGTATAGGAGCTTACAGGATAACAACAACTGATGGGAGAACATATCATTATTCATTGCCTGTATATCAAAAAGAAAAATTTAGTAGAAATTCTAGAATAGAAAAAAGTGACGAAATTCAATTTAGAGAAGAAATGTCTTTAACTCCTTATGCTACACATTGGTTATTAACTGCAATAACAGGGCCTGATTATGTTGACTCTAATAATGATGGAAAATTGAATAATGATGATTATGGGTATTGGGTAGAATTTGAATACGGTAAATGGTCTGATGGGTATACTTGGTCTTCTCCTTCCAATGAAGTTATTTCAAATAGTTCAAAAAATAATTTGACATATTTTAAATCTTTAACAAATAAATCATATAGTTGGGGGGTGAAGGAATTGTATTATTTAGATAAAATAAGAACGAGAACGCACACAGCATTATTCATTAAAGAAAATAGGTCAGATAATACGTCAACAGAAGTTTATTTTAATAATGTAAACTATGTAAACAGGCAAATAAAAAATGGACAAGTTATTAATGGAGTTACTTATGTTTCTGGTTTTGAGAATTCTAAGTATAATTGGAGTAAGTATAGTGGTTTTGATTTGAGATATGCTGAAGGCCATTATGATTATTCTGTTAACCTAAAAGATCAAAAATCTTTAAGGTTAAAAGAAATACTAATTGTAAAAAACGAAAATTTAAATGGACCTTTAAATAAATCAAAATCAGGAAAATCTAATAAAAATATAGGAAGTGTAAACATAAAACAGATTAATAAATTTTTTAGAGCAAATAATGGTGTAATTGGACAAGAAGTCTTGTTTGATATTAATAATAATTATTATGGTGAAAATTACAATAACGTTATAGATTATGGAGATGTAAATTTGGAAAGTAAAGCAGAAAAAGTAATAGAGTTTAAGTATGCTACTTATAATCAACTAGCAAGAAATAGTCCAAATTCGTCTGAAGGTAAACTAACTCTTAATAGTTTACTAATTAAAGGAAAGAGTGGACTAAATTTAATGCCTCCTTATGAGTTTACTTATAATAAAAATTTTCCATATAATTATAATAAAATGAATTCATGGGGGTATTATGAAAATCACCCAGATGCATGGAGTTTGACAAATATAGAGACACCTATTGGGGCGGATATTAAAATTAACTATGAATCTGATGATTATGATGAAGAAGTAGTTGGAGAAAATGAAATATTTCATTCTGGATTTCAATTCATTTTCGAAGAGTATAATGGAAAGTTAAGAATTAGAATTTATAACGAAGATAATTCTAAAAATATTATTAATTTTTTAGAAAAATTTCAATTAGGTAAGGTTAATACTGATATATGGGTATGCAGAAGACGTGATTATTTTGATTTTGAATGTAAATCTAGAGTGGGTAATATCGACATACAAGATCAGAACTTGAATGTAATATCTGTTTCTTCAACGGAATTAGTTTTAGAGTCTAGTTTATCAGTTGTTGGAGGTAGAAATTCTGGTTTAGGAGAACTTTACGGGTCTGTTGTAGGTCTAAATAACCATCCTGGTAATATTAGGGTAGATGCAGAAAGAGGAGTTTGTATAGATCCGGATGGATGTATTAATGTTAGCCCTAGATTGGTTTTAGAATATTTAATTAAGTCAAATAAAGCAAATAAAATTGGTGGAGGACTTAGAGTAAAACAATTAGAATTGGTAGAAGGTTCCAGTTCTACTTATACAAATTATTATTATAATGCAGAAAATTCAGATAAAAATAGAAACGAATTAAATTATAAATCATCTGGAGTTACTTCATATGTTCCTTCCAAATTTTTTAAAGAAGTTAAATATATTTCAGAACTTCCTACTCCGTCTGTAATGTATAATCGCGTTACTGTTGAGAATATCGATTCTAACGGGAAATCTGAATTTGAAACTATTTACAAATTTAAAACTTTAAATACAAATAAGTTAATAGATAATGATTCTCAATTTACTATTCCGGATTTATTAGATATTAGAATTACTCAAGAATTTGATATAGATGGTGTTAATGTTAATTCAGAACGATCTTTTATAGGAGTGAAAAAATATGAAATAAAAAATAGTCTCTCTTCTCTAGGTAGTTTGATTAGTAAATCAATAGTGACTGGAAATAATCATATTTTACAAGAAACAAAAAATGAGTTTCATGATTTATCAGAAATTAATCAGGGTATTAATGAAGAAAGTTCAGTCTATTATAAAAGGTTGGTAAAGGAAAATAAACCTACATACTTAGTTAATTCAACATCTAAAGTTAATTATTCAATACCTCTAAAGGCAGTGACTACTTCCCAAGGAACTTTTAGTAGCACTAAATATTTTGATAAATATGATTTTTTAACAGGACAAGTTTTAGAAACAAGATCGTATGATAGTGATGGAAAAGTATTTAAATCAAAAATAATTCCAGCTTATACTAAATATTCTGAAATGGGGTCTAAAATAGATAACATGGATAATAAAAATATGTTATCACAGTCAGCAGGAGAAATTAACTATATCTTTAAAAATAATGAGTGGAAAGAAATAGGAGCAAATATTACTACATGGAATAATAGTTGGGTGTACCCATTGAATAATAATATAAATGAAAGTTCAAATGATGTTTGGAGAAAACATAAAACTTTTGTTTGGAATGGCAATTTAGCATCAGACAATACATATGATAATTTTGTAGAATTTAATTATACTCCAACTGCTACAAATACAAATTGGAGAAAGATAAGCGAAACAACAAAATACAATCAATTTTCACATCCATTAGAAGTAAAGGATATTAATAATAATTATGCGGCTACTAGAATGGGAGATAATTATAGTAAAGTAATTGCGACCTCTAATACTGCTTATGAAGATATGTATTATAGTGGGGCTGAATATATAGAAGGAAGTCATCGCTATTTTGAAGGAAATGTATTATCAGCAACTACAGGTAGAAACAGAAATGCACATACAGGTAAGTATAGTGTACAAATAGATTCAGGTAAAAAGTCATTTGAAGTTGAAGTACCAAGAAGGACAGAGCGTAATACAGATTTAAAGCGTCGTTTTAAAGTTTCAATTTGGGTTCGTAAAGGAGATGAAAATCGGACTAAGATTTTAGTTAATAACACTCAAAAACCATTTAATAATGCCGAAAAAGTTTATGCTGGAGGTTGGGTTCAACTAAATGGATATATAACGATTCCTACGAACGGAACAAGTGTAGCAATAAAAAGTACCTCGGGAACAATTTATGCAGATGATTTTAGGTTACATCCTATTAGTTCTAGTATGACGAGTTATGTGTATAATGAATGGGATGAAGTAAGTTATATTATGGGAGCTAATGGTTTATCTACACATTATATTTATGATGCTGCAGGACGATTAATAGAAACACAAGTAGAAGCTGCAGATAAAGTTTCTGGAGATGAAACAGGAGGATTTAAAAAAGTTTCTAAAAATTCATATAATTACAAACACAATAATAATTAATAGCGATGAAAAAGAATTTAAAAAATATATTGTTTTATTGTTTGTTATTTTTAAGTTACATACAATTATCAGCCCAAATAACTGGACCTATACCAGTAGGGCCAGATGAACCAATTGGACCAGGGCCTATTGGTCCTGCTAATCCGTCAATTTCTTGTGAGTTTACTTTTCAATTAAAACTAAATGGTGTTGCTTTTACAGGAAATGTGCCAGCTGAAGGAGCGGTTGTAGATTTAATTATAGATAAACAAGGTGGATGTGATCTTAATATTGATTCTCCATTATTACCAGTGGGAGAAGAAGAAGAACCACCACCAGTTGGGGGACCACTACCTCCAACTGTTACAAACCCAAGATTTGGACGATCAATTAAATACAAAGGGATTTTTTCAGGTAAATATAAGTACGAGATTACAATTATTCCTAATACAACAGGTTCAGTTATAGATCATTCATTTATTTTAAAGATGATCCCTTTTATTAACGGAGTTCCGACTAATAGTGCAACTATAGAAGTAATTACTAGTCCAAATGTAATTCTTGTTCAATCGGGTAATTCAAATCCAACACATGATTACTTTTATAAAGATGTGGATGAAGACGGTTTTGGTGCTGGTGCTGAAGAATTTCTTGAAATAGTAAATGCGCCTAATGGATATGTAAACAATAACCTAGATAAATGTCCTAATGAATTTGGAGTTGGTAATGGTTGTCCAGATCATGAAAATGATTTAGAGTTTAATTATGTACGATCTAGTTCTTACGATATAGATGGAAGATTAATAGGAGAAAGCAAAGCTTATTTTGATGATTTAGGAAAAGGAGTACAAACGCAAACCTATGATGTAAAAAGAAGAAAAATATGGGCTACGGAAACTAGATATGATGCACAAGGACGACCTGCTTTACAAACCATGAGTGCGCCAGTCAAAGTAGATTCATCACCAGGTAATTTTGAGTATCAAGATAGTTTTATACAAACAGTTAACGGAACATTTACAAATGCTGATTTTGAGGCAGACAATAAAATAGAAAACCCTACAATAGTAAGTAGCGAAGAAAACACATTAGGGTGGTATTACAGTACTGCTAACGATAGTGAACCATTACAAGATATAACTACCAGACCTTATTCTAGAACTATTTATAGTGATTTAATGCCAGGTTCTGTAAAGCAAACGATTGGAGGAAATAAAATAAATGGACAATGGAAACGTGGTTATAGTTTTAGTATGCCAGCAGCTCAAGAAATGCAGTATGTATTTGGGTATACCGCATTTCCCAAAAATCCTGAAGTAGCTGCTACCTATGACAATATAAGTACCATTGCAGATGATGCAAACAATTATGTTGTATGGTTACGAGCTACCAAAACAGTAGTAGAAGATATTCATGAAAATGAGTCTGTAGTGTTTACAGATGCGGACGGAAAAACGTTAGGAGCTGCAAGGTCTGGTTGGAGAAATAATTCAAGAACAAGAACTACAGCACCTAAACAATACGAAGTACTTTCTTTAATAGGAGAGCAAAAATATGTAGATATTCATATTCCAGCAGGTTGTAATAATACAGCACAACTTCTTGGAGCAGCCAGTAATTATAAAGTATATGATTTAAAGACAGAACAGGAAGTTGCAGTATCTGAATTACAAAAGAAAGGTTTTTATCGTATAGAATATACAGGAACGAAAACATTTACAAAAAAATCAAATTTAACCTACATAAAATCAGATGGTACTATTCATGCTGTAGAAGGAAATGCAGCTGTTGGAGTGCGTTATAAATTAAATTATTACGATTTTAGTTTAAATGAATACAATGATATTGGGCAATTAACCACTTCTTTACAACCCATAGGGTTTGATGATGCATGTTTTAATGGAGGTAAAGTAAAAGGAACAGTAGCGCATAAAGAACACTCAAAAAGTACGTTTACCTATGATGTATTAGGACAATTAGTAACGACAACAAGTCCTGATGAAGGTACCGCAAATTTTAAATATCGTAAAGATGGTCAAATTCGTTTTTCACAAAATAGCAAACAAGCTATTGCAGGAGAATTTTCATATACCAATTATGATGAATTAGGACGACCAGTAGAAAGTGGTGTTTTTAAAGAGACAAATTCTATAAAGTTTATAACTTCTGATAATTTATTAGAAAATGTTTTAAAAGATATTACAATAGATGATGATGGCTTACCAAATCAAGATTGTAAAGAACAGCATTTTACAACTTATGATTTCTTAGATGATAAAACAGATTTAAACTCTGTACATACTTCGTATGTAAATCCTTCTTTTTTAGCGGGTAATGTAGCTAAAACAAGTAATGAGAATTCTATAACTTATTATAGTTACGATGTATATGGGCGTGTACAGTGGATTGTACAAAAGTTAATTGGTTTTTCTGATAATGATAAATATGTAACAATCGATTATGAATACGATCCTGTAACAAGTCAAGTATTGCAGGTTATTTTTCAAAAGTATGTTGCCGCAGAAAAATTTATACATAGATATACGTATGATGTCGATTCACAAGAACTAGTAAAAGTAGAAACATCTACCAACGGAACTAATTATACTACGCATGCAGATTATGAATATTATGAAACAGGAGCAATGAAACGTACTGTTTTAGCTAAAGATAATCATAATCCAAACGGTATCCAAGGGATCGATTATGTATATAATTTGGCAGGACAACTAAAAGCAATTAATCACCCTAATTTAAATACGGAGGCAAATCGTAGTGTTAGTGAGGGACGAGCAGGAGAAGATTTATTTGGAATGACTTTAGATTATTACAATGGAGATTATCGAAGAGATACTTCTAGGTTTACTTCTAATCCTACCAATGAAGATCAATATAATGGTAATATAAAAGCGATGGCTTGGAATACCGATCTAGATATTAATACAGATAAATTGCAATATTCTTATAAGTATGATAGAAATAATTGGTTAACAGAAGCAAATTTTCATGCAGGGAATAATTCGCAAAGTAATGCGCCAGAAAATTTATTTATTAATTCAGAAATTACAAGTACATATGTAGGTGAGGCAACGAATTCTATTATTTTACAACCTGGTTTTGAAGTAAAAGCAAGTAATTCTTTAACATTTAGCGCTAAAACAGTTTCAGGAAGCACCAATGGTTCTTTTGCAGCAGATGATTATAAAGTATATGGTTTGCAATATGATGCAAATGGTAACATTACACATTTAAATAGAAATAAAAACACAGAAGGTGTTAGTAATGAAATGGATAAGTTAACATATCATTACGATATAGAAAATAAACCAAATCAACTGCTAAGAGTTCAAGATGATGTAACAAACCCTACCAATGCAGAAGATATAAAAAATCAAGGAGCATTAAATAACTATAGATATAATGATATAGGACAGCTAACTAATAATGAAGAGGAACAGGTAAGTTATGAATATAATGTAAGTGGGTTAGTTACTCTAGTAAAATATAACGGAAAGAATAAAGTTCGTTTTTATTATAATGACAAAAATTTTAGAACTAAAAAAGTTAGTTATAAAAATGATGGTACTACTGTAGAAAAAACTACGATATATGTTCGTGATTTAGCAGGACAGGTATTAGCTATTTATGAAGACCAAATACAAAAAGAGTTACCAATTTATGGAGCTAGTAGATTAGGGGTTTATAATAAAACTACTAATACAAGCGTTTACCAATTAACAGATCATTTAGGAAATGTACGTGCAGTAATAGCAAAAGATGGAAATGGTAATGCAGCAGCTATCACAAGTGCTACCGATTATTATCCTTTTGGGATGGCAATGCCAAATCGAAAATGGGGTGCTAATGGTTATAGATATGCGTATCAAGGTCAAGAAGTTGATCCTGAAACTGGGAAAGAAGCCTTTCAATTACGATTATGGGATGGACGTATTGGTAGATGGCTGACTACAGATCCAGCAGGACAGTATGCTTCTCCATATATGGGAATGGGGAATAATCCTATTTCTAGAATTGACCCTGATGGGGGAATGGATGGTCCAGGAGATGGTTGTTGTGGAGATGTAGATGGGGGTTTTCTTGATGAAGTGGTTATAGGTGGTAAGTCTAATAATTTTACAGGCTATGAACCTACAACTCGTGATTGGGAAATATTAGATTTACTTAGAATTAATTCCCCTACTACTTATAGTAATATTAAAAGCAGGTATGATAGCGGTAATTATTATAAATTAGGAGGTGGTAATTGGGGAGGGTTTTCAAGTCAATTTGAACAAGGATGGTCAGGACGAAATAATTACCCTAATTCAGGAACTGCAGAATTTTGGTCTAATTTTTCAGCGGCTACTATTGGAGGTACGTTGACATTGGCAACAGGATCAACCTTAGGGGCTTCACAAGCTATTAAAGGAAGTTTCAATTTAGGATATAATTATTTGTTTGGATCTGGTACAAGTGGAACTTCTACTGCTGCTAGTGGAAATTTACAGTTTGGAACTAGGCCAGATATTTTTCTTGACAATGCCTCGCTAGCTAAACCACTTGAAGGATTTTTAGATGTAGCTGTTCATGGTTCTTCTAATTGGGTAAGGGTTGGAAATGTTAATGTGACAGCGCCAAGATTAGCACAAATGATTATGAGTGATAGACAATTTGTGAGCCAAAGTATTAGATTATTATCGTGTCATACAGGATCACTTTCAAATGGTTTTGCTTATCAATTATCTAGAGAGTTAGGTGTAGGAGTAATTGCTCCTAACCATCTAATATGGGCGCATCCATCTGGTGCGTTAACTATAGGTCCTACAGCATTAGTAAATACAGGTAGGTTTATTGGATTTGGATTTTAACTTTTATTTTAAATATGAAAAAAAATAATATTATATCAATTGATTTATGGTCAAGTAAATGGTTTGGTATTTGGAGAGAATATGGGGATAGTTATAAAAATTATCCAAGTGTTAATGAATTTATTTTTCCTGAAATTGTGAAAAAATATGAATTAAATAAACTATTAAACTATTTAAGAAACTGTCAAGTTGTATCCGCTACAAGTAGAGAACATTTTCCAGATCCAGTAACAGGTGAGATAATTTATGGATCTATTTGTTATAGAACAGATGGGAAATGGTTATGGTTAGATGATTTACCAGATTATATTGAAAAACATTCAGTAGCTATACCAAAAGAGTTTCTTAAGAATATTGAAGATAACGGATACATTCCTTTAGAATGGTCAGGAGATTTTAAGAATTTAGATTGGCCAACTTGACCAGATAGCGCGGATTTGTAAAACCAGATAGCGCGGAAATGCTTTCCGTGCCGATAATGAGTAAGCGATGGCAAATATATAGAGAAACTATTTTAAGAAATTAAGGTAGTTTTTCTATTTGAATTATAGTACTCGTTTATCGAGGTTTAAACCCCGATAGCGCGGATTTGTAATCCGTGCCCCGCACCCGATAGCGCGGATTTGTAACCAGATAGCGCGGATTTGTAATCCGTGCCGATTATGAGTAAGCAAAAAAAATATAAGAGCTACCGTGCCGATTATGATAAGCAATAATATATATAGAAACTACTTTAAGAAATTAGAGTAGTTTTTTATTACATAAGTTTTGCATTATTTATGAATAATACATTTTTAACTTTTATTTTACCCGATAGCGCGGAAATGCTTTCCGTGCCGATAATGAGTAAGCGATGGCAAATATATAGAGAAACTATTTTAAGAAATTAAGGTAGTTTTTCTATTTGAAGTCATTAGTGTCCGATAAAAAAAGCCTCAAATATTGAGGCTTTTTTCGTATATATCGATTAAATCTCTCACCAAATAATCGATATGAGTAAAAGTACTATTTTTTTCGGACAGCCTATCTTTAGTCAACTAATAAATTTGATACCTAAAAGCAAAGTAACCTCGCAAGCAGAAATTCATAAATCAGCCCGATAGCGCGGAAATGCTTTCCGTGCCGATAATGAGTAAGCGATGACAAATATAGAGTGAAAACCCGATAGCGCGGAAATGCTTTCCGTGTCGATAATGAGTAAGCGATGACAAATATATAGAGAAACTACTTTAAGAAATTGAGGTAGTTTTTCTATTTGAGTATAGTTTTACCCGATAGCGCGGAAATGTTTTCCGTGCCGGTAAGAGTAAGAAGTATAAATATATAAAGAACCTACTATAGTACTCGTTTATGGAGGTTTAAACACCAATAATTTACAAAATTTAATTATCAAAGATGTAAAATTACGAGAAGGAAAAATATTTATAAAAGGTAGTCGTAAAAGCAATGAAAGAACTTTAAAATTAGAATCTCATCAAATTTTAGATTTTATGGAATACCAATTAAAAACAAGAGAAACAATATTAAAAGAAACTAAAAAAGAAACGGATTTGTTTTTTGTTACCCAAGGAAGTAGTTTAAAATTACAGAACGTAATGCAAAAGCTAATGAAAGAATTACGCAAGCAGAATAAACAAGTTGAAATTGTAAAACAAATACGAGCTTCTGTAATTACAAGTTGGTTAAAGAATTACAATTTAAGAGAAGTACAATATTTTGCAGGACATTGTTATGTTAGTTCTACAGAAAGTTATTTGCTTAATGATTTAGAAGATTTGAAAGAAGACATTAATAGGTATCATCCGATAAACTAGAAGAAATATTTTGTAAATTAGGTATTCATTAGAAATAGTAACTTTGCAGTTATATAAATAAGATATTATGGACGGATTAGAATTAAGAAGAGAATTACATGAGTATATTGATATAGGAGACAGTCAGTTTTTAAAAACATTACACAAAACAGCTAAAAATTATATAGAACAAAAGCGATTAGATAGGATGATTGCAGAGGGAGAAGAAGATATTAAAGAAGGGCGTTTACATAGTCAGAGTGATGTGCAAAAAATGATTGAAGATTGGACAAAAGAGAAATAAAACCAGTAGTTTGGACAACAAGAGCTACTAAAGATTTAGAAAAAACAATTAAATTTTATATCAAACTTTACGGAGTAAAGAAAGCAGGAGAGATAGCAACAAAGCTTCGTAGACATACAGAAATTTTAGAAAAAGAAAATGTAGATGCTTCCAGAGTAGGTTCAATAGATGAAGTATTTTCACATTTAAAACATACTTACAGAAAACTAACAAAAGAACATTGTAAAATTACTTATAGAGAAGGAAAAAGTAAGATTTACATTGTACGAGTTTTTGATACTCGACAAAATCCGAATAAGAATAAATAGAGCTACGCTCCGTAGCTTGCAAAACCAGATAGCGCGGAAATGTTTTCCGTGCCGATTACGATTAAGCGATGACAAATATATAGAGAAACTATTTTAAGAAATTAAGGTAGTTTTTCTATTTGAAGTATAGTTTTATAGGGAGCAGATTGCAAATCTACACTATTAGCTTAGTATTTTAAATGATGAATTTTACTATATTTAGCGTCAAAAAAGCTAAAAAAGAAAAGTTATGTCTACAAAATACAAAGCCATAGATAATCAGTGTTATTTTATCACAATAACAACAGTTGGTTGGATAGATATTTTTACAAGGCTAAATCAGAAGAATTTAATAATCTCCTCATTGAGATATTGTCAAGAAGAAAAAGGATTAGAGATTTATGCCTATTGTTTAATGCATAGTCATTTACATATGATTTGTAGGGCAAAAGAAGGAATTAAATTATCAGATATTATTCGTGATTTTAAAAAATTTACTTCAAAGAAAATAATTAAAACAATATTAAATGAGCCAGAAAGTAGACGAGAATGGATGTTGCGTTATTTTAAAGAAGTATGTTCGCACTTAAAAAGAAAACAAGAATATAAAGTTTGGCAAGATGGTTATCATGCAGAAGTAGCTTACTCAAATTTTTTTATAAAAGAGAAAATAAATTATATACATGAGAATCCAGTAAAAGATAAAATAGTAGAGTTTGCAGAAGATTATATCTTTAGTTCCGCAAGAAATTATGTAGGATTAGATAATGAATTGGAAGTAATTGTACTTCAAGAAATTTTAATGTAGGATTTTTACCTGGGACGGATTACAAATCTGCTCTATCAGGAAAACACTTTTAAAAGATGTTAAAAATGTAGAAACAACATTTAATGTGTTGAAACAAATATATGAGAAAACAGAATAGTAATAATGGATAACTTCGGAATTGAATATATTGGTTTTATGGTAAGGTTTATTTATGTGAAAATATTTAAAAATAAAGAGATCTTAATCAAAGAACTATGGGAAGTAACAAAATATGGTGAAAACTGTCAATATTTAAAAATATCTAATTATAATTTAGGTTCATTAATAGCTGTTATATTGTTATTCTTAGCATTAATAATAAAATTTCTTGGATAAGATTCGATGGCTAACTATTGATCCTCACCCGATAGCGCGGAAATGTTTTCCGTGCCGGTAAGAGTAAGAAGTATAAATACCAGATAGCTCGGAAATGCTTTCTGTGCCTATTACGATAAGCGATGATAAATAAAATATATAGAGAAACTATTTTAAGAAATTAAGGTAGTTTTTCTATTTGAAGTATAGTTTTATAGGAAGCAGATTGCAAATCTAAACTATTAGCTTAGTATTTTAAATGATGAATTTTACTATATTTAGCGTCAAAAAAGCTAAAAAGAACAAGCCTTTAAGCAACTGGGAGAAAAAGTTTAATAAATTGGTGGGAGCCACTAGATTTAAAGTCGAACGTACTTTCGGAGGAATAAAAAGATGGTTTAATGGAGCAACAGCTAGATATAAAGGAATAAAAAAAATGCATACTCAAAATCTCATGGAAGCCATTTGCTATAATTTATATCGAAATCCAGGTATAATTGCGTCTAATTGTCAAAATTAAGGAGAAAATGAGTCCTAAAAGGGGGAAAATGACGCTAAAACTTCTCTAAAAAGTGAAAAATACGAATCAAAAAATCAAAAAGCAAAAATAACTCTGTTCATTAAGGCTTTTGCAACGGTCTTAATTTAAAAGTTAATTTTATTCATAATAATAACCGAACTCAAATTAGTAGTAAAAAGTGATTTAATAAGTAAAAGATGAAAGCAGCTTCCATTAAAGAGTTAAAAGACGAATTAAAACATAAAAACACCAATGAATTATTAGAATTATGCTTAAAACTAGCACGTTTTAAAAAAGAAAATAAAGAATTATTGACGTATTTGCTATTTGAAGCCCATGATGAAGATCAATACATAAAAGCTATAAAATTAGAAGTAGATAATATGTTTCAAGAAATAAACATCAAAAGCTTCTTTTATATTAGAAAAAGTGTGCGAAAAATTTTAACATCCATTAAAAAATATATCCGTTACTCTAAGAAAAAAACAACAGAGGTAGAATTATTATTATATTTCTGTTTGAAATTAAAGAATTTGAAACCTTCAATTAAAAGAAGTCCTAGATTACAAAAAGTATTAGAAACTCAAATTAGACTGATCGAAAATGGAATGAAGACATTGCATGAAGATTTGCAGTATGATTATAATTTAGAGTTAGAAGAACTTAAAAATTAAAATAACGATTCTATAAAGTATTATATAGATCAAGATTATCTTTTAAAAACAAGATATAGGAATGTTTTACTAGCATAAACATTCAAAATAAAATACTACATTTGATCTGTACGCGAAATTTACTTAAACCAAGTTTTCTGTATTTCTAAAACTAAACGATAGTGTAAAAATGAAAGAATTAAAGGAGTATATAGACAAAATAATACCTTTTGCAGAAAATGAAGTAGAAAAATTCACCTCATTGTTTATCGAAAAAAAGATTAAAAAAAACGAATATTTTGCAACAGAAGGAGAATATTCTAATAAATTAGGTTTCTTAACAAATGGAGTAATGCGCGCTTTTTTTTGCAATAGCAATGGTAATGAATACACTAAAACTTTTTTTACTAAGTCTAATTTTTTAGCAGCTTATTCATCAATAGTTACTAATGAAAAGAGTTTGATAAATATTCAAGCTATTACAGCATCTACAGTTTTAGTTGCCGATTTTAAAGAGATAGTAAATTTATATAACCAATATCCTAAAATAGAACGTTTAGGAAGAATATTTGCTGAACAAAAATTTGCAATTAAAGAAAAACGAGAGATAGAATTGGTAACTCTAAACGCTACTGAACGTTATCAAATATTTCGTAAAGAACACAAAGGATTAGAAAATTTAATACCTCAATACTACATTGCATCTTATTTAGGCATAACTCCTACACAACTTAGTCGAATAAGAAGTAAAATAACCAAAGAGTAATTTTTATTTACCTATGTAAATGCATAGGACATTTCATCTTCTGAATTTTACCGTATAAATAAAATTTAAAAGATGAAAAAAATTATTAAATCGACATGTACTATCGTTATAATTGTATTATGTTCAGTAAATAGTATAGCCCAAACAGGAACTATTAAAGGGAATGTAGTTGATAAACAATCGGAAATTACACTAACCGGAGCTACTATAGAGTTATTAAATGTAGAACAAAAAATAGGGGTAACAACAGATGTTAAAGGACTTTTTAGGCTAGAAAATGTACCAATAGGAAGGCATACAATACGTATTAGTTTTATTGGTTTTGAAACAATAACAATCCCCAACATTATAGTTACCTCAGGAAAAGATGCAATTGTTAATATAAAACTTATAGAGTCTTATAACCAGCTTGAAGAAATAGTACTAACACCTGTTAATAGTAAAAATCTTCCTAGAAATAAAATGGCAACAATTTCTGCCAGACAATTTAGTGTAGAAGAGGTAGGTAGATATTCCGGAGGACGTGGAGATGTTGCTCGTTTAGCTTCTAATTTTGCAGGAGTATCAACTCCTAACGATAGTAGAAACGATATTGTTATACGAGGTAATTCTCCAACAGGATTACTATGGAGGTTAGAAGGAATACCTATTCCTAGTCCTAATCATTTCTCTACAACTGGTACAACAGGTAGCCCAGTTTCAGCGCTTAATCCAAATATGTTAGACAATTCAGATTTTATAACTTCTGCTTTTCCAGCAGAATACGGAAATGCGTTAGGAGGAGTATTTGATCTTGGTTTTAGAAAAGGAAATACAGATGATTATGAGTATACTTTACAAATGGGGGCATTTACAGGCTTAGAAGCAATGGGAGAAGGCCCATTAGGAAAAAAAGGAGGTTCTTTTTTAGTAGCAGGAAGGTATTCTTTAATAGGATTAATCGGCGAAGGTACAGGTACTTCAGCATTACCAAACTACACAGATATTTCTTTTAACTTAGATTTTGGAGAAAGTAAATTAGGAAGATTCTCATTCTTTGGAATTGTAGGGGCTTCTGATATAGATTTTATAGGAGAAGATACAGAGGAAGATGATCTATTTACTTTTAAAGATGAAGACTCTTTTGTTACATCAGAATTTGGAGTAGTAGGTTTAAAGCACCGAATTATTGTTGGCGAAAAATCCTATTTTAAATCTGTTTTTGCTAGAGCTTTTGCAGCTAACACATACGATCAAAATAGATATTATGATTTAGATACTCCTCAAGAACGAAAAATACAGTTTATAAAAGCAGATAATAAAGAAACAAGAATGGTGTTTTCTACTTTGTTTAATACAAAAATAAACAATAAAATTTCGCTAAGAACGGGAGTTTTATTCGAAAACTTTAACTTAAATTCTCTATTTAAAACTAGAGAAGAACAATTTGATAATAATAATAATGGTAATCCAGATTTAATAACTTTTAGAGATAGTGATGAAAGTTTAAGTATTATCCAACCTTATATACAAGGACAATTTAGAGTATCAAAAAAGTTACTATTAAATGCTGGTCTTCATTCACAATATAGTACCTTAAATAACCAATTTACGATAGAACCAAGAGCCTCTATAAATTGGAAAATAAACTCAAAACATTCATTAAATGTTGGTTATGGTTTGCATAATCAAACCATAGCTCTCCCTTTATTATTTTTAAGTGAAAATATTCAAGGAGAATCGGTACAAACTAATAAAAATTTAGATTTTGTACAAAGTAATCATTTTGTGTTAGGCTACGATACAAGATTGGCGAAAAATTGGAGAGCAAAAGCAGAAATATATTATCAAAGTATTACAAAAGCTGCGGTAGACCCTTTTTCTTCAAGCTATTCATCCTTAACAGAGGGAGCAGATTTTCGATTTAGTACAAATCACCTTTCTATGGTTAATGAAGGAACAGGTTTTAATAGAGGAATAGAATTAACAGTAGAAAAGTTTTTTGATAAAGGATATCATGGTTTACTAACCACTTCAATATTTGAAAGTAAATACAAAGGAAGTGACGGAATAGAAAGAAATAGTCCTTTTAATAACAAATATGTCTTAAATATTTTAGGAGGAAGAGAATTTAAAATAGGAAAATCTAAAAAAGATATATTCTTTATAGATACTAAGTTTACACTAGCAGGAGGAAGGCATTATACACCAGTAGATATTATGGCATCACAACAAGCAGGCTTTGAAATACTACAAGAAGATTTAGCTTATAGTAAACAAGCAGATTCTTATGTTAAATGGGATGTTAAGTTAGGAATTAGATTTAATAGTAAAAAGAAAAAAAGATCTCATCAGTTTTATATCGATCTACAAAATGTAACAGATAATGAAAATATATTTGAAAGAAGATACAATAGATTAACTAATGAAGTAAATCAGGTAAATCAAATTGGTTTTTTTCCGGATGTTGGTTATCGTTTTCAGTTTTAAAAATAGGAAACAAATTCAGAACTCAAAATATAAATTAATATACTTACAATCAAAAGCAACTAATAGGGTTGCTTTTTTTATTTCTATAAAAAAGCTAAATTTAGAACCAATTACAAGCAACCAATATTATTATGAGTAACTACCACATTAAACATTTAGAAGAATACTTTCAAGTTTATAGAAAATCAGTAGAAAATCCAGAAAAATTTTGGGAAGAAATAGCTGAGGAACATTTTTTATGGCGAAAAAAATGGGATAATGTATTAAGTTGGGATTTTACTAAACCAGAAGTAAAGTGGTTTGAAGGAGCAAAACTAAATATTACAGAAAATTGTATAGATCGTCATTTACTTACCAGAGGAGATAAAACAGCTATTTTATTTGAACCAAATAACATAAAAGAAGAAGCACAACATATAACATACAAACAATTGCATCAAAATGTATGCAAAATGGCAAACGTATTAAAAAGTAAAGGGGTACAAAAAGGAGATAGAGTGTGTGTTTATTTACCAATGATTCCCGAGCTTGTATATACCGTTTTAGCATGTGCAAGAATAGGAGCAGTACATTCGGTTGTTTTTGCAGGTTTTTCTTCTACAGCATTAGCAACCAGAATAAATGATTGTGATTGTAAAATTGTAATAACAAGTGATGGATCTTTTAGAGGAAAAAAAACAATAGATTTAAAAGGAATAGTAGATGAATCATTAGAAAGCTGTGAAGGAGTAAAAACAGTTTTAGTAGCAAAAAGAATACAATCTGAAATAACTATGAAGCAAGATAGAGATTTTTGGTTACAACCTCTTTTAGAAGAAGCTTCTTCTGAATGCGAACCAGAAATTATGGATGCAGAAGATCCTTTATTTATTTTGTACACATCAGGTTCTACAGGAATGCCAAAAGGAATGTTACATACTACTGCCGGATATATGGTATATGCATCTTATACTTTTAAAAATGTATTTAATTATACAGAAAACGATGTGTATTGGTGTAGTGCAGATGTTGGTTGGATTACTGGTCATAGTTATATTATTTACGGACCGTTAGCAAACGGAGCTACTTCTGTATTATTCGAAGGAGTACCAAGTTATCCAGATTTTGGACGCTTTTGGCAAACAGTAGAAAAACACAAAATCACACAATTTTACACAGCACCCACAGCTATTAGAGCATTAGCAAAAGAGGGAGTCGATTATGTGAAAAATTACGATTTATCTTCTTTAAAAGTATTAGGAACAGTAGGCGAACCAATAAACGAAGAAGCTTGGCATTGGTACGATGATAATGTGGGTAAAAACCAAGCTCCAATTGTAGATACTTGGTTTCAAACAGAAAACGGAGGCATTATGATTACACCAATTCCGTATGTAACACCAACAAAACCAACCTATGCAACATTACCATTTATAGGTATTCAACCCGCATTAATGAATGAAGAAGGAAAAGAAATAGAGGGAAACCAAGTAAGTGGAAGATTGTGTATAAAATTTCCTTGGCCTTCTATTGCTAGAACTATTTGGGGAAATCATAAAAGATATAAGGAAACCTATTTTTCTGCATTTGAAAATAAATATTTTACAGGAGATGAAGCATTAAGAGATGAGGTAGGGTATTACAGAATAACAGGTAGGGTAGACGATGTAATTATTGTTTCAGGACATAATTTAGGTACAGCACCTATAGAAGATGCAATTAATGAACACCCAGCAGTAGCAGAATCTGCAATTGTAGGTTTTCCTCATGAAATAAAAGGAAATGCATTGTATGGTTATGTTATTTTAAAAGATACAGGAGAATCACGAAACCAAGATAATTTACGCAAAGAAATTAATCAAATTATCACAGAACAAATAGGTCCTATCGCTAAATTAGATAAAATACAATTTACAGAAGGATTACCAAAAACACGTTCAGGAAAAATTATGAGACGTATTTTAAGAAAAATAGCAAATAACGAAGCAGATAATTTAGGAGATATAAGTACATTGTTAAACCCTGAAGTTGTAGAAGGAATTATAAAAAAAGTTTTAAATTAATCTTAAAAAAACAATTATTTTTTTAAGAAGAAGTAAATTTTTGTAACTTACCAATAACCAAAAAAATCATCCAAATGCCTAATTATAATCTGAAAATTAATGGAGAAACAATTGCAGTAAATGCAGATTCAGACACTCCCTTACTTTGGGTTTTACGAGATCAATTAAATTTAGTAGGTACTAAATTTGGTTGTGGTATCGCCCAATGTGGAGCTTGTACCATTCATGTAGATGGAAAGGCAACTAGAAGTTGTCAATTACCAGTTTCTATGATTGATAAAGAAGAAATAACAACGATAGAAGGGCTTTCAAAAGAAGGCAAACATCCTTTGCAGGAAGCTTGGAAAGTAGTGGATGTACCTCAATGTGGATATTGTCAGGCGGGTCAAATTATGACTGCTGCTTCTTTTTTAAAAGAGAATCCTACTCCTAATTCTAAAGAAATTCGCGAAGCTATGCATGGTAATATATGTAGATGTGCATCTTATAATAGAATAGAAAAAGCAGTGGCTATTGCTGCAAAAAAAATGTCCTAAAAAACAATCCATTATGAGTACAAAAGAAAAAAATATAACATTTAGTAGAAGAAATTTTTTAAAAACTTCTGCGCTGGCAAGTGGAGGATTGTTAGTAGGTTTCAATTTATTTACAGCATGTAAATCAGAAGTAAAACCACCAGTAGACATAGCAAATTTAAATTTTAATGATTTTAATGCATTTATTAAAATAGCAAATAATGGGTATGTTACCATTTTTTCACCAAATCCAGAAATAGGACAAGGGGTAAAAACAGCTATGCCAATGATAATTGCTGAAGAATTAGATGTAGAATGGAATAAGGTACATGTAGCACAAGGAAAATATAATAAGAAAGAATATACACGACAAGTAGCAGGAGGAAGTCAATCTATTCGTTTTGGTTGGGATGCACTTCGTCAAACAGGAGCTACAACAAAACAAATGCTAATTAATGCAGCAGCTGCTAAATGGGGAGTGGAAGCAGCAAGTTGTAAGGCTTCTAAAGGTATTATTACCAACGCTAAAGGAGAGAAATTAGGGTATGGAGAGGTCGTTAAAGAAGCAGCAGCATTAAAAGTTCCTGAAAATGTAAAACTAAAAGAACCTTCAGAATATACAATTATAGGTCAAGATGCTATTAATGTAGATGTAGATAAAATTATAAGAGGAGAACCTTTATTTGGGTTAGATTATAAAGCAGAAGGTATGCTATATGCTTCGGTGTTAAGACCTCCAGCTTTCGGACAAACACTAGAGAGTTTCGATGATTCGGAAGCTAAAAAAGTAAATGGTGTTTCTAAAGTAATAAAATTCGGAGATAAAATAGCAGTATTAGGCTCTAACACATGGGCTGCTATGAAAGGAAAAAAAGCTCTGAAAGCAGTTTGGAGTAGTGATGAAGAATTAGAAAGCACAGAAGAGCATAATAAAATATTAACGAATATTTTGGATGGTAAAGAATTCGAAATTAGAAGAGAAGACGGAAATGTAAAAAAAGCATTTAAAGAAGCAGATAAAGTCATAGAGAGAACATATCATTCTCCTTTTTTGCCTCATAATTGTATGGAACCAATGAATTTTTATGCAAATGTTACACCAGCAAAAATTCATTTAGTAGGGCCTATACAAACCCCGCAATGGACTGCTGGTAGAGTTGCTAAATTATTAGAAAGAAAAGAGTCTGAAATAGATCTAGAAATGACACGAATGGGTGGTGGATTTGGACGAAGGTTGTACGGAGATTTTGCGTTAGAAGCGGCAGAAATTTCTAACGTAGCTAAAAAACCAATTAAAGTGGTTTATTCTAGAGAAGACGATATGACAGACGGAATTTATCGTCCAGCAATTAAGTATAGAATAAGTGCAGCATTAAAAGATGGTAAAGTGACAGGATATCATTTAAAAGAAGCAGCCATAAATGGAAATATGTACGATTTAATACCTAATTTCTTTCCAGCAGGTTGCATTCCTAATTACAAAGTATCTACACAAAACTATAAAAGTAAAATAACAACAGGTGCGTGGAGAGCTCCTTATACCAATTTTCTAGCTTTTGCAGAACAAAGTTTTTTTGATGAAATAGCAGAAGAATTAGAAAAAGATCCAGTAAAACTAAGATTAGAACTTCTACAAAACGTAAAAAACACCTCCGATGAAAAAATTGAGTATTCAGGTAGTAGAATGGAAAACACAATTAAATTAGCTGCTGAAAAAAGTAATTGGAAAGAAAATACAGCAGGTGTTTTCAAAGGATTTTCAGCATATTATAGTCATAATACCCACGTAGCAGAAGTAGCTGAAATAATAGTAAAAGAAGGAATGCCAGTAGTAACAAAAGTTGTGGTTGCAGTAGATTGCGGAATTGTAATTAACCCAACAGGAGCAATTAATCAAATTCAAGGGGGCGTTTTAGATGGAATAGGGCATGCAATGTATGGCGATTTTTCTTTTGAAAAAGGAAAACCATCACATAAAAACTTTAACACATATCGATTAATTCGAATGAACGAAACACCAAAAGTAGAGGTTCATTTTGTGAAAAATGAATTGTCCCCAACAGGTCTAGGTGAACCAGGATTACCACCAGCCGGTGGAGCAGTAGCAAATGCTATTTATAAAGCTTTTAAAAATAGAATGTATAATCAACCATTTATTAAAGAATTAGAAAATAACAAAGAGAAAGTTTTAAGCTAATTTTTATAAATAAAGTTTTCCTAAATAAAACTAAAGGCGTTCGATTTATATTCAATTACTAATCAGACCCGTTGTGCATTTGGATTAAAATTCTGTCAATTCGAGTGATTTTTCAGAATAAAATGGAGAAAAATTGTATCGAGAATCATAACTTTAGTTCTAAAATAGTTCTCAATACATTTTTTCCTACCTAAAAAGTAATTGAACTGACATTTAGTGCTTTTAAAATTTCTAAATGCACAACGGGTTAATCAGTTCTTTTTATATGTGTTTGGTGTTTTAAATTTTTAGCATTGGTCTTGATTTTTGCTTCTTAGTATCAAGGCAAATAAGATAGAAATTACGATTTCCTAAATGAATGAAAAACAAACGGATAAAAAGATATCACGGGTAGTGATTTTTCAGACTAAAAGGAAGAAAAAATGGTATTGAGATGTTATAGAACTATTCTTGAATTACTAATCAGTAATTTAAAAATTAATTGTATCCACAATAATAATCGAACTCAGAATAAATACGAAAAAAAGCTTCAAAAAAGACAAGAAAAAAGAGGTAAAACTGTAGTTTCTAGGAAATAAGTTCTTCATAAGATTATGGATTTATCAATTTTAAAAGAAAAATAAAAAAACGAAATCGTTTTCATTAGAATTTAATTTCACAAATATGTTAAATTCTTGTGTTTTTTACTGAAAATAGCGTATTTCCTTTAATAAAAAATGAATTTAAGTTAAATTTGAGGACAAACAAATCAGAATAATACAAAAGGATGAATATTAATAAGGTACTAGTTGCTAATCGTGGAGAGATTGCTATTAGAGTTTTTAGAGCATGTGTAGAAATAGGTATTAAAACGGTAGGTATTTATACGTATGAAGATAGGTATTCTTTGCATAGATATAAAGCAGATGAATGTTATCAAATAGGAGAAGATAACGAACCATTAAAACCTTATTTAGATATAGATGCAATTATTAAAGTAGCTATAGAAAATAATGTCGATGCAATTCACCCAGGATATGGATTCTTGTCTGAAAATGCTCAGTTTGCTCAAAAATGTGCAGATAATGGAATCATTTTTATAGGTCCAAAAGTATCTGTACTAAAAGCTCTGGGAGACAAAATAACCGCAAAAGAAGTAGCAGTAGCTAATAATGTTCCAATTATTCAAAGTAGTAAAGAAGATTTAAATACGATAGAAACAGCAATATCTGAAGCTGAAATTATAGGGTATCCAGTAATGTTAAAAGCTGCCTCTGGAGGAGGGGGAAGAGGAATGCGTGTAATTCGAAATGAAAAGGCATTACGAAAAGCTTTTCCAGAAGCCAAAAGAGAATCGTTAAATGCTTTTGGAGACGATACAGTGTTTTTAGAAAAGTATGTAGAAAATCCAAAACACATAGAAATACAAATTGTAGCGGATGAACATGGTAACATGGTTCATTTATTCGAAAGAGATTGTTCAGTACAAAGACGTTATCAAAAAGTAATAGAATTTGCTCCTTCTTTTGGTTTAACAGAAGAAACTAAAAATAGTCTGTATAAATATGCTGTAGATATATGTAAAGCAGTAAATTATAATAACATAGGTACTGTAGAGTTTTTAGTAGATGAAGATGGTAGTATCTACTTTATAGAAGTAAATCCAAGAATTCAAGTAGAACATACAGTTACCGAAATGGTAACTAATATAGATTTAGTAAAAACACAATTATTCATAGCAGGCGGCTATAAATTAGCAGACAGACAAATTAAAATAACAAATCAAGAATCTGTTATTGTGTCTGGTTATGCATTACAATGTAGAGTAACAACTGAAGACCCTGCAAACGATTTTAAGCCAGATTATGGTACAGTAAGCACCTACAGAAGTGCTTCTGGTTTTGGAATACGCCTAGATGCTGGTAGTATTTATCAAGGCGTAAAAATATCTCCGTTTTTCGATTCTATGTTAGTAAAAGTTTCTGCAAGAAGTAGAAGCTTAGACGGGGCATGTAGAAAAATGTTAAGAGCTTTAGTTGAGTTTAGAGTAAGAGGAGTAAAAACAAATATTGCTTTTTTAAGAAATATATTAAATCATCAAACATTTAGAGATGGTAATGTAACGGTAAATTTTATTAAAAATGAACCAAAACTATTTGAATTTAAAGAACCTAAAAATAGAGCAAATAAGTTAATCAACTTCCTAGGAGAAGTAGTGGTAAATGGTAATCCAGATGTTAAAAAAATAAATACAAGTCATCAATTTACACAACCAATAATACCTAAATATCCAAAATTAGAAACCTATCCAGAAGGAACAAAAGATTTACTAACAAAATTAGGGCCTGTTAAATTTGCAGAATGGTTGAAAAATGAAAAGAAAATTCATTTTACTGATACAACAATGCGTGATGCACATCAAAGTCTGTTAGCAACTCGTATGCGAACAACAGATATGTTAAAAGTAGCAGAAGGATACGCAAAAAACCATCCAGAAATTTTTAGTATGGAAGTATGGGGAGGTGCTACATTTGATGTATGTTTACGTTTTTTACAAGAAAATCCATGGGAGCGTTTAGCAGCACTACGAAAAGCAATGCCTAATGTTTTGTTACAAATGCTAATTAGAGGTTCTAATGGAGTAGGTTACACTGCATACCCAGATAATTTAATAGAAAAATTTGTAGAAAAATCATGGGAAACAGGAGTAGATGTGTTTCGAATTTTCGATTCATTAAATTGGATGAAATCGATAGAACCATGTATTAAACATGTTAGAAATAAAACACAAGGATTAGCAGAAGCTTCTATTTGTTACACAGGAGATATTTTAAATCCATCTAAAACAAAGTACGATTTAAAGTATTATTTACAATTAGCAAAAGATATAGAAAATGCAGGAGCACATATATTAGGAGTAAAAGATATGGCTGGTTTATTAAAGCCTCAAGCTGCTTATGAGTTAATTTCAGCGTTAAAATCAGAGATTAACATACCAATTCATTTACATACGCACGATACATCTTCAGTACAGTCTGCTACTTATTTAAAAGCTATTGAAGCTGGAGTAGATGTTGTAGATGTTGCTTTAGGTGGTTTATCCGGACTAACATCTCAACCAAATTTTAATTCTATGGTGGAAATGTTACGATTTAATGAAAGAGAAAACCTTATTGATGCTAAAAAGTTAGCTGAGTACTCTAATTATTGGGAAGCAATAAGAGGGTATTATTACCCTTTTGAATCTGGACTGAAATCTGGAACAGGGGAAGTATATGATCATGAAATTCCTGGTGGGCAATATTCAAATTTAAAAGGACAAGCAATAGCATTAGGCTTAGAAAATAAGTTCACAGAAGTTACTAAAATGTATGGTAAGGTAAACCAAATGTTTGGTGATATCATTAAAGTAACGCCTAGCTCTAAAGTAGTAGGAGATATGGCGCAGTATATGATTAGTAATGATTTAACTGTAGAAGATGTATTAGAAAAAGGAAATACGATATCTTTTCCTCAGTCAGTAATTAGTTTCTTTAAAGGAGATCTTGGGCAACCTGTAGGCGGATTTCCAGAAAAACTTCAAAAGATAATCTTAAAGAATGAAACACCATATACAGACAGACCAAATGCCCATTTAGAACCTATTGACTTTGATAAAGAGTTTTCTAAATTTAAAAAAGAATTTGCTAAAGGTATGGGAAGGGATTTAAAGATAACAGATTTCCTATCCTATAAATTGTATCCAAAAGTCTTTACAGAAGCATATAATAAACATTTAAAATATGGTAATGTAATGAGTATACCTACCAAGAATTTTTTCTTCGGATTAGAGGTAGGAGAAGAAATTATGGTAGAAATTGAACCAGGAAAAAAAGTATTGATTTCCTTAATTCAAAAAACAGAAGCTAATGAAGAAGGTTTTGTAAATGTATTCTTTAAAATTAATGGACAAATGAGAAATGTCCTTATAAAAGATAATTCTATAAAAGTTACTAAAGTAGAAAACACAAAAGCAAATACAGACGATGAAAAGGAGGTAGGAGCACCATTACAAGGTTTATTATCAACTGTTTTAGTTAAAAAAGGAGATAAAATAAAAGAGAATCAACCATTATTTATTATAGAAGCAATGAAAATGGAAACAACTGTTACTGCTATAGCAGCAGGAGAAATAAGTAATGTACAGTTGCAAGAAGGAACTTTAGTAGATGCAAATGATTTAGTAATAAAATTAAAGTAGAAAGTTAAGTTTTTTGATTTGCACTTAAAAAAATGTAATTTCGCGCCCCTAAGAAGTAATGTAAATATGGTGAAAGATTTATTTGATAGAATTAAAAATGATAAAGGGCCTCTAGGAAAATGGGCAGATAAGGCAGAAGGATACTATGTGTTTCCAAAATTAGAAGGACCTATTTCAAATAGAATGCAATTTAATGGAAAACCAGTCATTACTTGGAGTATAAACGATTATTTAGGTTTGGCAAACCACCCAGAGGTATTAAAAGTAGATGGAGAATCTGCTGCGGTCGATGGAATGGCATACCCAATGGGAGCGAGAATGATGTCAGGGCATACAAAATATCATGAGCAATTAGAACAAGAATGTGCAGCTTTTGTAGAGAAAGAGGCATCATATCTAGTGAATTTTGGATATCAAGGAATGGTTTCTGCTATTGATGCATTAGTTTCTAAAGATGATATTATTGTATATGATATGGATACACATGCGTGTATTATAGATGGAGTTCGATTACATGCTGGTAAACGTTTTGTATATCGTCATAATGATATAGAGAGTTGCGAAAAAAATCTAATGAGAGCTACCAAAATGGCTGAAAAAACTGGAGGTGGTATTTTATTGGTTTCAGAAGGAGTCTTTGGAATGAGGGGAGAGCAAGGTAGATTAAAAGAAATAGTAGCTCTTAAAGAAAAGTACAATTTCCGTTTGTTAGTAGATGATGCACATGGTTTTGGAACTCTAGGAGAAGGAGGTAGAGGTACTGGTTTTGAACAAGGAGTTCAAGATGGTATTGATGTTTATTTTGCCACGTTTGCAAAATCAATGGCTGGTATTGGAGCTTTTTTTGCTGGAGATAAAGATGTTGTTCAATATTTACAGTATAATATGAGATCGCAAATGTTTGCAAAGTCATTACCAATGCCAATGGTAAAAGGAGCATTAAAGCGTTTAGATATGATTCGTACGATGCCAGAGTTAAAAGATAAACTTTGGGAAATAACAAATGCTTTACAAAAAGGGTTAAGAGAAGCAGGCTTCGATTTAGGAACAACTCAAACTTGTATTACACCAGTATATTTAAAAGGAGACATACCAGAAGCAATGGCAATGGTTCATGATTTAAGAGAAACGCATGGCGTATTTTGTTCTATTGTTGTGTATCCTGTAATACCAAAAGGAATGATTATTTTAAGATTAATTCCAACAGCTCGTCATACAATTAAGGATGTAAAAGAAACAATAGAAGCTTTTACAGCTATTAGAGAGAAATTGGAAAATGGTACTTATAAAAAAATAGCAGACGCAATTATGACTGCATAATTAACTATTTAACGTATTATTAAGACTCGTGAGGCATCACGAGTTTTTTTTTTGAATAAATTAAAATAACTTTGGAATTATATTTGCGATATAACAATGATGAATAAAATTCTTTACATATTAATTTTAATAGTAACAATTAATAGTAGTGCTCAAATAAAAGATACATTACCTGATTTTTCTAGCGATTATTTTTTAGTGAAAGATGGAGATACATTAATGATTAAACTTAATGAAGTCTCTGTACTTCCAAAACATAAGTTCAAGTCAAAAGTAGATATAAATTATTACTATTGGTTTCGTAAAAAAGTATTTAAAGCATATCCTTATGCTACTTTGGCAGCTAAACGTATTGATAGTTTAAAAGCCCGTTTAACTAGAATTAAATCAAAAAAGAAAAAACGTCGTTATGTAAAAAGAGTTCAAAAATATTTAGAGGAAGAATTGACAGAACAAATAAAAAAAATGACAAAAACGGAAGGGAGAGTTTTAATAAAGTTGATTCATCGTCAAACAGGAAAAACAGTATTCAATAATATCAAAGAATTTCGAAGCGGATGGAAAGCGTTTTGGTATAATACAACAGCAAATGTTTTTAGTTTATCTTTAAAATCAGAATATCATCCAGATATAGAGAATGAGGATTATTTGATCGAGGATATATTACAACGAGCATTTATCGATGAGAAATTAGAGTTTCAAAAAGAGAAGTTACTAATAGATTCAAATAAGATTCTAACCTTAGGTAAAGGTAATATAGATGTAGAAAAGTATAAATTGATGTTTCGAAAGATGCGAAAAAAGCGAAAGCGGAAGAAGATTAAGAAGAAATAAAAGGTTTAATTTTTAAAATATGATGGATTAAAGCATGTCTAGAAAGACATGTTTTATGTTTTTAAAGAGTTTTTCAAAAATAGAGATAAAATATTTTAAGGCTTATGTTATTGGTTAGTAGCTAACTATGTTTTTGTGGTGTTTTTTATTAAAAAAAAAGGCAGAAAAATCGTTGTTAGTTTAAAGAGAGGTTGTATATTTGCACCCGCAAACGGATAAGCTTTAGTTTAGAAGTTTGATAAGTTCCTTAACAGAATGTAAATAAAAAGTAAAAAAGGTGTTAAAAAATACTTAAGATTTTACTTGCGGTTTAAGAAATAAAGCTTGTATATTTGCAGTCCGATTTTGGGGATGTTCATTAAAATGTTGGTGTAAGAAATAAATTAAAAAAAAACTTCAAAAAAGTTTTGTCAGTTTAAAAATAGTTTATAGTTTTGCATCCGCTTTCAGAGATGAGGGCAACGTTCAAAGAAATTTTGGAAGAGTTTTAAAAAGCTTACTAGTTCGAATCTAGTGTTTCTACAAAAGAGAAGTT
>CANMJA010000033.1 GCA_947498055.1 uncultured Tenacibaculum sp.
AACAACTTCCTAGTGAATTATAAATTTACAAAAAATTTAAATAATAAATTTGATTTTTAACACAGTATCTGTGAGGTTTGAGCTTCTTAAACGCGATAACCAGGTGTTTATATGGATTTAAGCTGTTTTTGTCATGTACTATGACTATTTAATTATTATTTTCCCCTTTAATTCTCTTTCTTTACATCTTATTTTGTAGAAATAAATTCCTGCATTTAAATTTCCTTTATGAAAAGGAATTGTGTTTTTTCCAGATTTAGCTACTGCCTTTAAATGATATACTCTTTTTGACAAAACATTATATATTCCAAAATCAAAATCTTGAATATTATCTGACATAAAATTAAAGGTTGCCGTTTCTTTTATTGGATTAGGAACTACCACTACCTCTTCTTTTAATTGAAACTCATCTGTACTCGCTGTTGCTTCTTTTAAAAATTGTACTTGTTTAATTTCTAGTTCTTTATTTTCTGATTCTGAACCTAACAGTGTAAAAAATAACATTTTTACATCATCTAGCTGTAACTCTTCCGTAAACTGTTTTGAAAAATCTTGTTTATAAATAATATGCTTTTGTTCTGTAGCTTTTAAGTTTACTACAATACTTGGTTGTTTTTCCCAATCAGAAATACTTTCCTTTACTAGTGTTATTTTTAACTTTCCACTACCTTTTGCTTTAAAAGACATCACTCCATAATCTGTTAAGTCAACTTTTTCAAACTTCGGAGTTAATGATCTATAAACAGAAACATCTTGATTAGATGTTGTCGTGAATTTAATATCTCGTTCTACTCCATATGCATCATCGTTAAATGAAATTTCATTTTGCACTACTTCAAAAGTATTTACATATTTTTCAGAACTATAATCTATTCCCCAAGTACCATCCGATACAAATAAATCATCTGGAGTTCTATTAAACTCATTATTCAATCTAAAACCAAAATCGTATAGATTCTCTGTATCTAAAGATACTATATTAACATACTGTGGTACATCTATCACATAAGACATTTTTTCACTATCACTGGTCTCTGTTTCTCTTTTATACCCTTCTAATAAAACAGTGGTAGCTTTTAGTTTATTTATAATTTCTAATTGAACTTGACCATGTTTATAACTTGCTTTTTTAATATAAATAGGTGGTGCTTCAGAACTTTTATATTCTTTTATAGTTTTTTGTACTTCTACCAATCTTACAACTTCTTCGATTAATTTGTATAGATCATCAATAGAACTCGCCCAAATTTGAAAATTATAGTATCCTTTTTTCGCATATTTATCTAAATTCCAATGAGATTCTACTATAAATGATTTTTCATCCTCTGATTCTCGTACAGAAAAACTAACCACAAATTCAACAGATCCGTCTGGTTGTTTTACAACTGATTTTATAAACAAAGCATCGTTAATTTCTAAATTAGAGACAGATAATAATTGTGCTCCAGTAAATCGATCACAAATATGCTTTGTGTGCTCGTATACTTTGTCTGTAGTTTTTAAAGCTAACAAAGTTCCTATTCCTTTTTCATTTTTTAAATAGTCTACAGAAACAACCTCTGTTGCATTGGTTATATCTTTTAAATCTTTCGGAGAGCTCTCTACTGCATTTGCTCCATTAATAATATCCATCGGAATAAAATCCCAAAGAGAAATGGTATTATTCATCGATTTTTTAGCATACGTTTTCGTCTTTACTACTTTTTTTGCTTTTTTGGCATCAAATTTATAATTGGCTTTTATTCTGTTTATATTTCTCTGGTTAATTTGTGAAGACAAACGATTGTTACTTTCTAATCCTCCTCCGTTTCCACTTGTCGTAGTTGTTATTTCTGGACAAGCAGCTACACCTGAACATGATGGATCATCACAATCTACCAATCCGTCACCATCATCATCAATTCCGTTTGCACAATTTTCTTGTGGGACTGGAGCAGTTGGACACCTTGCTCCATCATTTTGAGAACTAGAAGGTCCGAATGCAAAAAAATTAGAATTCATATCACTAGCCTCCTTTACATCTTGCACCTTATATATAACATAAACAGTTCCTGTTTGATTTGCTGAAACATAAAAATTCCCATCTACATCAAAATATACCGCCCCGTATGTATAATTTAAACCCGCTAAAACTGGAACTTCTCCTAATGATTGAACATTGCCTGTTTCAGGGTCTATTCTATATAATAAGTTACTATACTTTTCTACGGTATACAACATGTTATCTACAGCATTAAAAGCCCAATCATGATTGGTTATAGCTTCCGACAAATAACCTGTTCCAATGTTAGTAAGATACGTATTTGATGCAGGGTCTAAATCAATTTTATAAAAGGAAGAACTACCGTTTTTTAAATAATAAATACCATCTTGATTTACATCTCCTACATAAGAATATGGTGAATTTGGTACATTATAAGTTGTTATTTCATAATTATTTCCAATTCTTACAATCGTATTAGATGGTGATTTTAAAGATCCCCAAATGTATCCATCTTTACTGTTATACCCTACTCCATTAATTACACTAGAAGTAAGATCTATTCCGTCTAAACTAGCCGCACCAGATGCTAGGTTTTGAGCGTACACATCATTACTTTGAAACAAATATGCTTGTGTAGCACAATTAAAGGGTTCATTTTGGGCAAATAAATCACCAAACGTTATTAATATGATGATAATTAAATAGGCTTTTTTTAATTGTAAGTAATATTTTTTCATGGTACATCTCTTTAATGGGGGGTTTACACAAATACTTATCCTAATTTACAAACTACTTATTGTAGAAACCCTTAGAAATAGACTATTACTACTATACAATTAGTTAAAGAGGTCTTTTTATTCGGTGAGTACCTCTTATAACAAAAAAGGAACTCATTATTGAGCTCCTTTTTTACTTTATCGTACTATATTGTTAATTAATCTTTATCTTTTTCCTTTTTATCTTTAGAAGCTTTGTTCCATATTTTAATCTCATCTTCTGCAGACACTCCAGATAGTATTTCTATATTCACTCCATCAGATATTCCTAATTCTAATTCTTTCTTTTCAAAAGTATCTTCTCCTGTTCTTATTTCAACATAAGCCTTTTCTGTTTTTTTATCAAAACGAAGCAAAGCTTCTTTTATAGCTAATACACTATCTTTTTTTTGTAAAACAATATCTGCATTTGCAGAATAACCAGCTCTAATAAAATACTTTTCATCTAAAGTTACGTCTGCTTTAATTTTAAACTGTACTGCTCCTCCCTCTTCTGTTCCTTTAGGTGCTATAAAATTTAATATTGCAGGAAACTTAATATTCTCTATTGCTCCCAAAGAAACTTGTAATTCGGTTCCTTTAACTAACTTACCAACTTCTGATTCATCTACTTTTCCTTCAAAAATCATTTTGCTCATATCTGCAATAGTTGCAATAGTAGTACCCGCATTAAAACTATTACTTTGTATTACTTGATATCCTTTTTTAATTGGTATTTCAACAATCATACCCGAAGATGTTGCTTTAATATTCGTATTTGCTGCACTACCTAAACCTGCTGTAGTACCTCTCTTTACAATATCCATATTAGAACGTCCATTAGATAATCGTTGTTTTGCGTTATTAAAGCTTAACTCTGCATTTTCAAACTCCTGTCTTGCAATTACTCCTTTTTCAAATAAATTCTTATTACGATCGTATTGTACTTTTGCATTGTTATATGCCAATTGTGCATTTTTAATTTCGTTGTTTGCAGAATTTAAAGCCTCTACATTTGGCACAACTCTAACAGTTGCTATTAAATCTCCTGCTTTTACAATTTGTCCTTCTTCTGCTACTACCTTAGCTACAATACCTGCAATTTGAGGTTTAATTTCTACTTCCTCTAATGGTACTACTTTACCTGTTGCTACTGTTTTTTTAACAATTGTAGTTTTAAAAGGTTTTTCTGTATCGAATTGTACAATATTTTTCTTATTCTTTTTTGCGAACCAGATTAATACAGCTGCAAATAATATTGCTACAATTATTAAAATAATTTTTGCTCTTTTACTCATTGTTTTTATTTATAAAGTCTGATTATTTTTTATTTTATTCTTCTCTTAATGCTTCTATAGGTTTTATCATAGTTGCCATATATGCTGGTATTAAACCTATAGATGTTCCTAAAACTATTAAAATAGTAAATGCGATTAATACAATTGGAATATTTACTGTTGGGTTTAATAAAGTTGGATCTGTACCAGAGCCAAAAGCACTATCTATGAGATACAACACTAAACCTCCAAAAATAATTCCTAACATACCTGCTATTGTTGTTAAGAAAACAGATTCTAATATTACCTGTTGTCTTATCTCTCTTGGAGTAGCTCCTAATGCTCTTCTTATTCCGATCTCTTTGGTACGTTCTTTTACTGTAATTAATAAAATATTACCAATTGCAAAAACTCCTGCAATTAAAGTTGCAATACCTACAAACCAGGTTAAAAACTGCATTCCGGTTAAAAAACCAGTAAACTTACCTATTTGAACCGCTAAGTTTATACCTCCAAAAGCCTTATTATCTTCTGGGTCTACTTTATGTAAATTCTTTAAAGTTAGTTGAATATCTAATTCAAATTGTTCTATATCTACCCCTTCATTTGCAGTAATCATCATCCAATCAATACTATTTCCTCTATTATACACCTGTTGATATGTGGTAAATGGTATATAAGCTGCCTCTCCATCAAAATCTATAGCTCCCGATTTATAAACTCCTATTAATTTATAATTTACATTATTAATAATTAAATATTGGTTAATTGGATATTCATCTTTTTCAAACAACTGTTTATATATCTCTTCTTCTATAACAACTACTTTTGTCTTATTTTTTATATCATTTTCATTTAAAAACCTACCATAAATTAAGTTTTTCTTTTGTACTTTATCTAGAACTGGATAATCTCCGCTAATTTGAAAATTTCCTGATTTAAAACCATTAATAATTAAACTAGAGGTTTGGCACCTTGGAACTATGTATTTCAATCTTCCTTCAAATTCTTGTTCAAGAATTTCTACATCTTTTGTTTTCAGTTGTATTCTTCTTCCTTTTTGAAATCCCTTAAATGGCTTCTCTGTTCTATTTGTCCAAACCACCAAACTATTTGTAGCAAAATCACCAAAAAGGTTCTTAAAATTATTTTCCATTCCTCTAGCAGCTCCTAACAATACCACTAAAAGAAAAATACCCCATAAAACACCAATAATTGTAATTATTGTTCTGGTTTTATTTTTACGAATTCCTCCGTAAATTTCTTGCCATGTATCAGAATCAAATATAAATTTAAACATAGTTAGTCTGCTCTTAATGCTACAATTGGTTTAATTTGTGCTGCTTTTTTTGCTGGTAAATACCCAGCTAATAATCCAGCTATTATTAGCGTAACAGTCGCACCTATTACAATACCAGAACTTACACTTGGATTGTAAATAAAATACTTCTCTAAACTATCTCCTATTTGGCTCAAAATAAAAGTACCTAATACCAAACCTAAATAGCCCGCTATACTAGTTATGAGTAAGGATTCTTTAACTACCATACTAATTATTGATGCTGGTTTAGCCCCTAATGCTTTTCGAATACCAAATTCTTTCGTTCGTTCTTTAATAGAAAAGATCATAATATTACTTATTCCTATCACCCCAGCAATTAAGGTTCCAGAACCAACAAAAATTACAATAAAAAATAGCGCTGTGGTTAACTGACCTACGTTTTTATTTGCTTCTGCCATATTTCTTATAGATAAAGCACTTTGATCGTCTGGATGTATGTTTAGTTTTTGTCTTAATTCTCTTTCTAATCTATTTCCAAATGCTACAGCCCTATCTATTGTTAATCGTGGATTATATCCTATTAAAATATTATCTATATAATCGTTGTTACCATATAAACTTTGCGCTGTGGTTATAGGCATGTATACATTTCGTTCTTCTCTATCTCCTCCTTCATCAGAAAAAACACCCACAATTTTATAAGATATATCGTTTACATTTACGTATTTACCCAATGCTATTCGTTCGCCAAATAAATCTTTTTTAACTAATCTACCGATTACAATAACCTTGTTTTTCTGATTTAAATCTAATTGGTTTAAAAACCTACCCTCATCAATAATCGTTTTCTCTAAGTATCTATGGTCTGGATGAACTGCTCTTATATTGTAATTATCTTGCTTTGTTTTATAAGTTATTCTTACATTTAAATATTTTCTAGCAGATATATGCTGTATTTTTTCAGGATGGGCTTCTACTATATAATCTAAATGTTCATTTTTTAACTGAATTCTTCTACCTGATTGTAATCCTTTATATGGTTTTGAAGTTTGCCAAGTACGAACAAACATTGAGTTATCTGCATCATCTACAAAAGCTTGTGTAAAAAAGTTTTGTAAACCATTTACAATTCCAAATAATAACGTAAAAAGTAGAATAGCAAAAGCTACTGTAAATCCAGAAAGCATTGCTCTTAATTTGTTTTTATTTATACTTTGAAAAATTTCTCGCCAAGCATCTAAATCAAACATAGTTTTTCGCTTTTGATTTACCAGATTCTGTTAATTCATCACTTATAATTACACCATCTTTTAATCGAACGATTCTATCGGTTTGCTCTGCTACTTCTTCTTCATGCGTAATTACAAAAACCGTCATTCCTTCATCATTAATTCCTTTCAACAAATCCATTACCGAATCTGTAGTAGTAGAATCTAACGCTCCTGTAGGTTCATCTGCTAAAATAACTTTAGGTTTCGTTGCTAAAGCTCTGGCAATAGCAACTCGTTGTTTTTGACCTCCAGAAAGCTCATTAGGTAAATGTTCTGCCCAAGGACCTAACTCTACTTTTTCTAAATATTCTAGTGCTATTTTAAGACGTTCCTTTCGTCCAACTCCCTTATAATATAATGGAAGAGCTACATTTTCTAATGCTGTTTTGTAAGATATTAAATTGAATGATTGAAAAACAAACCCTAAAAATTTATTACGTAATACTGCTGCCTTCTTTTCATTTAATTTTTCTATCAATTGGTTGTTTAAATAATAGTTTCCAACATCATGCACATCTAGTAAACCAACAATATTTAATAAGGTAGATTTTCCTGAACCAGAAGACCCCATAATAGATACAAACTCACCTTCTTTAATATGTAAATCTAATCCTTTTAAAACGTGAAGTGAATCCTTTCCTATCGGATAAGATTTATGTAATCCCTCAATTCTAATCATAAGTTTCGTTAATTTTATACTAAGATAAGTATATAAGTTTTACCTTTTTAATATACTTACACAGACTAGACGCCAATTTTAAATTTTTGTTACAAAAACTTATTGTAATTTTGTATAAATATTTTTAAAGAAGTATTCATGGGGGAAATTTCTGAAGGGAAACAAGTAATTCTTTTCGATGGGCTTTGTAATTTATGTAATGGAGCCGTTACTAAAATTATTCGTTTAGATAAAAAGAATGTATTTCTGTTTTGTTCTTTACAATCTGAAGCGGGTAAAAAAATACTTTCCCATATTAAAGTAGATGCTTCTAAAATAGATTCCATTATTTTATATGAACCTGGTATAGCATACCATATAAAATCATCAGCCGCTTTAGAAATAATGAATACTTTGGGCGGAATTTGGAAACTTTCTAAAATATTTTTAATTCTACCTACTCCTATTAGAAATCTTTTGTATGATTTTATTGCAAAGAATCGTTATCGCTGGTTTGGTAAAAAAGAGCAATGTATGATACCGACACCCGAATTAAAATCTAAATTTTTAAGTTAAAATGATACAAAACATTAAATGTGTAATTTTTGATATGGACGGGGTTATTATCGATTCTGAAGAATTACATAAAAAAGCATACTATGAAGTTTTTAATTCTTTAAATATAAATGTAACAGATGAATTATATACATCTTTCACTGGATCTTCAACTTTAAATACTTTTCAAAAAGTAACTTCGCATTTTAATTTAGAAGAAAAACCAGAAGATTTAGTTTTAAATAAAAGAAAAAGATATGTTAATTTCTTTGAAGAGGATCCTAATTTACAATTAATTGATGGTGTAGAAGATATTATTCAATATTTTTATAACGAAGGATATACCTTGGTTTTAGCATCTTCCTCTGCTATGGTAAATATTAATCGCGTTTTTAATCGTTTTAATTTAAATCCTTACTTTAAGGCTAAAATTAGCGGTGCCGATTTAAAAGCTTCTAAACCACACCCTGAAATTTTTGAAAAAGCGGCAATTTTAGGAGGATACGATAAGAAAGAGTGTATTGTTATTGAAGATTCTGACAATGGTGTAAAAGCTGCTAATGATGCAGGTATTTTTGTTGTTGGATATAAAAATCCTTTGGTTACCAATCAAACTTTAAAAAATGCTGACATGGTTGTTTCTAATTATGTAGATTTAAAAGCTCATTTTTAAAATAGTTATGAAATTTTTACCGCATTTTATTGCTGTTGTATCTTTTTTGGGTATCCTTTATTTAATTGAACTAAGTAAAGAACAAACTCAAAATAGAAATGAAGAAATAGCTGAAAAACACATATTAGCCACAAAAGCCAATAACTCTATAGATTCTATTAATATAGCTTCTAAAATAGAATTAGAAACGATGGATTTAATTATTCAATTAACGGATGATTATGAAAAACACCAAAAAATTGGATCCAAACTTTCTGATAAAAAAATTAATGAATTAGAGGCTAAAATTGAGCTTGATTTACCTACTTCTTATAAATTATTTTTAAAATATTTTGGTGACGGAGCTCGTAAAGTATATGGAAATTCTATAAATAAAGTAACACAGGCAAACTGGTTACCAGAAATTCGAAAAAACATACAGGAAAAAATTGAAATTAATAACGAAAAAGTTAATACTAATTCTTTGTGGTGCTTAATTTCAAAAGATTCTAATGGAGGTGCTTGGTGTTGGTTAACTTCTGAAGGAAATGAAAATGGCGAATGGCCGCTAGTTTACTATAGTGCTCAAGATAAGAAACTGCATCATAAAATTTCTAATTTTACAGAATGGTTAAAAATAATAGTTAAAAATAAATCTGAAATAATTTCTTCTCTAAATAACATTCACCATAAATAACACCTATTATTTTAAATTATCTAGAATAAAATTAATGGTTTCGTTTTTATTATTGTTTTTGGCAAATGAGCCTGTTATAAATGTTGGTTTTACAGCAAAACCATTAGCGATTAAATATTGAATATCTTCTTTAAAATCTAAAGTAACTTTTCCTGTCAGCAATACACTTAAATCGGCATTGTTTTTATATTCATTGTAAATCTTTTTTAACCCTGTTAAATACAAATAATCTTTTGTAAAACCTCCCCCCCTATAGGCTCTTAGAGTAATATAAAATGCGTCTTCTCTATTTAAATCGAAAGTATTATGTAACGATCTAAATGTTTTAGAAAAAGAATATCCTTTTGCTAATCCGTTTACTGCCAATACCCGATATGCTAATTCTTTTAATCTTTTTATTGTTAAGTTACCAGACATATACTCACTAAACACAGCTAAACCTTCTTGTGTTTCTTCATTATCAGGAAAACCATGTGAAAATATTTTTAATGGATGTTGTAATCCATTCATAGTAGTAACCATATGTACTCCTATTTCATGGTTTGTTAAAATTCCAATCTCATTTTCTGAATACTTATGCCCTTTATTTAATACTAATGATTTTGTACTATTTAAAACCATAGCAATAGCACTCATTGTAGACGAATGTTCTATATTAAATGTAAAATTATATTTAGCACCATATTTTTTAAAAAACTCTTCTGCTTCTGTTGAAGTAAATTTTGGTTTAAAAACAGGTTCCTGTTTATTTTCCTCTTCAAAATGTAAAATAAATTTTGCGTTTTCTACATCTGCTTCTGTAGGCGATCCAAAAGAACGTAAACTGTTGTAATAAAATCTTTTTCCTTCTCCAATAGTTTCTATACACTGAATAAGACCTGAATAAAAATAAATAATTTCTTCATACAAATTTCTTATTCTCTCATCTTCTATAGTATCTAAAGGAAGTGCGAAAAACTCGCTATGTAATTTAAATTTATCAAAATCTCTTTTTGGATACAAAAACTTAGGGTCTGTTAAATATTTAGAAGTAAAGAATTTTTCTTTTTCTTCTTCTATATTTATAGGATTTACATATCGTAGTAGTTCAATTTTCTTTACTAACTCGTCTATACGTTTATCTATGTGTAATATATTTTGTGTAGCTATAGAACTATCTATACTCATAATTCGTTCTTTTTAAAATACTTACTTTATTGTATTTATAAAACTTATTGCGTGTTCTTGTAGTTTTTCCTGCAAATATTTTTCTATGGAAGTTACCACTTCTGGATAGGTTACTTGCTCTAATTCATCACAATATACCTTTGCTATTTCTGTAGCTAATACTAATGTGTTTTTAAAATTATGTGTGATAAACTTCAAGAAATAACCATTTCCTTGAAACGTATCATTTATTTTTGCGCTAGAAAAAATGCCATTAGGTAACGGCATTTTTTCTAAAATTGAACGCCATGTTTCAATAACTTTTGCAAATCGTTTAGTATCTACATTTGCTGTTCCTATATTCCACGTTGGCACTTCTCTATTCCATCGTTTCCAATTATAACTATGCATATCGTAAACAATGCAAAACGTATGCTTTTCTTCTATTTTATGGAGTAGTTTTTTTACCACTTTATAAAATTGATGGTGCTTGTGTAGACTTTTTTCTCGCATAGTATCTGTTAGCGGAGTTTTCCACAATTGTTTTCCCCAAGCATCTGTATAAATGGCAGACTCTGGAGGTCTATTTAAATCGTATTCAAATCGTGAATCTAGCCCAGCAATAACAATTGGATGCGATTGAATCATTTGTTTCGTTGCAGGATCTTCTTCATACCATCGTTCATATTCTGTATGTAAACAATGATTCCATAATTCCTTTCTAAAATGATGTCCATCATGAACCGCAGCACAAACATACGGAACGTATTTCTCTATTTTAAGAGTAAACGAGTAATCAGAAGTAACCGCTTCAAAAGATTCTTCTAATTCTATTTTTTGAATTATCTCTTCTACAGATAGTTTTAACATTTAGCTTAAAATTTTTTGCAAAAAGGCAAACATTCTTTTCTCGGAACTATCTACTGTATTATCCGCAAAAAAAACTTCTTTACTATTTTTTATCAATTCTTTTTTTTCTTTTTCTGAATATTGATTTACCTGTAAATACTGTTTTATTTTTTTTACTCTCTCTGTCTCAATATCTAAAACAATTTCTGTATGTATTTTATTATATACTGCCTCTTCTACTCTAGATAGAATATAATTGGTTTCCTCTTTTGCTTCTATACCGTTACAGTGTGCTGCATATAATAGCACATATATTTCAAATTCTTTTTTTGTCCAATTCACATTCATTTATTTATCAATTGGTAAACTTGTTATACTCCCCCACTCAGTCCACGAACCATCATATACAGCATAATTCTTCTTCCCTGAAATATCTAACCCTAAAGCTAAAATACAGGCAGTAATTCCTGTTCCACAAGAAAAAACAAAAGGTTGGTTTTCTGGATTAGTTTTATGGAAAATTTCTATTAATTCTTCTTTAGGTTTCATAAAACCTTCTTGCTGTAATGCTGTGTATGGTAAACTTTTAGAATTCGGTATGTGTCCTCCTCTTACTCCTTCTCTCGGCTCTTTCACTATGGCATAAAACCTATCTTTAGACCTTGCATCTACTACACAAAACTCTTTAGACTGTAAGTTTTTTTCTAATTTGCTTAATGGTGCATACCTTTTAGAATTAAAACTAGCTTTAAAATTACCTTTCTCTATTTTTTTTTGTGTAGGGTTTTCGGTTTCATAGTTTGCATCTATCCAAGCTGGTAATCCGCCATTTAACACAGCTATATTTTTAAAACCAAAAGTTTGAAATAACCACCATACTCTTGCCGAAGAATAAATTCCTAAATCATCATAAACGACAATAGTACTATTATTATTTATTCCTAATTTCTGAACTTGTTCTTCAAAATATTCTTCAGATGGTATTGTATTTGGATACTCTCCTTCTTTATTTAGAAATACCTTTTTTAAATCGAAAAAAATTGCGTTTGGTATTTGCCTTTTTTCTTTTTCTGTAGGCTTACTACTTGTAACCTTAGCAATAGTTGCATTTAAAACTATTACATTATCTAATAGTAAGTTTTTGTGCAACCATGCTACCGAAACTATCGATTTTTCTATTTTTAATTCCTCGTGCATTTCTTAAATTTCTAAAAACTCCTGTTGTTATTTAAGCTTCACTAACCCTACGTTTTAAGTCGGTCATTCTTTTAAAGGCAGCATTTTTCTCCAACACTTTACTCTCTAAGAAATCAATTACTTTTTCTTGAATTTTTACCTTAGAAACTTTATTTATATAGGTAATTCCTCCAGGGCTCATAACATTTACTTCTACCAACTTCCCGTTAATCACATCAATACCTACAAAATACAATCCGTCTTTTATTAATTTAGATCCTATTTTTTTACACAATATTCTTTCTGCCGAAGTTAGTTTATGCTTTTCTACTCTACCTCCTGCTGTAATATTAGAACGATGATCTCTTTCGCCAGGTATTCTTTTCATAGCACCTATTGGAAGACCATTTAACATTAAAATTCGTACATCTCCTTGTTCTGCTCCTTCAATATACTCTTGTAAAATTACATAATCTGATGAACCATCGCTTTTACTTATATAAAAATCTAACAAGGAATTAATATTTCCCATCGCTGATTTTTCTATCAAAATAACACCAGAACCTCCATAACCATTTAATGGTTTTAAAATCATTTTATCTGAATCAGATTCTTCTATGGTTTTTATTAGATAGTTCTTATTTTTAGAAACGTGTGTTACTGGAATAATTTCATTATCTGGATCTTCAAAAACTGCTGTATACAATTTATTATTTGCTTCTCGCATTCCCTGTACAGAGTTAATGATAAAAACATCATCTTTTACAGAATCTAAAAAATTAAGCATTAAAGGATCTAATGGAGGATTCGCTCTCATAAATATCGCATCGAACCCTGCTAATGGTAACATTTCTTCTCTTACTGTAGCCTTTTTATAATAAGATTTTGGCGAAGTAGGTACTTTCTCCATTCTATTTATAATGGTACAAAAAGCATTGGTTACACTATTACGAATTGTTAAATTAGAAGGAGTACATATAGCTACTCCATGTCCTCTTTTAGCACACTCGTGAATAAGTGTTAAACTTGAATCCTTGTCTGGCTTTATTTCTTCCCAAGGATACATTAAAAAGCAAATATTCATTTTACTCAAAAATTGTATTTAGTTAGTCTTTAGGTAATTGATCAAATATAAACACCAAATACACATGGTATATTGGTGTTTATAAAAATACTATTTTTTTGAATACAAAAAATTAATAAATTCTATTTTACATCTTCATAATGATCGTCCCAATTTTTAGGTTTAGGCTCTCCTAATTTTCCTAATGATTTTGCCACCATCATAGAAACAGTAGCATCACCAGTTACATTTACAACAGTTCTACACATATCTAAAGGTCTATCTACGGCAAAAATTAAAGCTAATCCAATAGGCAATAATTCTGAAGGAAACCCAATAGATTCTAAAACAATTACTAACATAACCATACCAGCACTTGGCACTGCTGCACTTCCTATAGAAGCTAATAATGCCGTACCAATAATGACTAATTGGTTGGTAAATGTTAGTCCTTCTGGCCAAATCACTTGCATAATAAATACAGCTGCAATTCCTTGATATAAACTAGTACCGTCCATATTTACGGTAGCTCCAACTGGTAATACAAATCCAGAGACTTCTTTATCTACTCCTAAATGCTCCTCTACACGCTCCATGGTAACTGGTAAAGTAGCAGCACTCGAACTTGTTGAAAAAGCTAATAATTGTGCAGGAGAAATATTTTTTAAAAACCACATTGGTGATTTTTTTGTGTATACTTTTATTAAAATAAGATAAAAAACAATCATTAATGCCAAGCCTCCAATTACACAAAATCCATAATTCAATAATTTTAAAAGAATTTCTGTATCATCAAAAGCAGTAATTACATTTGCCATTAAAGCAAATACAGCATAAGGCGCGAATAACATAATTAAATCGACCATTTTCATGACTACTTCATTTAAAGAATCGAAAAAGAGCATTAACGGTTTTGCTTTTTCTTCAGAAATTAACAATAAACAAATTCCTACAAAAAGTGCAAAGAAAATAATTTGAAGCATTTTTGCTTCTCCTAAAGATTTAAATATGTTTCTAGGAAAAATATCTACTAAGGCTTGCAAAGGTCCTGCATTTTTTTGTGCAGAAGCTTTGGTTAATTTATCAACTACTCCAGCATCATTCTCATATTTCGATTTTATTTTCTCAATTGTATCTTTCGACATTCCTTTTCCTGGGCCTACTACATTTACAATACTTAAACCAATAACAATAGCAATTAGAGTAGTACCTATATAAATAATAATAGTTCGTAATCCCATAGTTTTAATTTTAGAAATATCTTTTAAATCAGATACTCCTTTAATTAAAGAAGCCAAAATTAACGGAACTGCTATCAATCTTAATAAGTTTATAAAAATAGTACCAAATGGCTTTACCCAATCTAATACAATATTTTTACCTCCCTCTATAGAATTCATAATAAAACCAAAAATGATACCTAATACCATTCCTATTATTATCTTCCAGTGTAGTGCTAATTTCTTCATAAATTATATTCCGTTTGTCTAATGTGTGTAAAAATAGGAAATAGATTGTAATTCTTGTATGCCTAATTATTCTATTTGTGACTTTGTTTTCGTATATTGTGTCTGTATAAATGTGACAGTAATTAAATTATAAAATAAAATTATATCAAAATGGAAGGAATCTTAGATTTATTAAATGGCCCTATCGGAAAAACAATTATTAGTGGAGTAGCTGGTTCTACAGGACAAGACAGTTCTAAAACTGGTAGTGTTTTAACCATGGCGTTACCAGTGTTAATGAAAGCAATGCAACGTAATGCTTCTACCCCAGAAGGTGCAGAAGGATTAATGGGAGCTTTAAACAAACATGATGGTGGTATTTTAGATAACCTTGGTGGTTTATTTGGTGGTGGAGTTGATGATGGAGTTGTGAATGATGGAAGTAAGATTTTAGGCCATGTTTTAGGAAGCAGACAACAAGGTGTTGAACAAGTAATTAGTCAAAAAGCAGGAATAGATTCTGGTGCTGTTGGAAGTATTTTAAAAACTGCTGCTCCTTTATTAATGGGACTTTTAGGTAAGCAAACTCGTCAAAGTAATGTAAATAGTCCTAGCGGATTAAGCGGATTACTTGGAGGTATGCTAGGTGGTAGTTCTACAGAAAAAGAACAAAGCTTCTTAGAAAAAATATTAGATGCCGACGGAGATGGTAGCGTTATTGATGATGTTGCTGGTATGGTATTAGGTGGTGGCGGAAGTCAAAAGAAATCTGGAGGTCTATTGGGCGGACTTTTAGGTGGTTTATTTGGTAAATAAATTAAGATTCAATATAAATATATAGAAAAGGGTAAACATTTTTGTTTACCCTTTTTCTTTTTATACTTTTGCGCCATGGAAAAATTGAAAGCGCGCTGGGGCTTAAAAACAAAATGGGATGTAATTGCAGTACTTATAGTTTTTTCTATAAATGGCTCTTTTGCTGCTTGGGTAGCTAAACCAATAACTGCTTTTTTTGGTTTATCTCCAGAAACTGTAAGTTCGTGGATTTATTATCCTTTAAGAATACTCTTAATATTTCCTATTTATCAAACTACATTACCTATAGTTGGTTGGTTATTTGGTCAGTTTAAATTCTTTTGGGAGTTTGAAAAAAAGTTTTTAGGACGATTAGGCTTAGGGTTTTTATTTAAAGAAAAATCTAATTCTTAATTTTTTTCTTATTTATTAAATGTTTTACAGAGAATGAAAAAAATCTTATTAATATTAATATTATTCAATTTTTCGTTTTATGCGCAAGAGAACAAGCTTTTTAATAAATTAAGTAAAGTAAAAACCCCTGATAAACAGGTTTCATATATTCTTAATCTTCCTATTAAAAACTTAGAAAAAAGTAGTTTAATAAAAAAAACGAACTCTGAGTTAAATACAATAGCCTCCTGTATAAATTCGTTTGTAAAAAAAATTAAAATTAACTAAAAAAGAGATAACCGAATTAAAAAAACGTATTCAATTAATAGCTCTTAAATTCTTTAAATCTGATAATTATACATTATTAAAAAGCTCAGTTGGATATGCACCAACTTATGGAGTTGGAATTGATACAATTGCTAAAAAGAAAGTTATAATTGTTCACCTTGGAGGAGACTGTACAATTGATGAAACCGATTTAAAACGGAAGGAAATGACTTCGCTCTTTAATGAAAAAATGAAGTCCTTACTGAATAAATAATTTAGTTAAATTAGACCATTTGTAAGAAATATAATATAACCTATCATTAAGATTAAACTCAGTGTTGTTTTTTTGATATTTTCTCTTTCTCTCTATATTTTATTTCTTTTTTAAGTAAAAAAACTGCAACAATACTATATATTAGGCACTAAATACAGAACAAAGTAATACTTTACATGAAGTTTTCTTATTTCAAAAACAAAATTAATTATTTAAAAAACAACAAATTAGGAGGCAGAGAATCTCAATTTAAGTTAGTTCCAGAAATTAGAAATAGTTTTTCTGAAGAACTACTAAAGCAACGTACACCAAGAAAAGCTGCTGTGTTAGCATTATTTTATCCTAATGAGCAAGAAGAAACTCTTTTTCTGTTAACAAAACGTGCTAGTTATAAAGGTACACATTCTGCTCAAGTTAGTTTTCCTGGCGGAAAGTACGACGAAACAGACATTTCTTTACAAGAAACTGCTTTAAGAGAACTAGAAGAAGAAGTACATGTTTTTCAAAATTCAGTGCATATTATACGACCTTTATCAAACACCTATATTCCGCCAAGTAATTTTATGGTAACGCCTTTTATTGGTTTTGTAGAAAAAAACCCAACATTTATTCCAAATGAAGAGGTTGCAGAAATAATTGAAGTAAGTGTATCTGATTTACTAGATGATAATACACTCACTAGTGTTCGTATGGAAACTTCCTATATGAAAGAAGTAGATGTACCTTGTTTTAACTTTCATAATCATATTGTTTGGGGAGCTACTGCTATGATTCTTTCTGAAATAAAAGATTTAATGAAAGAAATGGATTAGAAATGTTTTGTAAATTTGTTTAACTAAAAAAGTTTTTATGCCCTTATTTAAAAGGAATCCTTTCGGACATATTCTTTGGATTAAAAAATGGATTATTAGAATTCTAGGAGTTGTATCGCATGGTCGATATAGACGTTTTAATGATCTTCAAATTGAAGGATCTGAAATTATTAGAAATTTACCAAATCAAAATGTACTATTTATTTCTAATCATCAAACCTATTTCGCAGATGTAGCCGCAATGTTTCATGTTTTTAATGCAGCCTTAAAAGGTCGTGTCGATAATATTAAAAACATAGGGTATATATGGAATCCTAAACTAAACGTATATTATATAGCAGCCGGAGAAACTATGCGATCTGGTTTATTGCCCAAAATATTTGCTTACACAGGTTCCGTTTCTATTGATAGAACATGGAGAAGCTCTGGAAAAGATGTAAAACGTCAAGTTAAAATGTCTGATATTTCTAATATTGGTAAAGCATTAAATGATGGCTGGGTAATTACTTTTCCGCAAGGTACAACTACTGCTTTTAAACCCATAAGAAGAGGTACTGCGCACATTATTAAAACCTACAAACCAATTGTTATACCTATAGTAATTGATGGTTTTAGACGTTCTTTTGATAAAAAAGGGCTAATGATAAAAAAACGAAATGTTTTGCAATCTATGGTTATTAAAGAGCCTTTAGAAATTGATTACGACAATGAAGATGTAAATAGTATTGTTGAAAAAATTGAATATGCTATAGAACAACATCCTTCTTTCTTAAAAGTATTGACTCCTCAGCAATTAAAAGAACAAGAAGAGTTTATTGAAAGTAGAAGTTTTTGGGGACCAGAGAATAAGAAAAGTAATTAAAACAATTATCATTGATCAGTTATCAATTATTAGTTGTTAGTTGTTAGTTGTTAGTTGTTAGAATTAATAAAAAGATCATTTAAATAGTAATTATATGTCTAAAAATAAATCAATATTAAATAAAAAATCATTAGACTTTCTAGAAAAGTATTTAAATAATGCTGCTCCTACAGGTTATGAATGGGAAGGGCAAAAAATATGGATGGAATATTTAAAACCATATGTTGACGAATTTATAACAGATACTTATGGTACTGCAGTAGGAGTTATTAATCCAGATGCTCCATATAAAGTAGTTATTGAAGGACATGCAGATGAAATTTCTTGGTATGTTAATTATATTTCTGATAATGGATTAATTTATGTGATTAGAAATGGTGGTAGCGATCATCAAATAGCACCTAGTAAAGTAGTCAACATTCATACTAAAAATGGCATTGTAAAAGGTGTTTTTGGCTGGCCAGCAATTCATACGAGAGATAAAGGAAAAGAAACGCCACCTAAGCCAGATAATATTTTTATAGATGTTGGTTGTGCTACTAAAAAAGAAGTAGAAGAATTAGGGGTACATGTAGGATGTGTAATTACGTATCCAGATGAATTTCATGTGTTAAATGGTGATAAATTTGTATGTAGAGCTTTAGATAACCGTATGGGAGGTTTTATGATTGCAGAAGTAGCTCGTTTATTACATGAAAACAAAAACAAACTACCTTTTGGTTTATATATCACAAATTCTGTTCAAGAAGAAATAGGTTTACGAGGTGCAGAAATGATTACCCAAACAATTAAACCAAATGTTGCTATTGTTACCGATGTTACACACGATACTACTACTCCTATGATTGATAAACAAAAACAAGGTTTATTAGAAATAGGAAAAGGCCCTGTAATTGCATATGCTCCTGCTGTACAGCAAAAATTACGTGATTTAATTATAGAAGGTGCAGAAGAAAATAACATTCCTTTTCAAAGATCTGCATTGTCTAGAGCAACTGGTACAGATACCGATGCTTTTGCATATAGCAATGGTGGGGTTGCTTCTGCTTTAATTTCTTTACCATTACGTTACATGCATACTACTGTAGAAATGGTACATAGAGAAGATGTTGAAAATGTTATTAAAATGATTTATCAAGCTTTATTAAAGATTGAAAATGGAGAAGATTTTTCTTACTTCAAATAAAAAATAAACAAGACAAACATTCTTGTGTCATTTTGAACTTTTATGAAAATCTTATCTTATTTTTTCATGCTGTTCAAAATGACATTTTTATTTTTATAGTATAAACACTATACAAATGAGTCTACCAAACCAAAAACATCTATTTAATATTCCAGATAATATTACTTATTTAAATATTGCGAGTTTATCTCCTTCTTTTAAAAGTATTGAAGAAGCAGGAATTAGAGCTGTTAAAGAAAAAAGTAGGCCATTTCTTATTCCTAGTTCCGATTTTTTTGCCCCAGTTATTGAAGTAAAAAAACTATTTGCTAAACTTATTCATGCAAATGATTATAATAGAATTGCCAATATTCCTTCTGTTTCTTATGGTTTGGCCACTATAGCAAATAATATCAAACTAAAAAAAGGAGATGAAATAATTTTAATTGAAGAGCAGTTTCCTAGCAACTATTATGTGTGGGAAAAATTAGCAAAAAAAGACAACGCCGTTATTAAAATTGCCAAAGCTCCTGCTACAAAAAAAGACAAAGGTAAACTTTGGAATGAAACTATTTTAAATTTAATTTCCGATAAAACCGCTTTTATTGCTTTAGGAAATATTCATTGGGCAAATGGTACTATTTTTAATTTAAAAGCCATTAGAGAGAAAACATTACAGCACAATGCGCTATTAATTATAGACGGAAGTCAATCTATTGGTGCTTTGCCTTTTTCTGTAGAAGAAATTCAACCAGATGCATTAGTTTGTGCTGGTTATAAATGGCTTTTTGGCCCTTATGGCTGCGGATATGCCTATTTTGGTGAGTATTTTGACAAAGGGACTCCTATTGAAGAAAATTGGGCAAATAGATTGCATAGCGAAAAACTAAGTGAACTTACAAACTACCAAGAGGAATATAAATCTTTAGGTAATAAATATTCCGTTGGTGAACATGGAAGTTTTATTTATGTGCAAATGCAAATTGCCGCTTTAACACAATTATTACAATGGAAGCCTAAGGATATTCAAACATACTGTAATGAAATAACTACTACTGCTATTACTAAATTAAGACAAGTAGGTTGTTTTATTGAAGAGGATACTTACAGAGCTAAACATTTATTTGGAATTGAAATCCCTAGTACAATTAATAAAGAGAAACTAAAAACAAAATTATCTAATGAAAATATTTATGTTTCTTTTAGAGGAAGTTTTATGCGAATTTCATGTCATCTATACAATACATTAAGTGATTTTAGAAAACTAACCGATATTATTTTATCTGAGTTTTAACTAAGGCTAGTGTATATCGATTAGACGCTATCAATATAAATTGACTTTTATCTCAATTTATAAATCATTATCGATTAATAATTTAAAAAACGACTGAAAAATTCAGTCGTTTTTTTATCTATTTTGCTTTTAACATTAAAGATCTATTGAAGTATTATCTTTTTTATTAAAGTAGATTCTCCTTGTTTAATTCTCATAAAATACAATCCAGCAGTTCCTATGTTGTTTCTACTAAAATTAATATTTTTCTTAGTAAATTGTTTTTGATAAACCTTTTTTCCTTCTATATCGAAAACACTTATTTCTGAAGTAATATCATTTGCTAAACGAACTGTGAAACCCTCTCTATTTACAGGATTCGGAAAAACCTGAACATCTTCATTATTAGTTGTTATATTATTTTTTATTTTATTGACTCTTTTTTTAGAACTTACTGATGCTTTTACAATTCTCCAATTTTGATTTGTATTACCTATATCTAAAGTCCATAATAATATAATTGATTTATTAACAGGTCTATCTACTGCTTTATTACAATGCAATGGTTCAATAAAATAATCATTTCCAATCTCTGTTATCTTCCATTTTTGATGATCTCCAATTACCTTCGAATAAGTACCTAATTTTACATTTAAATTGCGTGGTGTTTCATTTATTTTACATGCTCCGTATGGTACCTCTAAAAATTCATTATTACGTAAATTTTTAATTGTGTAATAATCATTCACTTTAGTAATTTTCCATTTTGCACTATTAGCAGAAGTATTTGCTTGATTTATTAGTCTTCCACTCGGGCTATTTATTCTTATATCACCTGTAGGGTTTTGAATATAATAAACTCCATCAAACTCATCATTTTTAGTAACAGCATTTATTTCTGAAATTTTAGTTGACTTCCCAACACTACAAACTCCTCTTAAAACTAACGTATACTCTACTCCTGGCTTAAGCCCTGATATTGTTAAAGGAGAAGAACTTCCTCCTTTAAAAGAAATAGCTTTAGGTGAATTAATACTACCTGTAAAATCTCCTTTGTCCCATGCTTTCAACTCATAAATATTCACTCCTTCTATTTCATCAAAAGCAACGGTTATTGATGTTTTAGTATTTGCTATAGATTTTAAACCTGTTACAGCTGCATTTGAATTGCATTTTACCGTATTATTAACATCTTCTAAAATAGCAGGGTAAAAAGTTCCTCCTTTTGGAGAATTGTTTCTTAGAAGTCTTGGATTCTTGTATTGATCAAATACAAATACTTTAGAATCCCCTCCAAATTGTGAAGAATTATTTTTTCCGCTTACATCATTATTAAAAATAATATTGTTACTTCCAGGAGCTCTGTGACCATATCTTGAACCTCCTGAAGCAAATGCTCCCCAAGATCTCCATTGTTCACTTTTAATTTTATTTTTTTCAATTAAGTTAAATCCGTCATCGTCATTATGAAAATTAACATCAACTTCTAAATCACAATTAAGTACTACATTATATTTGGCTCCTAATTGAATAGTAAAGTGTCGTATTCTACGTACTTTTTCATTTACTATTAAATTATAATCACCTCGAATATCATAATAACCATTACCGCCTCCTCCTTTATTAAAACAAGCGTCTATAAAATTACCTCTAAATGTATTATTATTACCAAGGATTTCAATAGGATCTGAACCTGAATTTTTAAAAATACAATTATCAACCCAACAGTTTTTACTATTCTTATTAATTCGGACAAAAGTGACATACATATTAGAGAGTCCACTTGGATTATTACCAAAGCACTTCTCTCCACAAAACTTATTTCTATTTACATTTCTATCATCATAAATAACAACATTCTTTTCTGGAATGTATTCCATGTTAAGATCTTCTAATCCTGAATTTTCAGTACCATCAAAAATAAAGGCCTTTTCATCTTTATTATTTCTAGAACGTATTGTCACATTTAATTTTACTAAACCTTTATTTTCTGCTCTAAGTATTACATTCGATTTAATATTAATAGGTTTATTTATAGTGTATATTCCATTTTTCAACAAAATTACACTAGTCTCTCCATTGGTATTAAGTTTATCTATAGCATCTTGAATTCCATCTGAGTTTGTAGCACTTATCATTTTCTTTATTGGCAAGGTGTTTTTTAAAGGTATTCCTTTTTTGACACCTGCACTTTGCCATTCCTTCATAAAAGGATAATTAGGATCATTTTTCGAATTGTTAAAAGTAACTCCTTGGTCTCCTAACTGGGTTTGTGCCTTCATTTGACTTAGAAAAACCAAAAAAAAAGCAAATAAAATAGGGGAAATAAATCTCATTTTTATAAATTTTAGGTATGATTAATTATTTAGAGATTAACGCTTTACAGCAAAAAATATTTTAATTTATTTTATTTGTTTTTAACTATAGTTTATTTTGCTTTTTTTACAACAATATACATGTGTGTTTTAGTGTTTTACACAAAAACTTAATTAAAACTATTTTATTTAAATTCTTATTTTTAATCCTATATTTAAATGATTAAATTAGTTTTATTAAAAATTAAATATCATTAAAATGGCAGATGAATTAATTGATATAGTAAACGAAAATGGAGAGATTTCAGGAAAGACTTGTTTAAAATCTGAAGCTCATAAATATGGATATTTTCATACAACTGTACATGTTTGGCTATATACTTCTGATAAAAAAATACTATTACAAAAAAGAGCTTTAACTAAAAAAGTATTTCCTGGTTTATGGGATATTTCTGTTGCTGGTCATATAGGTGCGGGAGAAAAAATAATCCCTGCTGCAATACGAGAGGTTAAAGAGGAAATTGGTTTTAACTTAGTTGTAGAAGATTTATTTAAAATAGGAACTCGTAAACATCAAGTAAATCATACAAACGGTATTATTGATAATGAATTTCATCATGTTTTTATTGCTGAATTAACTACTACTCTCGAAAAACTTACTTTACAAGAAAGTGAAGTAGCTGAACTTAAATTATTCGATTTAAACATTTTATTGAATACTAAAAAGCATGAAAATATTTTACTTCCCAAATACCATGAATATTATGCTTGTGTTTATAAAGAAATTATTAAAAAATTAGGGTAATTCATTATTAAAATAAATAACAATAGAGTGCATTCTTTAAGGCTATTTAATCTACTCTTTTAATATTTTTATAAAAACTTTTCTCTTATTCTTATTTTTTATAATTTCGCACGCTATTTAAAATAAATCCCTAAAAAATAATTAGTTATGAAAAGTAATCCTTTTTTAATAATTACACTCTTTTGTTCTCTTTTTTTATCTTCATGTATTTCTTCTATAGACTATATTAATAATATTTCTAAGAACGGAAGTCTAATTAATGGTTCTCAAAAACAAATAATTATTATCGGATCTGGAGACGTAAATATTGATAGTTTTGAAAAAACTTATACTAAAAATTTTGATAATGATGATCATTTTAAAAACTCATATTTAACCGATTTCATTAATGCTTCTAAAGAGAATGATCTATATAACAATATAAGAGTAAGTGAAAATCAAGAATGGGACTTATTAAACCAAGGTTATAATTCTAGTAACAATATTAAACTAGACACTTTGTTTAATAACGCACAAGAAGATTATCTAATTCATTTTTCTAGCTTTAGAATCACCAATAGAGTGGTACATTCCTACTCACATGGTTTTGGCCCTGGAGCAATGATGAATAACAACTCTACAGAGTTTTGCGTAGTTAATTTAAATGTAACTATTTACGATTTAAAAGCTAAAAAAGAAATACTTAGTTTTGTTTCAACTGGTGAAAGCTCTGTTTTTATGTTTGATTTTACTAAGACATTTTTAAAAGCAAAAGAGCGTTCTATAAAACATACTATAAACTATTTAAAGGACGGCAAAACAACTTATAGAAGTTTATAATTAAAAATTTCCTTTTTTATATCAAAACAAAGTTGTTTTATTTTTCAGTATATGATTAATCACTAAAAGTGATCAATCGTTTTTGTCTTTATCATATCCTTATATTTTTTATATTTAGAATATAATTGAAAAAATTAGTTAACACTTAATACATCATGTAATAAAAATATCGTTAATTATAATTTGAATCTTAATTTAAACCAATTAGATTAAAAATAGTATAGATAAGTACATACGTACCTATAAAATCATTTACTTGTTTATGAAAAAGGTAATTTTTATTTTATTAAGTTTAATTTTCATCTGTTCTTCGTGTAATCAAAAAATAAAGAGATATTAAAAAATAAACCTATAATAGATAGTATTAAAGTTTATACAAAAAAGAGCTCCTTACCTAATGAATATATTAATTTTAACTCTCCTTCTGCTATAAATAAAATAGCAAAAATTGAAAACGAGTATTTTAACAATTATACTTCAAAAATAAGTAAGTACTATGGTACACAGTGGTATAATTATATAGGCCAAAGTATTGCTCAAAATGATTCAATCTCAATCTTCAAAAAATATTCTTTAGAAAAAAACAATATCAAATTAGATAGCATGCATTGTACTATATATGCTATAGAAGCTTTAAAAGCTGGTTTTGGAGAAGAGTTTAAAAAGATAAACGAAAAACATATTAATATCTGGTCAGATCTAGAATATGCAGGGTGGAGCATTGGATATATCTTAACTAAATTTTACAATTGGAAAGCCTATCTTTTTATTTCAAAAAGTTCTAAAGAGTATACTGATTGTTTAAAAAACTATAAAAAAGATAAAAAATATCATGTTTGGAAACAACCAAATATTCCTCTTGAGAATTTTTTTGATGTGGATACAGATAAAGAAAAAATCAATCTTCTTTTAAAAGAGAATGAATTTGATTGGGGATTTAGCAATCAAGGTTGGCATACATGGATTACTCGGTTTAATTATTTAAAAGAATGTAATTGGTTGGGAGCACCTGCAAGAAAATACGATTCTCCAAATAGCAAACCTTTATTTATTAAAACCAAGTTTACTAATTTCTATGATTATAATTCTCATATAATCATTTTTCCACCGAAAAAACAAGTAATTATAAAACTTACTACCTTTAATATTTTTGCTTTCATTAAAGAAAAAACAGATTTTAATTTCGAACAGGAATAATACTCAGTTTTTTTATTTAAATTTCCTATTACAAATAAGGCATGTAACATTAAAATGAACCTCGACAACATCACGCAAATAGAACGATTTAAAAATCTTGTCAAGTTTATAAATGAGAATTTCAAAGAAGTTATAAATATTGAAAAAATTGAAGAAATAAGCCATTATTCTTATAGAAATATAAATCGAATTTTTCAATCTTTACAGCACGAAACTATTGGAAAACATATCAAAAGAATACGATTAGAAAAAGCAGCAGAATACTTAAAATATTCCAATGAACAAGTTTCTGACATTGCTCTTAATGTCGGTTTTAGTGATCTTGCTTCTTTCAGCAAAGCGTTTAAAAAAAGATTTAATTGCTCCCCTATTTCGTTTAGGAAAACCGCTGATATAAAAAAGAAAAAACACAAGCAAGTAATTGACAAAATAGCACAAACAACAATTTTATTTTCTACAGAAACTCTTCCCGAATTTGAAATATTGTACTTAGAACATAAAGGGAAATATGATGATATAAAAGCTATAGAAAAAACTTGGAATACTTTAATTAAATACTGCGAAAAAAAACAATTGATTTCTGACGAATCCATTTTCTTTTCGGAAACTTTAGATGACAATGAAATAACTGAAGACTTTCAATGTAGAACAAATGTTGCTATGATTTTAAATAAGTCACTCAATTTTGTCCCTGAAGGTTTGTTTCAAGTTAAAGTTCATAAAAAACAGAAATACGCAAAATTTATTCACAAAGGTGCTACCAATAAATTAGAGAACACATACAATCTCATTTATAGTTCTTGGATAACTACTATTAAATTGGAATTTTCTGATAAGCCAATTTTAGAATTTTATGTGAATCATCATGAAAAAATTATAGAAGACAATTTTATTACAGAAATCTATATTCCTATCCAGTAAATTGTCCAAAAAGGACAAACCAATAGCCTTCATCTAATTTTACTTTTGTAAAATGAAAAATTACACATTTGATAAATATTGGTTCCTTGGCTTTATAGGATTAATAGGCTTTTACAAACTCTCCTCAATTTTTAATTACTTTCAAGGTCAAGCATCCATTTGGGAATTATCTAACATGCTTTGGTTTATTTGGTTTTTATATTTTGTACCTAAAAAGATTATTGAAAAAAACAATTCATTATGAGCTTAGCTAAAATTATTTCTTCCTTTGAGGAATCATCTTTTATAACCTATATCGCCTATTTTTTTATCTTTAATATGTGCATAATTGCTATTGAAGTAATTCTTGATCTTGTTTCTGCTAAAAAAAGACGTTGGAAAGATTCTATAGCTAATTTTAGTATTTTCTTAATTAATCAAGTATTAGAAAAAACATTTGTTGGCTCTATTGGAATTATTGCATTAACACCTTTTCATTGGCTTACACCATTCACTATACTTGAAAGTTGGTGGACTTGGGTTTTAGCAATACTTGTAGCTGATTTCACTTACTATTGGATGCACAGAATAGAACACGAGCACAGAATCTTGTGGGGAAATCATAGCGTGCATCACTCTTCAGAAGATTATAATTTAACCATTTCTTTTCGACTTAGTATTATAGAACCTATGATTGAATGGATATTTTTAATACCAATGATTCTTATTGGTTTTAGTCCTTTTCAAGCTATTATAAGTTTAGTCTTTGTAGCTCAATTTCAAACTTGGATTCATACTGAACGTATAGGAAAATTAGGTTGGTTAGATTGGATTTTCAATACACCTTCTGTTCATAGAGTGCATCACGGTTCTAATAGGAAATATTTAGACAAAAATTATGGCGGAATTACAATGATTTGGGACCATCTATTTGGAACGTATCAAAAAGAAGAAGAAAAGGTAATTTACGGCTTAACTAAGCCTATTAATACTAACAACCCTTTAACTATCAACTTTATTGAATACAAACATATTTGGGAAGATGTGAAAAGATGTAGAACATTTAAAGATAAAATACGTATTGTTTTCGGAAATCTTATTTGGAAACCTAAATACTTTAAAGAAAAATAAAGTTGTAAAACAATGGTAACCGTTGCACAAGTCCATAATTAGATAAAACACGATTCTTATACGGTACGTTACCCAACATACAAAACCGAGATTTCAAGATCTTTTTGTCTATATTTGACAATTAAGAAACCAATCAATAGAATGAAATTAACAGCGGAAGAATTATACAAAAAACTTGTCGAAGATTATAAACTAATTGGTGAAGCAGGAAGTATTAAATTTACAGTCAAAGATTTAAGCATAATAGTTAAAACAAAAGATACTGTTGGGAATTTACTACAAGAATGGTTAAAAGCTTGGTTTCAAAATGAAAATATTGATTTTGAAGAAAACACAAATTCTCAAACTTTTCCTGACTTTTTGTTAGATAAAGACAACCATAAAAAAGGACTTTTAGAAGTTAAATCTTTTGACTTTGATAGAGGGCCAGGGTTTGACTTAGCAAACTTCGATTCTTATTGCAATTCACTTCTAGAAAATGCTTATCGAATTGACTCCGATTATCTTATTTTGGCATATCAAATGAATGATGGTGTAATTAGTATTAAAGATGTTTGGTTAAAAAAGATATGGGAATTAGCTTGTCCAAGCGGAACATATCCATTAAAAGTTCAAGAAAAGAAAAGTGTTATTTATAATATTAGACCAAGTGTTTGGTATTCTACTCGTTCAAGATTTAAACCTTTCAAAAGTAAAGAAGAATTCTTGTCTGCTTTAAATAATACACGTTATCAATATCCACAAACAAGACATACTAATGGTCATTGGTTAAGAAATGTATTAAAAAATTATCAAGAACATACTGGAGTTTCACTAACAGTAGAATAAACTAAATTACGTTCGTAAATTTCTGCTAATTGTTTTGCAACGTGTTCTACAACAGGAACAGCGACTGTATTTCCTAATAAATCAAAAGCTTGAGTTTCTTTCACTGGTATTTCATACCATTCAGGGTAACCAAACAAGCGTAAGCCTTCTCTAATAGTTAATCTTCTTAAACCTCCATTGTCTGGAACAGCTAATCGAGAAACATCTGTTGCGACAAGTGTTGGTGCAATATCATTTGGATCCAATATTTTATTTATTTCAAAACTCAATTTTCCTGTAACAATATTATATCCTTTAGGTTTTGTTTCATCATAAGCACGGAATTTTCTTTCTCCATTTTCTGTAATTTCACGAACAAGTTTTTTAGGATGTTCGAATCTTAAATAACCTTTTTCAACTAAATCATCCAATAAGACCTTAAGATTATCATTTTTATGAAAAGTTGAAATTTGCTTTAAAGTTAAAGCCATTCCATCCATCCAATCAATACCAATTTTTTCAGCCCAATGCTTTTTGCGTCTTTCTTTAAAAAGTTTATTTAAAATAATAATTTGTTCGTCTGAAACTTCTCCTTTTATTCCTATATCCCAACTATGAATGTTATTGTCACCTCCTCTTTTATCTTTAATCGATTTACCATATAAATCTTCCATTTCAAAATGACTAAAAAGTTTTTCAGTAAAGTCAGATTGAATGGTTGCCAATCCTTTTTCCAAAATAGTCTTTAAAGTATTAAACTTTTTATCCAATAAAGAAAGATTTGCTTTTTCATCTTTAGTTCCAACAATAAATATCCTCTTCCTTGATTGTGGTAAACCAAATTCAATAGAATCTAAAACTTTCCAAGAAACCTTATAGCCTAATTCATTTTTAAGCTTATCTAAAATAGTTTTTAGCGTTCTTCCTATTTCGTCATTTTTATTTTCTAAATCGTGTTTAACTAGTCCCTCTACATTTTCAAGTATAAATCCATATGGGTTTTTCTCTTTTAAAATTCTTTCAATTTCAAAAAACAAAGTTCCTCTAGTATCAACAAAACCTTCACGTTTTCCACCTGCGCTAAATGGCTGACAAGGGAATCCACCTAACAAAAAGTCAAAGTCTGGGATTTGTTCATTTTTAACATTAAAAATATCTCCAACTAAATAGTCCTGATTGAAATTTTTAGACAAAGTTTCAACAGCATAAGGCTTAATTTCGGAAGTCATTACACATTCAGTTTCAAAACCTATATCTTGAAATGACTTTTCAAATCCTAATCTTATACCTCCTAATCCAGCAAATAAATCTATAAATTTAACTTTCGACATCCTATTGTTTTTTTAGGTTATAATTAGCTTGTGGTTCAGCCACGATTGACAATTGACTTTCGTATTCTTCAATTTCTATTTTTTCACAACCAATAACAGTTAAACATTGTAAAAAGAAAGAAGCACTAAAAGTACCTCGACTGATTTTACTATCAATACTCGATTTGGTTTCTTCAATTCCGATTTGTTCAAGCATATTTACCAAGTCTGAATTTGAAATTCCTCTACGAACCAGTTCTGACTTTAATAAACGTTTGACTTTATCATTCCAATCTGACATAATTACGGATTTGATTTATTGCAAATTTGTATAATTATTTGTAAATATGCAAATAAAAAGGCGAAAATAAAAAAACGTTGGGTAATCGAGTAGACGACTCTCTCCATAATTGAAGAGAGTGCGCCTCTCTCACCACCGTACCCTTCGACTGTCGCTCAGGATAAACCTTATGCGGGTCTCGTATACGGCGGTTCGTTAATGATACTTAGTTTTCTCCTAAGATGTCTCGCTTAAACAAAGGCTATATTACTACTAGAAAACTATCATTATCGTAGTAATACTCCTATGCGAATTAAAGACCATTAACGTTCTGTATTTTTATAAAGTCCGCCAAATCTTTTGATTTGGCTTTAAAATAAAAAGTTTTGGCTAAGTGCTCAATCGAAAGTTCACTACTTTTAAATCCCGTACTAACCATAGCCGAGACGTTATCATCAATTAAAAGACTAAAATTTATTCATAGACTAAATGTCCAGTTATACTCACTTTAATATTCAGTTCATTCCAAAAAAAGGAAAAAAAGTAACTCAAGAGGACTTATGCCTTTTAAGTAATGCCTTGTTTGCAAACTCCACATGGGCTGAATACAGTGATAGTATATCAAGTTCTTGGTCGGGCATGTTCATTTTCGAAATAGATGAATCAAATAACTGTGTAGCATTTGAAATCACTCCAATAAGAGCTCATTACTTAACATATATACTTGATGACATTCGAGATCAAGGTAATTTTGAAATTAGAATGATATGTACTTATGAGGAAGGAAATGATTGGTTAGAAATTTACAATGAAAAAGGCAATCATTCAACGACATGTATTTACTTATTTGACGAGATAAGATTAACTTGCTTTGATGATCACAAGGGAGGTTTACCGCTTGGTATTTTTAATAAGGAAAGTTTAAATCAATACAGTTTTAAAAAAATATGTAGATATAATTCACATTGTGAGTTTATAGAAAATGAGAGATCAAATGAATATAATTCACTACTTAGCAAGTGTGCTATTAAAGAGAGAAATAACTATATACTTAAAAAATGTAGTAAACAATTCCCTGAAGTGAACTGGTATTCTGATAGTGAAGTCTTAAATTTCATGAAAAAATTTGAGAATGGAAATTACAAAGACACAATTAAAAGCGTAGAGTTTTTTTACAAAAGCAAACTCGTTCGTCTGTATGATTGTGGGGAATTTAAAGAGTGTTTCATGTTGGATAATTGGTTCAACTTGGACAATGAAACGTTTGATAATCTGAAAAAATATTGAACAAAAAAGATGATAATACTATATAACAAAACATAGTTGCCCCTCGAGACAACAACGTTTCTTATACTTAACGTTATGAGAAATAATTAGTTAGTTTCACTGAAAACCGTGTAAAGGAAATATTAAAAATGGTTTTATTTTGTCGGTGTAAAAAATATACTCCAAATTCATCTAATTATAATGATAAAACAAATTTATAAAATATTTCTGGTAGTATTTGTGATTTTTTTTGGATGTAAAAATGAAAAGAAGCAAATCATTCAGAAAGAGATTGATATTTCTATAGATACTATCGAACAGGAGTTATTGTATATCGAAGGTAAGAATATTTGGGTGAGAGATGCTCCTAAAAAAGGTAAAGTAGTAGCTAAACTTAATGAAGATGATCGATGTGTTATTCTTGATACGAGTAAGATAGATACTATAAAAGGGCAAGTGGATTATTGGTATAAAGTTAAATGTAATGATACTATTGGTTGGGTATTTGGTTCACAAACCAATATAAAATCAGAAAGTAGTAAAGCAACACAATTGTTTCTGAAACAAAATGGAGACAAATTAAAATGCAATAACATTGATTACAAACTTATTTATAATAAAAAAGAACATTACTTATCAAGTGTCATACTATTTTCGGGAACTACTAATCTTGATACACTTAACTTTCTAAAAACAACTTACAATGGCATAATAAATCCATCTGTTAGAATAGAAGATTATAATTTTGATGGTTTATGCGACTTTATACTTATTGATATTATGAATGCGTCTCATGGTTCAACGGATTGCTACTTCTTTTTTTATGATCTAGAAACAAAAGGGTTTATAAGTGATAGGTCTACACCCATGCGAAGCGGAAGTATACAAATTAACAAAAATAAGAAAGAAATGATAATCAACTGCTCTCCTTATGATTGTAAAGGCTATTACAAGTTTATTGATGGAAAAAAAGTTCATACACCTGAACCTTGTTCAGATTGCTATTAGTAAACACTCCATAAATAGAAGCCCTTTAAAGTAAGATATTACCTATAAAAGAGAACAAAAAATTATGTAACATGAAAATAACACTTTTATTAATCTTTTTTTTGACAAACAACACCTTGTACGAGGATAATAATAGGTCTACAGTAAGTTATTATTATAATGGGACACAATGTGCTGACCCTTGGGGGACTTGGTATACAATAGAAGAGAATAAAGCTCAATTAAAATCCTTTCTAACTAAACAAAAAATCGAATGGAAATCAATCCGTATAAAGGTAGATACTTCTTTAGAAGAAGTCTGTGAAGGTTGTGGTTGTACAAATGGTTTAACGTATTATGTAACAGTTAAAAAGAGATTCTCTGAAAAAATAGAAAATATTGGATTTAAGCGTACTGAATAAAAAAAAACCATAGTCGAGTAGGTAAAGGGAAATTTCACCCCTAAACCTCTCACAGAACCGTACGTGATAGTCTCCCATCATACGGCTCTTATTATGCAGCCAATTTCAACTAAGTTAAATGATAACCTAGTGACCAATGGTAAAATAGATTTGGAAAACACTTTCTACATTGTCTCAACCATTTTACTGATCGCACACGGCTATTCTTGTGGCGTTTGAACTTTTTCATAACCCATTTTAGTAGGCGATGATGTAGATAGTAAAAAATTGGTTTTAGAGAATTGTAACTTACTTTACCATAATAATTGATCCAACCCCTGATTTTAGGGTTAAGTATTTGAGCTAGATCTTGTAAAGTAGATCGTGTACGATTATGAAGCTTCAGAGATCGAAGCCTAGCTAGTATTACCTAATAAATTTGGTACATGTATCTTTGTATAAGAAATCTATTAAACCTCCCCCTATTCTAATCTTATTTTTTGTTAACTTTTGCAACAAACACAACGTATAAAATTAATGTGGGTTTTTATGGTTTAGCCCAAAGTTTTGGTTTATTTATAAAGTCCGTTTAAACTTATTTATCTATTTTTAGGTCGACAAGATAAAAACACAAAATAAGTATAAGCTTGTGGCTCGGCTGACAATTCACGAATTGTCTACCTCCCACACTAACAGGTTGAATGCCATTTGAACTAAACTGAAATTGGAAGAAAAAATTAAAATAAGACACCTTAAATTATCTGATAAAGCTGACTTGGCAAAACTTGCGAATAATAAAAAGATTTGGGATAATTTAAGAGACTACATTCCATTTCCATATAAAGAAAGTGATGCCGAATTCTTCATAGACCTAACGAATAAGGAAGACCCAAAACAAACTTTTGGAATAGAATATAAAGGTAAACTTTCTGGTATAATCGGATTGGTAATCCAAAAGGATGTATATAAAAAATCTGCTGAAATTGGATATTGGATTGGTGAAGCTTTTTGGGGAAATGGAATTGCAACAAAAGCTGTTGAATTAATTACAGAATATGGATTTGACAAACTTAACCTAAATCGGATTTATACTGGTGTATTTGAATATAATTTAGCATCGATGAAAGTCCTTGAGAAGAATGGATATGAAAAGGAAGGTATATTCAAAAATGCAATTTTAAAAAATGAGAAAATCTGTGACGAACATAGATTTTTCAAACTGAATGAAAAGTAAAAAACGGCATACAATACTATAGCTAATTGGGTAATTAGTGTTTAATCACTTCTTCCCAACTCATTAGAACTATCGAACAATTCGATAACATCTCGATACATTTTTTTTCCTTTTTATCTGAAAAATCACTCGATGTGACATTTTAGTTTTAAAACAATTCATTAGCAATTACATCTAAATCAAGTTATTAATATTTCTGACAATACTAATTAAAAATAGAAAGCAGTTGAGATTCATTTAACATCTCAACTGCTCTAATTATTTTATCAGAAAATTGACTTTATTATTAATGCTTCACCATTATTTTTTTTACAATTCTCTTCTCTTGTCCTTTTAATTCTAGCATATACATACCATCTGCCAAATTAGTGACATCTAAATTATCTTTATAAATTACTTCCGATAGTACTTTTACTCCCACTAAATTATATACACTAACTGTAGTATACTCTTTACTGTTTTTAAAGTATAATAAATCTTTCACCGGATTTGGATATAAAAACAGTTTTTCTTTATTTACTTCTAAATTTTCAGATATCTCTTTTTCTCTAGAGCTTCTGTTACTAGTAGTATTCATTTTTTTCAATGTAAACTTATCTAAGTTCCAAGCCCAAGTATTTCCTCCTGCTGTTAAACGTATTAAATGGTTTCCTGCTGTAAAGGTAGCTGTTTGTGATCCTTTGAGTACTCTATAATTATCATAACCTCCAGTACTCAATACTTCTGTGGTATTAAAAAAAATTCCGCTAACACTAAAATCAATAGTACTACCATTTTGTGGTGCTCCTATTAAGTATTCTATTTCGTAAGCTCCAGCTTCAGGAATGCTTACTAAATACTCTATCCAATCTCCAGAATTCACAAAATTAATAATCGTTCCATTTTTATTAGCTCCAAAACCTGGACCTCCAGCAGAAGCATCATTAAAAGTTCCGTCAGTGCTATTAAATGTTTCTGCTTCTATGATTAATTCTGAAGAAGAATTATTATCGTTAGTAGTCGTAAAATTAATAGTTGCTAAATTAAAACTACCTCCATCAAAATACACTCTCATAATTTTCTCTCCTTGGGTAAGGGAAACATTTTCTATTGTTTTATTCACAAAATCACTCCAACTTCCTGTAGAATTAACAGTTTGTACTCCTGTGACATCGTTTCCATCAAATTCAATATGAAACGCCCCTTGATTTCCTACAGACGCTACTTGAACATCTATCGTATAAACTCCAGCATTAGCCACATTTACTGTATACTCTAACCATTCACCCGTTGCAATCCATCCTACATTCCCCGTATTTATTCTATTTTCTGTATCTACATTTGTATTTGAACGAGCTCCATTACCATTGTTCCCAATTGTGGTATCATGATAAGCTATTCCTTCTCCTCCATTATCAAAATCGACAGCATTAATGCTACCTGGTATAGCCATAGGTATTCCTCTTACAGGTGTTTGATTTGGAGAACCTTCTCCAGAGGGACTTGCAGTAATCTCTCTAAACTCCCATTTTGCATTGTTAGACAGTACTCTAGGACTTCTAGTACCATCTGCATTAAATACTTTTCCATATGTTAAATTTACATTAGATCCATTGGTAGCTATTGCAGATTGCTTTTCATTTCCTCCTGCAAAAATCTCAAAATCTGAACCAACCGGAACCAAAGCCCAAAAAGGTTTTTCTGCTATAGAACTATATGCATTATTAGCAAAAGGAGAAATATCACCATCTTTTTTAGTTCCATTATTTCCTTGATTTAATAAATCATTCTCTGTGTAACCTGCATCTGTTTCTAAGAAATTTGAGGTAGACTTGTTTTGAAAGAAAAAGGTATATGGTGAATTCCAAATAACTTCCCATTTTGTTGCATCACCAGATCCTGTTTCAGTAGTTACTGTACTTCCTGAAATAGAAAGTTTTTCTCCTGTAGCCTTGTTTATTATATGATATACACCTTCTTTTATTAAAGGTGTTGTTTCGTTTATTTTTACAAATGTTCTTCTGCCTGCATAATCTGTAATATCAAAATTATCTTTTGAATTATCATCTAAATACAACAGTCTTAAACTTTTATTTTTAGCAAGATTTAACCCTTTATTTCCTTTAATAGTTACATTTTTAGATGGAAATCTAGAAGATAAAGGAATAGGTTCTGAAACACTAGTTTCATAAAACGAAAGGTTTATAGAATTGTCATTTGCAGCACTTGCATTGGTAAAATCGTTATTCGTTATTGAAATATTTTCTACAGAATAAGAAGAGATAAAAAAGTTATAATCGTTTAAGATGGTATTTCCATCTATATGTATGTCTTTACAAAGCTGTAACTCTCTATCTATAACAAATATTTTAGTTCTAAGATTACTATTAGGCCCCCCACAATCAAAAACATTATTATTAACATTTACATTATGCGAAAACTCTTCTATGTGCATTTGATCTACAATACCTTCTCTATCGTAAAAGCTAGATCCTTCCACTGTAATATTATGACAACGAGATAAAGCTACTCCTGTATGCTCGAATCTAGTATTCTTAATTGTTGAATTATTAAGATTCAAAACTATTGGATATTCTGTATTACCAGCATCAAAAGAAATCGCTCTAAAATCGAATAAATGTTTAAAAGTAGGCGTTTCCTCTTTCAAAGTAAATAAGCAATTTATAAACGCTGCTTTACCTGTATTATTAACTCTTCCTCTACGATCTACCCAGTATCCTATTCTACGAAAATCAGTAAAAGAAACATTTGTCATCTCGACTTCTACCCCATTTCCTGCATGAAAAAGATAACCTGCTTCAGATAATACTACATTTTCAAACTTTAATCCTTTATAAGTTAATTGCGAAGCGCCTCCATAATCGGTGTGCCTAGCATCTATAAGAATATCAAAAGTATTTGGTCCTTCTGTTTGATCTTTTCTTACTAATGATATATTTTTAAAAATCACATTATTAGAACGAATTTGAAAATCTGCAGTATTTCCTAACGTTGTTTTTATTCCTGTTGCCCCCCAAGCATTGCTATTAAAACTACCTCTATCTGGTATTTCTCCTTTTAGTGTTATTGGCTTGTTTATTAGAATATTTTTAGTGCCCCCTAAATTATAATATTCACTTTTAAATAATATAACACTATTATCTTCGGCTTTATTTATTGCTTCTTGAATTTTCTCTACAATGTCTCCCGAGTTTCCATAAACCTCATCAAAATCTATTACTTGTGCTTGTAATAGAAAAAAATGAAAAAAGAATAATAAATTTACCATAATTGACCTCTTATTAAAAATAAGAAGTCTTAAAAACATACTTTTTTTAATACTCATAATTGTTTGAAAGTTTTTTACAATCTGACCCCCTAATACCCCGCTATCGTTTTTCATTTTATTAATCAACCAATTATTTAAAACTAAAAAACACGTATTATTTTATCTAAATTGCGTACTATAATTTATTAACGGCCCCAAAACTATAAAATTATAAGCACACATTGAATAAAATTTTAACAAAAAAATAATAAAAACATTACAAATATTTTATTTTTTCAAAAACAACAACAAAAAAATACACATTTACAAAGTAAGCACACTAAAAACTACCTTTTTTACATTTCATAAATGATGTGTAAAATAATGTACCTTTATTTAAAATAAAATCTACAAATTGTGGCTTTATGGATAATGAATTATTAGATATTACAGATGAGCATGGAAATTTAACAGGAAAAACATGTTTAAAATCTGAAGCTCATAAGTATGGTTACTTTCATGCTACAGTTCATATTTGGTTATATACCTCTAATAAAAAAATTGTATTACAAAAAAGAGCTTTAACCAAAAAGGTATTTCCTGGTTTGTGGGATATTTCTGTTGCAGGACATATAGGTGCTGGAGAAAAAATAATTTCGGCAGCTTTAAGAGAAATAAAGGAAGAAATTGGTTTTGATTTAACGGAAGAAAACTTATTTAAAATAGGTACTAGAAAGCATCAAGTACATCATGACAATGGAATTATTGACAATGAATTTCATCATGTTTTTATTGCTGAATTAAATGTTCCTCTTCAAAATCTTACCATACAGGAAAGTGAAGTTGCTGCTCTAAAATTATTTGACTTACATATTCTTTTAAATACTAAAAAACATGAAAATGTACTGCTTCCTCAATTTCATGACTACTACAGTTCTGTTTATACTTCCATCATTAAAAAACTAGAAAACACATACATTTATTAAATTTCACAAAAAAATAATTAAAACCTTATCAAATTATATTCTTTTTATGTATAAAATAATTGTTGTTTTACTTCTTTTAATTTGCCTCTCTTGCAAACAGATAACATCGAAAAAGTCTTTTAAAAAAGAGGTTTTTGATAGTTTTAAAATCTTCACTAAGAAAAGTACATTACCTAATGAATATATTAATTTTAACTCTTCAAAAGCGATTAATAAAGTTGCAGAAATGGAGAATGAGTATTTTAATAGTTATACTTTTAAAACAAGTAAATACTACGGAACACAATGGTATAGTTCTATAGGGCAAACGATTGCTAAAAACGATTCTGTATCTATTTTTAAAAAATATTCTCTAGAAAAAAAAGAACAAAAACTAGATAGTATGCATTGTACTATTTATGCTATAGAAGCTTTAAAGGCTGGTTTTGAAAAAGAATTTGAAATACTTAAAAAAGAACATATTAATATTTGGTCTAATCGTGAATATGCAGGATGGAGTATTGCATACCTTTTAACCAAATTCTATCATTGGAAAGCATATCTTTTTATTTCAAAAGATTCTGATGAATATAAAATTTGCTTAAATAATTATAAAAAAGATAAAAAATACCACGTTTGGAAACAACCAGATATTCCTCTTAAAGGAGTTTTTGATGTAGATACGGATCAAGAAAAAATAACTATTCTTTTAAAAAATAATGAATTTGGTTGGGGATTTAGCAATCAAGGTTGGCATACATGGATTACTAGATTTGATTATTTGAAAGAATGCAATTGGTTAGGTGCTCCGGCTAAAAAATACGACTCTCCCAATAACAAACCTTTATTTATTAAAACTAAGTTTACTAATTATTATGATTATAATTCTCATATAATTGTTTTTCCACCTAAAAGAAAAAAACTTTAAAATACTAGTAATTAGAAAGGATTTAGAAAAGTTAAAAGGAGTTTTTTTATTGAGAACAACTTCTTAACTCCTAAATTATTTAACTTCCAAAAAACTAAAACTATTCAACTAAAAACAAGAGATTTAAATTCATAATGACACATTAAAAACACCACTAAAACAACTCAACAAAAATATTTTTCATACAAAAACAATACTATAATCACAATTTAAACAATCATTTTTACTAATTATGAACAGCATACTTTATTTCGAAAATAAGCAAATAGAAATTACTTGGAATAACTCTTCAAAAATTATAGAAGCTATAAAAAATGCTCCTTCCTTAAAGGGAGAAGCAAATAATATTGGTGGCGAGGTTTTCTTTTATCAATACGATTTAGATATTCCTTTTAATGGAGAAGAAAAGGAAGTTTTTGACGTTGGTGATGTTGTTTATTGGCGTTCGCAAACAGATGCTAAAAAATTTGGAATTTTATTTATGTATGGTAATACTAGCTACGGAGATGGAACAAAACCACAAACATCTAGCCCTGGTATTAAAATTGGTTCTTTTAAAAATCTTAGCGCTTTAAGTACTATAAAAACAGGAATTATACTTAAATTGGGCTAAGAATTTTTATTAAAATTACCTCCTAATAATGTTATCAAAACAAGAAAAATCTCATTTAAGAAGTACATTATTTCGTCATTTAGACGGAATTGTAACTTGTCCTGCCGCTTATATACTAAAAGAAAAAGGAATTATTGACTTTATATTAGAAAAAGAAACAATAAATGTAAGTGAACTAGCTACTACCTTTAAAGCTAATGAAGGATATTTAAATGTAGCTTTAAGAACTTTTGCTTCGCAAGGATGGTTAACTCAACATATTGACAACTCTAAAAATGAAGTTTTATTTAAAATTAACGGATTATCTGAAATTGCTTTTAAGCATTTTTATTTATATGAAGATGCCTTTTTGTTACTAAAGTTTTCTGGAAACTATAGCTCTCGAAAGTTTGAATTAGCTCCTTTTTTAAAGTTAGAATCTTTATTTACTCAATTCAGTAATCGATTTGGAATGGTTGTTTCTTCTGAAGAAAAAACAAAAAATATACAAGAGCAAATTTTAAATCATATTGAAGGTATTATTATTGGTCCTACTCTGGTTTTATTAGGAATGAATGGAATGTTTCATAAGTACTTTATGCAAACAAAATTTAAAGCAGAAGAGTTTCACAAAGAACCTGAAAAATTTGGCCGATTATTAGATATACTTACACATTTAGGGTGGTTTATAAAATATGAAGAATCTTATGAATTTACAGATAAAGGGTTATTTTTTGCAAGAAGAGCTAGTGCTTACGGGGTTACTGTTTCCTATATTCCAACACTCAGAAAATTAGAAACTTTAATTTTTGGGTCTCCTACAAAATTACTATCAGAAATTCATAAAGAAGAAATTCATGTAGATAGAGCGATGAATGTTTGGGGAAGTGGTGGTGCCCATGCTGCTTATTTTAAAGTAATTGATGAAATTATCATTCATTTATTTAACAAACCTATTCATGAGCAACCTAAAGGTATTGTTGATGTGGGCTGTGGTAATGGTGCTTTTCTAAAGCATCTTTTTAATATTATAGAGAATCAGACCTCTAGAGGAAAGCTTTTAGAAGATCATCCTTTATTCTTAATTGGGGTAGATTATAACCAAGCTGCTTTAAAAATTACAAGAAAAAATTTAGTACAGGCAGATATTTGGGCAAAAGTACTATGGGGAGATATTGGAAATCCAACTTTAATGGCTAAAGATTTAAAAGAGAAGTATGGAATTGATTTAAAAGATTTATTGAATGTTCGTACTTTTTTAGACCACAATAGAATTTGGGAAAAACCAACTATCACTCATAAAATAGAAACTACAACTTGTTCTGGTGCTTATGCTTCTAAAGGAAAAAGGTTAAATAATAATCTTGTAATTGCTTCTTTAAAAGAGCATTTTAATAAATGGAAACCTTATATAAGTAAATTTGGTTTACTACTGATAGAATTACATACTTCTAAACCAGAATTGGTTTCTAAAAACTTAGGAAAAACTGCAGCTACTGCTTATGATGCTACACATGGATATTCAGATCAATATATTATTGAAATAGAGGAATATATGAAGGCTATGAAACAAATAGGTTTGGTTTCTGATGATAAAACGTTTAAAAAATTCCCTAATTCAGAACTAGCAACGGTTTCGGTTAATTTATTTACATCGAAATAGAAAATTAATGAGGCAGAACTAAAATGTATGAAACCACTATCTATATAAAGTAGTCTTTAAAATAATTTATGAAAAGGGGAATTTATTTACTTCGTATCACTGTACATTTTAAAAATGATTGAAAAAGCAAAAAGCATATTAAATAAAAAACATCTTTTGATTTCTGGAAAATCAGAGAGTGAAAGATGTAAATTTATTAATAACTTAATTATAGGAGTCCATTTTAAGGTTTTCCGATTTTCACCTAAAATGAAATCATTTAAGGATTACCTAGGTTTTATAAAAAAAGAAAAACTTTATGAACCTTGGTACAAAGCCAAAAGCTATAATGTGAATCAAATCTTAGATTTTCACTGAGATTAGATTTCTGAAAGTAATTCATTCATCATTATGGAAGGATTTCCGAGCTATCCTAATGCTTACGACAATGAATGAGTATCTAAAACAAATTTCAGGTATTAAATACATAAATGAAAATTAAACGTTTTTTCACTTCCTCTTTTTTGTTATTTATATGTATGTGATTAAGTGCACAAAATTGGAAAAAACCATCCGAAAAATATAAGGATTCTTATAAAAAACATATCAATTTCACTTGTCCAATACCTCAGATAGTATTCGACACTTTGTGTATTTTTCAAGAGATAGAGAATTGATTGTAAAACATCCATTACTATTCACACCTCGGTTTCAAGGAGCACAGATAATGTATTCTTGGAAATAATTAGAGCCTAAAAAAGGACAGTATGACTTTTCTATAATTAAAGAAGATATAGCCCATCTAAAAAAATATGGTAAAAAACTTTTTATTCAGTTACAAGATGTCACATTTGATAAAAGATATAAAGCTGTTCCAAATTATTTGTTGACTAATTAGTTACTCGAACTAACGAGAAAAATAATTCTCAAACATTGATGAAAATGACAAAAACATAATTAATTGAATGTCAGTAATTAATTTTAATATTATTCAAGATTTTTAGAATAACGTTAATTATGTTTTTGTATTTTTTTTTGCAGCAATAACTGTTATTTCCACAAGTAAATCGGGTCGAACTAAATGAGCCGCTACACATGTTCGGACTGATTGATGATCTTTTTCAATCCAATTATCCCACACCTCATTCATATCAGAAAAATCACTTATGTTACGTAAATAAATTGTAGCTGATAATATGTTTTTCTTATCAGAGCCTGCCTTAATAAGTAAATCTTCAATTTTTTCTAATGTTGTAATTGTTTATTCTTTGATGTTGTCAGTAGCATTTTTTGCTATCTGACCACTAAAGTAAATAATTTCATTATGCTCTACTATCTTACTCATACGGGGAGTTCTATGAATCCTTTTTATCGACATCTTTTAACATTTTATGTTAGACTTTACAGCAACCAAAAATCACCTTAAAATTGAATAGTTAGATTAATTCTTTATTACAATATGTGGCTTTTTCGAAATCTCTTATATTCATTGAAATAATTGGAATATCTGGGAATAATAGGTTTAATTCACTTACTATTTTTTTTGAAAGATTACTTTTTTGAAATAGAGTTCTACCTTCCATAATGTTTGCAAATACATGAATAAAATCAGCCTTGGTATTTCCATTGCTATAATATTGGTATGAATTAATTCTAACTTTTATTTCATGAACATGAAAAAGTTTTGTTGATTTGGCTACGTTGAATACCTTTTCAATAATTATTTCTGGAGTTTTTAATTTAATTATACTTTCTGAGCAATCTATTATAAAATGTGGCATGACTTATTCTATTTTAAAAGGTTATTTTTTTTAATGCAACTAAAATCCAAGAAGAAGTTATCATTGTTATTAAGGTAAAAATAAGAATTGTCCAACCTAAATTAGACAAAATATAGCCTGAAAAACTTCCTATAATACTCGCGCCCGTATAAGAACATATTAAGTAAATGCAGTTTGCAATACTTTTTGTTTCTATGTTAGTTTCAGAAATTAGTTTAGCTATTATAGACTGGATTCCAAACATGCTTAATGTTAAAAGCATTAATCCAAAAATTATTACCCAAATATTAGCAGCTAATAAAGCTATTAGACTTATCAAAAAAAACAATATTAAATTTTTAAGTAATCTTCTTGGAGGTATTCTATTTGATAAATTACCTGTAATTATAGTGCCTAAAACACCAACTATATAAATTATAAAGAGTGATGAAATAAAGCGTTCAGATAACAAAAAAGGTTCGGTTTTTAATCAAATAATTGTATACGCTTACAAAAACACCCATATTTAAAACAATGATTGTTACTAATTTTAAGAATATTAAAGACCCAAACAATGTTTTGAGCTGTGTTAACTTTTGAATTAATAGCGTGTTTTTTGTCTTATAATTGGATGATTTTGGAAAATATTTAACAAATGGAATTAATAGTACTAATCCGATTAATCCAATGAGAATTATAGCTATTCTCCAATTGTATAAATCAGAAAATATACTAGCAGTAATTCGACCTAACATTCCTCCTAAAACATTTCCTGCTAAATAAAGCCCAATAATAGTTCCTTTTTTTGTGTTTGTGACTTCTTCAGAAATATAAACTAGCGCAACTGATAAGACACCAGATACTACTATTCCTTTAAGAAAACTAAAGGCAGATACTTAGTTTTCTCCTAAGATGTCTCGCTTAAACAAAGGCTATATTACTACTAGAAAACTATCATTATCGTAGTAATACTCCTATGCGAATTAAAGACTTATAAAAAGAAAAGATAAAAGCAAAATATTTATATTTAGCTAATTAACAAACCGAAACGAAAGTGCTTATCATCTGTCCTACGTTTCTTATACTGAACGTTAGCATTAATTTGAAATGAATCTTTACGAAAAAATATTAACATCTAAATATTATTATATCTCCAAGACAAATTGGCTTAGACCGATTTGGGCGACTATATTATACATTTGTCTTTTTCACATTTTCAATATCTTATCTACAGCAATAATATTAAGATTTAATATCAAATCATTGAGTAAAATAGAATTCGTTTCTTTATGGGCAGGAATTGGAGGACTTTTGATATGGTTGCATTATTATGTATTTCTGACTAAAAAATCCTTTGCGGATAGATTAAAACAAATAAAAATTAATTCTCTGAAAAAAAATTACTTTTTTCATTTAATCTACGAATTGATAAGTATTGCCTATTTATGTTATGCACTTAATATTGACTGGGGATACTATTTTTATTTATCTCTTGGTTTAGTCGGATTTTATCTAATAAACAATGTAATAATTTCAGAAATGGATGAAAAAACTAATGCTAACAAGGGCAAAAATTAATACGGGTTTTAGTGCTTAATCCAAAGTTTAGTATATTTTTACTATATCCGCCAAATCTTTTGATTTGGCTTTAAAACAAAAAATAAAACAAAATAAAAAGTTTTGGCTAATCGCTTAATCGAAATTAAATGCTAATTTAATCCCGCACTAACCTTAGCCTAAACGTTGGCAATCATTAATAGAACTGATAATGTTAAAAAACCTTTTTGGAAATAATAAAAACGAAAAACCCTCCACTACTAGTGTTGGTGTAGATTATTCCAGTGAGTACAATGATATTAAAGGTTGGAAATTTGAAATTGACACATCTTCTATTGACAATTTCTCCATAATTGATTTACCTAACAATCTTAGTTTTTATCTCGAAAATTGGAGTCATAATTTAGTTGAAAGAACTTCCAAAAAACTTGAAGTTTTGCCTGGTAAGGTTTTGGAATTTTGGACTCTTCCTACATTCTCGAATAAAATTTCACTTGAAGTAACAGAGGTGTTTAAAGAGATATTTAAACAAACTCAAACCAATCGAGGTGATTTAGAAGATTATTGGGAAAGAATTACTGAAATTGATATTTCAATTCTAGACAATTATTTAAAAGAAATTAACGAGTTTGTCTACCAACTTGACCATACAAATTATGGATATCAAATGATTCAAACTCAATCTAAATACGAAACTACGAGTCTCAGAGGAGCAAGTGGATTTGAAGTATATTGGAGTACCCAACACACTTATGATAAAACAGATGAGAAAAGGGAATTTATAAAGTTCGAAACTTCTGAAAATGGCACTAAGAAAATAGAATGGATACCTATTGAAGATAGAAAATTATACCTTTTCGAAAATCCAAAAACGAATAAAAAAGAATGTTTTCTAATAAAGAAAACATTCCCTGATGAAGAACAAATTAATCAATATGACAGACTTGTTGAATTTTTTAGATTGGCAAGACGACATAAACTTCCAATTATTGTGAAATTTAACCAAATGTAAAAACGAATTGCCAATCGAGTAGACGGCCTCCATAATTGAAGAGAGTGCGCCTCTCACACCACCGTACCCTTCGACTGTCGCTCAGGATAAACCTTATGCGGGTC
>CANMJA010000034.1 GCA_947498055.1 uncultured Tenacibaculum sp.
ATTCCAAGTTGTAATCTGTTTTTTTACAAAAATCGAAAATCTATTTCAATTCACACACAACTTTTGTTCTTGATCCTTTAAAATGCCTAAATGTATAAGTCTACTACCAGTTTGTCCAATCGGATTGATGCTTTTTCCAATTACGATTCCATTTTCAGGTGCAGTGTATTCTTTTAATTTGTTACCAAAAACATCTCTAATTGTAGCTATTAGTTCACCTTTTTTAAGGTATTGTGTAAGTTCTGCATGTACTTGAATAATACCACCAACATGACTATAAATCCAATATGATTTTTTACAAATAATTGCTTTTTTCTCAGTTTCTTCTAAATTATCATCGTACATCTTTAAAAAAGACAAGGTATTGTATACACCTGTTAAACTAGAACGAATCATTCCTTTTTGAAATTTATCAGGATCTCCAACTTCAATAGTAATTGCATCAATACCTAAATCAGCAGCAGCACCTCTTAAAGTTCCGTCTTTTGGGGGCGCATTTAGTATAATTTTGGGATTTTGAATTAATGCTAATTGTTTTGCAATTTTTGAAGATAAATCTGCTCTAACATAATACGAATTAATTCTCCCAAAACTTGCGGTATGTAAATCTAATAAATAATCAAAGTTTCTTATAATTCTATTGATTACTCTACTAGCATATACTTTACTTCTATTACCATCTTTATCTCCTGGCATTATTCTGTTTAAATCAACTCCATCTATAAAACGGCGTTCATTAACTAAAATAGAAGGAACATTCACCACAGGAATTCCTATTATAATTCCAGAAAGTTTTTCTAAGTTAATGGAGTTAAATAAACGTTGTATAACAGACATCCCATTTAGCTCATTACCGTGAACTACAGCTGTAAGCCCTAAAACAGGTCCTTCTTTTATTCCTTTACCAATGATTACAGGAATGTAAATAGGTTGGGATATACCGTTGGAAACTATATGCATCCAACGGTACGATAGTGTATTACTTTTGTAATCATTTAATTTTATTCTTTTAATAATAGGAATTTTCTGAAATTTAGCCATTATAGAATTTCTTTAATTAGTAGTTCGTCATCATTTAATGATTTAAATAATTTTCGTTTAAAAGTTCCTTTTTTATTTAGTAATTTAATAGCCATTTTATCAATTGCTATAGAAGTTAACACCGTTTGAATATAAGCTTCAATTAAATCATCAAGACCAATACCTAAATTATTAAATTCTTTTCTTTCCATAAGTAAAAGCCTGTTTGTGTCAGATCCCCAACCTCCATTCTCTTTTATGTAAGATAAATTTGTTCCTAGTATATCCCAAGAAGCTTTGCCATCATCTAAGGTATCTTTTAATGGTGATTTAGCTCTTCTAGAATAAATAGAAATAGGTTTATAGCCATCTTTTGTAGCGTGTACCATCATTCTAAAATCTAAAACATAAGATAATCCTTTGTTATTAGGTATGGTACCTACATGATAATATTTACCTTCAGATGTTGTAGAGCTCCAATTATAATTTCCAACTAAACTTTGTACAATAAACTTATCGTAGTCAAAATCCATTTTCATAAAATTTTCTAACTCTTTTTCATTTACTATAGTAAAAACGCCTTGCCCTGCATTGCTATAAGGAATTTTTACAACGGCTTTGCCTCCCATATTACTAATCCATAATGGAATTTCATTTTTGTTAACGTCCCAAATAGTATGAGGAGTGATAATTTTAAGGTTTTTCTCTAATAATTCTGCATTGTAAAAAGAATATGCTTTAGAAGCTATTAACTTATTTCTACCACCAGCCAAGCAAACTATTGTAGGATTAATAATTTTTGTTTTAGAAAATATAGGTAAACGATTCCAAGGTTTTTGAGTTAAATATCTAAAGACTAAATCTAATTGAAGCCACTCATTGTTGACTTTAAGTTGTATATACTCTCCAGAAATATTAATATGACTTTTATCTAAGTCATTATAATAGGGTACAAGAAAGACTTTTTTATTTAGCATATCTGCCATGGCATGAGCATAACCTGAAGCCTCCATATAATTTTTATCGTAAATAACAGCTATTGTATTATTAATCTTCTTTTTTAACAAAGGTTTTATAGTATGTTCCATAAACTGCCTGTAGCCTCCTTGTTCTTTAAACTCATTAAGAAGTGGCATAGACTTTTGTCCAGAAGGACAGGAGTTATTTTCTATAATAACCATCTGCCGCTTACCTTGTTCAGTAGTAACATGTAATAAATCGGCTCCTGATAAATGGTAATGCTTAGGCTTGTAATTTAAAATTTCTTTTAAATCGTTAGGATTTACTTTAGGGTTTAAATGACAATATCTTTTAATTATTCTGTCACTGGTTAAGTTTAAAAAATAACTAACCATTGGGTGTATAGTTGCGTTTAAAGATTTTTCATACCAATGATTTTCAGATTCAAAGGTATTAGGAAATATAATCTCTATTTCTTTTTGCATTATATGAAAATTTCGTTGCCTTTTGTAAAAGTTTTAAATTCTATATGATATCCATTTGGGTCTTTAATAAAGAAAGAACTTTGTTCCCCATTTTTATTTTCAAAAAAGGTTTTCTTAATTACAGTATCTGACCATTGATTAATTTTTTCATAGATACTGTTCCATTGTTGATCATTTAAGATAATTCCAAAATGAAAAGAAGGGAGTTGCTCTTTTTCTAATAGATAAAAAGGGAAATCAAAATGGAATTTTTCTGCTAAAACAAATGTAATTTGATTACCAAAAAGATTAATATCAACCCAGTTATTTTTGTTTCTACCTATATTTAAGCCTAAATTATTGCTGTAAAAATTAATTGTTTCTACTATGTTTTTACAAGGTAATGATATGTGAAAGTTTGCATTCATAATTATAAAAGGTTTAGGTTTTCTAGTTTAAGAACTATAAAATCTTCATCGTCTAAATCGTCAAAAATTTCTTTGTACTCTATTTCAAATTTTTTCCCTTTTAGAGCATCTGACTTTAGATCAAATTTTACTAAAATCATTTTATTAATTTCTTCAAAATCGATGATATCATTATTGTCTAGTTTAAAAATAAAATAACCATTTGTATATCCTTTATAAACACCTATTGAAGTCATTGATTGTTCTGCACTGTAATAATTCATAATGAAAGTGTTTAAAAATTAGTATCATTAAAATCATCTAAATTATTTTCATCAAAAGAATTTTCATCTTCGATGTATTGATCTATAGTATCTTCAAGTTTTCTACTGATTTTCACTAAATAAATAGTATCAGTAGATTTTACTTCTACAGCACTAATTGTTTTTCCTTCTGAATTTTGAAAAGAAATAATATCATCATACTCATATCCGTCAGGGTATTTTGCAACTAGTAGATTTAGTATGTCTGAAGTTAGTTTTTCATAATCGACTATAACACGTTTCATGAGATTACATTTTTAATAAGTAGGCAAAAATTAAAGGAGCAACAATTGTAGCATCACTCTCTATCACAAACTTAGGAGTCTCTATATCTAATTTCCCCCAAGTTATTTTTTCATTAGGTACAGCTCCAGAATAAGAACCGTAACTTGTTGTAGAATCTGAAATCTGGCAGAAGTAACTCCAAAAAGGAGTATCTTCTCTTTCTAAATCTTGGTAGAGCATAGGTACTACACATATAGGAAAATCACCAGCAATACCTCCACCTATTTGAAAAAATCCTATTCCATTATTAGAATTTTCGGTATACCAATCTGCTAAAAAGGTCATATATTCAATACCTGATTTCATGGTTGAAGCTTTTAATTCTCCTTTCATAACATAAGAAGCAAAAATATTACCCATAGTAGAGTCTTCCCATCCAGGTACTACTATTGGTAAGTTTTTTTCTGCAGCTGCATACATCCATGAATCTTTAATGTCTATTTCATAGTATTGTTCTAAAACACCTGATAATAATAGTTTATACATAAATTCATGAGGAAAAAAACGCTCTCCATTTTCTTCTGCGTCTTTCCATATTTTATAAATATGCTTTTGTAGTCGTCTAAAGGCTTCCTCTTCAGGGATACAAGTATCTGTTACTCGATTTAGCCCTTTAAGTAATAAATCCCATTCGTCTTGAGGAGTTAAGTCACGATAATTTGGTACTCTCTTGTATTGAGAATGTGCGACTAAATTCATAATATCTTCTTCAAGGTTAGCACCAGTACAGGATATAATATGCACTTTATTTTGACGAATCATTTCTGCAAAAATTTTCCCTAATTCAGCAGTACTCATAGCTCCTGCTAATGAAACCAGCATCTTTGCCCCTTGCTCTAATTGATTTTCATACTCTCTTGCAGCATCTACCAAAGATGCTGCATTAAAGTGTAAAAAATATTTTTCTAAAAATTCTGATATAGGATGGTTATTCACGTTTATCATACCGTTTTTATTTTCTAATGGCTATAAATTAGTCTTCTAATTCATTTTTAAACTTGCTCAGTTTACTAAAAGGAGAATCCTTATCTTTTTGATGTTCTTCTATAAAATCATTTTCATCTTCATTATCATTAGTGTAAAATTTATAACTTAACATTTTATAGTAAAGTTTAGCAGCTATAAAGTCTGAAGATTTTTCATGTTCATTAGGGCATAATTCAACAATATCAAAACCTACAACGTTCTTTTCTTCAAAAACTCTACGTAAGAAATCTAGGGTCTCATACCAAAACAATCCTCCAGGTTCAGGGGTGCCAGTACTTGGTAAAATAGAAGGATCAAAAGCATCTAAATCAAAAGAAATAAAAACATTGTCTGTAAGTAAATCAATTACTTCATCTATCCAATATTCATTAGTAGCCATTTCATGAGCAAAAAACACTTTTTCAGAGTTCATAACTCTAGTTTCAGAAATATCCATGCTACGTATACCAACTTGTACTAAATTGGTGTTTTGACTAGCTTCATACATAGCACAAGCATGATTAAATGAAGTTTCATCATATTCTTTTCGTAAATCTGCATGTGCATCAATGTGTAAAACAGTTAAATTGTTATAACATTCATTAAAAGCTCTAATACTACCAATTGATATAGAATGTTCTCCACCAACAAGCGTTACAAACTTATTTCTGTTAATATATTGTTTGGTTATTTGATGAACTGCATCTACCATAGCACCAGAAGATCTGTTTTCAGTAACAGTTTCTGCTAAATAAATTCCTTCTTTATATACTTCTGTTTGCGTTTCAATATCGTAGAGTTCCATGTTTTCTGAAGCTTCTAAAAAGGCTTCAGGCCCTTTGTCTGCTCCTTTTTGCCAAGTACTTGTTCCATCATAAGGGACTGGTATTAAAACTATTTTAGAGGTGTCTATTTTACTATATTGTTCCGAAATTCCTGCATAAGTTCTATTTGCTTTCATATCCTAATATTGATAGTAATTCTTTACTTTTTTGTTGTTCTTTAAATATTTTAGTAGTTATTTCTCCGTATTCATTTTTTTGAATTAAAATGTGTTTCGGATGTGGAATTAGACAGTGTTGTAACCCTCCAAATCCACCAATAGATTCTTGGTAAGCTCCAGTATTAAAAAAGCCTATATACAAAGGGGAGCTTTTTTCATATTTGGGTAAATAAATAGCATTTACATGTTGTTCTGAATTGTAATAATCATCACTATCACAGGTTAGTCCTCCAAGAAGTACACGCTCGTATTCATGATTCCATTTATTTATGGGAAGCATTATAAAACGCTTATTAATAGCCCAACTATCTGGCAAAGTAGTAATGAATGATGAGTTTATCATATTCCACTTTTCACGATCGTTTTGTTTCTTTTGATATAAAACTTCATAAATGGCTCCGCTACTTTCACCAACGGTAAAGCTTCCAAATTCAGTAAAAATATTTGGAACGTCTACATTAGCTTGTTTACAGGCAGTTTTAATTTGATTGATAATTTCATCAATCATATATTCATAATCATAATCAAAAGCTAACGAATTTTTAATAGGAAAACCGCCTCCAATATTTAAGCTATTTAAACTGGGGCATATTTTTTTTAGATTAACATATACTTTTAAACATTTTAATAATTCATTCCAATAATATGCATTGTCTTTTATTCCTGTATTTATAAAAAAGTGAAGCATTTTAAGTTCAACTTGTGAATTATTAGCAATTTCTCTTTCATAAAAAGAAACAATATTCTTATAACCAATTCCTAATCTACTTGTATAAAACTCAAATTTTGGTTCTTCTTCAGAGGCAATTCGTATACCAACTTTAAACTTCTTAGTAGTTTCATCTAGTAATAAGTTTAGTTCTTCATAGTTATCAATAATAGGTATACAGTTTTCATAACCATCTTCAATTAAATCTACAATATTTGTAATGTATTCGTTTCTTTTAAAACCATTACATAAAATGAAAGCTTGGTTGTTTAATTTACCTTCATTTTTTAAAGATTTCACAATATCTATATCAAAAGCAGAAGAAGTTTCTAGATGAATATCATTTTTTAATGCTTCCTCTAAAACATACTTAAAATGTGAACTTTTAGTACAATAGGAATAGTTATAACTACCCTTATAATTATGCTTTTTAATAGCTCTGTTAAACCAATTTTTTGTTTTACAGATATTTTCAGAAATTTTAGGTAGGTATGTGAATTTAAGAGGAGTTCCATATTGTTTAATAAGATCCTCTAGAATGTTGATGTCATGGAAAAATAAATTTCCATTTTCAGTTCGAAATTCCTTTTGAGGAAAATCAAATGTTTGTTCAATTAAATCTTTATATTTTGTATTCATTTTATTTCAATAAAAATTATAGAAAGTAAACCCTATAGCTATCTTATAGCTAGGTTTGTTATAACCCAAATTGAAAATGAATAACTAAACTAAAAGTTGCAAATACACACCTCTTAAACGAAGATTTTGAAGTATGTTTAAAATTATAAAATTGGAAGAAACCTTAATTTTTTCGTTGTGTTTCCCAAACACAAAACAATTCTTTATCTCCCTATAAAAATTGTTTTCGAAATAAGCAAAACGTAACATTTTATTTTACCATAGGTATAACCAAATGTAATCTTTTTTTTAATACAAAATAATTTTACTTTCTCTTTTGCGAATATTAATTAATATACATGTAAATGAGAGGCTTAATTGTTTGTGTAAAGTTAGTGGGTATAAAGAAATGGATAGTTTTATTCTCATAACCCGAAGGTCACTGGTTCGAGTCCAGTTCCCGCTACTAAATTCGATAAACCTTTCAGGAAACTGGAAGGTTTTTTGTTTATAACTATAACAATTTTTTAAACTTATTGTCTAATTCAGGGATTATGCCCAATTGTTGTGGTTAAACATTTTTTGATACACTGCAATCTATAAATAGCAATGCATAGTACGTTAATATAACTATAATTTATGACAAACAGGTAAAATTTCACCTTTTGCTAAAGCGTATCTTTCAACTAATTCTAGAGAAATTTGTTTGCTATAATCTATTTCATCTACTTTGAAACCTATAGATCTAAGTTTATTAAAATAGTCTTTCCCATATACTCTAACATGGTCATATTGCCCAAAAATCTTGGCTCTTTCTTTTGGATCTGTTATAGAATTATCTTCAAATGTTGTTTCTCTAGACATGTCTTGTGGAATTTGAAAAATTCCTAATCCTCCAGGTTTTAAGACACGATACAATTCTTGCATTGCTTTTGTATCGTCAGGGATATGTTCTAAGACATGATTACAAAAAATAATATCGAACGAATTATCTTCAAAAGGTAAATCACAAATATCTGCTTTTACATCCGCTATTGGTGACTCTAAATCTGTAGTTGTATACTCTATGTTATTTAACCTTTTAAAACGCTTTAAAAAACATTGCTCGGGTGCAAAATGCAATAGTTTTTTCTTTTCTTTTGAAGTAAAAAAATCTGTTTCATTTTTTAAATACAACCACAATAGGCGGTGTCTCTCTAGAGACAAAGTACTTGGAGATAGTACATTTTTTCGCTGCACTTCGTACCCATAAGGAAGCATTTTTCGAAATGATTTTCCATCAATAGGGTCTGTAAACCTATTCCCTTTTAACCATAATGATAATAACGGTCTAACAAGATAGCTTGCCTTTATTAAAAAAGGACGAGGAATGGTATTTAATATCGTTTTAAAAAAAGACAATAGTTATAATTTATGCTCTAAATTCACTTTCTTCATCACTTTCAATACCTAAAGCCTGATAAATATATTGAAATGTAGAAAGTAATTCTGGTTTTCCATTTACAATAGCTACATCATGTTCAAAATGAGCAGAAGGCTTTCCATCTAACGTGGTGATAGTCCAACCATCTTTATGTTGACGAATTTTATGCGTTCCCATATTTGTCATTGGCTCAATAGCAACCACCATTCCTTCTACAAATTTCTTCCCTCTACCTCTTCTTCCATAATTAGGCATTTCAGGATCTTCGTGCATTGTTTTTCCCAATCCATGTCCTACTAATTCACGAACCACACCATAACCATGTTTTTCTGTAAATTGCTGAATAGCATATCCTACATCTCCTACTCTATTTCCAACCTTTAATTCTCTAATACCAACATACAAACTCTCTTTTGTTACATCTAATAGTTTTTGAGTTTCTGGTGCTATTTCTCCAACCCCAAAAGTATAGGCATGATCTCCATAAAAACCATTTTTTATAGCACCACAATCTATAGAAATAATATCTCCTTCAACTAATGCTGTCTTATTTGGAATACCATGCACCACTTGAGAATTCGGACTCATACACAAAGTGTTTGGAAAATCGTATAACCCCAAAAAACCAGGAATGGCATTTTGTTCTCTAATAAACTCTTCTGCTAGTTTATCTAAATACAATGTAGTAACTCCAGGCTTTACTTCTTTAGCCAACATACCTAATGTTTTAGAAACCACCAAAGCGCTTTCTCTCATTAGTTCTATTTCTTCTCTAGTTTTTTGTATAATCATCTCTTGTAGAAAAATTAAGAGTACAAATATACTTTATTCATAAATAGTAATGAATAAAGAAATTAGTATTTATTCGTAAGCATGTTTATACTTTTTACCTGAAACAATTTGTAGTAAATCAGACTCTAAAGAAGCATTATTAACAGTATGCTCTACAAATCTACCTAGCTCTTTACCATTTTTATAAAATATAAAAGTAGGAACACGTAAAAGATCGTATCCTTTTTCTAAGCCTTTAGCTGTCTTCTGTCTATTAACAGTTATTAATGATAGTTTTTTTTGATCAAATTTAGTTTCTTCTAAAATTCTATAAAAACGAGGTATTTCTCGCTTACTGTCTCCGCACCAAGTCCCCATAAACCCTTTAATTTCAACATCTTTAAAATATGGCTTTAATGCTTCTATAATCTTTTTATCTGTTTTGTAATTATTATAACTACCCGTAAACCATTTACTTCCATAAGGCTCTTGTTGAAAATCTTTCTTATTAGCATATCCAACTAAATGCCCTCCTTCATTTTTAGTAGCTCGTACTTTCTCATAAGTTACACAAGAAGTTATAAAACAAACAGATAAAAGGATTATTATTTTTCTCATGTATTGATAGTTTACACCAACGAAGATTGTGTCATCTCTTTGGGTTGTTCTACTCCAATTAATTTTAAAATAGTTGGAGCCATATCCCCTAAAATACCATTTTTTATTGACTTTAACTCTTTATCAATTAAAATTAATGGAACTGGATTCGTTGTATGTGCCGTATTTGGAGATCCATCTGGATTAATCATCGTTTCACAATTTCCATGATCTGCGATTAATAAAGTAGTATATCCGTTTTCTAACCCTTTAGTTATTACTTCTTTTGCACAATTATCTACTGTTTCACATGCTTTAACTGCTGCTTCGAAAACACCTGTGTGCCCTACCATATCTCCATTTGCAAAATTCAAACACACAAAATCAGTTTCTCCTTTTTCTAATTCTGGTACAATTGCATCACGTATTTCATATGCACTCATTTCTGGTTTTAAATCGTAAGTAGCTACTTTAGGTGAAGGGCATAGTAAGCGTTTTTCTCCTTCAAATTCTTTTTCTCTTCCTCCTGAGAAGAAAAAAGTAACATGTGGATATTTTTCTGTTTCTGCTATTCTAATTTGCTTTTTATTTGCATTTGATAATACTTCTCCAAGCGTATTCTCTATGTTCTTATTATCATAAACAACGTGCATTCCCTTAAAAGTAGCATCATAATTTGTCATAGTAACAAAATATAGAGACAATTTCTTCATTTTAAACTCTGGAAAATCTTTTTGACTCAAAGCATTAGTAAGCTGCCTTCCTCTATCCGTTCTAAAATTAAAGAAAATAACCATATCGTCTTCCTTTATTGTAGCTTTAGGTTCGTTATTTTCACCAACCATAATAATTGGCTTTATAAATTCGTCTGTTATTTCATTAGTATAACTTTCAGCTATACTATCGGTTGCATTTGTAGAAAACTCACCCTCTCCATTCACTAATGCATTGTAAGCCAATGCAACTCTTTCCCATCTATTATCTCTATCCATAGCATAATATCTACCTGTAATACTCGCAAGCTCACCTGTAGTTTTTTCCATGAAACCTTCAATGTCACTTATAAATTTTTTACCCGATTTAGGATCTGTATCTCTACCATCTGTAAAAGCATGTAAATACACGTTTTTAAGATCATGATCATTTGCAGCGGAAAGTAATCCTTTTATATGATTTATATGAGAATGAATTCCTCCATCAGATACCAAACCTAATAAATGAATCTTTTTATTATTCGATTTTGCATATTCAAAAGCTTTTAACAATTCTTTTTCTTTAGCTAATGTATCTTCCTCTATCGCTTTATTAATTTTAGCTAGGTTTTGATATACAATTCTGCCTGCTCCTAAATTAATATGACCAACTTCCGAATTTCCCATTTGTCCTTTAGGTAAACCAACATGTTCTCCATCTGTTCTTAATTCTGAATGAGGATACACATCATACAATGAATTTATAAAAGGTGTTTTTGCATTGTATATGGCAGATACTTCTGGCTTTTGAGTAATACCCCAGCCATCTAAAATCATTAAAATAACTTTCTTGTTCATCGATATAATATTAGTTGAACAGTAAAAGTACTAAAGATTTATAATGAAACCTTAAAATTTAACGAAACCGATTGCGAATAAAACAACCATACAAAAAACAGTTATCAATAGTATTCTAAGAAGAAAAACTCTTTTATTTTCTCTTCTAATCTCTTCTCCAATTCTACTTATTTCTTCAGATGTTGCTTTATTTCTAAAAAATAATTTATCTGATTTTTTAGAATTAGAACCATATCTTTCTATTTTTTCAAAAGTACTTGTACGTGATCTTTTATTATTTTTTAAACTTGTCAGCATCGCTGAAACTGCTCCTCCAAAACTCATAACAATATAATTTAACAATTTATAGATAAGTAGTTATTAAACACAAAATGTTACAAATTAACTCACTTAATAATTTTTAATCTTTTTTAAAAACAACTAATTTTTAATTAATTAACACTTACTAAAACTTAACCTTTACATTTTAAATAATCCTTGTTTTTTAAAAAACAATGCATATATTTGGTTCAATTATAGAAAGAGATTACAAGAAAAGGAAAAGTTAAATAGCTATAAAAATCGGGTGTTTTAAGTTATTTTAAGGTTTAGATAGGGGCTTGTGTAAAATATTTATACATATTTTAATTTCTCTGTAATTGTATTTTTAAAACAATAATTTAAATAATAAATAATGGCAATTAATTTACAGAAAGGGCAAAGAGAAACTTTGTCTACAGGTAACTTTACAGTTGGTTTAGGTTGGGATACAAATGAATCATCTACTGGAGTTGATTTTGATTTAGACGCATCTGTTTTTATACTAGGTGAGAATAAAAAAATTCTTTCAGATCAGCATTTTATTTTTTATAACAATTTACAATGCCCCAATGAAGCTGTAACTCATACAGGAGATAATAGAACTGGTGATGGTGATGGTGATGATGAATCTATTATTATTGAACTTGCTAAAATAGATCCTAGAGCTACAGAAGTTTGTATCGTAGTTACTATAGATGAATATGAAGCGAGAAAACAAAATTTCGGACAAGTTAGAAATTCATTTATTAGAATAGTTGACAACACAAACAATGTGGAAATTATGAAATTTGAGCTTGATGAAGATTTTTCTATTGAAACTGCTATTGAATTCGGTAGAATTTACAAAAGAAATAACGAATGGAAATTTGAAGCTATAGGCTCTGGTTTAAAAGGTGGGTTACAAGATTTTTTAAATAAATACAATTAATCTTTAATGGCAATCAATTTAAAAAAAGGGCAGAAAATAGATTTAACAAAAAAGACTACTGACGGTAGTGTTTCTAAACTTTCTAAATTTTGCGTTGGTGTTAATTGGGGAGCGATACAAGGAACCTATATTCAAAGAGAAAAAAAAGGTGGCTTTTTAGGTTTTGGCGGTAAAGAAGAAACTGTTACTAAAACGTTTACAGAATCTGTTGATTTAGATGCTAGTTGTGTATTATTTGATAACAATAATAATTTAATAGACACTGTTTATTATGGTAAATTATCTTCTAAAGATCTTTCTATTAACCATAGTGGAGATGATAGAGAAGGTGATTTAGATGGTGATGACGGTTTAGATAATGAAATAATCTCTGTAGATTTAACTAGAATATCTTCTTCTGTTAACAAAATAATATTCTTTTTAAATAGCTACAAAAAACAAGATTTCTCAAGAGTTCCATTTGCTTCTATAAGATTATACGAAGGTACTCCAGAAATGGTAAAACAAGTATTTGCCACCTATAATGTAGCTTCCGATCCTACATATAAAGGACGTGTATCTATGATTATGGGATCTTTATACAAAGAGAATAATGAATGGAAATTTAATGCTATTGGAGATCCTACAGAAGCAAAAGATTTAGAAGAAACAGTATCAGTAATAAAACAAAAATACATTTAAACTATGGCAATTAATTTAAGTAAAGGACAAAAAATTGACTTAACAAAATCATCAGGAGAAAAACTTACTAATTTTTGTGTAGGTGTTAACTGGGGAGCAATTGAAACTATTAAAAAAGGATTGTTTGGTACACGAAAAAAAATTGAAGATGTAGATTTAGACTTAAGTTGTATTATGACAGATGCTAATGGAGAACTTGTGGACTGGATTTATTCTCCAGAATATAACGGTTTTTTACAACAAAATAATTTCCCTTTAGGAAAATTAAACTCTAAAGATGGGGCTTTAAGACACAGTGGTGATGATAGACAAGGAGATGTTGGTGGTGACGACGGTTTAGATAATGAAATTATTAGTGTAGATTTAAATAGAGTAGATAGTAACATTGAAAAAATATTTTTCTTTTTAAACATCTACTTAAACAAAGGGCAAAATTTTGATTTTTCACATATTCCATTTGCTAAAATTAGAATGTATGAAGGAACTCCTACCAGAGTAAACAATGTACACTCAAGTTATGACATCGTTACAGATAATTCGTATGTTGGTAAAGGAGCCTTAATTATGGGTAAATTGTATAGAAGAAATGGAGAATGGAAATTTGATGCTATTGGAGAGCCTTCTAACGATACTATGTTTTTACAAACCATACAAAGAATAACACAAAACTACGCTAAATAAATGAGAAGATTACCTGTATACCTTTTATTAGACACTTCTGGGTCTATGATGGGAGAACCTATTGAAGCTGTTAAAAACGGAGTTCAAGTAATGGTTAGCTCATTAAGGCAAAACCCACAAGCAATAGAAACTGCTTTTTTAAGTATTATCACATTTGATAGTGTAGCAAAACAAATTGTTCCTTTAACAGATTTAGCTTCTTTTCAAGTACCAGATATTAAAGCTACTGGAACTACTGCATTAGGAGAAGCTCTAGAACTAGTAAGTAGTTGTATAAATAACGAAGTTACTAAAACTACTACCGAAAGTAAAGGAGATTGGAAACCATTGGTTTTTATCATGACAGATGGAGTACCAACTGATAATATTCAAAATGGAATAACTGCTATTAATAAAAGTCGAATTGCTCAAATTGTAGCATGTGCTGCAGGTAATAATGCCGATACTTCTTTATTAAAAACAATCACAGAAAGTGTGGTGAGTTTAGATACTGCTGATGGACAAAGTATTTCTAAGTTTTTTGCATGGGTAACAGCTTCTATAGGTGTTGCTTCTACAAAAGTGGAAGAATCTGGAAAAGAAACTTCTGGAATGAAAGAATTACCACCTCCACCTTCAGAATTAAACATTGTCTTATAACCAAAAAAATAAACATATTATGAAAACTTTAGATCAATTAAAAAAAGAAATTTTAGAAGACGGTGTTATCGATGCTGCTGAAGTAAAAGAAATAGAAACTGTTATATATGCTGACGGTACCATCGATCAAGAAGAAGCTGATTTTTTATTTGAATTGAACGACGCTGTTTCTGGAAAAGATAACGATGCTTCTTGGGAAGCTTTGTTTGTAAAAGCTATTTCGAGCTTTGTATTAGATGATGAAGAATCTAATGGAGAAATAGATGCAGAGGAAACAAAATATCTTGTAGAACAAATACAAGGAGATGGAACAATTGACACTACTGAAAAAGCTTTATTAAATAGCCTAAAAAACGCTTTAGGAACTTTACCAGAAGCACTAGAAAATTTATTAAAATAAGATACCATGAGAAGACTTCCAGTATACTTTTTATTGGATACTTCAGGCTCTATGTTTGGAGAGCCTATTGAAGCACTTAACAATGCATTAAGTGGTATGATTACTACATTACGTTCAGATGCTCAGGCATCTGAAACGTTATGGATTAGTATCATTACATTCGATAAAGAAGTAAAAGAAATAATGCCATTAACAGATTTACCATCTTTTCAATTACCAGAAATAACATGTCCGCAAAGTGGCCCTACCTTTACTGGAAAAGCATTAGATTTTTTATACGATAAACTGCAAACAGACATTAGAAAAAGTACTTCAGAACAAAAAGGAGATTGGAAACCTCTTCTTTTCTTATTTACAGACGGAAAGCCTTCTGATATTCAACAATACAAAGAAGCAATTCCTAAAATAAAATCTATAAACTTTGGAACCATCGTTGGTTGTGCAGCTGGTCATAAAGCAGATGATGAAAAACTGAAAGAATTAACTGACACCGTAGTACATTTACAAACAGCTGACAGCAATACTTTAAAACAGTTTTTTATGTGGGTTTCAGACACCATAGAACAAGGAAATAAAAGTATGGGAGTTTCAGAAACAATTGCTTTACCACCACCACCTTCTGAAGATATTATTGTTATATAAATGCATCTAATAAAAATAATTGCATCCGTTTTAATTTTATGTCTTTTTATATACAGTAAAGTAAAAACACATGAAAGCTTATTATACACAAAGTACAAAACATATTTTGATTATATTAAAAAGATAATAGAACCTATTTTACAAATGCTAAATAGCTTATGTAAACCATTTAAGATTGGTAACAACCTTTTCTTAGATTCTTCTCAGTTTATCTTATTAATAATATCATTAGTATTAATTTTAAATTCTTAAAATGAGAAGATTACCTATATACTTTTTAATAGACGTCTCTGAGTCTATGGTTGGAGATCCAATTAGCCAAGTGCAAGATGGAATTTCAACTATAATACAAGAATTAAAATCAGACCCTAACTCTATAGAAACTGTTTGGATTTCTATTATTGTTTTTGCAGGAGAAGCAAAAACAATTGTTCCATTACAAGATATTATTAGTTTTTACCCACCTAAATTCCCTATTGGTAGCGGTACTTCTTTAAGCAAAGGATTAGGGCATTTAATGCATGACTTAAGAAAAAACTTAGTAACAACAAGCGCTACACAAAAAGGAGATTGGAAACCTATTGTTTTTCTATTCACAGATGGAGTTCCCACAGATGATACTTCTATAGCCATAGAAGAGTGGAATAAAAACTGGAAAAGAACTGCTAATTTAATCGCTGTTTCTTTAGGAGATGGAGCTGACAAAACACTGCTAGGAAAACTCACAGGAAACATTCTTCAGCTAGAAAACACAGATGCTAGTGGCTACAAAGAGTTTTTTAAATGGGTTACAGACTCTATAAAAACAAGTAGCGAAAGTGTGGAGAAAAATAAATCTGGATTTGAATTAGCTAATTTTAACTCAGAAAACCTATCTACTATTGATGTAGAAAAAATTAGTCAGTTTAATACTCCCGTAGATGATAATTACGTAGTGATATCTGGTATGTGTCAAAACACTAAGAAAACCTATCTCATGAAGTATAAGAAAATGATTAAACAATCTAGTTTTGCAGGAGTAGAACTAGGAACAAAATCATATCGCTTAAATGGTGCTTTTCAAGTAGACAGCTCTTATGAAGAACTTTCTGATGGAGTTTCTAGAAAATTTACTGTAAATACAGAAGAATTAATTGGCGCTCCAACTTGCCCATGCTGTGGTAATCAAATTGCATTTGCGGTATGCCAATGTAATCAAATACATTGCATAGGTGATGAAGATGTAACTACCTGTCCTGGTTGTGGTAACAGAGGACGTTACGAAGCTGGTAGTGGAGGTTTTGATGTTAATAGAACGCAAGGTTAATAATGAAGCCTTCTACCCTAAGTTATATTTCAAAACTTTTAGATAACAAAGGTTTGAAAACTATAAATGAAGATGCTCTAAAAAAATTTATAGCAGAAGAAGATATAGAAGAAAAAGTAGCTTCCATACTAAAAACACAAGATATAATTATGGATAAATGGATAATTAGAAGTAGAATTATTGATTTTCAAAATCAATCGATAAGGATATCTAATGGTACTGTAAACACAAATTATAATTATGCTTTTACCCCGCATTTTTTCTCTGAAAAACATATTACTCAATTTGAGTTTAGTGATATAGATGACCTAGGTTTATCTTTTAATAAAGAAACGAATAGCATCGAAGGAGTTCCTAAAAAAAGTGGCACATTTAAGCTAATAATTCTTTTTAAAGTTGCAGGAGAAAGTGAAAGTACTGATTTTAACAGAAAAGAAATTTCTTTTGTAATAAATCCCGATCCAAAATCTCTATGGAAAGATATTCCTAGTGATAAAGAAGCTATTTTTTGGAAAGAAGACGATAAATCGAGTTCTGGGAAATTGCAAGAAAAATCCATCATAGTATCTTCAAAAAGAGGTAGATCTCATAAAAATGTAGGAAGTTTTAGAGATGATGATTTTTCTTTTAAAAGTTTCGAAAATACTGGCTGGAGTATCGTTGCTGTTTCCGATGGCGCCGGAAGTGCTCCTTTTTCGAGAAAAGGTTCTGAAATAGCTTGTGACGAAACTGTGAAATACTTTGAGGAAACTATCTTAGCCAATAAGGAATTAGAAAGTTTTGAAAATAAAATTAATTCTTTTAGCGAAACTAAAGAAGAACTTCTTTTAGAAGAAGCTAAAATAGAGGCTAAAAAAACAATGTATAAAGCAGTTATTCATGTACATGAAAAACTACAAGAAATAGCTAGTAACACATTTCAAGAAAACCCTAATTTGTTTGAAGGTTTAAATGAAATTAATTGTATAGAACATTTTCATTCTACTCTTGTTTTTTCTGCTTTTAAGAAATTTGAAATTGGTTATGTGTTTTTATCTTTTGGAGTAGGTGATTGCCCTATTGGAATTGTAAACAAAGAACAAACATCTTCTAGTTTATTAAACTGGTTAGATGTAGGAGAATTTGGTGGAGGCACTCGTTTTATTACGCAACGAGATATTTTTCATTCTAAAGAAAGACCAATGTCTAGTAGATTTTCTATTCATGTTCAAAATGATTTTTCTTATTTATTTTTAATGTCAGATGGTGTATACGATCCTAAATTTGAAGTAGAAGCTAATTTAGAAAAAACAAATAAATGGGTCGATTTTATTGAAGATTTAAAAGGGAATAATGAAGATAATACGACTATTGATTTTGACAAACCAATAGAAGAGGTAGAAGAAAAACTAAATACATGGATGGACTTTTGGAGTAAAGGGAATCATGATGATAGAACCCTAGCTATTATTTACTAAAAACAATATAAATGAGCACAATAACAGTTACTTCTATTATAAAATCATCAAAAAAATACCAATATGTAGATAATGGTGAACCTATGCGAGGAGGTATGAAAGATGTTTATTTTAGTCCAAATAAATTATACGTAGTAGCCATTTATAGAGATAAGCAAGATTTTAATGCCGTAGAACGCTTAAAAAAAATTGCAACTACCTATTACGAAAACTTCTTTAACAGAGAAGGTGGAGATTATTATAAAAATTTATACGCTTGGCCTACAGATGTAGTACAAATAGATGATAAAATAGGGATTATAGTTCCTTGTTATCCTCAAAACTTCTTTTTTAAAGTAGGTTATCAAGGTCTTCCTCTTTTACAGGGTAAAGAAAAAGAAGGTAAATGGTTTGCTAGCGCAAAATTTAGGTCTAGTACTTCTAAATTAAAATTAGACAGATCTGAACTAGGTAATTGGTTAAGTTACTTTCAAATTGGAGTTAATATTGCTCGAGGGGTTAAAAGAATGCATGCTGCAGGTTTGGCTCATTCTGATTTGTCTTATAAAAATGTGTTAATAGATCCTGTAACAAAAACGGCTGCTATTATAGATATAGATGGGCTTGTAGTTCCTGGTTTATATCCGCCAGATGTAATTGGTACTGCCGATTTTATAGCTCCAGAAGTTATTGCAACAAAACATTTAGATGTAAAAGACCCCAATAGAAACTTACCAAACAGATATACCGATTTACATGCATTAGCAGTGTTAATTTATATGTATCTTTTTTATAGACATCCTTTAAGAGGTGGAAATTTTTTCGGCCCAATAGAGTCTGACGAAGAAGAAGATTTATTAATGGGATCTAAAGCATTGTTTATTGAACATCCAACAGATGATAGTAACAGAAATTTTAAAAGAGAGTATGGTGACAATGTAACCAATTTTTTACCTTGGACAGATTTACAAAGAACTCCGTACACAATAGCTGGGCCTTATCTTAAAGAATTGTTTGAACAAGCTTTTATTAACGGATTACAAAATCCGAGAGAAAGACCTTTAGCAGAAAGTTGGGAGCAAGCATTAATTAAAACAGATGATTTAAAATTAAAGTGTAGCAACCAATCTTGTGAACAACAATGGTTTATTTTTGATAATTCTAAAGTTACCAAATGTCCATTCTGTAACACACAATACAAAGATTCAATACCTGTTTTAGACTTCTTTTATCAATTTAAGCCAGGTGTATGGAAGCCTGAAAACCAACGATTAATTGTTTGTAACAATACTACATTACATAAATGGCATGTAGACAGAAATGTTATTAGAAATGAAAAACTAAGTAATTCTGACAAAAAAAGGTTAGGATATTTTGTGTTTCATAACAACCAGTGGCTTTTAGTAAATGAATCTCTTAAAGATTTAAAAGATGTAACAAACGATAAAAAAATACCAATAGGACAAATGGTAGAGCTTAAAGACGGAAACAAATTACTTTTATCTGAAGAAAATTCAGGAAGAGTCGTAAATATTACAATAACTAATAAATAAAAAACTAATCAACTATGTTCATTTCAATAATACTTATTATTATCTGTTGCTTAATCATTTGGAGAGCAAGTGATGGCTTTGAAGCTGCCTCAGAATATTTAGGAAGAAATTTAAGCGAAGGAGTTCGTGGAGCTACTATAAACGCAATTGGATCTTCTATGCCAGAATTATTTACAACCTTATTTTTTCTTTTCGTTTTAAAAGATAAAGACGGTTTTGCTGGTGGTATAGGAACTACTGCTGGTAGTGCTATTTTTAACGGGATGATAATACCTGCTGTGGTTATATTAGTAGTAGTACTAAAAGGGCTAACATCTTATGTAGAAGTTTCTAAAAAAGTACTATTAAGAGACGGTATTTCACTTTTAATTTGTGAATTAGTTCTTATTTTTATCTTAGGTGGTAATACGTTAAACTGGATTCATGGTTTGGTTTTAATGGGATTATATGCTGGTTATGCTTCATATATGCTTCTTTCAATGAAATCTGGAGAAAATGAAGAGGAAGAAGAAGACGACGAAGAGGAAGAAGAAAGCGAAGAAGGTGGAAACTTTTTTATGAATTTAATCACATTGAATTTAGAACCTGTATTTGTAAAAAACGAGATAAATAAAAAAAATGCTTGGTCTTTATTATTATTTTCTATGCTTATCATAGGATCAGCTTGTCTTTTATTAGTAAAATCTTGTGAATGGCTAGGAGATGACTTAAATATTCCTGTGTATTTTATAGCAGTAATTTTAGCTAGTGCGGCAACTAGTGTTCCTGATACTATTTTATCTATGAAAGATGCCAAAAAAGGAAATTATGACGATGCGGTATCTAATGCATTAGGTAGTAACATTTTCGATGTTTGTTTTGCTTTAGGTTTTCCTTTATTCATTTTTACAATCATTTACGGACCTATAACAATGAGTCCTGAAACGGTAGTAAACATCTCTGAATTACGTATTTTATTATTCATATTAACATTCATTGCTTTTATTGTATATATAGCAAAAAGAAAAATGAATATTTTAAGTGCCATTCTTTTACTATCCATATATATACTTTTTACTGTTTATATTTTAGGTAGATCTGCTGATGCAGATTTTGCAACTAATATCAGCGTTTGGCTGCATAAAATAAATGACTTTATAGATACTTTTAGATTCTGGAAGTGATAAAATGATAAAGCAACAAACAAAAACTCCATTTATGAATTCATAAATGGAGTTTTTGTTTGTTCAAAAGAATTCAGTTCTGAAAACTAATACAAATTATGACTTGCACCTCTTTTTTCTGCTTTAAACACTCTCTTAATTGATGCTTTCTTACCCTTTTCTTTTATCTTTTTCACTACCGATTTATACTCTTTTTTCAAAGACTTTAAATGGTTTTTCTTTCCTGTAGAATGTAAACTTAAACTATTCATAATTGTTATTTTATATTATTTAAGATTTAATTTTTCGTATGTATCAGTTCGAGACCCTCAACAAAAATTTTGAGAAATGGCTGTAATCAACTAATTTACTTTTGGCTCTTCGTAATATAGTTTGTAACTCTTTCTCTGTTTCAACAACCTGAATATCAATAATTCTTGCAATAGAATAAAGATACTCGTTATTTGAGCAAAAAAAAGTTAAAAATACATAATATATATCCCGTATTAATTACTAGGCGTTATTAGTCACATTACTTTTATCCTAATTGGCAATAATTCTTTATAGGTCAAACATCTCCAAATCCATTCTAAAGGGCCAAACTTAAAATGTTTTAACCAAATCTTACTAAATATTACCTGAAAGATAAATACTAAAATTGCTGTCATAAATGCTTCCGATGGACTTAAAGTTTCGTAAAGTTTAAATCCGATTGATGAGAATAAAATTAATCCTATAATACTTTGTATTATATAATTAGTTAAAGCCATTCTGCCAACGTATTTTAATGGTAATAAAACATTTTTCCATGTAGCATTGTAATAAATCCAACCAATTACCCAAAGATAGAATAATCCCATTGCAACGTCTGAAAGCACCATTATTTTGATGAATATTTCTCTATAATTTTCTAATTTAAAAATTTCTCGATTTACCAATACAAATAAGAATGTTATTCTATAAATATTAGTTATAATCGTTATTAATAACATTGGTTTTTTTATCCGTTGAATAAATGATTCTAAAGAATTATAAATTTTGTTCTTACCAAGGTAAAGTCCCAAAAGAAACATAGAAATAGCAACTGGTGCTAAAAATCCGAAAAGCATTGGGATATTAGAAAGATACTCTAACAACCTTAATTTCATGCCTTCTAAATATGTTCCATTTTTTATTATTTGGTTTACTGTTTCTCCTGTATAATTTTTCAAATAGATTTCTGGTTGAAAATTTAGAATATTGAATAGAAACTCAAAAAAATGGTTGTAAAAAGGAAAGAAAATAAAAAGAACAGATAGCATCAGAATTAATTTATTCGACCGTTTTATCATAAGCGTAGTAAATAACCCAATAATTGCATAAAGGTTTAAAACATCTCCTGACCATAAAAATATAATATGGAAAATTCCGAAAAAGAACAATATTAACATTCGTCTTCCAAAAAACGAAAATGAAAGTTTATTTTCATCAAAAAATTTTAAAGCTTGCATTGAAATTCCCAATCCAAAAAGTAGTGAGAATATTGGAAAGAATTTAGTATAAAAAAACAGTTGAACAACTTTCTCCGAGATTTGGTCAATAGTAGATGTCCATTGTTTTGCAAATTCGTCTTGATTAAGAAAGGTTGAATTCATTATTATAATATTCACTACAAATATTCCGAAAATTGCAAAGCCACGATAAATATCTAATAAGTCAATACGTTTCTTTTCTTTGGTCAGTTGTTTGTTCATTTCTGTTTTTTTGTATTGTATCCAAGTATTTCATGCATGATTAGTCACGGTTTAAGACTACAAATCTTTCAGCTTAGATCATAGATTCTTTTTGTCTTTTTCTTTGAGTTTAGGACTATTTTAGCCATTACTTTAATACGTTGTTAGTAACAATTATTTGTTTTTCAAAATGATATCAAGTGCTTTTTCCTTGGCTTTTTCATTCTTTACTTTAACATCTGGTACTACGCCTTTTACTTCCCAATTTGTTTTGGTAATTTCATTAATAGGCATAGCTGTAGATATAGATATTCTAAAATTTTTACTTAACGAAAAGTAAGCATTATTATGTGCAGAACCTCCAGATGTTTCACCAACAAGTATTGCTTTTCCAAAAGCCTGTAAGGTGTACGCAAAATATTCAGAAGCTGAACCTGTATTTTTATTTATTAAAATATACAATGGTTTTCCTATTCTCAATTTTCCATAGACTAAATCTGATGTGTAATTGGTATAAGGAGTTCTCTTTGGATCAGAAAAATACGTTGTAGATAGTAATGTTGGCGCTCCTTCGAAATAATGATTTAAGATGTATTCTACTATCCCTGGGTATCCACCACTATTATCTCGAATATCAATGATTAAATTATCTGTATTTTCAACAAATTTCATAGCAGCTACTGCTGTTTGCATAGAACGTTTAGGGTGCATAAATTCTACTATTTTAATATACCCTGTATTGTTTTCTAAAATCTGAATTTCTGTAAAACCATAGTTAACCTTAATTTCTAGAGCTTTTTCTTCTGCTTTCCAATCAGTAGTTTCCGTTGTTTTTTTAGCATTTTTAGTTAAGTGATTAATATACATATGCCCATCGTTACTTATTCTTTTTAAATCTTTTGTGAGTACACTAGCCAAAGAGTCTGGATGTTTTGTATTGTAATATTTACCAGAATTTATTTCCTTTTGAAATTGTAATGCAATTTGCTTTCCTTTTTCTTTATTTACGTAGTTTGATTTAATTAATTCAGGGATTTTGTCAATAACTTCCTGGATACTTTTTTTATTAAGTTCTTGCGCATTCAATCTAATACCCAAAAAAAATAATACAATGATAATTAGTTTTGATTTCATTTTTCGATTTTATATCTACTGCTAGATTCTATTTAGTTTTTAATTTAGCTGTATTTTGTGTAAATAGAGTTTACTTTAGTTAATTTAAAACTTAGTAGAATAACTAATGGTAAAATTATAGTATTTAAGCTTTGAAAAATAGTATGATATTAGCCAGAAAATATTATAGCAGCCTTATTTCTTTTGGAGTAAAACCGACATATGTTTTAAAAACTTTGGTCATGTGACTTTGATCTGAAAAGCCACAGATATAGGCAATATCTGTGATTGATTCTTTAGAATTTAATAATAAATTAAATGCTCTCTTTAGTTTTACAATCCTCATATAATCTCCAAGTGTACGGTTTAAATATCTTCTAAAATATTTTGAAATAGTTACTGGATGTACATTAAGAATAAAGGATAATTCATGTAAAGGGATAAATTCATTCCAACGATCCTCTATAATTTCTATTAAATCTTTTAACCAACTTGGTTTATTATTATTTGGTTTATTAGCAAATAAGTCATATAAAATATTGTGGATTGAATCGGAAGTATATATATCATTAAAATTCAATTCATGATAGATATTTACTAATTTTAAATAAGAAGAAAAAGTATTTCTATTGTACAATTCTTTACAATCAAATTTTATTTCATTATTTTTAAAAAAATCATTTCTCAATTCTATATTAAGATTCTTTGAAGGAAATATGGTGTGCTTATTGCAATGTAATTCTCCTTCATCATAAAATAATATTTTCCCAGTTGACACTTGTAAATCACTCTTTTTTCTGGATTCTAAATTTCCACCTTGGAGAATTAATGAAAGGTGAATATTTTCATGATAATGCCATTCTTCTGACACGGGTTTTTTATAATCAACTAATGAAATTGTACCGCAGTTAGTATTAAACTTTTGGGATGTTTTGCCTAAAAAAGTATTATTTTCTAATTTCATTCGTTAATTGTTGCAACGTGTTTGTATATGCTTTTTTGCGTGGTTAAGTACCAAATTTAGCAAATAAAAACCGAATAGAAAATCAGCGAAGGTTTTCATAAATAGGCTAGAATTAGCAATAAATTATAGGGCACTTTGTTGGCAGTAGTTATTTTTTATAGTTTTGATCTTAAGTTCCCTACAACTTTTCTTGAAGATGCATTCCAATTTTCACTTCGGAAGTGAAAAAAGTATTTAGCAATTCTAACTTTTTTAGTTTTATCTCAAAAAAAATTGCCCCTCATTTCTTCCGTAAAAAAACATCTACTACATTTTATAATAAATATTTTTATCAGAAAGCGTAATTATTCTAAGTAAATGTTTTTATTTGCAACATAAAAAACTTAAAATCAACAATAAATGAAAGGAAAAATTATTTTAATTCTGTTAGCATTCATAATAACAAGTTGTAAAACAAACGGAGCACCAGAAAATTTCGATTATGGAAAAGTAGAAAATAATATCTACTCAAATTCTTTTTTCAATTTGAAGATGACATTACCTTCAGATTGGCTTGTTCAATCAAAAGAACAAAATGATAAGTTAATGAAATTAGGTCAAGAAATGATCGCTGGTGATAATGAAAATTTAAAAACTGCTATCAAAGCTTCTGAAATAAACACTGCAAATTTACTTACACTTTTCAAGAATGAAGTTGGATCTACCACTGAATACAACCCAAGTATTGTTTTAGTTACTGAAAATTTAAGGATTGCACCAAACATTACATCTGGTAAAGACTATTTAGTTCAAGCTAAAAAAACGTTAAAACAAACTCAAATTAAATATAACAATATTGACGATGATAAGATTAAAAAGGTTACTATTAACAACCAAGAACTTTATGTAATGAGTTTAAGCCTAGATTACATGAATCTTATTATTAAACAAGATTACTACTCTATAATTAAAAATGGTTTTGCAATTAATTTAATCATTTCGTACGTTACAGAAGAACAAAAACAAGAGTTGAAAAATATATTAAACACTTTAAAATTCAATTAACACACTTTATATCAAAACAGAAGAGCAAGAATTTAAAATTCTTGCTCTTTTGTTTTAGTGTGAAACTATTCTATTATTTACTATACTTTTTTATCGCTTCTTTTATTTTCTGAATTCTATTTTCTGGATCTGGATGTGTGCTTTGAAATTCAGGAGTTCTATTAGGTCCTGCAGCAGCTTTTAAAATTTCCATTACGTTAATTAAATAACGAGGATCGTATCCAGAATCTATCATTAATTTTACTCCCAAATCATCGCTTTCTAATTCATCTCCACGCCCGTACTTCATATTTATTACATTAGCAATAGCAGCTGCACCTTGTGCAGTATTAGGGTCGAAACCTATAGCTGCACCCGACAATAAACCTTGTGTTAAATCTTGTTTTGCCATACGAGCGGCAGAATGCCTTCCTATAACATGCCCAATTTCATGTCCTAAAACCCCAGCAATCATATCCTCATTTAATCTTCCATCTTGATTTACTAATTTAGAAAATAAAGCAAACGTAATAAAAACCTGTCCGCCTGGTAAAGCAAAAGCATTGATAGCTCTTTCGTCACGTAACAAATGAAATTCAAACGGATAACCAGATTGTCTTGCAATAGAATTGTCTACTAACTTTTTTCCTATAAGATCAACTACTTCCTGATATTGTGTGTTAGGATGTAAACCTCCATGTTGTTGTGCCATTTGCGGAGCAGAACTTAAACCTATTGCTATTTCTTCTTTTGGCGAAATAGAAATATGTTGTTTTTTTCCTGTATGAGGGTTTATTTCCGCACTAGAACAATATTTAACCAAAGTAAATAAAGCAATGGCAGCACCAATTAATAATCGGATTTTTAAGCCTCCTCTTCGCATTTCTTTAATTTTTTGAGATTTACGTAAATATACAAAATCTGTTTATTTTTAAACCTATAACGTTTTATGAATCTGAAATTCCGTAATTTTATAGTCTAAAATTTCAAGTTTTATAAGGTATGGAGGCACATTTTGAATTAAATGAAGTAACTAAAAAACTACCCAAACATTTGCATAAGTTTGTGGTTAAGCAACCTTATAATGAATATACTGCTCAAAACCAAGCTGTATGGCGTTATGTAATGCGTATGAATGTAGACTACTTAGGTAAAGTAGCTCACAAATCGTATAGTAATGGTTTACAAAAAACAGGAATTTCCATAGATACTATTCCTAAAATGGAAGGAATGAATCGTATTTTAAAAGAAATTGGCTGGGCAGCTGTTTCTGTAGATGGTTTTATTCCTCCGAATGCTTTTATGGAATTTCAGGCATATAATGTATTGGTTATTGCTTCTGATATGCGTACTATAGACCATATAAAATATACTCCTGCTCCAGATATTATTCATGAAGCCGCAGGTCATGCACCAATTATTGCTAATCCTGAATATGCGGAGTATTTAAGACGATTTGGCGAAATTGGAGCAAAGGCAATCTCTTCCTCTAAAGATTATGAAATGTATGAAGCCATTCGTTTACTATCTATTTTAAAGGAAAATCCAAATTCTTCAAAAAAGGAAATTCAAGAAGCGCAAGAAAAGGTAGAATGGTTACAGGAAAATATGGGAGAATTATCTGAAATGGCTCAGATACGAAATTTGCATTGGTGGACTGTTGAATATGGTTTAATAGGAACTGTTGAAGATCCTAAAATTTATGGTGCTGGTTTATTATCTTCTATCGGAGAAAGCGTTGGCTGTATGAAAGACACGGTAAAAAAAATTCCATATACATTAGAAGCCTCTAATGTAAGTTTCGACATAACCAAACCGCAACCGCAATTATTTGTCACACCAGATTTTGCACATTTAAGCTTAGTATTAGAGCAATATGCAAATACTATGGGAATACGAAAAGGTGGTTTAAGTGGGCTTCGAAAGCTAATAGACTCAAAAAACATTGGTACTATTGAGTTAAGTACTGGAGTACAAATTTCTGGTATTTTCACAAATGTAATTGCAGATTCCAACAATCGCCCGATATACATACAAACCACTGGAGAAACAGCTTTAGCTAACAGAGACAAAGAATTAATTGGCCACGGAACAGTATACCATAAAGAAGGCTTCGGAAGCCCTATTGGTAAACTAAAAGGAATTAATATTCCTATAGAAAACATGAGTCCAAGAGATTTAGAAGCTTACGGAATTTATGAAGGTAAGACAGTAAATTTAGAATTTGAAGGTGGCGTAAAAGTAAAAGGTGATGTAATAACTGGTACTAGAGATTTAAGAGGTCGAATTCTGTTAATCTCTTTTAAAAATTGTACCGTTACACACAACAATACCGTATTATTTCATCCAGATTGGGGAGTGTATGATATGGCTGTTGGTGTTGGAGTAATCTCTGCTTACGCTGGACCTGCAGATGTAAATTCTTTTGAAGACATGGGAAAAGTTTCTGAAACCAAAACGCATAAAATTAACTACTCTACAGAAGATAAAGAGTTATATGCTCTTTACGACGAAGTAAGGACTCTAAGAGAAGAAAAAACATTTACTGAAACTAGAATTACATCTATTTTTAATGTAGTAGAAGAACAATTTAAGAAAGATTGGCTGTTGCCTCTCGAATTGTTAGAAATTTCGATAGTGAATAATTATAGCATACAACAAGAAATTGAAAAACATTTACAAACTTTAAAAAATAATGAGCAATACAGAGATTTAATTGATAATGGATTATCTTTATTGCCTAAAGAAAAAACAATTTAAGAATGCGTTTTTTAAATTTATTTAAAAGAAAGAATATGAGCAACGAAATACAAGAATATTTAGAAAAAGGAGCCATCGTATTAGATGTAAGGACTCTAGGAGAATGGAATGAAGGACACAGTGAAGTAGCAAAACACATTGTATTAAACACCATTCCTGAGAATGTAGCTGAAATAAAATCTTGGAACAAACCTGTGATAGCTGTTTGTAGAAGTGGGGCAAGAAGCGGACAAGCTACAGAATTTTTATTAAACCATGATATCGATATTATTAATGGTGGTCCTTGGGGAGATGTAGATCAGTATTTGTAAAATCAATTGAAGTCAGTAGTTACTTACTTTTTATTTACTGTTTAATGTAAATTATGTCAAATCGAGCAGTCGAGATTTATTTAGAATCTAAAAGTTTCTCGATAGTACTCTAACTGACAATCAAGATCTCCTTTTTCAACAGAAAAGCAGTAATTTAAATTACACATCTAATAACTAGCTATCTACAAACTATTAAAAACCTTTTTTTTATTAAAAATGAGGCAAAATTTAATATGTTTCATTAATTAAAATCTCATAAAAGGGAATTCTTGTAAAAGCGTTTCCTTTTTTTGTGCCAGTTTTTCTAAAAACTTTGTATGTGCTTCAGAATTAGAATTAAAAGGTCTATGAATCATTCCTTTTTGAATTTCCTCTACTCTTTTCATTGTTTGCAAAGCATCATCTTTACACCAAACACTAACAAATTTCTCCCAAATATAATTCACAGCTATTTTATTAGGATGAAGCATGTCTTCTTTATAAAAACGATACTCTCTTAATTCATCCATCATTAATTCATAAGAAGGAAAATAATGCCTATTTTTTCTAGGGTCTACTACCTCATGAATTGCTGCTATTAAATGTGATTTACTGCGTTTATTTTCCACAAAACCATCTTTGATATGACGTACAGGAGAAACAGTAAAAATGATAGTAGTTTTAGGGTTTACTGATTTTATTAAATAACAAATAGCCTCTAAACTTTCTACAATTTCTGTAACAGGTAAAATTTCTTTTAAGAATTTCTTTTGCGGAACTTTATGGCAATTCGCGACAATACGATCTGTTTCTATAAAACGATATACCCAAGCGGTACCCAGCGTTATTATGATATGTGTAGCTGTTTTTATTTCTTCTAACGTCTTTTTTATTGAATTATTTAACCTACTTATTAATTCCTTTTTTTCATCGGTGCTTAAAACAGAATGTGTTTCAAAACTATGCCAACGTTCATTATGATAAAAAATATCTTCTTCAGAATATTTTTTTTCATTAATTGCATGTAATATTAAATTTTCAATAGCTTTTGGATGAAATAAAATTCCAAACGGATTTTGATGGGATTGGAACTTAAAATAAGATAATTTTCCTCCTATATTTTCTGAAAAACAAGAACCTAATAATAATAATTTTGAATCATAATCTATTTGATTATGTGTTTGTTTTTTTAAGGGTACTTGTGTTTGTAAAATCACGAATCGAATTTTATTAATTACTACGAATTTAGTATAATTTTTAATGATTTTCTATACAAAAAATGTGGTTAAATGAAGTTGATCGTATCAATTGGTATTGATTTCTGCTCCGTTCAATCATCAAAAACAAAAAACCTTTTGCATATTGGGGATGCAAAAGGCTTTATTAATCAACCAAATAAATCTAAAAAAATCTCCGACTTTTTGAAGTGGAAATTTCAAAAAATGAAACTCTTAAAATGTTAAAAAAACATTTTCTTTTTTTTATATATTCTATGTATGTGAGTGAGTGAACTTTTAATTATACTCCAAATTTACGTAACAACTTACTTTTACAAACCTATTTATCGTTATTATACAATCTTTATATAGACAAGTTGCAGAAATAGATCGATGAAATGAATAAATAGTTACTTTCCTAACCTTTAAATTATTCTATTTCTTTTATTAGTTTATCCTTTTTCCATATTCCTTTGGCTAGTATTTTTCCTTTTTTACTATAAAAAACTCCTTCACCATGTCTCTCATCATTTTTCCAATCTCCTATATATTTCTTCCCATTTGTCCAGTAATAAGTACCTACTCCATTTCTAAAATCATTTTTATAACTCCCTTTATAATATTCTCCATCTACCCAATAAAACTCACCTTTTCCTTCTCTCTTATTATTTCTCCATTCTCCTTCATATCTACCTCCCGTATCAAAAACAGCTACCCCATAACCATTTGCCTTCTTCTTACGCGTTTCTCCAACATAATGAAGTACATGTTTTTTTGAATTTTTAAATTTTAAATACTTTAGATACGATTTTTTATCTAGCTGATTTTTTACATTGTATAATTGTTTTTTCACATTCTTTAATTCGCTATGTAAAGAATCGTAGTCTTTTCCATTTTCTAACGAATCATCTGTTTTTTTTGTCTGCTTTTCTTCAACCAAACTTTTTCCTAAAGAAGATTTTATTGGAGTTTTCTCTTCTAAATCCACAAATTGTTTCGCTATTTTTATACGAAAATTCACATAATCTTTATCCTCGTTTCTTACAGAGTCAGAAAATTGTTTCTCATAAGCATTTAATGCTGTCTTATACTCCCCTTTTACTAATAAAGAATCTATACTTATTAAATCCTTTTCTTTATCAACCCTTTCTTTTAAAAGAGTACAATCGGTTTCTAATTGAACTATTTGTTTTTTTAATTCTTGTTTTTCAATATTGCCTTGAATACTAAAAGCTAGTAAAACAATACATAAAATTAAAAATGTAATAACTAAGGTTTTTGATATTTTCATAAAAATTTAAAAATTAATCATCCATATGGATTGCTGGTATTTTATTCTTAATATTTCTAGAATCTAGAGAAAAATACATGTGAAATCTAGCAGTCCAACTTTGTTTAAAAGTAGTTGCATCCGAAAGTGTTTGTCCGTGAGAATACATAATACCCGTAGCTAAAGTAAGTCTTGGACTTACTATATATCCTAAAGACATGTGTAATCTTAAGTCTTCCATTACACTACCCGCTACAGTTTTACCACTTTGTAAAATTAGCTCAGCTTCTGGTGAAGCGTAAAAGGTTTTAGGAGTAAACTTATTTGAATTTAAAGGAATTTTAGCCTTAAACATATAACGCCATCTATTTCTAAAAATATATTCACTATTCTCTTTAAACTTTTTTGTCCATCTATGTTCTACACGAATACGATGGTAAAATAGTAACGACGAAACTGGAGCTGCAAACATATACTGATGCCATATTCTCCATTCTGGAACTAAATTTTTATCTGTAGAATCTTCATCTGTATTAAAATTCAACCTTAAAACTCCACCTAAACTAACATTAAACTTTTTAGAATAAATGTACCCTATAGCGTGCCTATTATAAACTTGTGCTAATTGCCCCACAAAAGGCGTTTTTTCTGTTTCCTGAAAACGAAAATGTGTTTGTGCTACCCAATAAAAACGATTAGATAATCTTATGTTCCCATAAGTATTAATCCAAGTTTTAGTTATCGGTTCTTTAAATTTAGAAATGGATGAATTTTCTTGTGCCTGTAAGTTGTAAGATACATACACAATAAAAATAAAGCATAGTTTTATAAAAAAGCTTTTTTTCATATACTAACAACTAATTTTAATACTTATTTAATAATAAAATTTACATTTAAAACAATCATAAACTCATTTAAAGTTTAATTGACTTGTTTATAAACGTAGCTAAATATTGTTTAGTATATGTGTTTAAGAATATATAGGTAACAAAAACTATACTTATTTTTTGTTATTCACTTAGCATTATTACTTGTAGAAAAACAGTTGTTATTTACAACTATTTATAAAGTACAACTGCATTTCTTTTGTAACCAATTATTTATTAGAGATATAAAACTTCTAACATTATGAATCCAATTCCTAGATAACTTTTTTTTCATCTAAAATTACCTCCACCACTTCTTTTTTTCTTCAACTCTAGCTTTCTCATCATTATAAAACCAAGCTTTAGAATAATTTAACCAACCATTTTTAAGGTATTTTTTACTAGGAGAAAACTCGGCAGCCCCAATATCAAAATCTTCATTTGCAAACAACACGCGATAATCTCCCCAATTACAAAGCTTTTCTTTTTGTGTTTTATAACTTTTCCAAGTACCCACAAAAGCATTATTTACATAACCATCTTTATCCAATTCTATAGCATCATATTCTACAAAATTCTTAGATTTTAAAAATTTAGAATATAATTTTCCTTTAAAAAAACCACTATGTTTTTGTGCTTTGTTTTCCTTAAATATATAAGTAGCTATTAGTATACCTTGAGATGTAATTCCTTTATCTTTAAAATAATCATCTACCCCATAATGCATTTCTTTATACTCTTTAATATTTGAGAGTACAATTTCTCCTGTAAAATCACAAACCGTATTCTTTACTTTAGACTTACCTTTTACATGGTATTTTTTAGAATCTATTTTATCTTTTTTTACAGAAAGGATTTTAACTTTTATGCGCTGGTGTTTTTCTCCAATAATACCAATAACACTTCTATCTTTTTCTGTAAACCATATTTTAGAAAAATCGAAAGAAAGGTACTCGTCTAATACGTTTTTATATATCAACTCCTCTCCATTTAAGTCAAATGAAGATAAATCTCTTTGAGAAAAAGAAGAAAAATAAACTATGAATGAAAGTAAAAATAACTTAACTGTACTCATTATAATAAAAAAGGTTCAAAGTAAATAAAACTTTGAACCTTTATGTTTTTTTTATAAATTAAACTATATATTCCTTTGCTCTCTCTAAAGCTTTCGGTATGCCTCCAGGATTTTTTCCTCCAGCAGTTGCAAAGAAATTTTGTCCACCACCACCACCGTGAATCAATTTTCCTAACTCTCTAACTACTTTACCAGCATCATATCCTTTATCATTCGCTAAGTCTTTAGAAATATAGCAAGTTAACATTGCTTTTTCTTTACTTGGTGCAGATGCTAATAATACAAACAAGTTATCTACTTCTCCTCCAATCTCGAACAACAAATTTCTAATACTTGTAGGATCTAAATCTGCTTTTGTTGCTAAAAAGTTAACGCCATTAATTACTTCAATTTGATTTTTTAAATCGCCTTTCATGTTTTTAGCCTTATCTTTCAATAATTGCTCTATCTGCTTTTTTAGCGCAGTATTTTCATCTTGAAGAGAAGTAACAGATTTTGTTACATCTTTCGGGTTTTTTAACACCTCTTTAATTGCTGTATAATTACGCTCTACCTCTTCAAAATAATCGCCAACAGCTAAGTTTGTTATCGCTTCTATACGACGAATACCAGCAGCTACAGCTCCTTCAGATTTTATTTTAAAATACCAAATATCTCCTGTTTGTTTTACATGTGTACCTCCACACAATTCCATCGACTGACCAAAACGAATTGCTCGTACACTATCTCCATATTTTTCCCCAAACAAAGCAATTGCTCCTTCCTCTATCGCTTGTTGCATTGGTATATTTCTTTTTTCCTCTAAAGGTAGGTTTTCACGAATACGCGCATTTACAAATTCTTCTATTTCTTGTAATTGGTCTTTATCTACCTTCGAAAAATGAGAAAAATCGAAACGTAAATGTTTCGGACTTACTAAAGATCCTTTTTGTTCTACATGTGTTCCTAAAATAGTACGTAATGCTTGGTGTAATAAATGTGTTGCGGTATGATTACTAGCAGACAAAGTTCTAAATTCTTCATTAACTGTTGCCTTAAACGATTCATTTAAATGTTTAGGCAAATTTTTAGCATAGTGAATAATTACATTATTCTCTTTCTTGGTATTTATAATATGAACTACATCTCCATGAACATCTTCTAAATACCCTTTATCTCCTACTTGTCCTCCTCCTTCAGGATAAAAAGGAGTCATGTTAAATACTAATTGAAATTGCTCCCCATCTTTCTTGGTAGTTATTTTTCTATAACGAGTTAATCGCACATCTACTTTTAATGCATCATAACCAACAAACTCTTCTACCTCATCTTCTAACAAAGTCACCCAATCATCGGTCGCCATTGCTGTAGCAGAGCGGCCTCTATCTTGTTGTTCTTTTAATGCAACTTCATATTCAGACTCTTTAAAAGAAAAACCTTGTTCCGATAAAATAAGTGCTGTTAAATCTGCAGGAAAACCATAAGTATCTTTCAATTCAAACACTTTACGTCCAGATATTTCTTTAGACGTAGCATTTTTCATTATCGTGTCTAAAAGTAACAATCCTTGATCTAAAGTACGTAAAAAAGACTGTTCCTCTTCTCTAATCACATTATGTATAAGTGTATCTTGTTTTCTAATTTCTGGAAATGCATCTCCCATTTGGTGAGATAAAGTTTCTGCTAACTTATATATAAAAGGTTCTTTTTGATTTAAAAAAGTAAATCCGTAACGAATTGCTCTTCTTAATATTCTACGAATTACATAACCTGCACCATTATTGCTAGGTAATTGTCCGTCTGCAATAGCAAAAGCAACCGCTCTTACATGATCTGCAATTACACGAATAGCTACATCTATTTTCCCCTCTTTACCATAAGTAATTCCGGTAATTGTTTCTATTTCAAGAATTAATGGCGTAAAAACATCGGTATCATAGTTAGATTGTACATTTTGCAGCACCATACACAAACGCTCAAACCCCATTCCTGTATCAATGTGTTTCGATGGTAATTCTTCTAAAGAACCATTTGCTTTTCTGTTGAATTGCATAAAAACTAAATTCCATATTTCAACAACCTGTGGATGGTCTTCATTAATTAGCGTTCTTCCATCTACTTTTGCTTTTTCTTCAGCAGAACGAATATCTACGTGGATTTCAGAACAAGGACCACAAGGACCCTGCGCTCCCATTTCCCAGAAATTATCGTCTTTATTTCCTTTTAAAATACGATCTTCAGCAATATGCTGTTTCCATAAATCATATGCTTCTTTATCTAATTTTGTTCCATCTTTCTCATCTCCTTCAAAAACGGTAACATATAAAATATCTTTAGGTATTTTATATACTTCCGTAAGTAATTCCCAAGCCCAAGCAATTGCTTCCTTTTTAAAATAATCGCCAAAACTCCAATTCCCTAACATTTCAAACATCGTATGATGATAGGTATCGTAGCCTACTTCTTCTAAATCATTATGTTTTCCTGAAACACGTAAGCATTTTTGAGAATCAGAAATTCGATTATTTTTTGGTATACTATTTCCCAAGAAATATTCTTTAAATGGTGCCATTCCCGAATTTGTAAACATTAAAGTTGGATCATTCTTTAATACCATTGGGGCAGAAGGAACAATTTCATGTTGTTTAGATTTAAAAAATTCTAAAAACTTTGCTCGTATTTCTTGAGATTTCATTCTTTTTTTGTTAAAAATTCCTAATAAATGAGAGGGAAAACATGCAATAAAAAAACATTTTATAAATTTGTCTATCTAACTAGCAATGATTCGTCCCTACAAAGGACACAAAAATACTACATTTGGTCTTATGGCAAAAGTAAAATATTATTATGATCCCGAGACTCTCTCTTATCAACAAATAGAGATGAGAAAGAGGGATAAATTTAAAAATACCGTGATTGGTTTATTAGGTTTTGGGCTATCGGCATTTTTAGGTTTTATTGTATTTAGCCAATTTTTAGAATCGCCTAAAGAGAAAGAGCAAAAAAGAGAACTCGAAAATTTAAAATTGCATTATGAACTCTTAGGTAAACGAATGCAAGAAACTTCTGAAGTATTAGCAGATTTACAGCAAAGAGATAATTATATTTATAGAGCTTACTTTGAAGCTAACCCAATACCTGAAGAACAACGAAAAGCAGGTTATGGTGGTGTTAATCGTTACAAAAACTTAGAAGGTTTTGATAATTCTGAAATGATAAAAGATGTGACTAAAAGACTAGATGTGTTGTCTAAACAAGTAGTGGTACAATCAAAATCGTTAGATGAAATAGTTGCTTTAGCTAAAGAAAAAGAAGAAATGTTAACCTCTATACCTGCTATACAACCTGTAAAAAAACAAGATTTAACCAGAGTAGCTTCTGGATATGGAGTTCGTATGCACCCTATTTTAAAGATTAGAAAAATGCATAATGGTATGGATTTTACTGCTCCTAAAGGAGCTCCTATTTATGCTTCGGGTAATGGTAAAGTAGTAAGAGCAGACAGAAGTGCTACCTTTGGCAAAGTTGTTTATATTGAACATGGCTATGGGTATAAAACAATTTATGCACATATGAGTAAAATTGCCACTAAAAAAGGAGCTAAAGTAAAACGTGGCGACTTAATTGGGTATGTAGGAAATACTGGAAGATCGGTATCTGCTCATTTACATTACGAGGTTCATAAAAATGGAAGACCAGTAAACCCTATATATTATTATTATGGAGATTTATCTCCGAAAGAATTTTTGGCAATGCAAAAGGCTTCAGAAGAAGCTTCACAATCTTTTGATTAATTATTATCTTAAAAAGAAAACAATAAATGATAAAAAATAAATTAAACATCCTTTTTATAAACATCGCAATCTGCTGTTTTTTTCAGTTAAATGCTCAAGAAGATGTTATTGAAGAAACAGTAATAGAATCTACAGAGATAGAAAGCACAGAAGATAAAATAATTCATTTTATGGCTGTTGGTGATATTATGTTAGGTACTACATTTCCTAATGCTTCTTATTTACCTTCTAAAAAGGTGTATCCTTTTGCAGATGTTCAAAAGGTTTTTAATAAAGCTGGGGTTTTATTCGGAAACTTAGAAGGTACTCTTACCGATACTGGTAAAAATGCAAAACGCTGCAAAGATCCTTCTAAATGTTATTCTTTTAAAAGTCCTGAATACTTTGGAAAACATTTTCAAAAAGCTGGGTTTGATGTAATGAGTATTGCGAATAATCATATTGGTGATTTTGGTAAAATTGGAATTAAAAATACGATTAAAACACTCGACAATTTAGGTATTAAAAATGCAGGTGTTTTATCGAAACCTATTACTACTTTCGAAAAAGATGGAATAAAATATGGTTTTATTGCATTTGCTCCTAATAACGATTGTTTAAAAATTAATAATCTTAAGAAAGGTATTCAGATGGTAAAAAAGCTGAATAAAGAAGTAGATGTGGTTATTGTTTCTTTTCATGGAGGTGCTGAAGGAACAAAACATAAAAACATTACTAGAAAAACAGAATACTTTTACGGTGAAAATAGAGGAAATGTATATTCTTTTGCACATAAAATGATTGATGCTGGCGCAGATCTTATTTTAGGTCATGGTCCGCATGTACCAAGAGCTATTGAGGTGTACAAAGGTAAATTTATTGCTTATAGTATGGGGAATTTTGCTACTTATAAGCGATTTAGCATGAGTGGTTCAAAAGCATACTCTCCTATTTTTGACTTAAAATTAAAAAATAATGGAGATTTTATTTCTGGAAAAATTCACTCTGCCATTCAAACTAAAACTAGATATCCTTTTATAGATACTTCAGAAAAAGCTTATAAAGAAATTAAGAAATTAACACTACAGGATTTTCCTGAGAATAAAATAAAATTTAGCGATAACGGAATTATTGAATTAAAATAATATGCACGTTGATTTACCTAAAAAAAGATATTATAAAATAGGGGAAGTAGCTAAAGCTTTTCAGGTAAACGCCTCTTTAATACGTTTTTGGGAAGGTGAATTTGATATTATTAAGCCTAAAAAAAACGCAAAAGGTAATCGATTATTTACACAAGAAGATATTGAAAATTTTAAACTGATTTATAATTTAGTGAAAGAACGTGGTTTTACATTAGATGGTGCTAAACAAAAATTAAAGCAAAATCCGAGTAAAGTTATTGAAAATCAGGAAATAATTAGTAGATTAGAAACTGTTAAGGCAGAATTAATAAAAATCAAAAATCAATTACAATAACAAAAAGTCAAAGAATATGAAAAAATGGTTAATACCTTTAATTGTTATAGGAGTTATAATATATACTGGATATAACTGGGCTATAAGCGGTTTTTATAATACAGCAGTAGAATATCAAGAAAATGCAAAAACTACATGGTCTAATGTAGAAAGTTCGTACCAAAGAAGAAACGATTTAATTGGTAATTTAGTAAAAACAGTGCAAGGTGCTGCTGATTTTGAAAAAAGCACTTTAACAGATGTTATCAATGCGAGAGCGAAAGCTACATCGGTAAATATTGATGCTAGTAATTTAACTCCAGAAAACATGGCACAATTTCAAAAAGCGCAATCAGGTCTGTCTGGTGCATTATCTAAGCTTTTAGTTTCTGTAGAAAGGTACCCTGATTTAAAAGCAAATCGAAATTTTTTAGAATTACAAAGCCAATTAGAAGGAACAGAAAATAGAATTAAAATTTCTAGAGATCGTTATAATCAATCTGTAAATATATATAGTAAGCATATTAAAAAATTCCCAGGTTCTTTATTAGCTGGATTATTTAATTTTGATGATATGGCTCGTTATAAAGCAGACCCTGGTTCTGAAAAAGCACCGGATGTTAGTTTTGATTTCAACAACAAAAAATAAATGTCTAACGTAGAAGATTTTCTTTCCGCAGAAGAAGAACAGGAAATCGTTCAAGCTATTAGACAAGCAGAACGAAATACTTCTGGTGAAATTAGAGTACATATAGAAAGAACCACTTCTCTTTCTCATTACAATCGTGCACTAGAAGTATTTCGAATGCTTAAAATGTTTAATACCAAAGAACAAAATGCTGTGTTGATTTACATAGCTGTTGATGATCATAAATTTGTTATTTATGGCGATAAAGGTATTGACGCAGTAGTTCCTACCAATTTTTGGGAATCTACAAAAAATACTATTCAGCAACATTTTAAACAAGGAAATTTTAAACAAGGAATTGTAGCTGGAGTTTTAAAAGCTGGTGAAGAGTTAAAAAGCCACTTTCCTTGGAGTGTAAAAGACACAGATGAATTATCTAATGAAGTTTCTAAAGGCTAAATGAAAAAGAAAATACATTATCTACTTTCTATATTTTTGATTCTCTTTTTAGGAACAATAATAGGATATGCACAATTTAACATTCCCGAAAAACCTAAAAAACAAAAAGATCAAAAAGGTATTTACGATTATATTGGCTTACTTTCTAAAGGAGAAAATCTTACTTTAGAAAATAAACTTATTCAATATTCCGATACTACTTCTACACAAATAGTAGTTGCTATTATACGCTCTACAAAAGGAGAAGATATAAGTTATTTGGCTACTAATTGGGGGCATAAATGGGGAATTGGACAAAAAGGTGTAGACAATGGTGTTTTTATATTGCTTGCTAAAGACGACAAAAAAATTACTATTAGAAGTGGTTACGGTACAGAACATTTATTAACCGATTATACATCGCGACAAATAATTGAACGCAACATTTTACCTCATTTTAAACAAGGTAACTTCTACAGAGGATTAGATAGTGGTGTTACTGCCATTATTCAAGTAATGCAAGGAGAATATAAAGGTTCTCGTAAACCATCATCAGATATTGGTTTTGATCCTAGTTTTATTATTTTCATTGTAATCCTTATCATCTTTTTTATTATCATTTCTAGATCGAACAGAGGAAATGGAGGAGGAAGAAGAAGGTATAGAAGAGATTCAGACTCAAGAGATATTTTAGAAACCATTATTTTAAGTAACTCAGGAAGAGGAGGCGGTTTTGGCGGCGGCTTCGGAGGAGGATTTGGCAGTTCTGGTGGCTTTGGTGGCGGTTCTTCTGGTGGTGGCTTTGGAGGAGGTTTTGGCGGCGGTGGCTTCGGTGGCGGTGGTGCTACTGGAGGTTGGTAAACGTTTACATATACATCAACTTAATATAACTTTTAAGAAAACTCAGTCTTGTAATTATGTAAATATTTAACTACTAATTACACATGGCACACAACATAAAAAGAAGAAACTTCTTAAAGAACTCATTATTAGCTACTGGAGGTATTATTTTAGCCCCAAACTTTATAAGCTGCAGTAACGATGCAAACGAAATAACCTCTATTATACCCTCTAACTTAACAGATCAACATTTTAATCAAGGTGTTGCTAGTTTCGATCCTACCAACTCTCAAGTTATTATTTGGTCGCGTTATACAACTACCCAACCTTCTGTAAAAATTGTATGGCAACTGGCAAAAGATGCAACGTTTAAGAATCTTATTAGACAAGGAGAAGTTACTACTGATGCTTCTAGAGATTACACTTTAGCAGTAGAAATTAAAGATTTAGAGGAAAATTTAAAGTTATTTTATCGATTTATCAACATCGAAGAAGCATCTACTTCTCCTATTGGTGAAACACTTACATTTGGCAATAATACGACAGAAGTAAAACTAGCCGTAGCTTCTTGTGCAAACCATGCAGCAGGTTACTTTAACGTATATGAAGCCATGAAAAATTCTGACGCAGATGTAGTGGTTCATTTAGGGGATTATATTTATGAATATGGTGAAAACACGTATGGTTCTTTTAGAAAACCAGAACCTATTGGAGAAATTGTTACCTTAGAAGATTACAGAACACGTTATCGTCAATATAGATCAGAAAATCAATTAAAAGACTTACACCAGAGAAAACCTTTTGTTTGTGTATGGGACGATCATGAAGTAACAAACGATGTTTATAAAAATGGTGCTGAAAATCATCAACCAGAAGAAGGAGACTTTCAAATTAGAAAAACCAGTGCTTTACAAGCCTACAGTGAGTATTTACCAAACATCACCAATTTAACTGATAATACAATTATTTATAGATCTTTAAAAATTGGAAACTTAGTTGATTTAACTATGTTAGATACCCGAGTAGTTGGTAGAGACAAACAATTAGATTACGCAGATTATACCTCTGCTTCAGGATTTGATATTCCTGCATTTCAAAACGACTGGTTAAATCCATCAAGAACTATATTAGGTTCTCAACAAAAAAATTGGTTTAAAAATGAAATGGCAAACGCAAGTTCACAATGGCAAATTATAGGGCAACAAGTATTAATGGGAAAAATGTTAATTCCCGCTGAATTATTAACCGCTTTTGGATCTCCTACATTTCAAACTACATTGGTTGAATTAGTTCAAATTAAAACTAGATTGTTACAAGGTGACACTTCTTTAACTCCTAAAGAAATAGCAAGAGTAAAAACAGTGATTCCATACAACTTAGATGCTTGGGATGGTTATTTTATGGAAAGAGAAGAAGTATTAGCTACTTTTAAAGATAAGAAAGTAATTGTGTTAGCTGGTGACACACATAACACATGGCAAAGTGATTTAATAACCGCTTCTGGAGATAAAGTAGGAGATGAAGTAGCTACTAGTTCTGTTTCTTCTCCAGGTTTTGAAAATTTTGTAGGAACCGAAGGAGCTGTACAATTAGGTAAAGCATTAGAGCTATTAATAGATGATTTAAAGCACGCTAATCTTTCCGATAGAGGTTTTATGAAATTAACCATTAACAATAGTTCTGTAACTACAGATTGGAATTATGTAGATACTATTACTGAGAAAGTATTTTCTCTATCTACCAAAAAAACAGTGACTATATAAAATTTACAATTTATTATTATATTTAAAAAGCTTCTAATATCAGAAGCTTTTTTGTGTATCTTTATTATGATGAAAAAATTATTTCTGGCATTATTTTTAGGTATCTTAACTAATTGTTCTAATTACGGGCAATTAAAAGTAATTAGTTCTTTACCCACCAAACTCGAAGAGGCTTCTGGCGTTGAAAAAACATCTAATTCTTCTTTATTATGGATGCATAATGATAGTGGTAATAAAAATGAGTTATATGGCGTAAATGAAAACGGAAAAATAAAAAAAACGATTACGATAAATGCTAAAAACAAAGATTGGGAAGACATTACTTCCGATAATTTCGGAAATCTTTTCATTGCTGATTTTGGTAATAATGCTAATAAAAGAAAGGACTTAGTGATACTTAAAATAAATCATGAAGATTTAGTAAATAATGCTTCTATCTCAGCAGAAAAAATAAAATTTTCATACCCTAACCAACACAAATATCCTCCTAAAAAAGAAAAACTTTTTTTCGATGCAGAGTCTTTATTTTATAAGAATGGTTTTTTATATATTTTCACAAAAAGTAGAGTTAAAAACAGATATGGAAAAACAAACTTATATAAAATACCTGCTGTACCAGGAGATCATACCGCTGAATATATAGGTAGTTTTAATAATTGTAACACGAAAGGATGTTGGATTACTGCTGCTACAATATCTGATGATTATAAAAAAATAGCTCTATTAACACATCATAAAGTATTAGTTTTTAGCAATTTTACTTCAGATGCTTTTTTTGATGGGCTACTTACTGAGTATAACTTAGATCATTCTTCTCAGAAAGAAGGTATCGATTTTAAAGACAATAACACATTATATATTACAGACGAAAAAGCAAATGGTAACGGAGGAAAATTATATACTCTATCTTTAAAATAAAAAGTGTTACATTTTATCTTGTAAATCGTTTAATGAGTAACAAACTACTACTTATTATGAGAAATACTACTTTTCTAAAAAAAATAAAATTATTTGTGATAATACTTTTAGGAATTACAGTATTAAAACAAGTAACCATTTCTTATTTTATTAACAATCAAATATCCAATTACCATATACACTTATTAACAAGAACTGCTTATAATATTTTGTTAGCTTTTTTTTCTTTTTATATGATTAAAACTAATGGTTTAAAAGATGTAGCTGGTCTATCTAATGTAAAAACAAAAAAAATAGGTTTTGTAATTATTGGTAGTTTCTACCTAATTTTATTAAATATACTTTTTGTAGATAATATAGCTAATTACACTATTTTAAATATTAGTATTCTTTTGGTTCATTGTATAAGTATTGGTTTTGCTGAGGAATTAAGCATTCGTGGTTTTCTACAATCTAGTTTAGTAACCTATTTTAAAAATTCTAAAAAAGCTATTTTTATTGCTTCTTTAATTTTTGGTGTTTTGCATTTAATTAATTTTAATAAAGGAATTTATGGTGAACTATCACAAGTATTATTTGCTACATTTATTGGTGTAATGTTTGGAGCGTTATTACTAATTACAAAGCGTATTTACCCATTAATAATTGCACATGCTTTAATAGATTTTTTCGGAGGAATAGATAGTTTAGGACATAGTTTTACTACCAATAACATAGAACCTACTTCCTTATCAAGTGCAATTGCTATCACTTTGTTAGTTTCTCCTTGTTTCTTTTTCGGATTGTATTTAATGAAAAAACATATTAAACAAAAACGATCTCAAGAATGAGACCGTTTTTATTTTTTTATTAATCATTCAGTTTTAAAACTGCCATGAATGCTTGTTGTGGTATTTCTACATTACCGACTTGTCGCATACGCTTTTTTCCTTTTTTCTGCTTTTCTAAAAGCTTACGTTTACGTGAAATATCTCCTCCATAACATTTTGCTGTTACGTCTTTACGAAGTGCTTTTACAGTTTCACGAGCAATAATTTTTGCTCCGATCGCTGCTTGAATTGGAATATCAAATTGTTGACGAGGAATTAATTCTTTTAATTTCTCACAAATACGTTTTCCTATATTATAGGCGTTATCTGCATGTAATAACGCAGACAGTGCATCTACTGTATTTCCGTTTAGCAGCATATCCACACGCACTAATTTAGATTTTTTCATTCCTATTGGATGATAATCAAAAGAAGCATATCCTTTAGATACTGTTTTTAAACGATCGTAAAAATCAAATACAATTTCTGCTAATGGCATTTCAAAAATTAATTCAACACGTTCTGGGGTTAAATAATTTTGATTCATTATTTGCCCTCTTTTTTCAATACAAAGAGACATTACCTGTCCAACAAAATCAGCTTTAGTAATAATAGAAGCTTTAATAAACGGCTCTTCTACCCTATCTAAACCAGAAGGATCTGGTAAATCTGACGGATTATTTACGATGATAATATCCTCTGGATTTTTCTTTGTAAAAGCATGATAAGAAACGTTAGGAACTGTAGTAATTACAGTCATATTAAACTCACGTTCTAAACGCTCTTGAATAATTTCCATATGCAACATTCCTAAGAATCCACAACGAAAACCAAAACCTAAAGCCGCAGAACTTTCTGGTTGAAAAACTAGAGAAGCATCATTCAACTGTAGTTTTTCCATAGAGTTACGTAACTCTTCATAATCTTCTGTATCTACAGGATAAATACCTGCAAAAACCATTGGTTTAACATCTTCAAAACCATCGATTATATCGGTAGTTGGATTTGCAAAATCTGTAATAGTATCTCCTACTTTTACTTCTTTTGCGGCTTTTATACCTGTAATTAAATACCCAACATCGCCTGTTTTTATTTCTTTCTTAACTACTTGTTCTAATTTAAGAGTACCAACCTCATCTGCACCATACTGTTTTCCTGTAGCAACAAATTTAATTTGCTGGTTTTTCTTAATAGAACCATCTATTACTCTAAAATAAGTTTCAATTCCACGATATGAATTATAAACACTATCAAAAATTAATGCTTTTAAAGGTGCTTCAGGATTTCCAGAAGGTGCTGGAATTCTATCTATAATTGCATCTAAAATTTTATCTACACCAAAACCTGTTTTTCCACTTGCAGGAATTACATCCTCTGGATCACAACCTAATAAATCTACAATATCATCTGTTACCTCTTCTGGATTTGCAGAAGGTAAATCTACTTTATTTAAAACTGGAATAATTTCTAAATCATTCTCTAATGCCAAATATAAATTAGAGATTGTTTGCGCTTGTATACTTTGTGCTGCATCTACAATTAACAGCGCTCCTTCACAAGCTGCAATAGAACGAGAAACTTCGTATGAAAAATCTACGTGACCAGGAGTATCAATTAAGTTTAAAATGAAAGGCTCTCCATTGTGAACATAATCCATTTGAATTGCATGCGACTTAATTGTAATTCCACGCTCGCGCTCCAAATCCATATTATCTAATAATTGATCTTGCTTTTCACGTTCAGTAACGGCTCCTGTATAATCTAATAATCTATCAGCTAGTGTACTTTTCCCGTGATCTATATGTGCAATAATGCAAAAATTTCTAATGTTTTTCATGCTACAAAATCCTTATCTTATAATAATTTGCAAAGATATGGTATTTAAAGGCTTTAACAAATAAAAGTTATTCAACTAATAAAGTAGTTTTTTTACTTTTGTTTTACTACAAAACACTCTTGTTATTTGCTCCTTCAAATCATAAAAAAACGCTTATCTCTTTGAACTAAAAAAATCACGGCTTACTTTAGTTTCACTATAATTGTATGTTCTTATCTGTATAAAAAAAACATTCATTAAAAATCATTAGTGTCCGATAAAAAAAGCCTCAATATTTGAGGCTTTTTTCGTATATATCGATTAAATCTCTCACCAAATAATCGATATGAGTAAAAGTACTATTTTTTTCGGA
>CANMJA010000035.1 GCA_947498055.1 uncultured Tenacibaculum sp.
CGGTGTACTTTCTAATTTCATATTTGAAATTTAACCTTTTTTATATTCTTTTCAAAATTACCCTTGCAACGGTCTTAAATTGTTTTTAATGTAAGATAGAATTTTAATCGCTGCTGTTTTATTAGTATTAATTAAATCACTCATCCATTGACAACCGTTGGTAGAAAATGAAAGATATAATTCTTGAATATGTCCGCCAGTTTTTAATTGAGTTAAATATTTATGCCAATTTGGATTTCCAACATAATCTCCAGAATCATTAAATACAGGATTGTTTCCATCATTATATACTAGTTGCGAACTGTTATTAGCATTTTTGTTTAGCAAGCCTAAAATAGGGCTTGTTAATGGGCTATTTTGTAGTGTTTGAATGGTTTTTGTTATAGCTGGTGTTTTCGTATATAAGGCATTTCCTATATATAAAGCTATTCTTTTATTATTCATAGGTAGAAGGTTTAATGTTTTAGTAAATATGGAAATATTTAAAAAGGAAAATTATAAAAAGGTTTTAATTGATGTAAATTCAAGTACAAGAGGACTAAAAGAAGGAATAAAACAATAAAAAAGTTTATATTTGAATCACAGAAACTTTAGGAGTAGCTAGTTTAACTAGTTTGAGAAATATCCTTAGAACCTGATTTGGTTAAGACCAACGTAGGAAAAAGTCATTTTTAAAATGCATTAATGCACATGTTATTTGTGTATATAAAATGTATTTATATTCTTCTAAAGTTTACTTTAAATCAAAATCTGATGTATATAAAAGTAAACAACGAAACACAAGAAATTTCTGATAGCGTTACAGTACAAGAGTTGGTTGATTATTTAAAAATTAAAACCAATGGAATTGCTATTGCTATAAATAATAGTATCATAAAAAAAATGAACTGGAATACACATGTTTTATTAAGTAATGATAATGTGTTAATTATAAAATCTACTCAAGGCGGATAATAAGTAAAGAGTAATTAGTACATAGTATTAAAGCTCTATAAAAAAAGATAACAATACGAATAAACGTACTTAGTACCCAATCTTAGTACTTAATACTTTCTAAAAATGAAGAAAAAAGATACTGCACCTAGTAACGGAATTACAAGAAATCCATTTCCTAATTCAAAAAAAATATATGTTAAAGGAGAATTATATCCTCAAATAAAAGTAGCAATGCGTGAAATTGCATTGAGTGACACGATAGATTCCATGACGAAGAAAAAAACTCCAAATGAATCGGTAACAGTATATGATACATCAGGAGCATACACAGATCCGAATAAGCAAATAAACATTCATAATGGATTAGAACGTATTAGAGAACAATGGATTTTAGATAGAGGAGATGTTGAAGAATTAGAAGAGTTCACGTCAGAATATTGCAATGAGCGATTGAATGATACCAATTTAGATCACTTAAGATTTAATTTAAAAAATAAACCTAAAAGAGCAAAAAAAGGAAAGAATGTAACGCAGTTACATTATGCAAAAAAAGGAATTATTACTCCAGAAATGGAATACATAGCCATTCGTGAAAATCAGCGAATAGATGAAATGACACGTTTGTCAAAACAACATCCAGGTCAAGATTTTGGAGCAAGTATTCCTACAAAAATAACACCAGAATTTGTAAGAGAAGAAGTTGCAAGAGGGCGAGCAGTAATACCATCTAATATAAATCATCCAGAAGCAGAACCTATGATTCTAGGACGTAATTTTTTAGTAAAAATTAATGCAAATATTGGTAATTCTGCAACTACATCCTCTATAGAAGAAGAGGTAGAAAAGGCGGTTTGGGCTTGCCGTTGGGGAGCAGATAATATTATGGATTTATCTACGGGTAAAAATATTCATGAAACTCGTGAGTGGATTATTCGTAACTCACCAGTACCAGTAGGAACTGTACCAATTTACCAAGCATTAGAAAAGGTAAATGGAGTTGCCGAAGATTTAACATGGGAAATTTTTAGAGATACATTAATTGAACAAGCTGAGCAAGGAGTAGATTATTTTACGATTCACGCAGGTGTTCGTTTACGTTATGTACCTATGACAGCAAAGCGTATAACAGGAATTGTATCTCGAGGAGGTTCTATTATGGCAAAATGGTGTTTAGCACATCATAAAGAAAGTTTTTTATATACACATTTTGAAGAAATTTGTGAAATTATGAAAGCCTATGATGTTGCTTTTTCTTTAGGAGATGGTTTGCGTCCAGGATCTATTGCTGATGCAAATGATGAAGCACAATTTGCAGAATTAGAAACGTTAGGAGAATTAACAAAAATAGCACGTAAACACGAAGTACAATGCTTTATTGAAGGGCCTGGTCATGTACCAATGCATATGATAAAAGCAAATATGGATAAGCAATTAGAGGCTTGTGATGAAGCTCCTTTTTATACTTTAGGTCCATTAACAACAGATATTGCACCGGGTTACGATCATATTACTTCTGGCATTGGAGCGGCAATGATTGGTTGGTTTGGTTGTGCTATGTTATGTTATGTAACACCAAAAGAACATTTAGGTTTACCAAACAAGGAAGATGTTCGTACAGGCGTTGTTACTTATAAATTGGCAGCACATGCAGCAGATTTAGCAAAGGGACATCCTGGAGCGCAACATAGAGATGATGCTTTAAGTAAAGCGCGTTTCGAATTTCGTTGGGAAGACCAATTTAATTTAGGTTTAGATCCTGAGTTGGCTCGTGAATATCATGATGAAACGTTACCTGCTGAAGGAGCAAAAATTGCACATTTCTGTTCTATGTGTGGACCAAAATTTTGTTCGATGAAAATATCACAAGAAGTTCGTGATTTTGCTGCAGTAAATAAAGTAGAAGGAGATGAGGTGTTTGCCAAAGGAATGGAAGAAAAATCGAAAGAGTTTAAAGAAAAAGGATCTGAGGTGTATTTATAATTTCATTTTCAGGTTGTAATTTTGTGTTAAATTTAGTGATAATGAAAAGGTTTTAATGTGTTGTTTTTGAGATGCTTGTTGGTATGAAAAGAATGTCAGTTCGAGTGAGTTTTCGAAGAGAAACGAAGAAAATTTGTACTTCGGCTTCGCTCAGTAGAGCTATCGAGAACTTTGTTTTCGTTTTGTTATTATCTTTTCTCGATACAATTTTCTATCGAAAATCACTAGAAGTGATAATAACAAGGTTGGAAGTAGCATAAAATAAACACATTAAGTTAAAATAAATCTTCCGATTATTATTGGATTTAGATTCCTTTATTGCCTTTAAAGTTGAATAGTTATCATGAGAAATAATTAAAAAAGAAATGATTGTAGTAATAGCTCCAGAAAAGGATATAGAAAATGAAATCCTCATCCTTCATCAATTATTTGAAGAAGGGTTAGAATATTATCATTTAAGAAAACCAGAAAAAGATTATGAAGCACATGTTTCGTATTTAAATCAAATAGATGAAAAATTTCACAATCGTATTGTAACGCATTATTTTCATGAGTTAATAAATGAGTTTAATTTAAGAGGAATTCATTTTCAAGAACAAAAAAGAAGAGATGCACTAGAGAATGGAAGTGAATATTTTATAGGGTTAAATATGATGGGAAAAATAATGAGTAGTTCTTTTCATGAACCAGAAGAGTTAGAAAATTGTGATATAGAATTTGATTATCATTTATTAAGTCCAGTATTTTCATCCATATCAAAAAAAGGATATGAAGGAAGAGGTTTTGATGTAAATACTATTGATAAAACGATTATTGGTATGGGGGGAATTAATGTAAATACAGTAGAAGCAACTTTGAAATTAGGTTTTAAAGGAATTGGTGTTTTAGGTGGTATTTGGAATGCTGAACATGCTGTTGAGAGTTTTAAAAAGATTAAAAAAAGATGTAATGAAAAAAGACTGATTTAGTTATTTTTGATTTCCAGTTAATTTAATAAGCACGTCTTTTTTATGGCTATAAAAAATAAAATTTTAAAAAGTTATATACATTCAAATACATTCCCTGTAATTAGAACAAGAGGAAATAAGTTAGGTGTTTTAAGTATAGAGTTTAGTGAGGATTATAATTCTGTTAAAGCCTATGTAAAAGGGACAAAAAAGTACGAAATTAATTTTGATGGATTGAAATCGGGTATGATAATGAGTAACTGTACTTGTCCTTACGATCAAGGAATTGTGTGTAAACATCAAGTAGCAGTAGCTAATGAGATAGATACTTTTTTAAATGATATATCTATTGTGGATGAAGAACCCAAAAAAGAAAAAAAATATTCATCAACAGGAATTTTTGAAATTCCATTCTCTACAATAGAAGATGTTTCTGATAAGAAAATTAGAAAGTTAGCAACACAAAATACTTATAGAGAAGCTTTTTCTTGGGGGATAGATATAAAGGATATAACTTTTGAAAATAAAACGATTAATGGAGTTGTTGAAGAAGGTTATTATGGTAATGATTTATATAAAAGAACAAAGATTGTCATTGAAGAAAGTAAGTTGCAACTAACTTGTTCTTGTAATTATAAAAACAATAAATTATGTAAACATCAAATACTTCTTTTAACTACCATAAGAGATGAGTTTTCAGCGGTATTTCTTTCCGAAGAGAAAGTAAATGAGTTAAAGAAAGAAAAATTAAAAGAATATGGATTCTCATTAGAAGATCCAAAACTGAACGAATATTTTGAATTTGGCTTTGCAAATGGAACTATAGAAGTAATGCCTCAAAAAAATGGATTACTTCGAATGAGTTCATTTAATGATTTTTCTATAATAACAGATAAAATATTAAATGAAGAATTATTAATAAAATCCATATTACCAAAAAAAGAAAAATCGAAAAGTAAAACAAAGAAAGAAACTTTAGCAGTAGGGGTTGTTTTAAACAATGCTAATAACTTACCATTTTCATTAAGCCTATTACCATTAAAAGGAAATGTAAATGCGCAAAATGAATTATCTACTAAAATAAGAGAAATAAGTATTGAAGAATATATTTCAACAAAAAATAGGTATAAAGAAGAAGAGCAATTTATTTTAGAAAAGATATTTTCTTTAACAGAAACTGTTTTATATGCTAAGGTTGATGAAAATAGCGAAAGTTTAGATAGAGAGATTATAGAAGTACTAACACAACTAATTCCCAAATTAGAAGATGTTAAAGTATATGTATTACAAGGTAACTTGTATCATAAAATAAGTAGAAATAATCTAATTCCTATAACATTACAATTAAACCCAATAGAATTATCATTTAAATTAATAGAAGAAGAATCTTTTTATCTTTTAGAAAGTTATTTGAAATTTAATGGACGGAAAACAAAATTATCAAAAAGAAACATAGGTGAGAATGCTCTATTGTTAAAAGATAAAATAGATTATTCTCTTGTAAAATCAATAGCAGATGCTAAAACGATTAATTTATTTAAGCAAAATCCAGAATTAAGATTTCCTAAAGCAGATTACGATAACTATTATACAAAATTAATTCAACCACTTTCAGAAAAATATACAGTAGAAATAAAAGGAAGGAAGCAAAAAAAGAAAAAAGCAGAAATTAGTTTATTCAAAAAGCAGCTTTTTTTATCAAGTTTAGACGATTTTATCATTTTTAAGCCTGCTATAGGATACAAAGGCAAAACAGTACCGCTTTTTAGTAAAAAACAATTTGAATTTAGTGAAAAGGATACTAGTTTTTTGGTGGCTAGAGACAAAAATGTAGAGACTGAGTTTGAAATGTATTTAAAAGAATTACATACTGGATTTGAAAAACAGAATAACGGTTTTTTCTTTTTAAATGAGGAAGAATTTATTAAAGATTCTTGGTTTTTAACTGCTTTTGAAAGCTTTAAAGAAAATGAAATTGAAGTTTTTGGGTATAATGATTTAAAATTAAAATATAATCATAATAAACCAAGTATAAGTATTAGTGTAAGTTCTGATATTGATTGGTTTGATGTTAGCATAAAAGTAGATTTTGGAGAACAAACAGTAAGTCTAAAAGAGCTAAAAAAGAACATTATCAATAAAGATAAATACATTCGCTTAAAAGACGGAAGTATAGGTGTTTTACCAGAAGAATGGTTTGAAAAATATTTGCATTTATTTAGATCTGGTGATGTAAAAAAAGAGAGTATTGGTGTTTCTAAATATCAATTTTCTGTAGTAGATACTTTATATGAAGAATTACAAAACGAAAGCAATCTTTTTGAAGAACATATTAAAATAAAAGAAAAAATAACCAATTTTAATACTATAGAGAATGTTCGTCAACCAAGAGGATTAAATGCAAAACTAAGACCCTATCAAAAAGAAGGGCTTAAGTGGCTTAATTTTTTAGACGATTTTAAATTAGGAGGTTGTTTAGCAGATGATATGGGGTTAGGAAAAACCTTACAAATAATTAGTTTTATAAAACATTTAAAAGCAAAACATAAGAGTAAAACTCCGCATTTAGTTGTAGTACCTACTTCTCTTATTTTTAATTGGAATGAAGAGGTGCAAAAATTTTGTCCTAGTTTAAAATTATATACATTAACAGGTACTAATAGAGTTAAAGACACCAAAGAGTTTAAAAAATATGATATTGTATTAACTACTTATGGTATTGTTCTTAACGATATAAATTACCTAAAAAAGTACACTTTTAATTATATTATTTTAGATGAATCACAAGCGATTAAAAATCCAAATTCAAAAAGATTTAAAGCAGTACGCTTATTACAATCAGAAAATAAACTAGTACTAACTGGTACTCCAATAGAAAACAATACTTTCGATTTGTATGCACAAATGACCTTTGTAAATCCAGGCTTATTAGGAGGTATGCAACATTTTAAAACGGAATATGCCACAGCCATAGATAAAAATAAAGATACAGAAGCAGCAAAAGAGTTAAAAACATTAATAGATCCTTTTTTATTAAGAAGAACAAAAGAACAAGTAGCTACAGAATTACCACCAAAAACAGAACAGTTTTTATATTGTACAATGGGAGCAGAGCAACGAAAGTTATATGAAGCTTATAAAAACAAATACAAAGATTACTTACTAGGAAAAATAGAAGATGATGGTATAGGAAAATCTAAAATGTATGTTTTAGAAGGGTTAACTAAATTACGACAAATTTGTGATTCTCCTAGTTTATTAAATGATGAAGAAACCTACACAAATGAATCTATTAAAATAGACGAATTGGTAAAACAAATTACAGAGAAAACAAATAAACATAAAATTTTAATTTTTTCTCAGTTTGTAAAAATGTTGAACTTAATTAAAAATAGGTTAAATAAATTGGGTATTAGTTATGAGTATTTAGATGGTAAAACCAAAAACAGACAAGAAAAAGTAGAAAACTTTCAAAATAATGAAGAAACTAGAGTTTTTTTAATCAGTTTAAAAGCAGGAGGAACGGGACTGAATTTAACTGCTGCAGATTATGTATATATTGTAGATCCTTGGTGGAATCCAGCAGTAGAAGCACAGGCTATAGATAGATGTTATAGAATAGGACAAAAGAAAAAAGTGATGGCCTATAAAATGATTTGTAAAGATACGATTGAAGAAAAAATAGTAACGCATCAACAAAATAAAAAACAAGTTTCAGATGATTTAATACAAACAGAAGATAGTTTTGTGAAATCGTTAAATAAAGAATCTATTCAAGAATTATTTAATTAAAAAACAAAAGATTGAGTACTAGAAAATACATACTTACCATTGCTGGTTTTGATCCTTCATCGGGAGCAGGATTAACATCTGATATTAAAACATTTGAAGCACATGGTTTTTATGGATTGTCTGTTTGTACTGCAATAACGGTACAAAATGATATTGCTTTTAAAAAATGCGAATGGGTTACTAAAGCAATTATAATAGACCAAATAGAAACTCTTTTTGAACGATTTGAAATTTCTGTAGTAAAAATAGGAATCATTCAATCTTGGGAAGTTTTGTTAGAAATAATAGAGTTACTAAAAAAACGGAATCCAACTATTAAAATAATACTTGATCCAGTTTTAAAAGCGAGTGCAGGGTATGAATTTCATTCTGAGGAAAATTTGGATGTTTTTGAAAGAGTATTAGAACAATGTTATTTTATAACTCCGAATTACGATGAGATACAAGTTTTATTTCCTGATAAAACAATAGAAGATACGATTGATTTTATTGCGGAGAAAACAAATATTTACTTAAAAGGCGGGCATAGAGCAGATAAAAAAGGTTGGGATGCTGTGTATCATAGTAAAATTGTACAATTAAATATTCCGCCTATAGCTGAAACGGTTTTTGAAAAACATGGTAGTGGTTGTGTATTGTCTGCGGCTTTGGCTTCCAATTTAGCAAATGAAATTCCGTTAGAAGATGCATGTAAGAATGTGAAAGTATACGTGGAAAAGTTTTTGAATTCGAATGAGTCATTGTTAGGAACGCATTCTTTTAGGAGTGTAGGGGTTTTTAGGAGTTAAGAATTTGAGTAGTGCAGAAGTGGAGGAGTTGGGTAATTAAAGGAGTTATGTAGTTTTTAGGAGTTAAGAATTTGAGTAGTGTAGAAGTGGAGGAGTTGGGAAGTTAAAAGAGTTATGTAGTTTTTTGAAGTTAAGTAGTTAAAGGAGTTTATGAGTTAGAAAGGGTTTAGAATTTTAGGAGTTGAAGGAGTAGATTAGTAATGAATTGTATTAAAGAATAAATAAAAATTGAAAATGAAAAAGACAAAGAGTTTTGAGGATTTAATAGTCTGGCAAAAGGAACATGAATTTGTGTTAGAGGTGTATAAAATGAGTAAATTATTTCCGAGAGAAGAAATTTATGGTTTAACATCACAATTTCGAAGAGCGGCTGTATCAATCACAGCGAATATTGCAGAAGGATATAAAAGGTTAAGTAATAAAGAAAAATTACGTTTTTATAATATCGCACAATCTTCATTAGAAGAGTGTCGTTATTTTTTGATTTTATCGAAAGATTTAGGATATATAAAAGATAATAAAACACAAACAATATTAATAAAAGAAGTTAGTAAAATGCTAAACGCATACTGTAGGAGTATTTTAAGTAAAATTTAGATAGATATAGAGGATAGTTAATCACTTAACTCCTCCAATCCTAAACTCCTTAACTCCTAAAAGAGATAAACAATGATAAGTAAATTACAATATATAACACAAGGAAGTAGCCCAAAAGAACATTTAGAAAATATTCAGAATGCTTGTGCTTCAGGTGCAGAATGGGTACAGTTACGATTAAAAAATGTAGATGAGAAAACGTTACTACAAACTGCTAAAAAAGCACGAGAAATAACAGAACATTATCAAACAAGATTAATTATAAACGATCATTATAAAATAGCAAAGGAAGTAAAAGCAGATGGAGTACATTTAGGTAAACAAGATACTGATCCTATAATTGCGAGAGATTTTTTATACTCTTGGCAGATTATAGGAGGTACAGCAAATACATTGGAAGATTGTAAAAAATTGATTTCAAAAAAGATAGATTATATAGGTTTAGGACCGTATCAATTTACAAAAACGAAAGAAAATTTAAGTCTGGTATTAGGAATTACAGGCTATAAAGTACTTATTAAAGAGCTGCAAACCGAAATACCTATAATTGCTATTGGTGGAATAACACTAGAAGATACCAAAGCTATTTTAGAAACAGGAGTGTTTGGTGTTGCAGTATCTGGAGAAATTACAAAAAACTTTAATTCAATCGCTACATTTCATAAAATTTTAAAAACATCTAGTAGTAACGAGCAGATATTTAAATTAGGAAAACAATAAAACTCATGAACACATCATTAAAAATAGCAGATAAAACATTTACATCTCGGTTATTTACAGGAACAGGAAAGTTTAGTTCTTCTCAATTAATGAAAGAAGCATTATTAGCATCTGAAAGTGAGTTAATAACTGTAGCCTTAAAACGAGTAGATGTACACAATGAAGAAGATGATATTTTAACACATTTAAATCATTCTAGAATAAATTTATTACCAAATACTTCTGGGGTACGAACGGCAAAAGAGGCAGTTTTTGCTGCTGAATTATCTAGAGAAGCTTTAGAAACAAATTGGGTAAAATTAGAAATTCATCCAGATCCTAGGTATTTATTACCAGACCCTATTGAAACTTTAAAAGCAGCAGAAGAATTAGTGAAGTTAGGTTTTGTGGTAATGCCATACATTCATGCCGATCCTGTATTATGTAAGCGATTAGAAGAGGTAGGAACACAATGTGTAATGCCATTAGGAGCACCCATTGGAAGTAATAAAGGATTAAAAACGGTAGAGTTTTTAGAAATGATTATAGAACAATCGAATGTTCCGGTAATTGTAGATGCAGGAATAGGAGCACCATCGCACGCGGCACAAGCAATGGAAATTGGTGCAGACGCAGTATTAGTAAACACCGCAATAGCAGTATCTCAAAATCCAGTAGCAATGGCAAAAGCTTTTAAAAAGGCAGTAGAAGCAGGTAGAATGGGGTATGATGCAAAATTGCCTCCTGTAAAAAATAAAGCTGAGGCGAGTAGTCCGTTGACGTCGTTTTTGAATTAGGAGTTAAGTAGTTGAGAAGTTTAGGAGTTAAGTGTTTTTATTCTTGCATAGTAGAAGTTAAGGAGTAAAGAAGTTATAGCTCCTCATAGAGCATAAGTTAAATAGTGTTTTTTGTGTTTTTTAGGAAGTTAAGGTGTTAAAACTCTCCATAACTTCTCCAATTCTTAACTTCTCACATAGTACCACTCTTTAAATAATCAAAAAGATAACAATGAATAGTACCTTTATAAACACTTTCAATAAATATAATTGGGAGGAAACACTAGCCAGTATCAACTCAAAAACTTCATTAGATGTTGAGAGAGCTTTAGCGACAGATAAAAGAAATTTAGAAGACTTTAAAGCATTAATCTCTCCAGCTGCGAAACCATTTTTAGAGCAGATGGCACAAAAAAGTAGGATGCTTACAAAGAAACGATTTGGGAATACCATTCAAATGTATGTTCCGATGTATTTAAGTAACGAATGTCAGAATATATGTACGTATTGCGGATTTAGCTTAACGAACAAAATTCCGAGGAGAACATTAACAGATGCTGAAATTTTAAAAGAAGTTACTTTTTTAAAAAACAAAGGATACGATCATATTTTATTAGTTACTGGCGAAGCTAATAAAACGGTAGGTGTAAATTATATAAACAATGCCATTCAATTAATTAAATCTCAGTTTTCAAACATAACTATTGAAGTACAACCTTTAGATCGGGAAGAATATGAAGTATTGATTGAAAGCGGATTGTATGCTGTATTGGTGTATCAAGAAACCTATCATAAAGAAGAATATAAAAAACATCATCCGAAGGGAAAAAAATCAAACTTTGAATATCGATTAGAAACTCCAGATCGTTTAGGAAAAGCTGGAATTCACAAAATAGGATTAGGTGCTTTATTTGGATTAGAAGATTGGCGTGTGGATAGTTTTTTTACAGCGTTACATTTAAGATATTTACAGAAAACCTATTGGAAAACAAAGTACTCAATTTCTTTTCCTAGATTGCGTCCACATTCTGGTGGATTAGAACCAAAGGTGGAAATGACCGATGCCGATTTGGTACAGACAATTTGTGCGTTTCGCTTGTTAGACGAGGATGTAGAATTATCTATGTCTACCAGAGAAAGTGAAGTATTTAGAAATAATATTGTTAATTTAGGAATCACTTCTATTAGTGCAGAATCAAAGACGAATCCGGGTGGTTATGCAGTAGAACCACAATCGTTAGAACAGTTTGAAATTTCTGATGAACGTAGTACCGAAGAGGTTGTAAGTATGCTAAAAAAAGAAGGACTAGAGGTTGTGTGGAAAGATTGGGAGCATTTTTCTTAGGTTTTTATAGGAGTTAAGAATTGTAGAATTTTAGGAGTTAAGGATTTATATTTTTATCTAGTTAGATTTAGGAAAAGGATAGTGTAATTTTAGGTAATTGAGCGAAGTTGAAATTAAAGATAAATAATTAAGAGAAGTATTTGTTTAAGATAACAAAGAGAATTTAACCACTAATTTATGTTAAATAAAGAAGAACAAAAACAATACAACCGTCATCTTATTTTAGAAGAAATAGGAGAGGAGGGACAGTTAAAATTAAAACAAGCAAAAGTTTTAGTAATTGGTGCTGGCGGATTAGGTTGTCCGGTTTTACAATATTTAACAGCTGCAGGCGTAGGAACTATTGGTATTATAGATGATGATGTAGTAGATCAAAGTAATTTACAACGTCAAATTTTATATACGATGGACGATATTGGAGCATCTAAAGCAGTAACTGCTGCAAAACGATTATCTAAATTAAATCCGTTTGTCCTATTTAAAACCTATGAAGAAAAATTAACCAAAGACAATGCTATTACCCTTTTTAAACAGTTTGATATTATTGTGGATGGGAGTGATAATTTTGAAACAAGATATTTATCGAATGACGCTTCTGTAATAACAAATAAACCGTTAGTATACGGTTCTATTTTTAAGTTTGAAGGACAAGTAAGTGTTTTTAATTACAAAGGAAGTGCAAGTTACAGATGCTTGTATCCAACTCCCCCAAAACCAGGAGAAATGCCTAATTGCTCAGAGATTGGAGTTCTAGGGGTTTTACCAGGAATTATTGGTAGTTTACAAGCCAATGAAGTGATAAAAATAATCTGCGAGTTAGGAGAAGTTCTAACAAACAAGTTACTACTTTTAGATGTATTAACCATGCGTCAATTGGTATTGAATTATACCAAAACAGACAAAACAGAAATAACAGTACTAGAAGAAAATTATGAGGTTTTTTGCGGAGTAACTTTGGTGAAAAATGAAATTACGCAAGAAGAATTAGAACAAAATTTAAAAGCCTATCATTTACTAGATGTTCGTGAAAATTGGGAAAGAGAACAAAATCATATAGGAGGACAACATATTCCGCTAGGAGAATTGCCAAACAGATATAGAGAAATAAATACAAATAAACCGATTGTAGTGTATTGTAAATCGGGAATGCGAAGTAAGCGCGCCATTGGTTTTTTAGAAGAAGAATTTTCAGATGTAAACTTCGTTAATTTAAAAGGAGGGCTTTGGTAGTTTTTTAAGTGAAATTTTAAAGATTATCAAAACAAGTGCCTCTATATACTTTTTACAAACAAGTGCTTAAGTATTAAAATCCCAAATGAAGTTTTAATAAAATATATTTTCATCGATTACAAGTTTTATATCTATTTTGCAGTGTAAGTTTTTGATAATAAAAGAGTAGTGTTGTTTTGTCGAATAAAAAAAATATTTAGTAGGTACGCTAATAAAAATTGAGTAAATTGGGGTTTGAAAATATAAATTTAAGTTAATTAAAATTTCTTTTAATAGGTTTAGAAATGAAAAGAAGAAAGTTTTTTAAAGATAGTGTAAAAGGAGTTTTAGGAGCAAGTATTATTCCTTTATCAGCGTTTGCTGAGGTTTCTGAAGAATCAGAGGTCGTAGCCAATCCTGAAATAAAACAATCTTATGATAGTACCGACCCTAAGCAATGGCATCAAATGGGAACAGGTAAAAAACCTAGACCAGACAGGCGTAAAACCGTAACCTACGATGTAGCAGTTGTTGGAGGTGGAGCTGCAGGAATGTGTGCAGCTATTGCAGCAGCTAGAAATGGAGCTAAAGTTGTTTTGGTACAAGATCGCCCTGTTTTAGGAGGCAATTCATCTAGTGAAATTAGAGTTCATTTAAATGGAGTAAATCACTTAAGAAATGGGTTACCAGAAAGGGAAACAGGTATCATTGAGGAAATTTTATTACATAATCGTTTTCATAACCCACAAGATGCATATCCAGTTTGGGATCATATTTTATATGATTTTGTTACTCGTGAAGAAAATCTTGATTTAAAACTAAATACTTCTGCAATTAGGGCTGTATTATCTGATGATGGAAAAATTGAAGCGGTATATTGTTGGCAAATGACTACAGAAACAGAGTTTACTATTAAAGCAGATTTGTTTATAGATTGCTCGGGAGATGGACTATTAGGTGCTACAGCAGGAGCATTATATAGAACAGGTAGAGAAGCGTCTTCTGAATTTAAGGAGAAATATGCTCCTAAAAAAGCAGATGGATGGCAAATGGGATCTACCGTATTGTTAGGGTCAAAAGATATGGGGCGCCCTATGCCTTTTGAGCCTCCTCATTTTACCATAAAATATGATGCCGAAAAATCACATAAAGGCAGACAATTAATCCCTTTTGAATTAGGTTTTTGGTGGGTAGAGTTAGGAAGTGAAGATGATATTATAGGAGAATTTGAAGATAATAAACATAAATTATTAGGGTATGCATATGGAGTTTGGGATTATATGAAAAATTCAGGGAAATTTCCACAAACAGAAAATTTTGCTTTAGATTGGGTATCTTCACTACCTGGAAAACGAGAAAGTCGCCGATTTATTGGGGATTATATTCTTTCTGAACCAGATATGTTAGGGAACAAACAATTTACTGATGCAGTTGCTTTTGGAGGATGGTCTTTAGATGAACATAACCCCGGTGGAATTGAAAATTTAAGTGAACCACCTAGTTATTTTCATGAAGATTTCGAAGAAGCTTATCAAATTCCATTTCGCTCTTTATATTCTAAAAATGTTCCTAATCTTTTATTTGCAGGCCGAAATATAAGTCAAACACACATAGCTTTATCTTCTTCTCGTATTATGGCAACATGTGCCTTAGAAGGACAAGCAGTAGGTACTGCTGCTGCGTTATGTTTTAAAAAGAATATTTTTCCACGTGAATTAGGTGAAAAAAATATATCAGAATTACAAGAACAATTATTAAGAGACGATGCTTTTATACCTAATCGACCAGCAAATGATAAAAAAGACCTTGCCAAAAAAGCAAAATTAATTTTTGCTTCTACTACTTCTTCAGGAGATGCTAAATTATTAACAAATGGTTGGTCTAGAGATTATAATGGAAAAATTCATCATTGGAAATCGGAAGGTTTACCTGCAGAAGTACAAATTGAATGGGTAGAACCTGTAAAACTCTCAAAGGTTGAGATAAAATGTGATACAAATGTTAAACGTAATATAATGTTACGTAGAGATAGTTTAGAAAATGATATTTATAGCACTCGTATTCCAAAAGAATTGTTGAAAACACTAGATGTAGAAGCACGTGTTCAAGGAAAATGGATAAAAATAGGAACTATAGAAAAAAATAGAACCCGATTAATTAAGTTCCATTTCGAGACTATTAAAACAACTGCTGTTCGTATTCAACTAAAAACAACTTACGGAGCTAAAGATGTTAAATTGTTTGAAGTACGTTGTTATAGTTAGATTAATTTTAGAGAATGATAAAGTTTTTATATATACTAACTTTAAGTAGTTTTTGTTTCTTTGGTAGTTTTATTTCTCGTACAAAAGTAAAACATTCTATTAAGGTTATTCATAAGGGGATTAGTGAAACAAACCCTGTAGCATGTACATTAATAGAAATACAAGATAAAGAAGGAAAACCAGAAGAGTTTTATATGGATGTTGAATCTGTGGTTTGTGGAGATAATCAATGTCGTATAGATATGGTTCGAATTTATTGGGATAAACTAGGACGTTATAATAGGTTTGAATTACCTGATGGAATAGATTTAGAAAAAGCAGCAGGAGAAAATTTTTCTTCATCAGATTATGAGAAATTAGATGCTATTTTAAAAAATGAGAACTCTTCTTTACAAGATGTGTATAAAAACGAAATTGTAGGTACTATTGGTAGCGAAGGAGCAGATGCAATGTCTGGAGCAACAATTTTAATAGAAAAATCTTCCTATGTTGAAGGTGCAGTTTGGACTTGCTATTCTCTTTGGCATTGGGTACATGGAGAAACCAAGCAAATTATCCGTGATATTACTGGGGATTCATACTCTATATCAACTTTACAAAATTTATTACAGCAGAAGAATTACCAAAAATTTGCAATACAACAGCTAACCAAGCGAAATGATTTTTCTGAAAAAACAGTTGATTTAATACTAAAAGTTGTAGAAAAAAACCTAGAACTATTAAAAACAAGTTTAAATTATTGGGAAATTGCTCCTAACTCTGTTTATCAAAACTCTATGCGATATTTAATTTTTTCGGGTAATACAGCTAGTCGTTTGTTGTGTTTTAATGCAGTTTTGCATGCCAAACAAGATCTAACTTCTTTTTTTTTTCAAAATTTCAAGACTATAGTGCCTAAACTAACATACCAAGAAGTGCATGTACTATTAAAAATTTTAAAAGCAAAAAATAAAATACCAAAAGGAAGTATATCTTCTTTTATAAAGCAGTTAGAAAATGATGATTTTTTTATTGCTCGCCGATTTTTCTTTTTTTTAAAAGAACAAAAATTAACGCCATCTCAAGAACAATTAATGGAGGTTTTTTATCAGAAATGGAAAGATAGACTTTGATGATTTTAATGGAATTTTAAAATAGATGAAGTTGGGTTTATATAACTTAATTTTGAGATGTTTTCTTACTCGTTGCTAATACTAGTTTAGAAACTAGCAGTAACAAAAATGAAAATAGACAAGTGAAATATCCAATAAAAGCTATTTAACAAAGATGGAGACTAAGGCTTAAAAACGAATACGATAACTTCAATTAGTTTCACTAAACTAAAACATTATCTATAGAAATAATTAGTAATTCTTCAGTTCATTATTGAAGAATATAAAAACACCTGTTCTCCCAATATTTGTATCTAAAAAGAAAAATACGTCTACTCTTTTTTTCTATTCAACGAACCAAAAACGCTATTCGGCATTTTTGAGGTGACAAAATCAATAAATACGTATCTTAATGATGTAGCTAACCCTTAAAAACGTAAAAATATGGATTTCAGAATTAAGATAATAACAGGAGTACTATTACTATTTTTAGGAACAAAAATAAGCAGCGCTCAAAATATAACTTCAGAAACTGAAGACAGAATAACAAAGGAAGAAAACCAAGAAAGAGTAAATGAAATAAAGGCTTCAGATTATGTGTTAAATATAAAAGTGAAAAGAAAATCGAATAGCTCAAAAATAGTAATAACTTCTATGGAATATGTTGAAAAACAATTTAAAATACAGAAATTATTAGAAGCTCAAAAGAGAAGAATTTCAAAAATAAATAGAAGTAAAAGAAAATCATAAGGAATACAAATAGAATACGATATTCTGAAAATACTGTTTTATAAATAATCTTACTAAAATAACTTTTGAAGAGTTAAAAAATTGTTCGAATTTTGTAGTGTAAAAACACAAAGTTTTGAAACAAACCACTAATACTATATTAATGATTCGTCCTGTAGGTTTTAGGATGAACGAGCAAACGGCAGTAAATAACTATTATCAAAAAGTATTAGATAATGTTTTGCCATCTACAGTAAACGCAAAAGCACAAGAAGAATTTGATAATTATGTAGAAAAGTTGAGAAGCTTTGGTATAAACGTAATTGTGGTTTCTGATACCGAAGATTCAGATACGCCAGATTCTATTTTTCCTAATAATTGGATTTCTTTTCATCAAGAAGGAACTGTTGGATTGTATCCCATGTTTGCTGAAAATAGAAGACTAGAGAGAAGAGAAGATGTTTTAGATATTTTAGAAAAAGAAGGTTTCGTTATAGAAAATGTGGTAGACTATACTTCGGCAGAATCAGAGGGAATGTTTTTAGAAGGAACAGGTAGTTTATTGTTAGATAGAGTGCACAAAAAAGCGTATTGTGCTTTGTCTCCTCGTGCAGATGAAGATTTGTTTATTGAATTTTGTGAGGATTTTGAATATACTCCAGTAATTTTTACTGCAAATCAAACAGTAAACGGAGAGCGTAAGGCTATTTATCATACGAATGTAATGATGTGCTTAGGAGAGACGTTTTCTGTAATTTGTTTAGCATCTATAGATGATAAAAAGGAGCGTAAAAATGTATTGAAACATTTAAAAGAAGATGGCAAAGAAGTTATAGATATTACAGAGGCACAAGTAAATAACTTTGCTGGTAATATGCTACAAGTTCAAGGGATAAATAAAGAAAGATTCTTAGTAATGAGTCAAGCTGCTTACGAAAGTTTAACACAGGCTCAAATTAGTAAAATAGAAAAGCATTGCAAAATCATTTCAAGTTCTTTAGATGTTATTGAAGGTTGTGGTGGTGGAAGTGCTAGATGTATGATGGCTGAGGTTTTTTTACCAAGAGAGTAAAAAACAAAAAAATAATTGATAAATATGATGAAAAACTGCTTAAAAAAGCAGTTTTTTATTTTATACTAAATTAGTTATTAGTTCTTTTTTGAAAGAAATTATTGAGTAACCTGATTTCGATTTATATGCTATCGTCTATGAGTTATTTTAATATTAGCATGTTACATCGAGTGATTTTTCAGGCTAAAAAAGAAGGGGAATTGTATCGAACTGTTTTTAATACATTTCCCTTTAATCGACAGTCGAACTGACAATCAATACATTAAAAGTTAATTTTCTACACAATAATCATCGGTGCTATTTTTAGTGACTTTTTAAAGAATTGAGTGTCTTAATAATGTAAACAGTTATAAAGAAATTACAATGAGTTTAAGAGTTAAATTATTTTTTTTACTATTTTCTATTGTTTTAATGCATACAATTTCTGCTCAAAAAGTAGTTGTTAAAGATGGGTTAGAATATCTGGCAGAAGACGATATGGAGGATAATTTAAATTCAATAGAAGCTGTTAGTTTCAATAAAAAAGAAAATAAAAAGAAAGTAACTTCTAAAACAATTGAAGGCTTAAAAAAAGTAATAAAGAAAAGAAAAACTTTACGATTTAGAAAGAAAAGAAGAAATATAACTAAGAAGTGTTATAAAGAAGCAATAACTAATTGCAATTCCAAAGAAAAGAAAGGGAAATAAATAAAAAAACTGCTTCATTTGAAGCAGTTTTTTGTTTCTATGTGATAACACTTTTGTAAAGAAAAAAGAAGTAAAGAGAAAAAACGTATTATTTTTTTGAATTGATTTTGTAAACTATTTGAAGTTTTGGAGACTATTAAAAGGTAAGCATGCTTAACCAATTAATCTAGTAATCAAATACTATAAAGTCTATTATTATGAACTCAATTAAAAAAATGATGTTCCCTCTTATGCTTATGTTAATTTTGGGAATTCAAAGAACACAATCACAAACAAATAAAATTGAATTTAAAGAAAAGGTTGTAAGTACCAATCTTAATTTTATTGGTGAAATAACGAATAAAAAGGAAGTAAAAAAGAAAAATAAAGAAAGTAAGAAAGAGCTAAACGTAAATATTAAAACATTAGCAGATCTTGAAAGAATTGTTGAGAGAAAGAGAAGATTAAGATATAGAACTAATAGAAATATACCAGAAAAATGCTACAATGAAACAGCAGATTCGTGTAAAGATAAATAACTATTAAAGTATTTTTTTCTAATTTTTGTTAGATATTACAAATTAAAGAATGTTGAACGTCATTCATCGATATTAAAAAGCATTTCGACGATAAAAAGATGTTGTCAATAAAGTAGCGTCTACTTTAGCTAAGTAAGTTAAATCCCCATATAATGAAACTTAGATCGAGTGTGTTTGTCTTGATATTGTTTCTAGCTACAAGTTATCATGAAGTGTATGCACAGAAAGTTGTAGTAAGAAACGGATTAGAGTATATAGATGAAGAAGAGGTAGAAGAAAATTTAAACTCAATTACAGTTACTTCCAATGCAGTTACAATAACTGTAAAAAGAAAAAAAGGAAAGAAAATTTCTAAGAATAGTAAAAATTTAGAAAAAGTAGCTAAAATAGTTACATTAAGAAAAAGATTACGTTTTAGAAATAAAAGAAATAGTACGCGAAAAAAATGTTTTAAAGAAACAAAAACACCTTGTACTAAAATAGTAAAGAAATAATTTTAACCTAAAATAGTTAGAAAAACATCCCATAAATATAAATTTTATGGGATGTTTTTTATTAATTTTTCAGAACCTCTTGTATAACTTTTCCAGTGCTAGCATTTGGAAATTCTATTTTTAATAAGCTTGAAATAGTAGGAGCAATATCTATTATTCTATATTTATTCTTAGAGAACCCTTTTTTTATGCCTCTACCATAAAAAATAATAGGAATGTGAGTATCATAAGAATAACCAGAGCCATGAGTAGAACCTTTTTTAGAGTAACTAATAGTAGATGGAGTAGGAATTAATAATACGTCACCAGAAATTTTTTGATTATAACCATTTTGCAAATAGTTTAAAATACCTTTATTAAAAGAACCGCTTTGCATATTTTTAGCGGTGGTAGATTTATAAATTCCTTTAAAATTAATTACATTTTCAGAAATAACTTCTGCAACTTTAGTAACACTAAGGTTATTTTTTTCTATGTTTTCTTTGTTTAGAAAAATTTGAAAGTTAGAAATGTTTTCTACAAAATTTGCAGCATTAAAATATTTCTTAGTAATGTCATTTACATAATCTGTAAATTTCTTATAACTAAAATAATTAGCAGGAATTTTAAGAGATTTTAGATAAGAAGGTACTTGAACAGCTGCATGATCTGCAGTTAAAAAGATAGTATAATTATTTTTACCTACTTTTTTATCTAAAAAATTAAATAAACTTTCTAAATCTTTATCTAGTCGTAAATAAGTATCCTGAATTTCTTTAGAATCAACACCAAACTGATGTCCTACATAATCTGTAGAAGAGTAACTAACAGATAGAAAATCTGTATAAGCCCCTTGCCCTAATTTTTCTCCTTCAATAGCAGCTTTAGCAAAATCGGTAGTTAAAGAATTTCCTGCGGGTATTGCTTTAATAATGCTATAGTTTTTATTTTTCCCTCTTAAAGCAGGAATATCATGAGGAAAAACAGGTCTCTTTTCTCCTTTAAAAGGTTCTTCAAAATTATTATCATCGGCAATACTCTGGGTGTATGTATGAATATCATATAAGGTTTCCCATGGAGTACTTAGGTAGTTATCAACTTTACCAGAATTATTAAACTTTTGTACCCAATTTGGTAGTTCGTTTTGGTAAAAAGAAGAAGTAATCCATTGTCCTTTACTACCACCATCAAACCAATAAGCAGCATTTGCTGTATGGCCAGCAGGAAGAATAGCCGATCGGTCTTTTATTCCAATACCAATGGTTTTTCCTTTCATATTTTGGGCTAGTTTTAATTGATCTGTAATTGTAGTAGTTAGCATTCGGTATGGAGATTTTTTTCCACCATCTCCATCATTACCAACAGTTTTATACGTATTGTCATCTACACAATAGATAGATTTTTTAGCGTATTTATCGTACCAATTATTACCAATAATACCATGGTTATTAGGAGTAGTACCAGTGTATATAGAAGTGTGTCCAACAGCAGTATAAGTTGGTATATAATTAAAATGTGCATTTTCTAAAGAAAACCCATCTTTTAACAATCTTTTAAAACCACCATTACCATATTGACTTTGGAAACGTGTTAAATAATCATAACGCATTTGATCTACAACAATACCTATTACTAACTTAGGTTTTGAACTGTTTTGCTGCGCAATTACACTTTTATTAATAAAGCTAACTAGTAATAAAAGAAAAAATATATTTTTTGAAAACCTCATAAATTTAAATTTATAGGCCAAAAGTAAATAAAAAGAAATGTATGAATTCATAGATACAACTTATGTTAATGATTTTTTAATCTTAATAAAGAATGTAACCAAGTAAATATTCTTTACTAAATTAGCAAAATAAAAAGGATTAGATGAACTACATCGAGCATGTTGGTAAGTATTTTATGATGCTTGGTCAAATATTTAAAAGACCTCAAAAATTTAGAGTGTTTCGAGAGGCTTTATTTAGAGAGATAGAGCAATTAGGAATAAAATCAATAGGAATTATAAGTTTTATTTCCTTTTTTATTGGAGGGGTAATAGCACTACAAACGGCATTAAATATTAGTGATCCTTTAATACCTAAAATGCTAATTGGTTTTGCTACAAAAAGGTCTGTAATACTAGAGTTTGCACCTACTTTTTGTTCTATAATTTTAGCAGGTAAAGTAGGATCTTATATTACTTCTAGCATTGGTACCATGCGTGTAACAGAACAGATAGATGCATTGGAAATAATGGGTGTTAATTCTTTAAATTATTTAGTTTTACCTAAAATTATCGCAACTGTTTTCTTTTATCCATTTTTAATAATATTAGGAATGTTCTTAGCTATTTTTGGTGGTTGGGCAGCAGGAATATTATCTAACATGTTTTATGAAGCAGATTATATAGCTGGTATTCAGTATGATTTTGCTCCTTTTTTGGTAGTTTATGCACTTGTAAAAACAATTATTTTTGCATTTATAATCTCTACAGTACCTTCTTATCATGGTTATTATGTTAAAGGAGGATCTTTAGAAGTAGGTAAAGCCAGTACACAGTCTGTAGTTTGGACTATTGTAGTTATTGTTATTGCAAACTATTTCTTAACTCAAATGTTATTAACCTAGTATGATTAAAGTTAACGATATTCACAAACGTTTTGGAGAAACAGAGGTTTTAAAAGGAATTACAACATCATTTGAGCCAGGAAAAACAAATTTGATAATAGGACAAAGTGGAGCTGGAAAAACAGTATTCTTAAAAAGTTTATTAGGATTACATGTTCCTGAAGAAGGAACGATTATTTATAATGGACAAGTAAATACTGAAATGACAATTGAAAATAAAAGAGATTTTAGACAAGAGTTAGGAATGGTATTTCAAGGAAGTGCATTGTTCGATTCTTTAAACGTAGAAGAAAATGTAATGTTTCCGTTAAAAATGTTTAAACAACAATCTAAAAACGAAATGTTAGATCGTGTTAACATTGTTTTAGAAAGAGTAGACTTAGAAAATTCCAATCAAAAATTTCCAGCTGAATTATCTGGAGGAATGCAAAAAAGAGTCGCTATTGCTAGAGCGATAGTAATGAATCCTAAATATTTGTTTTGTGATGAACCTAATTCAGGTTTAGATCCTAGTACTTCTATATTAATAGATAATTTAATTAAAGAAATAACAGAAGAGTATCAAATTACAACTGTAATTAATACGCACGATATGAATTCAGTGATGGAAATAGGCGATAAAATTGTTTTCTTAAAAGATGGATTAAAAGCTTGGGAGGGTAGCAGTAAAGAAATTTTTAAAACAGATAATCAGGCTGTAGTTGATTTTGTATACTCCTCTAATTTATTCAAAAAAGTGAGAGAAGCATATTTAAAAGAACAATAACGTTTTTGTGTGTAAAAAAAGATTTATTTTTAATAAAATTAAAACACTGATTATTATTTAGTTATTTTTTATTTTAAAAATAAGTAAGAAAAAATTAAAAATATTTTTGGCAGAAACAAATAACCTTTCTATATTTGCACTCGCTAAGAGAAAATGACCGGGTAGCTCAGTTGGTAGAGCATCTCCCTTTTAAGGAGAGGGTCCTGGGTTCGAGCCCCAGCCCGGTCACTATAAAAGCTTCTAATTTAAGAAGCTTTTTCTTTGAAATATTAAAGGGGAGATACTCAAGCGGCCAACGAGGACGGACTGTAACTCCGTTGACTATGTCTTCGCAGGTTCGAATCCTGCTCTCCCCACTTTTTATACATTTATTTTGGGGATTATAAATTGTATAGTATTTAAAACGTTTAACTAACTACTACTGTTAAACGTTTTTTCTTTTGATAAATATTTTTTGTTTATTTATAAGTTGTTTTTGTTGAACAAAATGTATTTTTGTAAAAAATATAGTCTAATGAGGAATCTTATAATTATTTCATTTTTAATATGTTTCTTTAATTCATTTGCACAAGATTTAGGTGTAGTAAGAGGTAAGGTAATAGATAAACAAACAAGAGAAATTCTTCCGTTTGTAAATGTAGTAATAGAAGGTACTAATAAAGGAAGTGCAACAGCTGAAACAGGAGAGTTTGAGATTAAGAGTGTGCCTTTAGGATACATAAAAGTAAGTGTTTCTTTTGTTGGTTATGAAACAGTAACTACATCTACTTATTTAGTTACTAAAGAAAAATCACCATATATAATTATAGAATTATCTGAAGTATCTTCTTCTTTGGAAGAAGTAGTTATAAAATCATCTTTATTTAAAAGAACTGCAGAAAGTCCTGTTTCTCTTCAGAGTTTAGGAGTAGAAGAAATAGAGAAAAACCCAGGAGGAAACAGAGATATTTTAAAAGTAATACAATCGTTACCAGGAGTAGCGTCTAATCCAGGATTTAGAAATGATATAATAATTAGAGGTGGAGCTACTTCTGAAAATAAATTTTATGTAGATGGAATAGAGGTTCCAGTAATTAATCATTTTCAAACGCAAGGAGCTTCTGGTGGTCCAGTAGGAATTATAAATACAGATTTAATTCGTAATGTAGATTTCTATTCAAGTGCATTTCCAGCAAATAGAGGTAATTCATTGAGTTCAGTAATAGAGTTTACACAAAAAGTTGGAAATCAAAAAGAATTTCAAGGAAGAGGAAGTTTAGGTACTTCGGATGCAGGAATTACTTTACAAGGACCTTTATCTAAGAATACTTCTATTATTGTTTCTGCTCGTCAATCTTATTTAAAGCCTTTGTTTAGGTTATTAAAGCTAACTTTTTTGCCAACATATAATGATTTTCAACTAAATTTAAAATCTAAGCTATCTGATAAGGATGAAATAGCGGTTTTTGGTTTAGGAGCTATAGATGATTTTGAAATTAACACCACAGTTAACGAAGGACAAACAGATGAAAAAACAATTAAAAGAAATACGTATCTTTTAAATATAATTCCAATACAAACTCAATGGAATTATACGATTGGAACTTCTTATAAGCACTACGAAGGAAATAGTACACAAACTTATGTTTTAAGTAGAAACGAATGGAAAAATAATATAGTTAAATACAAAGGTAATACTAACTTACCAGCAGATCTTTTAAATGACTATCAATCTAAAGAAGTAGAGAATAAATTTCGATTTGAAAACGATACTCGCTTTTTAAATGGTATAAAGTTGAATTTAGGTATTGCTATACAGCAAGCTACCTATGAAAATAGCACCTTTGAAAGAACAGCAAATTTAAATGGTACGCAAGAAATTAATTTTAACTCTACATTTTCAATGTTTAGTTATGCTATGTTTGCACAAGCTTCCAAAAGGTTTTTTTCAAATAAACTAGAATTGTCTTTAGGTGTTAGAACAGATGGAAATACCTATAATAAAACAATGGAGAATCCGTTAAACCAATTTTCTCCACGAATAGCAGCTTCTTTAAAGTTAGCAGATAAATGGTATGCAAATACATCGATTGCTAAATATTACCAATTACCATCGTACACAATGTTAGGTTTTAGAGACAATAATAATACATTAGTAAATCAATCAAATTTAAAATATATTTCAGCATTTCATGCTGTCGGAGGTATTGAGTTTAGACCAGAAAACACTTCGAAAGTTACCGTAGAAGGATTTTATAAAAAATATGATAATTATCCTTTTTCTATTAGAAACCAAATAAGTTTAGCAAATCTTGGAGCTAATTTTGGAGTAGTTGGTAGTGAAGCAGTTATTTCTAATAACGAAGGAAGGGCGTATGGTGTAGAATTTTTAGCACAGAAAAAGTCATACGATGGTATTTATGGTATTTTGGCCTATACTTTTGTAAGAAGTGAGTTTAAAGATGTGAATAATCAATTCATACCTTCTACTTGGGATAATCGACATATATTAACTTTTACTGGAGGTAAAAAATTGAAAAGGAACTGGGAGATAGGAGCTAAGTTTAGATTAATAGGAGGCAGACCTTCTACTCCTTACGATTTGGATAAATCATCAATCATAGAGCGTTACGATTTAATTAATAGAGGAATCTTAGATTATACGAGATTGAATAGTGAACGTTTAGACGTCTATACGCAGTTAGATTTTAGGGTAGATAAAACCTGGTTTTTAAAAAAATATGCTATTAATTTATATTTAGATGTACAAAACTTGTATGCTACTAGTAACAGAAGACCTCCTTTCTTAATTCCAGATGGTGTAGATCCATCAGATTCAACAAGGTATACTTTAGAAGAGATAGACAATACAGGTCAAGGTAGAGTAGTACCTAGAATAGGTGTTATTGTTGATTTTTAAAACGAATAGTAAATAAAGTAATTCATTAAAATGAATTGTCTGTTTTTTAGACTCTTATTTTCCGTCTAGTGTTCAAAGGAAAGTAGTAGTCTATTTTTTTGGTAATTTAAAACTTTCTAATGAGTGTCAGATATATATATGGTAATAACGAATATATATATTGTGTTTAATAACAAGGCTGATAAATACGGTTTTTAATATGTAGATGTATTATTTAGGTAAAGAAATATGAAAAGAGGTTCCTTTATTTATGCCAGAGTTAACCCATACTTTTCCTCCATAAAGAGAAACTATTTTATTAACGATAGATAGACCTACACCTGTAGAACTGTTATTGTCATCTAAAGTTTGAAATACATCAAAGATTTTTTTATGATATTTTTCTTCAATACCTATACCATTATCTTTAACTTTAAATTCCCAATTATTTTCTAAATCAATAAAAGAAACAGTTACTTCTCCTTGTTCCTTATTGGCATATTTGATAGCATTGCTAATTAAATTTTGAAATAATTGATGAAGCCTAAATTTATCTCCTCTGATAATAGGAAATTCTTCTAAAACGTTAATAGAAACATGTTTTGGTACTTGAATGTTTTCAATAATTTCTTTAAGAACAATACTTAAATTAACTTTGTTTTGAGATCTCTCTACCTTGTCTACTCCAGCATATTTTAAAATTCCATTAATTAAATGGTCCATTTTATCAATTTTCTTAATTAATAAATGAAAATTTTGATCTATTTCTTCATTATCTTTTATAACAGAACTAAAATCTTCTTGTAACCAAGTAACCAAAGCATTCATGCTCCTTAAAGGAGCTTTCAAATCGTGAGAAACAACATGTGCAAAATCATTTAGCTCTTTATTACTAATGGTTAAATTACGTAGTAATTCTTCTCTTTCATTTTGAAATTTTAGGTCTTCTGTTATATCTCTTACAATTCCATGAGCAAACACAGGGTTGTTGTCTTTGTCAAAAACTAAACTAGAGTTAATTTCTATCCATCTAACTTCTCTTTTTTTATTATATACTCTAGTTCTAAAATTTCTAAAAACCCCCTTTTCTAATAACTCACTATAAGATTTCATAGCATAAGGGATATCTTCTTTGTACAAAGTAGAGGTTACATTAAAAGATTGTTTTTCTAGATTGTAGCCAAAAAAAGTGGTGGCAGCATCATTCATTTTTACCACATTCCCATACAGGTCCATTAATATATACGGATCTACAATTGTTTTAAATAAACTTTCTAACTGAATTTCTTTTTCATCTAAAACGGTAATAAGATTTTGATTTACTTCGTATAGTTCTAATGATTTTTCCTCTAGTATTTTCTCAGCTTCTTTTCTTGCTAACTTTTCTCTTTTGAGTGCTTTTTCTAGCAGTTCAATTTTTGAATCACTCATTATTTTTTGAAAATTTCGAATTGAACAATTGTTCCGTCTTCTTTTAATAATTTATAAGTAATCTCAGAAGCTTGATTATAGTGTTCAAAGCTTTTTTCCATTAAACCATGTGCAAATGCATACAAAGCTCTAGAGGAATGATAAATCATAATTAATGTATCATTGGTATGTTTTGTAACCTCAAATCTAGGTAGCTCTGCATCCGGATAAAGTTTTCGTACTTCAACATGTATATGAGCATCTACTGAAGCTAATAAATCGAGAGGAGATTTGTAGGTATTTAAAATAGAACCATAATTTTTAACTAATGCATCAAAAAAATGAGTACCATATACTTTTAATAAATCATTAGGAGCAATTTTAGTTAAATTACTCAAATTGGTAAGCAAAGATACCATTTCAGTAAATTTATAGGTTCCTACAGAAGTGTATATACCATTAGATTCTAATTCAGAATTGTCTATGATTTGTTGTACAACACTTAAACCAAATTTTTGCTCTACAAGGTCTAAAAATTCTGTAAAAACGATTCCTTTCATACAAGTTGGTTAACTAATTCGCTACTAGCCCAATAATCTAACATGGTAGTGATGTTTTTGTTGTAATCTTCATAACGAATGGGTTTTACAAGATATCCAGCAATACCAAGTTCGTAACATTTTTTTAAATCTCTAATACTGTCAGAACTTGTTAAGATTATAATAGGTATGTACTTTAATTGTTCGTTTGATTTTAAAGTTTCCAAAAATTCAATACCATTCATTTTTGGCATGTTTAAATCTAAGAAAATCAATTGAAATAAAGAAGGATTTTTTAATTTATCGATAGCATCTTCACCATTCTTAGCTTCTGTAATGTCTAATTGATAGGTGCTTTTATTGCATACACGAGAAAATTTCATTCTTTCTACTTCGTCATCATCAACAAATAAAATGTTTAATCGCTTCATAATTTAAGGTTCAGTTTTATTTCCAATGAAAAGATATGGAAAAAGGAATATTTATATTATTTAAAATGTTTCATTATAGGTTTAGTTTAGATTAATGGTTGATTAGTGTAGATGAATACTTTTAGAAAAGGTACTTATATTAGAATGTATATAAAAGTAAGCTTACTACAATTTTCGTATCTTTTCGTATCTTTCGGGCGAAAAGATAATTGAATTATAATGGAAGAAAATAAGAAAGAAGAAATAGACAAATCTAAAGAAGCTGTAAAACAAGATGTAAAAGGGTTATGGCAGAGTATAAAAACTTTTTTGAAAGAGTTATTAGATTTTAGGCACGATACAGATCAAGAAGCAACTATCGAAGCCATAAAGCAAGATGTGCCTTTTAAAGGAGCTACTGCTTGGATTTTAATTTGTTCAATATTTGTAGCTTCTATAGGTTTAAATGCCAATTCTACAGCAGTTGTAATTGGAGCCATGTTAATATCTCCATTAATGGGACCAATTTTAGGAATTGGAATGTCGTTAGCAATTAATGATATTGATACGTTAAAAAAATCGATTATAAACTTAACAACAATGATTGTACTAAGTTTATTAACTGCTTTTTTGTTTTTTTTCCTATTTCCGTTAAGAGAAGAAACTTCTGAATTAATGGGGCGTGTTCAGCCTGATATTAGAGATGTGTTAATCGCCTTTTTTGGAGGACTAGCTTTAATTATTGCAAGAACGAAAAAAGGAACCATTGCTTCTGTTATTTTTGGTGTTGCAATTGCTACTGCATTAATGCCTCCGTTATGTACTGCAGGTTATGGTTTGGCTATAGGAAAACTAGATTATTTTCTAGGAGCAATGTATTTATTTACTATTAATGCAATTTTTATAGCTTTAGCTACTTTTATTGTATTAAAACTTTTAGGGTTTACAATGATTCGTTATGTAAATTCTGCAAAAAGAAAAAGAATAGCACGTATTGCATCTATAGTTGCTATATTGGTAATGATTCCAGCTGTAAGAACTTTTATAAACGTATATAATGATACAATGATTGAAGCTGATTTTGATAAATTTGTAGAAAAAGAAATAAAAGATAATAAAGATTTATGGTTAGCAAGAGAACCTAAAAAAGATAATGCGGAAAGAACAATTACACTTCGTTTTAATGGAGAAATTCCAGCAGCTATTGAAACAAACTTAAAGCTTAAAATAAAAAATTACGAGAAGATTAATGATTTTAAAGTAGAGGTGTTAGGTAATAAATCTAGAAGTATTGATGATATTTCTAAATCTTTAGAAAGAGCATATACAAATCTTGATCAGAAAAACTACATAATTGATGGATTACAAAAAGAAATAGAAGATTTAAAAAATACTGTTTCTAACTTAAATCTTACCTTAGAAAATAAAGATAAACATAGTATCCCTTTTAGTTCAATTGCAAGAGATGCTAAAATTCGTTTTAATGGGATAGAAGAAATTCGCTTTTCTAAAGTGTTGTCTACTAAAGATTTTATAAAAGTAGATACATTACCCGAAGCTAGTATTATTTGGAGTTCTAAGTTAAAACAAGATTATGTATTAAAGAAAGAAGTAGAATTGAGAAAATGGTTAGAAAAAGAAATGAAATTAGATACATTAATTTTGAAAAAGTAAATCTAAGGTACTATTCATAAAAATAAAAAACTCGCATTTAGCGAGTTTTTTATTTTTAAAACAATTATTGTTTTTTACATTTTTTTAAAACCTCTTTAGCTCTATTTATTCCGTTGCTAGGATAAAACTGAGGTAGTTTTTCTTTTTCAAATAAAGGAATTGTTTTTTGAACATCTTTACAATAAGGTTCTATAGATTGTCCAAAAAATTGAGCAGATCCCATATCCCATTCAGCTTTACTTAAAATAACTCTAGGATTATTAGGAGCCATTTTTAGTGCTTCTTGGTATAACGAATTATTTTTTACAGACAAAGTCATACCATATTTTTGACCATCAAAAGCAATGTATGCAGTGTTTAATAGTGCCTGAGTAATGGTAATCTCAGGATTGTTAGGAGAAATAGTAGACGCTTTGTCTAGAAATTGTTGCGCTTTTTTTAATTTATTATCTAAAATAGCGCCATCTTTTAAACCAAAACTTGTTATAATTTCTATGGTGGCTACGTAGTAAGGAGGTAACCATTCTGTTTTTTTTGCGTTTGTAATTCTTTCAAATAATTGAGAAGCTTCAGTGGTTTTATTATTTTTCCAAAGGTCAAAAGCTTTTTGCATACCTGTTTCATATTTAGATTGTGCTGAAATTGTAAGCACAACAAGAAGCGTAAAAAAAGTGATATTTTTTTTCATGGTAATAGTATTTTTAAAAAAATATTTAATTATAGATTGCTTTGTAGATTGATTCTCTACATAATGAATTCTGTTTTTAATTCATGGTTATCTCTAAAGTAATGTCTTTGTTAGCAGTAAACTTAGCATCTTTATATTTAGGAGGACCAAAGAAACCTTTAGCGTTATTAGAAATACCAATAGGTTCTTTTGGAATTCCAAATATTTTAGTATCCATTTTTTTGTTATCATTTTCATCATGAAAAGCAGAAATGGCATATTCACCTTCAGGAATATTTTTAAAAACAGCTGTAGCTTTTTTATTATTAACTTTAACAATTTCGCCCTTAAAAGGGTTTTTTAAGAAACTATCTTTTGTGTTGTATAAAGCTACATAAATATCGCCTTTATCTTTTTTTATTCCAGAGAACTCAATACTTATTTGATGTTTTTTTTGAGCAAAAGAAAGTAATAAACCAATAAAGAAAAATGTGAAAATTAAAAAGATACGGTGCATAGTTTTTTAGTTTTATTGTTATTTCAAATATCCGATGTTTTGTATAATTAATATCAAAATTCTTACCGAACTGTAGTATTTATATTACTGAGTTGTTAATAATTCATCAATTCGTTTAAAAACTTCTTCTGTTTCTAATTTTAGAGCATGTAAATGTCCTTTATTAGAGTTAAAGAAAACCTTAGGTTTTTGTGCATTTTTAAAAACTATTTCAGATTGTGACAAAGGTATTGATTTATCATTTTTACCATGAATAATTAACTTCGGAATATTTTTAATAGTAGTTATTTCTTTTTTAGAAGGATATATGTGACTCAAGAACTTTTTTATTGGCGGATGTGCATTTTTTGGAGCGTACAACATTGCAACATCAGCAAACGAAGCAAAACCACTATCGAGTATTAAAGCATCTACCTCTTTTTGATGATTTTTGGTAATTAAAGTAGCTATTTGGCAGCCTAAAGAAGCTCCGTAAACTATTATTTTAGAGTCTTTTATGTGGGGGTTTTTCTTCATTTTGTTAAAAACGATTTCCATGTCTTTAGCAACATTTAAATGAGTTGGTTTTCCTGTAGATTTTCCATATCCTCTATAATCAACGGCATAAACTTGATAATTATTTTCTATCAAAGGTTTTATAATATACATATAAGTAGAAATATTACCACCAGCACCATGAAAAAATAAAACTGTAGCTTTTGGATTCGTTTTAGGCTTGAAAAAAAGAGTGTTTATAGAGTCTTTTTCTACAGTTATAAAATCTTCAGTATAAGGAATGTCGATAGTTAGCCATTCTTTTTTAGGATAATAAAATTTTTCTTCAAATTGCGCATCTATATAATTTGAACTTATGATAAATAATGTTAAAATAAAGTTTTTTAGTGTTCTCATGTTTGTGTTTTACTATTATTATTACATAGGCCATTGAGCGGAGTCAAAATGAAACTGGTTTTAGATTGTGACTTCGACTCTGCTCAGTCACCGATTTTTAGCTTTATATTTTTGTTTTTTATTCTAAATTTTTATTTTACTAACTACTAACTACTAACTACTAACTACTAACTACTAACTACTAACTACTAACTACTAACTACTAACTACTAACTACTTACAAATTATTTAATTGATTATCTTTCTTATTATCGCTAATAGTCCAAAAGAAACCAATAAAAAAGAAGCGATTAGCATTAGGTGTAATAGCTTGCCTATCGAATACACCATTAGTATTTGGTTGATTTTTATAATTATAACCAAATACATTTTGAGTGCCTAAAACATTGTTTACAGAAAAGTATAAGATTTTTTGTTGACTAATTAAATAGGCAGCATTAATGCTTACAGAATTATAATTTTTAGTTTCTTGGTTTAAAAAACCACCAATATTAGGATTTGTATAGGTTCTTCCGGAAGCAAAACTATACGAAATACCTAATTGTGTTTTCCATGATTCTAACCAGTATTTACCAACAACAGATAAATTGTGTTTGGAAGCAAAGTTAGGACGTGCACTTGTAGGATAGTTTTTGTAATCACGTTCTGTATCTAAATAAGAGTAAGATGTCCAGTATTCTATATTTTTAATATTTTTTCCATCTCTCCAAAATACTTCTAAACCTTTAGCAAAACCACTACCAGAATTATTATAATTAGAAAGAGGAGAAGCAAAAGCACCATCATATTTAACTAAATTATTATAAGGCTTATAAAAAGCTTCTGTTCTAAATATTTGCTTGTCTTTTACATATTGATAATTTAAGATATAGTGCGATGTGTTTTCAGAAGTAAGATTATCAGCAAATTTTAAATAATCATTTTTAGGGTTTTGATAAAAGCGTCCATAAGCAAAAGAAAATTGAGAATTTTTACCTGACTTATAAGCTAAAGAAAGTCTTGGTGAAATGGTAAATTCATTAGTTATTTCTGAATTCTCTAATCGAATACCTGCTTTTGCTGCTAACTTTTTAGAGAAAAAGAAATCAGTTTCAGCAAAAGAGGCAAAAATATTATTATCGAATTTATTATTAAATGAATTTCCAGAAATTTGATGAAAGTCTTCATTAAAATTAGTAATAAAATATTCGCTACCAAAACTCAATTTCAATCTACTCGAAAAACGTTTTTTTAATTTTACTTTAAAATGGGCAGAATTCTCAGCATTGGTAATACGGTCTTCTTGTATATTAATTTTAGAATTATCGTGTGTATAACCTAAACCTCCAGAAATAGACCACCCATTGTTTAAACGTTGTTTGTAAGAACCATTGAAATAAATATTATTGTTTTTTAAAGCAAAACGAAAACCATTATCAAAATTAATATCTTCTTGAATAAGATCGAAATTAGTATAACTATATGCTCCATATAATTTTAATAAGCCATCATTTTTAGTTCGGTGTCTAAATACCATTTCTCCACTACCAGTTTCATAAGGTTTTAACCAGTTGTTTTTATCTGGAAAAGCCCATTGATAAGGAGCCAAATTTATATAAGAAGTATTTATACTAAATGAATTTTTACCCCAAATTTGCGTATTACCAACACCTAAACCAACGGTCATGAATTGTAAATCTGTTTTTTCTTGATCTGGTTCATTAATGGTATTTAAGGCTAAAATACCCGACAAAGCTTGTCCGTATTCAGCAGAATAACCACCCGTTGAAAATGTCATTCCTTTAAATAAAAACGGAGAAAAACGACCACGCGTAGGTAAGTTATTTCCGGTAGGTAAAAACGGAGAAAAAACACGAATACCATCAATAAAAACCTGCGTTTCTTCAGCATCACCACCTCTAACAAACAACCTGCCATCTTCTTCGTTTGCAGATGTACCAGGTAGGGTTTGTAAAGCACCAGCCACATCTCCCAAAGCATTAGCAGTAGTTACAATATCTAAAGGTTTCAAAGCAACAGCTCTAGATTTTTCTCCGGCATCAAAACTACCCGCATTAATAACAACAGCATCTAAGGTGTTTACATCTTCACGAAGCTTAATTACTAAGGTTTTAAAATTTTCTACATTGTCAGTTTTTACAAAATTTTCAAAAGAAATAAAAGAAGCAATTAAGGTTTGTGCTCCTTTTTCAGAAGTAGAAAAACTAAAATTACCATCGGCATTACTAGAAGCACCATCATAAGTGCCATCTAAATAAATATTAGCACCTTCAATAGGATTTCCTTTAGCATCTGTAATTTTTCCTTTAATAGTTACTTGAGAAAAAGAATAAATAGACATAAGTAAAAAGGTGAAAAGAGAAAATAGTTGTTTCATAATTAGTGATTATTTATGCAACAAAAATGTAGCAGTTTAGTTTTCTTTCATAAAAAGAACTACTGAGTTGTTAAAAAAGGAAGTTGAATTGATTTATTCTACAGGAAAGCATAAATCAACAATGAATTTTCCTTCAGGATGAAGGGCAGCATTGTTGTAATGAATAGCAAAAGGAGTTTTGTCGGCTTTTTGAAAACCATTTTCAGACATCCAAACAGCATTAGCTTCCCAAGCTTGTTGAAATTCTGTAGGTTTAATTTCGAATCTAGAAACAACACATTTTCCAGGAGTAAATGTTTTTGTGTTTATTTCTCCTTTATCTTTTAGAGGTTCGTTAAGTACTAAGCAAGCACTCATTCTTATGTCGTTAAGAGTAGAAATTTTGGGGCTATCATGATAAATAGTAATCATTTGTGTAGCTTCATTCATTAAACCTTTAGGTGTAGCCCATTTAATAAGTTGATTATAGGTAAGGCCGATATCATTTTTTTTTCCTTGATGATGTAGATACGCTAATTCAAACGTTGAAATTTCTTTTACAGTTGTTGTTGCATTCATTTGTAACCAGTTTAAAGTATTATTAATGTTGCAAACATACTTTTCAAAAGTAACTTCTATTTCACCATTCTTGCTTTCTGTTTTACAAATCTTGCTATATTTTTCTGGACTTTGATTTCTGAAATCTAAGGGGCTTATTCCGTAAAACTTTTTAAAACCTCGAGAAAAAGAAGATAAACTGGTATAACCTACACGTTCAGAAATTTCTGTTATTGTTAGTTGTTTTTTATACATTAAAAATGCAGCAGATTTTTCTATTCGTTTTCTAGTAATAAATTCATTAACTGTTTCTTTGGTAATTGCTAAAAATAAACGATGAAAATGAAAAGGAGAAAAATTAGCATGAATAGCAATATCGTTTAAAACTAACTTTTTATGTAAGTTATCTTCTATAAATTCAATTGCCGCAGCAATTTTTGTAATAGTATGGTTGTGAATTGGTTTCATTATTGCGAAGATAAGTCTTATTTTTACAGAACTAAATAGTATATAATGTCACATGATTTAAGTAATCATAGGAAGTCTTACGAGAAGTTTGAATTATTAGAACAAAATTGCCCAGAGCATCCAATTTTTTTATTTAAAGATTGGTTCTCATTTGCAGATGCATCTGATTTGGTAGACGAAGCGAACGCCATGAATATTGCTACTATTGGAGAAGATGGTTTTCCTAAAAATAGAATCGTACTTTTAAAGAAGTACGATGAAACGGGTTTTATTTTTTACACGAATTACAATTCAGAAAAAGGAAAAGCTATAGCCAAAAACAATCATGTTTGTTTGTCTTTTTTTTGGCCAGCTTTAGAACGACAAATTATTATCAAAGGATTGGTAGAGAAAGTTTCAGAAGAGATTTCTGATACTTACTTTTTGTCTAGACCAGATGGAAGTAAAATGGGAGCTTGGGCATCTAATCAAAGTGAAGTTGTAGAGAGCAGAGAAGATTTAGAGGGCAATTTAAAAAAAATAGAAGGAGATTTTAAAAATAAAAAAATAAGTAGGCCTAAACATTGGGGAGGATATAGGGTAAAGCCTGTATCGATAGAGTTTTGGCAAGGAAGACCCAACAGAATGCACGATCGAATTAGATATGTTTTACAAAAAGAAATTACATGGAAACTTGAACGTTTAGCTCCGTAATATTATATTTGAATATTCTATTTTAACTGAATGAAGACTTTATATATTGTACGTCACGCTAAATCATCATGGAAATACGAAAGTGTTAAAGACCACGATCGCCCATTAAAAGAAAGAGGAATTAATGATGCGCATTTAGTTTCAAAATTTTTAGCAAAAAATATACAAAGGCCAGATGTATTTATATCTAGTAGTGCTAATAGGGCTTTACAAACAGGTATTATTTTTTGTGAAAACTTTGGATATCCAATGGCTAATTTGAAAATAAGTAAACAATTATATAGTTTTAGCGATGGGTATTTGGTGAAAACAGTAAAAGCATTAGACGATTCTTTTGATAGTGCTATTATTTTTAGTCACGATCATGGTATAAATACCTTTGTTAATAAATTTGGAAGCAAACCCATTGCACACGTTTCCACTTGTGGGGTAATAGGTATTCAGTTTAAAGAAAAACACTGGAAAAATATAAAAAAAGGAACTACTATCTTAGTAGAGTTCCCTAAATATCACAAGTAAAATTATTCTCTTTTGAAAATTAAGAAATACGGAGCTATAGATATAGGCTCAAATGCGGTAAGATTGTTAGTAGCAAATGTTATTGAAGAAAAGGGTAAAGAGCCCAAGTTCAAAAAATCTGCTTTGGTAAGAGTACCTATTCGTTTAGGAGCAGATGCTTTTGTTTCAGGAGAAATTTCTGATATCAATATAGACAGAATGATAGATGCCATGAAAGCTTTTAAATTACTGATGAAAGTGCATGGAGTAGAAAAGTATAAAGCATGTGCTACTTCTGCAATGAGAGAAGCAACAAATAAAAAGAAAGTTGTAAAAAAAATATACGATAAAGCGGGTATAGAAATAGATATAATTAATGGAGCGAAAGAAGCAGAGATTATATCTTCTACAGATTTAAAAGAATTAATTAATACAGATGAAACCTATTTGTATGTAGATGTTGGAGGTGGAAGTACTGAATTAACTGTTTTTTCTAGAGGAAAGATTATAAATTCAAAATCTTTTAAAATAGGTACAGTAAGATTAATTAATAATTCTAAAGAAAAAAATAAAAAGATTTTTGCTAAAGTTGAAAAATGGATCACAGAAAACACAAAAGAGTATAAAAGAATTTCTTTAATAGGATCTGGAGGTAATATTAATAAGATATTTAAAATGTCTGATTTAGATGCAGGAAGACCTATTTCTTATATTTACTTAAATACACAGTTCGAATTTCTTAAAAAATTAACCTATCAAGAAAGAATTTCAGAGCTAAGTTTAAATCCGGATAGAGCAGATGTAATAGTACCAGCAACAAAAATTTATTTATCGGCTATGAAATGGAGTGGTGCTAGAAGAATTTTTGTTCCTAAAATAGGATTGTCTGATGGAATAGTTAAGAGTCTATATTTTAATAAAATATAAAAATAATTAACAAGCCTTTAACATTTGTTTTTTTTGTTTATATTTGTTTCAATGTGACTTATTTCCCCTAAGCTGGGTCACATTAAAAGCTAAGTAATCAAAAAACAAATTTATTCATTATGAAAAAACTAATGTTATCTGGTGCATTAATAGCTATCGGATTCACGGTATCTGCACAAGATCTTCCTACGAATGCAGAGCCAGGAAAATGTTATGTTCGTTGTAAAACTCCAGAAGTTTGGAAAAATCAAGACGTAACAATCGAAGTAGCACCTGCATACAAAAGAATAGTAACGTATCCTGCAAAGTATAAAACTGTGACGGAGAGAGTACTAGTAGACGAGGGAGGAGAACGACTAGTTGTAGTACCAGCAAAGTATGAAACGCAAAGTTTTAGTGTTGTAACAAAAGAAGCTAGCAAACGTTTAGAAAGATCTGTTGGAAGACCATCAGTAGAAAACCAAACAGTTGTAACAAAAGAAGCTTCAAAGCGTTTACAAGCAGTGCCAGCACAGTACGAAATGCGTGATGTAGTAGTAACTGTAAAAGAAGGTTATAAAAGACTGGTATCTGTACCTGCAAAGTACGAACAAAGAGATGTTGTAGTTACCACTAAAGAAGCTAGCCAACGTTTGGTAGTTGTACCAGCAAAAATGAAAACAGTTACAGAAGAAGTAGTTGTTAAAGAAGCTAGCCAGCGTTTAACAGTAGTACCAGCAAAGTATGAAATGCGCGATGTGGTAGTGACTGTAAAGGAAGCTGGACAAAAAGTAGAGGTTATACCTGCAAAGTACGAACAAAGAGACGTTGTAGTAACTACTAAAGAAGCTAGCCAACGTTTAACAGTAGTTCCTGCTACTTATGGTACAGAAACAATATCTTACAAAAAAAGAGAATATGGTAACAGATTAAAAGTTGTACCTGCTTCATTTTCTAAAGATAATGAAGTAATTGAGGTAAGAGCTAAATCTGCAAAATGGCAAATGAGTGAAAGAGCTCCTGATTGTACATCATCAGATCCTAACGATTGTCGTTACTGGTGTTATAAGGAAGTTCCTGCTCAATTTACTACAGTAGATAAAACAATATTATCTAACAATGCTTCAGTAATTACTACTCCAGAATGTGACGAGTCTACAAAACCAGGAGGATGTGGAAATGGAACTTATGTAAAGAGAGTAATGAAAACTCCACCTTCTACAAGAGTGATAGATATTCCTGCAGAAACTAAAACGGTAAAGAAAAGAGTGATGGTAACTCCACCATCTACAAGAACGATAGATATTCCTGCAGTAACAAAAATAATTAAGAAGAGAGTAATGGTAACTCCTCCAACAACAAAAGTTGTAGAGATTCCAGAAGTAAGACAAACAGTAAAAAGAACTGTTGTTGACGTTCCTGCTACTACAAGAGTTATTGAAATTCCTGCAATAACAAAAGTAGTAAAGAAAACAGTAATGGTAACTCCTCCTAGTACAAGAGAGATAGAAGTACCAGCTATAACAAAAGTAGTAAAGAAAAGAGTAATGGTAACTCCACCAAGTACTAAAGAATTTGAAATTCCTGAAGTAACTACAGTGGTAAAAAGAACTATTCCTGCAGTGTACACTACAAGAGAAGTAGAGATACCAGAAGTAACTACTACAATGAAAAAGACTGTAATGGCTACACCACCAACTACTAGATCGGTAAAAATAGAGCCTAAGTATGCAAGTATTAAGAAAACTGTATTAGAAGGTGATGCACGTTCTGAAGAAAAAACAGTAGAAGCTAAATATAAAACAGTAACTAAAGAAGTGTTAGTATCTAAAGGAGGATTAACTACATGGAAAGAAGTAGATTGTAAAATAGTAAAGAATACTCCATTACCAATTAACTGGAATTTAGGAAGTGCTACATTAACATCTGGAGCTAAGAGAATTATTGATGCTCGTTTATTACCAGTATTAAAAGACGGGGTTGCTGTTGCAATTGAATCTCATACAGATGCTAGAGGAACAAAAACTAGTAACCAATCTTTATCTGAAAGAAGAGCAAGAGCAGTTGTTAATTATTTAGTAACTAAAGGTATTAATCCAAGTAAGTTAACTGCTAACGGTTACGGTGAAGGTAGATTAACAAATAGATGTAAAGATGGTGTTTCTTGTACTGAGCGTGAACACGCTGCAAACAGAAGAACAACATTTAGAGTTATTGATCAAAAATAATTGATTAATATTCATAGATTTTTCTAACAAAAAATCATGTAAACCCGAGCTTTGCTCGGGTTTTTTGTTTTATAAGAAGATCTTAATAATAGCAAAAAAGGTAGCTTAAATATTGCTTATTTTTACCTCTTATTATCATAGAAATCGAGAACTTTTTAGATTCCAAATAAATATCGATTGCATTTAAATTAACAGAACGTTAGATAAAACAATAAATAAAAGTAGGTGTGATTGAACGTTAACCAAAAAAAGAAAATCAGTGAAAACGAAAATGAAAAAAATAGTCTTATTATTTTGTGTCGTATTTTTAGTACATGAAATAGTTATTATATCAGACGGGTTAATAGATGATGAAGTTGAAAAAGCTAAGGTCGCTGTAATTTTTGGGTCTAAGGTGAATGAAGACGGAAGTTTATCTGAACGATTAAAAGCAAGATTAGATAGGGGACTTGTATTATTAAGAGATTCATTGGTTACAGAAATATACGTTAGTGGAGGCTTAGGAAAAGAGGGTTTTTATGAAGGCACAGTAATGTCTGATTATTTAGTTTCTAAAGGAGTGCTGAAAAAGTTTATAAAAATTGATAATGAAGGAATAAATACAAGAAGTACAGCTTTAAATTTCAAAAAAGAATACCCTTTTGACTCTTCTGCTATTGTAGTATCACAATATTTTCATGTTACTCGGTGTAAATTGGCTTTTATGCAAGTAGGAGTGAAATATGTAAAAGGAGTGCATTGTAATTTCTTTGAAAGTAGAGATATTTATGCCGCATTTAGAGAGTTTTTTGGGTTTTATAAGTACCTATTTTATTACTAGAAAAACAATTAGTTTTATATAATCTCGTTTTTTATAGTTTTAAAAAGAATTTATCAAACAATTTTCTTGCTCATATTTATTTACAAAGCATTTATACAAGATAACCTAACTTCTATTAAGGCTAATCTCTGTAAGTTACTATTAGACTATTTATTAATATTTATTGTAATATTGTTATTATATTATGTAAAGAATAAAAAAAGTGGAATCTTAAGAAAACCAAAGATTCAAGTAACGGCTTTCAAACGATATAAATAATAAATCGATTTTAAACTATGATATCTAAAGAACAATTTAATAAAGAATTAGAGTTAATTATAGCAAATGCTATAAGAGAAGATATTGGAGATGGAGATCATACTTCACTTTCTTGTATACCAGCAGAAGCAGAGGGTAAAGCAAAACTATTAGTAAAAGATGAGGGAATAATTGCAGGAGTAGCATTTGCTAAAATGGTGTTTGCATATGTAGATAAAGAGTTAAAAGTAGAAGTGTTAATAGAAGATGGAGAAAAGGTAAAGTACGGAGATATTGTGTTGTATGTATCTGGTAAATCCCAATCTATTTTACAAGCAGAGCGTTTGGTACTAAATGCGATGCAGCGTATGAGTGCTATTGCCACTAAAACTCGTTCGTTTATGGATTTATTAGAAGGTACAAAAACAAAGGTGTTAGATACCCGTAAAACAACTCCAGGAATTAGAGCCTTAGAAAAATGGGCAGTAAAAATTGGAGGAGGAGAAAACCATCGATTTGCTTTGTATGATATGGTAATGATAAAAGATAATCATATTGATTTTGCTGGCGGTATAACACAAGCAATTACCAAAACAAAAAAGTACTTAGCAGAAAAAAAATTAGATATTAAAATTATTGTAGAAGCAAGAAATTTAGAAGAAATTAAAGAAATTTTATCTAATACAGGTGTGTACAGAATTTTAATAGATAATTTTAATTATGAAGATACCAGAAAAGCAGTGGCTTTAATAGGAGATATTTGTTTAACAGAATCTTCTGGCGGAATTAATGAAAAAACAATTCGTAAGTATGCCGATTGTGGAGTAGATTTTATTTCTTCGGGAGCTTTAACACACTCGGTTTATAATATGGATTTAAGTTTAAAAGCTGTTGATTAATACATGATAGGACCCGATAAAGACATACCATTTCCGCTAAAAAATTACGAAAGACTTTGTTTTTTAAAAAACGTAATTAAAAATCCGAATATTATTGTTGGAGATTACACCTATTATGACGATTTTGAAAACGTAGAAAACTTTGAAAAGAATGTAAAGTATCATTTCGATTTTACAGAAGATAAACTGATTATTGGTAAGTTTTGCATGATTGCTTCAGATGTAAAATTTATAATGAATGGAGCCAATCATTTAACAGAATCTTTGTCTACTTACCCATTTGCTATTTTTGGCAATGGCTGGGAACATGCCATGGAAGGAAAAACCTATCCGAATAAAGGAAATATACATGTAGGAAATGATGTTTGGATAGGGTATAATGCAACAATAATGGCAGGAGTTACTATTGGAGATGGAGCAATTATTGCTACAAATGCTACCGTGGTAAAAGATGTAGAACCTTATACTATTGTAGGAGGAAACCCTGCAAAAGAGATAAAAAAACGTTTTGAAGAAACTATTATAAAGAAGTTGTTACAGTTACAATGGTGGGATTGGCCTATAGATAAAATTACAGCGAATCTTCAAAATTTAACAAATAATAATATCGACAAACTAAAATAATATTTACAATGAAAAAACATATACTTATTGCTGCTACACTTGCTTTTATGGTAAGTTGTAACACCAAGGAAACTAAAAAAGATACCAAAGAAAAAAAGGAGATGAGTACAACAATAACAGAAAATCCGTTATTAGTAAAAAGTACCTTAGATTATGGTGCGCCAGATTTTACCAAAATAAAGAACGAACATTTTATGCCTGCCATTTTAAAAGGTATGGAATTACAAAATGAAGAAATTGCAAAAATTGTTGCAAATACAGAAGCCCCTACTTTTAAGAATACCATTTTAGCATTAGAAGAAAGTAGTAAAACATTAGACAATGTAAATGCTGTATTTGGTGCTTTGGCAGGTGCACATACCAATGATGTACTTCGTGCAAACCAAAAAGAACTAGCGCCTAAGTTTTCTAAACACGGAGATGAAATTTTATTGAACACTAAATTATTTGAGCGTATTAAAACCGTTTATAATGGTTTAGCTTCTTCTGAATTAGATGCAGAATCGAAACATTTAGTAAAAGAATATTTTAAGAGTTTTTCGAAAGCAGGAGCAAATTTATCAGAAGATAAAAAGAAAGAATTGAAAGAAATTAATGCTGAAATAGCAAGTTTATCGAACGATTTTGGAAAAAAATTATTAGATGCTAGTAAAAAAGGAGGAGTTGTTGTTACAAATAAAGAAAAATTAAAAGGTTTTTCTGAAGAAAAAATAAAATCTATTACAAAAGACGGAAAGTATGAAATTCAATTAATAAATACCACACAACAACCTTCGTTACAAACCTTAGAAAATAGAGAAGTAAGAGAAGAATTATTTAAAAAATCTGCATGTAGAGCAGAAGGAGGAACATTTGATACTACAGAATTAGTAAGTAAAATGGTAGCATTACGTGCTAAAAAAGCAAAAATTTTAGGCTTTGATAATTATGCAGCTTGGAGTTTACAGGGAACAATGGCGTCTACACCAGATAAGGTTTTTAATATGTTTAAAAATTTAATTCCAGGATCGTTAGAAAAAGCAGCATCTGAAATTAAAGAAATTCAGGCAGAAATTACTAAAAACGGAGGAAATTTTGAATTAGCACCATACGATTGGAATCATTATGCAGAAAAAGTGCGTAAATCTAAGTATAATTTAAACGAAGAAGAAGTAAAACCTTACTTTGAAGTAACTACGGTACTTGAAAAAGGAGTGTTTTATGCCGCACAAAAATTATATGGAATTACGTTTAAAAAACGTACAGATATTCCAACATACCATCCAGATGTAGTGGTGTATGAATTATTTGAAGAAGATGGAAGTAAGTTAGGGTTATTTTATGGTGATTTTTTTGCTAGAGATAGTAAAAGAGGAGGAGCATGGATGAGCTCTTTCGTAAAACAATCGAAACTAAGAAACCAAAAACCAGTAGTTTATAATGTATGTAACTCGCCAAAACCAGCAGAAGGAGAGCCTGCATTGATTAGTTTTGGTAATGTAGAAACGATGTTTCATGAATTCGGACATGCATTGCATGGATTATTTGGAAATCAGCAATACGCTTCTATCTCTGGTACAAGTACTGCAAGAGATTTTGTGGAATTCCCTTCACAATTCAACGAAAACTGGGCTACACACCCTGAAGTACTAAATAATTATGCGTTACATCATAAAACAGGTGAAGTTATTCCTGCATCATTATTAAAAAAGATTAAAGATGCCGGAACTTTTAATCAGGGATATTCTATTATAGAAAATTTAGCTTCTTCTAACTTAGATATGCAATGGCATACAATTAGTGTTGATACTAAAATTGAAGATGTAGCAAAATTTGAAGAACAAGCATTAACAAAAATGAAATTAAAAGTAGATCAAATTCCACCAAGGTACCGTTCTACTTACTTTGCACATATTTTTAGTGGAGGTTATGCAGCAGGGTATTATTCGTATTTATGGACAGAAATGTTGAGTCATGATGCGTATGATTGGTTTAAAAATAACGGATTGTTAACACGAAAAAATGGAGATAAGTTTCGTAAAGAAGTTTTATCGAAAGGAAATACGATGGATTATGCAGAAATGTATAAAACCTTTGCAGGTCGTAATCCGCAAGCAGCTCCAATGTTAAAAGCAAGAGGGTTAAAATAATTATTAGTTGCTATTTATCTGTGAACAGTTATAAGGTAAACAAGAAATAAAGGTAACAGAGTTGAAGTCGAAGTTAGGTTTCTATATCGTTCTAATAAAGAAATATTAGAAAAGAAAATAAGAAAAATCTAAAATAGATTCTTACTCTACAGAAATAGATTACAAACGGTCAGAATTATATGTTCTGATCGTTTTTTTATGTGGTTATAGTATCTTTACTTAAAAATATCATTTTAATAAAAATAAAAGAAATGAAATTCCACGGTTTATTTTTAGTGCTGTTTAGTATTTGTGTAGTTACAGTTGCTTCTTGTTCTGTTAAAGGAAATAACGAAACTATAGAAGGAAAATGGAAAGTAGTTGATTGGACATATACAAGTTATGTAGGAAGAAGTCTTGATAAGGATGAAAAAGAAGAAGTAAGTAGAGTGATGAATGATTTGGTTTTAGATTTCAAGTTAAATGGAGTTTTTTCAAGCAACAGATCCAAAGAATTTAAGTCTTTAGAGAATAAAAAATTTAAAGTGAATGAAATAAATGAGGTTGTAATAGAAGATAATTATTTCTCTTTTATCATAAGAGATAACAAATATTTCTTTTTACTAATGAACATTATAAGACCGTTGCAAGGGTAATTTTGAAAAGAATATAAAAAAGGTTAAATTTCAAATATGAAATTAGAAAGTACACCG
>CANMJA010000036.1 GCA_947498055.1 uncultured Tenacibaculum sp.
AATAGTCTTTGACGTGTTGCCCCTATGGGGCTAATCTGAAAATCAAAGCCTCCGTTTCTAACGGAGGTTTTTTACTTGCATTTTTTTTATCAATAAGTCGAGTTATAACCATATTCTACTTTGTAAATAATAAAAGCACCAAAGATGTTTTTCTCTTTAGTGCTTTTTATCTTTTTTTTCAAAAAATATTGAATGTATCTTTAATCTTCTATTCTTTCAATTTTAGCTCCAATAGCTTTTAAACGTTCTACAATGCGCTCGTATCCTCTATCTATTTGTTCTATATTATGGATAATACTAGTTCCTTTTGCAGATAAAGCTGCTATTAACAATGAAATACCAGCACGTATATCTGGAGAAGTCATTTTAGTAGCTTTTAATTGTGATTGGCGATTATGCCCTATCACTGTTGCTCTGTGCGGGTCGCATAAAATAACTTTTGCTCCCATATCAATTAGTTTATCTACAAAAAACAAACGGCTTTCAAACATTTTTTGATGAATTAACACCGTTCCTTTTGCTTGTGTAGCTACTACCAATACAATACTTAGTAAATCTGGAGTAAAACCTGGCCAAGGAGCATCTGCAACTGTTAATACAGATCCGTCTATATAATTTTGAATTTCATAGGAATCTTGAGAAGGAATGTAAATATCGTCCCCTTTTTTCTCTAAATTAATTCCTAACTTTCTAAAAACATCTGGTATTTGTCCTAAGTTTTTCCAGGAAACATCTTTAATAGTAAGTTCCGATTGTGTCATTGCTGCCATACCAATCCAACTTCCTATTTCTATCATATCTGGTAAAACTCTATGTTCACAACCTCCTAACACTTTTACCCCTTCAATGGTCAATAAATTAGACCCTACTCCAGAAATTTTAGCTCCCATGCTATTCAACATTTTAGATAATTGTTGAATATAAGGTTCACAAGCTGCATTGTATATGGTTGTAGTTCCTTTAGCTAATACAGCTGCCATTAAAATATTTGCCGTTCCTGTTACAGAAGCTTCATCTAACAACATATCCGTACCTACTAACCCATCTGGCGCTTCTACCCCGTAAAAATATTCTTCTCTATTATAACGGAACTTTGCTCCTAAATTGATAAATCCTTCAAAATGTGTATCTAACCTTCTCCTTCCTATTTTATCTCCTCCAGGTCTAGGAATATATCCTTTTCCAAAACGAGCTAATAAAGGACCTACAATCATTATAGAACCTCTTAAAGAGCTTCCGTCTCTTTTAAATTCTGGACTTTCTAAATAGTTTAAATTAATTTCGTCTGCTTGGAAACTATAAGAATTTGGACCTAATTTTTCTATTTTTACTCCTAATTCTCCTAGAATAAAAATAAGCTTGTTAACATCTATAATATCAGGTACGTTATTAATAGTAATTTTTTGAGAAGTAAGTAATACAGCGCAAACTATTTGTAACGCTTCATTTTTTGCGCCTTGTGGTGTAATAATTCCATTAAGCTTGTGCCCTCCTTCTATTTTAAATGATGCCATTTATTTTTTGCGATTTTTATTATGTTTGTTATTGGTTTGTTTTTTCTTTCCTTGAGCAGCACCTCTCGATCTTAATAAACTTTTTGTATCTACTAATTCGTCCTCTTTTCCTCTATAATCAATTTTAGCATCCGATAATTCAAATAAATGCTGAAAAATTACCTCATCATCTACATTATCTTTATTCCAATTTAGATAACATTTTTTCATATGATTAGCAATTGTGTATACTAATGCTTCTTTCTTTTCTCCTTCTTCCCATGTTAAAACAATATCGATCATTGTTTGAATATTAGTACCATAAAAACGATACTTAGAAGCCGATTTAGGATAAGGAAGTGATTTTGGTTTTTCTCTTAACTCTTCTTTAGATGGTTGTTCGTAAGGAGATTCTACATCTAATTTAAAATCAGACATAATGTGTAATTGATCCCATAATTTATGTTTAAAATCAGGTACATCTCTTAAGTGGGGTTGTAAATTTCCCATTACATCTATAATAGCTTTCGCCATTGTATTTCGTTCTTCTTGTGTAGGTAATTCTACACAATGATTCACTAATTGTTGTATATGTCTACCGTATTCTGGTATTATTAATTTTGTTCTTTCTGAATTGTATTGTAAATCAAACGTCATTTTCAATATGTATTTGTTGCAAAGTAATAATTAATTACGAATTATAAATTATGATTTTTATAATTCGTAAGGATTGATTGAGTATTTGATTAAATTTAATCAAACTCTAATATTTTTCATATAAATAAATTTAATTATCTATTATTTATTCTATACCCGTTGTGCATTTAGTAATTTTAATAGCACTAAATGTAAGTTCGAGCACTTTTGAGGTAAAAAAAGTGTATCGAGAACTATTTTAGAACTAAAATGATGATTCTCGATACAATTTTTCTCTATTTTATTCCGAAAAATCACTACCATTAACATCTTTTTTTGTTCGTGTTACTTTTCTTTTTATTGCTGCTGCTTCATATGCCAATAATTTAGAATTTTCTTCTAAAAATACAGACACAAAACCTGTTCCTGTAGCTATTAAATCATTAAGATCTAAAAAAGTAATGTTATCTAGTTTTAATTCTTCAATATTTTAAATAGAATTAACAATAGGTCTTGTAAATTCATTTAATGTTTCTTTAAAAGCGCTTAATTGAAAAATATCTATTTCTAGTTGTTGATCGTTTTTAAAATTTCTTTCTATTGTTGTTCGATAAAAACTAATAAATCCCATTTTTAATTCTCTGTAGTCAGTAAAACCGCTGTTTTTTATTTTTTAAAAAAGTAAGACCCTCAATTTAAGTGAATTATATTTTCATTTGTTATGACAATTTCCGCGTATTTACTTCTTTGAGGTATTTTTAGCAAAATTTTTCATATCAGTAAATAATCCTCGGGGCAAGCCCACGAAGTATTCAACGGAAGAAAGTTTATTTTTAGTTTTATGAAAACCTAAGGTTTTCAAACTTTCCTTTCAACCACCGACGCAAGCATCGGGAAATTCTAATTGATTAAATCTGAGATAATAACTTAGTAATTTCCCTTTTGATTTTACTTGTTATTAAAATTACTGAATACTTGGTATTTCTACTAATTCATTAACATCTAGATCATAATCAATTCCTTCCACTTTAAATCCAAATAAATTAAAGAAATCATTACTATATCCTTCTAAATCTCCAATTTCAGTTAGGTTATCTGTTTCTGCTTTTTCCCAAAGTTCTGTAATTTCTGCCTGCACATCTTCTCGCATTTCCCAATCGTCGATTCTTATTCTTCCTTTATCATCTAAATCTAAGCTTCCTCCAAATAAACGTTCGCTATACAAACGTTGAATTTGCTCTATACAACCTTCATGAATTCCCTTTTCTTTCATTACTTTAAATAATAATGATATATATAATGGAATTACAGGAATTGCAGAGCTTGCCTGCGTAACTAATGCTTTATTTACAGAAACATATGCCTTACCTCCTATCGATTTTAAATCGTCTGTAATAGTAAAAGCGGTTGCTTCTAAATCATCTTTTGCAGCTCCAATAGTTCCTTTTCTGTAAACAGCCTCTGTTAATGATGGTCCTATGTATGAATAGGCAACTGTTGTAGCACCTTCTGCTAATAAATTTTCATTACTTAAAGCATCTATCCACATTTTCCAATCTTCACCTCCCATTACAGTGACGGTATTAGCAATATCGTTTCCTTCTGCTGGTTTTATGGAAACTTCTGATACTTTGCCTGTATGAAAATCGACTGTTTTATTGGAAAACTCTTGTCCGATTGGCTTTAAAACTGATTTGAATCGTTTACCAGATTCAGGATGCGTTCTTACAGGCGAAGCCAAGCTATAGATAATTAAATCTATTTGTCCTAAATCTTCTTTTATTAAGTTAATTACTTGTTCTTTAATTTCTTTTGAAAAAGCATCACCATTAATACTTTTAGCATATAAACCTGCTTTAGCAGCTTCTTTTTCAAAAGCTGCCGTATTATAAAATCCTGGAGAAGCCGGTCTTCCTTCACTTGCTGGTTTATCAAAGAAAACTCCAATAGTAGCAGCATCTGAACCAAATGCACTGGTAATTCTTGAAGCTAATCCAAAACCAGTTGAAGAACCTATTACTAATACTTTTTTAGCGCCTTCTATTTTACCTTTAGATTTTATATACTCTATTTGATTTTTCACGTTTTGTTCGCAACCTACAGGATGCGATGTTAAACAGATAAACCCTCTAGTTCTTGGTTCTATTATCATTATTATTGTTGTTTGTTTTGATTATTTGGTTGATAAAAGTATTAAATAGTTTTTAATTAAAATCTGACATAATAAAAAATTGAATCTATTCGTAGGTTAAGTTCTACAATAAATTCTCCCTTTAGCCTTTGATTAAAATTAAATACGACATCCTTTTTTTATTATTTTTTAAAATAAAATCATTATTTTTATAACAATTAACTAAATTTAAAACAATGTTTGAAACAGTATCTAATCTAAAAAATGTTCATATCTTAAGTAAAGAAGAACAAAAAAAGACTATTGGTAAAAATGTATGCATTTGCCCAGAAAACCCTATATCTTGCATCGTACAATCTTTTTGTGACACAAAAGAGTATTAAAAATAAAAAAACATAATCATTTATGATGATTATGTTTTTTTATCTTCACAAGAATCACTAATTCTTTGCCCAATCATATTTAAAATTCTCTTATTAAATTCCGAGTCATTTTCTTTATACACTAAAAATTCTTCTTGTGTAAACTGACCAATAATTAAACCTAGTAATTGATTTCTTAAAACAGTATTCTTTTTTATTATTGTAGTAATTTCTTGTTGAAAACTCTCTTTTTTAATTTCTGCGATACTTATTTTTTGTTTATTACAGAAATGAAAAAACATACTAATTATAAGATTGTGTTGTAATTTTAAAACAGGTCGTAGTGTTACATTCTGAAAATTTTCTTCTGTTATTTTAGAAGATAAATTTAAAACAGGACGAATAGTTAGTCTTTTATCTTGCATTTAAAAATTGTGCTACATTTTTATCTATACGATTCAAAATATCGCTTGTTTCACCTTTTTTAAACTTTTCTCCTATTATTTGTTCATACAATTCAATATAGCGATTGGAAATTTCGCTGATTTTTTCGTCAGACATTTCAGGAATTTCTTGTCCTTCTTTTCCCTGAAATCCATTTTCTATTAGCCATTGACGTACAAACTCTTTAGAGAGTTGCTTTTGTTTTTCTCCTTTCTCTTGACGCTTTTCATAACCTTCTTCATAAAAATATCTTGATGAATCTGGTGTATGAATTTCATCAATTAATACTATTTTTCCACTTTTGGTTTTTCCGAATTCATATTTTGTATCTACTAAAATTAACCCACGTTTTTTGGCTATTTCTGTTCCTCTAGCAAACAATTTTCTGGTATAATCTTCTAAAATGATATAATCTTTTTCAGATACAATTCCTTTTGCTAAAATTTCTTCTCTAGAAATATCTTCATCATGTTCTCCATTATCTGCTTTAGTAGATGGTGTTATAATTGGTGTTGGAAATTTGTCATTCTCTTTTAAGCCTTCAGGCATTGCTACTCCACACAATGTTCTTTTACCCGCTTTATACTCTCTTGCTGCATGCCCTGATAGATATCCACGAATTACCATTTCTACTTTAAAAGGTTCACATAAATGACCAATGGCAACATTTTCATCTGGATTTGCTAGTAACCAATTCGGAACAATATCTTCTGTATCCTTCATCATTTTAGTAGCAATTTGATTTAAAATTTGTCCTTTAAATGGTATTTGACGAGGCATAATTACATCAAAAGCAGATAAACGATCTGATGCTATCATTACTAATAACTCTTCGTTAATATTGTATACTTCTCTTACTTTTCCTTTGTATACTGATTTTTGTTTAGGAAAGTTAAAGTTGGTGTTGTTAATTGTATTCATTGTGTTGCGTTGTTGTAGCGCAAAAGTAAACTTTTTAATCTTTTTTTGGAATTGTTTTTTATAGAGGAATATTATTTATTACAGAATTAATCTTTACGAATTCTTTTCAACCCAATCCATTCATGATCAATATCTTTCATTAATAATGCACTATCAAATTTCACAGACCCTTTTGGAAAAATACGCTCATCTTCAAAAAAACTAGACTTTACTCTTTCAACATTTAAAAGTGAAACTTTCCATTTAAATACCCTTAATTTAAGTCCATCGAAATTATTTTTGCAAGGTGAATATCCTATAGATCCTTTTTCAAAAAAAGCAGATATATCTTCTATATTTTCAAAGACACTTCCTTTATTCCAAACATTGGTTTCTTTTGCTTTAATGGATAGAGATGTTTTGTCTTCACTTACAAAACCAACTTCATAATTACCTTCTTTTTCATTTACAGTAAAATCTGCCAAATGATGAACTCCAGGAAATATGGTTCCTCCTGCTAAAGAATTTATTTTTGAAGAAGTATCTCTTCTTGGTATATAAACACCTTCTTTAATAATTCCATTTTCTAACCATTCTACAGCAATTCTATGCGCTCCATTTTCTGAAGAAATTCCAATTTGCTTTGGTAATCCTTTTGGTCTAATTTGTTTTAATCTTATTAAACAAATACCAGCTATACCTTTTCCATTTATTAATTTTGGCTTAAAAGGTTTGGGTAAATAGTTCTCTAATGTTTTTTTATCAATTTGATAGTTAATTAAAATCCGCCTATCTATTACGCCTTTTATCGTTGGTATTTTCATTTCAATTTAAACCATTATTTTTCTATAAAATTTTAGACTAAGTAACAACTACTCTGTCTCAATACTCTTATATGCTTTAATTATCTTCTTCACTAAACGATGGCGAACTACGTCTTTATCATCTAAATAAATTTGACCAATACCATCAATGCTTTTTAAAGCCAATAAAGACTCTTTTAGTCCAGAAACTTGCTTTCTTGGTAAATCTATTTGACCAGGGTCTCCTGTAATTATAAACTTTGCATGCTTTCCCATTCGGGTTAAAAACATTTTCATTTGCGCATGCGTGGTATTTTGTGCTTCATCTAAAATTACAAAAGCATTATCTAATGTTCTACCTCTCATAAACGCTAAAGGTGCTATTTGAATGGTTCCATTTTCTAAATAAGCTTGTAATTTTTCTGACGGAATCATATCTCTTAATGCATCGTATAAAGGTTGCATATACGGATCTAATTTTTCTTTTAAATCTCCTGGTAAAAAACCAAGGTTTTCACCAGATTCTACTGCTGGCCTTGTTAAAATTATTCTACGTACATCTTTCTCTTTCAAAGCTTTTACTGCCAATGCTACTGCAGTGTATGTTTTTCCCGTTCCTGCAGGGCCAACAGCAAATAGTAAATCATTTTTACTCATTAAAGCCACCAACTTTCGCTGATTCTCTGTTTGAGGGGTAATCACTTTTCCATTTACTCCATGTACTAACACATCGCTTTTATTCCCTAATTTCCTTTCTATTTCTTCTTTTCCGTTAGAAGTTAAAATACGTTCAATACTATTTTCATCTAGTTTATTATACTTATTAAAGTATTTAATTAAACTATTTAATCGTTTTTCAAACTCATCTAAGATTTCTTTATCTCCATAAATTTTTAGTTTATTTCCTCTAGCAACAATTTTAATTTTAGGAAAATATGTTTTTAATAAAGATATTGTTCTGTTTTCTGCACCAAAAAATTCATTTGGATTAATTTCTGTTAATTCAATAACTCTCTCGTTCAAATGCTTAAATTTTAATTTTATTATGCTTAAATGTAAGGATTATTTTATTCATTTGTGTAGCTTTGCGGTAATTTTTAGCTTAGTTTTTCACAAAATAATTAACAATTAATTTTTAATGGCTTTCATTACTTTAACTACTGATTTTGGCACCAAAGACCATTTTGCTGGAACTGTAAAAGGAGCTATTTATTCTGAGCTACCAGAAGCTAAAATTGTAGATATTACACATCAAATATCTCCTTTTAATATTACAGAGACTGCATATATTGTTAAAAATGCCTATAAAAGTTTTCCTAAAGGAACGATACATATTATTGGGGTTGACTCTGAATTAAGTATACAAAACAAACATTTAGCCATTTTGCTAGATGAGCATTACTTTATTTGCCCTGATAATGGTGTTATCTCTATGATTGCATCAGAAATAAACCCAACAAAAATTGTTGAAATTAATATTCATAATCATATAGAAAGTAGTTTTCCTGTATTGGATGTTTTTGTTAAAGTTGCAAGTTTTATAGCCAAAGGTGGTAAACTAGATGTTATTGGTAAAGAAACTCAGTCGTATAAAAAAATGATTGAAATTCAACCTAAAATAAATCAAGAGAAAAATATCATCATTGGAGGAGTTATTTATATTGATAATTATGGGAATGTAATAAGTAATATTAGCAAGAAATTATTTACTGAAATTAGTAAAGAAAGAGCTTTTACTATTACTGCTCGTAGATATACTTTTACTAATGTTTTTAAACAATATAATGACATCATTGATTTTAATAGTGAAGATATACGATTATATGATGGAAAAAAACTAGCTTTATTTAATTCTGCAAATTTCTTAGAAATTGCAATTTATAGAAGTAATTTAAAAACAGTTGGGGGCGCATCTACTCTATTAGGTTTAAATTATAGAGATACGATCACAGTAGAATTTATTAACGAAGAAAAATCTGATTTTGTAACCTATTAATTAAAAAGTATGTTTATACGTATTGTAAAGTTGAGTTTTCAGCCTGAAAAAATTACTACTTTTTTGGCTAATTTTGAAAAAAAGAAAGAATATATACGAAATTTTCCTGGGTGCCGTTTATTAGAGTTATACAGAGATAAAACGAATACAAATGTGTTTTTTACTTATAGTTATTGGAACACAGAACAAGATTTAGAGAATTATAGAAATTCTGATTTATTTAAAAATATTTGGGCAGAAACAAAAGTTTTTTTTAACGATAAGCCATTTGCTTGGAGTGTTGATAAAGTTGTAAGTTTGGAGTAAACAATTAACAATGATCTTTTATCAGTGAGCAATTATCAATGAAACAAATAACTGATAACTGATAACTGATAACTGATAACAATATAAATTATAAAAAATTGATTTCAATATTAAAAAAAGAATTTAATTCATTTTTTGCTTCACCTGTTGCTTATTTAGTAATCGGTGTCTTTTTACTCATAAACGGATTGTTTTTATGGGTTTTTAAAGACAGTTTCAATATTTTAAATGCTGGATTTGCAGATTTAAATTCCTTCTTTTATTTAACTCCTTGGTTGTTCTTATTTTTAATTCCTGCAATTACAATGAAGAGTTTTGCCGATGAATTTAGTGTAGGAACTATTGAAATTTTAAGAACAAAACCATTAAGTGACTGGCAAATAGTTTTAGGTAAGTATTTTGCTGCTTTATTATTGGTTTATATAGCTCTTATACCTACATTAATGTATGTATATACCATTTATGATTTAGGAAACCCGAAAGGAAATTTAGATATCGGTGCTATTATTGGCTCTTATTTTGGTCTGTTTTTTTTAGCTTCTTCTTATACTGCCGTTAGCTTATTTACATCTACACTTTCTAAAAGTCAGATTACTGCTTTCATTTTAGGAATCTGTATTTGTTTTTTTCTTTTTTATGGATTTGATGCGCTTGCAGATTTATTAGGCACTTCCAATTACTATATAAAATTACTTGGTTTTAACGAACATTTTAAAAGTATTAGTCGTGGAGTTATAGACACTAGAGATATTATTTATTTTGCTAGTGTTAGTTTTTTCTTTTTATACATCACTAAAAAACAGTTAGAAAATGAATAAAAAAATAAAAACAACACTTCTTCTTTTAGCAGTTTTAATAATACTTAATTTCTTAAGTACTTCGTTTTTTAAGCGATTTGATTTAACGAAAGATAAACGATATTCATTATCAGAAACGACTAGTGTTTTAGTAGAAAAAATAAATAAACCTTTAATTGTTAATGTGTATTTAGAAGGAGATTTTCCTTCAGAGTTTCAAAGGTTACAAATAGAAACTCGTCAATTTCTTGAAGAATTAAAATCACAAAATTCTGCAATTCGTTTTCGTTTTGTAAATCCAGATGGTATTGGTGAAGAATTAATAAAAAACGGTATGTCTGCTAGTCGGTTAACCGTTGAAGAGGATGGTAAATTATCGGAAACCATTATATTTCCATGGGCTGAAATATTTTATGGCAAAAAGAAACAAATTGTTTCCTTACTTTCAAATACCAACACTTCCTCTCAAGAAAGTCAATTAGAAACTGCTATTTCATCTCTTGAATACTCTTTTGCAAATGCTATTCATTTAGTTACGGAAAAGAAAAAAAAGAGCATTGCTATTTTAGCTGGAAATGGCGAATTAGAGGACATAAAAATGTATAGTTTACTTAGTGAACTAAGAAAAAAATATCATTTAGCTAAGTTTACGCTAGATTCTGCACAAAATAACCCTGTTAAAACAACGCAAGATTTAAAAAAGTTTGATTTATCTATCATTGCCAAACCTACAGAAAAGTTTACCGATAAAGAAAAGTTGGTTTTAGATCAATTTATCATTAATGGTGGTAAAACTTTATGGATGATTGATAATTTAAATGCAGATACAGATAGTTTATATAATGAAGGAAGAATGATGGCATTTCGTCGCGATTTAAACTTAACGGATCTGTTATTTAGTTATGGTGTGCGAATAAATAATAAATTAGTTCAAGATATTTATGCTTCTAAATTAACTTTAGCTGCTGGAAATAGTGGTAATCAGCCTAAATTTGAGAGTTTTGATTGGTTTTATCATCCGCTAGTAGGTGCAAATCCAAATCATCCAATTACGAAAAACATTCTACCAGTTCGTTTTCGATTTACCACGCAAATAGATACTATACAAAAAGACATTAAAAAAACACCTCTTCTAGTAAGCTCTGTAACTTCTAAACTATCTGGAGTTCCAAAAATTATTCAATTGAAAGAGATTACTAGAGAACCTCTACAAAAGGAATATACTGCCAATAATCAACTTTTAGCAGTATTGTTAGAGGGTAATTTTCATTCTGCTTATGAAAGTAGAACCAAACCTTTTGAAACCTCAAATTTCAAATCTATTTCTGAAGCAAATAAAATGGTAGTAATTGCAGATGGAGATATTGGAAGAAATCAAATTCTAAAAGGAAAACCTTACGATTTAGCAGTAGATAAGTGGACACAACAACGCTTTGGAAATAAAGATTTTTTATTAAATACTATCGATTATTTATTAGATGATAATGGTTTAATTAACTTACGTAATAAATCTATTAAGCTACAAATATTAGATAAAAAACGTGCTTATAAAGAAAAAACGTTTTGGCAGTTTTTAAACAGTATAGTTCCTATTAGTTTATTAGCTTTGTTTGGTTTTGTTTTTAATTTTTGGAGAAAAAGGAAATATAGATAGTCTACAGTTAAAGTAAATTATTTTGGCAATGATTTTATAGATACTTTGCCGCATACAATTAACACTAACATGAAACAGCTTAAAATTTGGACTATAGTTTCTTTTTCTTTTGTAATTATTGCTATCGGACATGGAATAGCACCTATGCTTTTAGTAGATTTTTTTAGTATTCATCAATTGATTGAAAACGGTTTTTCTTCATTTAATTTTAGTGCAAATGATTCTGAAACTAGTTTTATTTTTGTTGGATTATTTTCTTTACTAGGTAAATTATTAATCTTCTTAAGTATGCTTCGCTTTATAAAAAAAGGCAACATCAAAAATATCATTTCATTAATTGGATTGTTTTGTTTATTCATTTCCTTTTATCTATTAATTTTTCAGAACAAAAATGAAGAAACTTTAAAAACAGTAGCATTATTTACAGGAACCCCTTTTTTAATTAGCTCTTTTTTTCTATTTGTAAAATCTGTTTTTGTCTTCTTTGAAGAAAAGCGTTAATTCTTAACAAATGACTAAATATTTTAAAAAGAAAGTATTATTCTTCTAAATATGCTTTTTTGAGATCTCCATTTACATTTCCTTCCACATTTATCATATAATGATATGTTTCAAAAATATACGAAATGAAAAAATCACCATTGGAATAGATGTTTATAGACTCAATAACTAAGTCCTCTTTTAAAATATGCTTTGTTATTTTAGAATATCTATTTTCTTTTAAAAGCCAATCATTTACTTTTTCAAGCGTCTGTTCTGCAATATATGTCCTTAATTTCTTATTCCAAGAATAAGTGTTTTTTACCATCTTTTTTAAATGGGTTAAGGTTTGTTTTGCAGAATCGATATTTGGAACATCTAAAAAGTACACATAAATATCTCTTCCTAACCAATTTAATTCACCTTCAGCACTATTATCTTCTTTTTTAAACTCAAAATTAGCAACAGTATCTACTATAAAAAATTCGTCGATTAAAGATAGTAACTGATCATTTTTAACGAAACTCTCAGTTACTTCAATTAAAGGAAAACTTAACAAATTGTTTTCTTTATTGTTTTTTACTTTTACTTTATAAATTGTTTTAGACTTAAAATCAAAAGGATGATTATCACTATCTTTTGTTTGCCAACTAATCTCCCCTTTCATTTTATGAAGCTGATTTGTTTCACAATCTACATAAGCAAGAAATGGTTGTCCACAAGTCCAATATGTATCATTACTATCTTTAATACCTCCAGCAAAAGTTGATAAAGATGTTAAAATATAAATTTCTTTTTTTAGTGAGTCTTTTGGCTTTCCTTTCCCATTACCGAAAAATTTCAGTATATCTTTAATCATTCTTATAGAACTAATTTAAAGTTTTATATAAAAAATCTATTACTCTAAAGTAGTAATCTTATTTAAGGCTCCACTCACTTTATTTAATAACTCTTCTTTACCTTCAATTGCGTGTCTTTCTTTTAAGTAACTAGGATTATTATAAGCGATATACACTTTACCTTCTTCTTTGTAAATGATGATTTTTTGTGGTAAATCAATTGCTAATGTTGGACTTACATTCATTAATGGTGTTCCTAAATTTGGATTTCCAAAAACTAATAACTTTGTTGGACGAAGTGATAATCCTTTTTTCTCAGCATTTGCACTATGATCTAATTCAAACAGTAATTTTAAGTTCGGATTGTTTTCTATTCTTCCTTTAATTGTGGTAAAAGTTTCTTCAAATTCTAATGGACTTACTTTTATAGTTAATGTTTCTTTCATATTGATTGATTTATTTTCTGTGGTTTGACAAGAAGATAAAAGGATTGCAAAAAATACAATAAACAATCCTAAATTGTTTCTTTTAATAGTTTTCATTTGGTATAATCATTATTTATTAGTGTCCTGTCTTTTTTAATATTTTAGGAAACTTCTTTTTAAATCTATTTAACCTTGGAATAGATACATTTTGTATATAAGGGTTTTCTGGATGCATACGCTCATAATTTTGATGATATGCTTCTGCTTCATAAAACTTAGTAAATTTCGTTACCTCTGTTGCTATTTTTCCTTTATAATACTTTTCGTTTAACAATTTAATGGCATCTTTTATTATTTTTTTCTCATTATTTGTCTTGTAAAAAGCAATAGAACGATATTGAGAACCATAATCTGGATGTTGCCCATTTACAGTTGTTGGGTCATGTGAACCAAAAAACACCGCTACTAAAGTTTCAAAACTAACTACTTTCGGATTATAATATACAGCTACAGTTTCAGAATGCCCTGTAGTACCTGTTCCTATTTTTTGATAGGTAGGATTGGATGTATGCCCGCCTGCATACCCAGAAACCGCCTCTTCCACACCTTCCACACTTTCAAAAATTGCTTCTACACACCAAAAGCAACCACTAGCAAAATAGGCCACTTCTTTTTTAGATTGTGCCTTAGCAATAAATAGAGTCGATAAAAAAACTAATAAGAATATTTTCTTCATTTTAAATGATTTTAAAACTTGGTCGTTGTACCAAACAATTTCATACAAAAAAGCTACTCGAATATAACGAATAGCTTTTAAAAACTAACAAAATGCAACACACAACTATTGCATATTTTTATCTCCTTTATTTGGATTGTATAGATAGTTAAAAGTATAATACCTTGAGTTTTCTTGCTTAGAAGCATCGTTATCTTTATAATAAGATAGTATTTCTAGTTTTGCATAGTTACCATCAACCGTTTTTACTACTAATATTTTTCCTGCAATAGGACTTATTAAATGTGTTGGTGGTCCTGCATACGTATACCAACCATTTCCACTTCCTGTTGGTACTGCATAAGTTTCTTTAGCATCTTGTAAAAAATCTGTATCTGAAGGAGCAGTTGTTATACTAGCAAAAGTTCCTGTTTCAATAGTTAAGGAAGCATTTCCTGTTTTTTCTGGCTCACCAGATAAGGATCCTATTTTTGTCCCTCCATTTACTAAAATGGTAGTTCCCCTAAAGGCAATATCCCAAGTATCATCTGTAACTACAGCCCCTTTTTTAAAGCTGAACTTTGTAAAATCACCCGATGTGGTTGGTGGAGTTGTTGTAAAATCTGTAGTTTGTTGCGCAGATAAATTTGTGATCATTTTCGATTCTACTGGTAACACTGTTACTTCTTTTGCTTCATCACTACAAGATATTCCTAAAAATGTACTAATTACTAACGGTAAAATTAATTTTAATCGATTCATATGTATTTCTCTATTTATGTTTGAATTTACTGTATCATTCTGAATTGAAATCCCTCGCTTTTAGGCGAAGACTTTATTTGTTTTTTTAGGAGTTAAAGAATTTAGTAGTTAAGAAGTTATCCTGAGTATTTTGTCAAATTCTTTTAACCACTCTAACTTCCTTACTTCTCAACTACTTAACTACTCTAACTTCTTTATTTCTTAACTACTCCTTTTTGGTAACATCCTTAGTCACTTTTCGGCAAAATCGAACTCTTCGGCTTCAAGCCAATGGTCGTTTAATTTTCTCTGGTTGATATATAATGGACTTTAGTTTCGTTCTTTCTGTGTATAACAGCCAAATATTTATTAGCAACAAACCTACAGTTTGCACCAACTCTCCTATTTCATCTCTTTCTAAAAACCAATGGAAGAAAAAAATGTTTATTACTATTGGAAAAGCCATAATAGCCCCAAAAGTTGTAAATACTTGACTTATTAATAACAACCCGCATATTATTTGCATGACTCCTAAAAACTGCCATAAATACCCCGTCTGTTTCATACCGTTTATGTATAAAACCTTTTGAAGTGTTTTTGTTTGATTGGGTTCTTGAAATTTTTGTGCCTTTTTTACTACGTTTACAGGACTCGGATTCTCTTTAGAAAATTTACCGATACCTCCATACAAAAGCATTCCGCCTAAAACTACACTAAGTAGTATTCTTAAAATTAGTATTGGTTTCATTAGTTATTGATTATTAAAAATTAAATTGAACTCTTCCGTAATAGGTTCTACCTAATAATAGAGCACTATCATTATTTGTAAATGCTGCTTTACTTTTATTAATTGTTCCCCTTTCATTAAATAAATTATCTATACCAAACTGTAGTTTAAGTATGTTTAATAATTCTTTTTCTACACTTAACTTAAATTGAATATTTCCGGCTACAAACTCATCGAAATTATCTATAATTCCTTGACTCGAATTGGTGTCAAACAAAGCATACTTACTTCTATATATCCCTCTTATGTTTGCTGAAAAACGATGTTGATAATTTTCATAAAATAACTTTGCATTTGCCGTATGTTTAGATCTGTTTACTAAACCGAAATAATCTGATTTTGTTAAAACTTCTGAAGGAGAAGTGGTTGTTTTTCTAAAAAACACTTGACCCAATTCTAACAAAGCTTCTTCGTCTTTGTCTTTTGCTTCTAAATATTGATATCCTCCCAAAAAACGAAGATTATTTGTCAATGTATAGCTAACATCTAATTCAACACCTTGTGTATACACCCTTCCTCTATTTTGGTACGTAAATATTCGTGTGCTAATTGGAATATTAAATTCATTTTCAAAGGCTGTTGTGTAGGCGTTACTATCTCCAAATACAGCTTCATCTTTTTCTTTCTCGTATGCATTTAATCGAGTATCGAACACATCTATTAAATCATTTATATCATTTCTAAATGCATTCACTTGTATTTTAAGGTTTTTTAAAGGTTTTATTTCAAAACCTACATTAATCCCTATGGAGTTTTCTGGATTCAAACCTTTTGAAAAAGCAGTTACTTTTGAAAAATTGTGATGCAACTCACTCAACGTTTTTACTCCAAAAACTACATAACCATTTGCTGTATTTTTAAAATTAAAATATAGTTGACGAAAATCTGGAGCTTTAAATCCGTATCCTAAAGATCCTTTTATAGAAACCAGCTCATTAAAAGTATATTTTGCAGATAATTTAGGGCTAATTGCAGATTGATATTCACTGTGATTATCAAACCTTGCCCCTAATATTACGTTCATTTTTTTATTAGGTTTATAATCTAACTGACTAAAAACATACGGAGAATTAAATGTTTGTTTACGTAAAAAATCTGTTCTATCTACTTCCTCTATATTCATTCCAATTCCTCCTGATAAAACCATGTTATTAAATGAAAATTGTGATCTTATTTCTGGGCGTAACAACACCTGATTAAAAACACTTTCATTTAAATTACTACTACTTTTTGTTTTAAATTTTGTTGCATAAAACGTATAATCCACTTTCCATTTATCAGAAATATCATGTCTTACTTCTGTATGTGTATTCCAATCTTTTTGTGAATTTTTCACATTTGGAGCATCTTGATTTTCAGAAAAAAACCGATTCGATATGGTTGCTTTCAATGTATTCGAAAAATCATAGGTTAGCTTTAAATTCCCTGTAATATTTTTATGCGGATATCTTGTTTTAAATGGTGTTTCGGTAGATAAATCAAAACCCCCACTAGAATTTAAATTAACACTTGCGTTCACCCCTAGATGCTTTTTTTTAAATAAAATATTGGTATTTATATCTAGCTCATTTCTTGCTCCTCCTCTACTTAAAAATTGTACACTCCCTTTTGTGGTTTCTCTTTTAGGTTTCTCTGTTATAATATTAATTACACCACCAAGAGCCTCTGAACCATATAAGGAAGAAGAAGGTCCTTTTACTATTTCAATTTGTTGGATATTATTTATTGTTATCCTATCTAAATCTATATTACCAGATCTTCTTCCTATGATAGGAACTCCATCAATTAAAATTAATGTGTACTCGGCATCTAAACCTTGCATTTGCACCCCACTAAAACCTCCAAAATCTGTAACTGTAGTAATTCCTGTTTGTTCAGTTAAAATATCACTTAATCTTACTGCTCCTACTTTTTGAATTTGTTTCTTAGAAATTAAAGTAATTGGCATTGGTACACTTGAAAGTTGACGAACTGTTCTTGTAGCACTCACTACAACTTCCTCTAATTTGTTCATTTTTATGGAATCCTTTTTTTTCTGTTTTTGAGAAAAATTAGTCAACTCTATAAAAAAAAATAAAACTGCAAAAACTCTATTTAGAAACATTCTTAATAATTTTGACACAAATATATCTTTTATTTTTATTCAATCTAAATAAATTTTATATTTTTGTTCTTACAATTAAACAATCTATTAACATGAAAAAATTATTTGTTATAGTTATCATTTTAGGTATTGTAACTATAAATGCACAAACCAATAAAAAACAAAAAGACATTACTGCTATAAAATCTATGAGTGGTTGTTATCAAGTAGGTTTTAATTTTTCTGAAACCTTTAACTATTCAAAAGATGAAAACTATAAATCTTCTGCTGTGAAGCATGACAAAGCTTTAGAATGGGTAGAAATACTTACTGACAAAAAAAACAAAATTCAATTACAACATTTATTAATTGTAGGTCCTAAAGACAAACCCCATATTGTAAAACACTGGAGACAAGATTGGTTGTTTGAAAATCAAGATTTATTTCTTTTTAATAAAAGTAATTCATGGAAGTATAGTGAGTATTCTAAAGAACAAGTAAAAGGAAATGGACGCAAAAAGTATTTCAAGTAGACGATAGTCCTCGTTACGAAGGAACTGCAACATGGATACATGTAGATGGAAAAAGCTTTTGGGAAAATGGTACAGATGCTCCTTTAGCAAGAAGAGAACACACCAAAAGATCTGATTACAATGTAATGCATAGAAGAAATAGGCATGAAATTACCAAAGAAGGTTGGATTCATAATCAGGATAATGATAAAATTATTAGAGAAAATGGTAAGGCAGATTTTTTATTAGCCCAAGAGAAGGGATATAATACCTACGTGAAAGTAGCTGATAAAAAATGTAAAGCAGCACAAGATTGGTGGAAAGAAAATAAAAAAGTGTGGAAAAAAGTAAGAAAAAAATGGGATAAAACTTTTAACATGAAAAAAGATATTGTGTTACAAGAAAAAGTAAATGACAAAAAAATGTATTCTCATTTATTTGCTTTAAAAGCTAATACTTCTAAAAAAGAAGTAGAAACTATTATTGACAGTTTTTTGAATTAATTAGTTTTTAGAAAACTATCTATTACTTAAATAAAAAATTGTTTAGTTTTTTTTAATTAATCTTCCTTTGTAATTTGTTAGTTACATCTCGATAAATACATAATTTATCGAGATTTTTTTTGTTCACAACTTTGTTTGTATGTACTAATTGGGTTTGCTACTTTTGTTACGCAAATAGTAATCGTTAATGGAACACTTTATAGTATCGGCACGTAAGTATCGTCCTCAAAATTTTGAGGATGTGGTAGGTCAACAAGCCATCACTAACACATTAGAAAATGCTATAAAAAACAATCATTTAGCACAGGCATTATTATTTACAGGTCCTAGAGGAGTTGGTAAAACCTCTTGTGCACGTATACTTGCCAAGCGTATTAATCAAGAAAGTTCTGATAATATAACGGAAGATGAAGATTTCGCTTTTAATATTTTTGAATTAGATGCTGCATCTAACAACTCGGTAGATGATATTCGTAGTTTAACCGATCAGGTTCGTATACCACCACAAACAGGAAAATATAAAGTATATATTATTGATGAGGTGCATATGCTTTCACAAGCAGCCTTTAATGCTTTTTTAAAAACATTAGAAGAACCACCTGCACATGCTATTTTTATTTTAGCAACTACCGAAAAACATAAAATTATACCAACCATACTTTCTCGTTGTCAAATATTCGATTTTAAACGTATTGGTGTTTTAGATGCCAAAAATTATTTAAAAGTAATATGTGAGCGTGAAAATATTACAGCAGAGGATGATGCTTTACACATTATAGCGCAAAAAGCAGATGGTGCAATGCGTGACGCTTTATCTATTTTTGATAGAGTGGTTAGTTTTTCTGGTAATAATTTGACTAGAGAAGCGGTTACTGAAAACTTAAATGTTTTAGATTACGAAGTTTACTTTAATATGACGGATTTATTATTAGAAAATAAAATTCCGGAAGTATTAATGGCTTACAATACTGTTTTATCTAAAGGATTTGAAGGACAACATTTTATTAGTGGTTTGGCTTCTCATTTTAGAGATTTACTCGTTGCTAAAGATACTGCTACAATTCCTTTATTAGAAGTTGGTGACACTATTAAAAAACGTTATTTAGAGCAAGCAACGAAAGCTCCTATGACTTTTTTACTTTCTGCAATTGATAAGGCTAACGATTGTGATTTAAAATACAAGTCGAGTAAAAATCAACGATTGCTTGTAGAACTTTGTATTATGCAAATTGCCTCTATCACCTTCGATGGAGAAAAAAAAAAAGTAGCAACTACATAATTCCAGCTACTTTTTTCACTTCTTTATCGCCAAAGATTACAAAATCTATAGAGCAAATAGCGCAACAAAAGCAGCAACCAGAAAAAGAACAAGTTCCAAAAAAACAACCTCTTAAAGCTGTTACTCCACAAGAACCTAGCAAACCTTCTATTAAAAATATTAAAAGAAGAACTTCTGCTTTATCTTTTAAAAGTTTACAACAAAAAAGAGAAACTAAAGTGGTAACAGATGAGGAAGAAAATTTTGATAATCATCCTAGAACTCCTTTTACTCAAGAAGAACTTCAAGAAGCTTGGAAAAAATACTATTTTAAATTACAAGAATTAGGAGAAAAAAACATTGCTTCTATTCTAATTGCAGGTGCTCCCACTTTAAAAGCCAACTTTTCTGTTATTGTTACCTTACCTAACAATTTAATGAAAAGTCAGTTAGACAAAGGAAAACCAAAATTACTTCGATTTTTAAGAGAAAAACTTAACAATTATGGAATTCAAATTACTATTGAAGTAAACGAAGTGGTAGAAAAGAAATTTGCCTATACTCCGCAAGAAAAATACGAAAAACTAAAAGAGAAAAATCCACTTTTAGAAAAATTAAAAAATACCTTTGGATTAGATATTTAATAGCGAAAATGGCACATCATACCATTTTATATGGAAGAATTATTGAAACTACTTGGAAAAAAGAAGATTATTACCAACTTCATAGATTAAAGGAAGAAATAAGTACTAATTTACCTGAAGAGGATTTAAAATTCCTTTAGTTAAATAAAAGTATGTCATTTTGCTTGTTCTATCTACAAAAGAAAATAAATTCATGAACTTAAAAATTGAAGATTTAGTAGGCAATTATACCATCCTAGGAAGTAATCAAGATAAAAGTGAAAACACTTACAAAGGCATACTTTCTTTAGAGCTAAATTCTAATAATAGAATAGATGCAAAATGGTTAATTAACAACCAACAAGAGCAATTAGGAACTGGTTTTTTTAAGGACAATATTCTTGTTATAAATTTCTATTATACAGGCGACGATGGTATTATTTTAAAAGGAGTTGTTGTATATCGCTGCCTTACTAAAGATATTTTAGATGGATTTTGGTCTGAAAAACATGGAGACCCCTTATACTTAGGAAAAGAACAGTGTTTTAGAATTAAAACAGAGAAAACTACTATTCATTAAACTTCTTTCACATGCAATGTCCTTGTAATCCAAATAAAAAATATAAAGATTGTTGCCAAAAGGCACATAATGATATCAATACAGTGATTTCACCAGAACAGTTAATGCGATCTAGATATACTGCTTTTGTATTGGCTAAAATTGATTATTTACAAATAAGTCATCATACAAGTACTAGACCTTCGAAGAAAGAGAAAAAAGAATTGCTAAAATGGACTAAATCTGTAGATTGGGTGAAGTTGGAAGTTATACATGTTACAAACAAAACGGTTGAATTTAAAGCTTTTTTTATGGAAAATGGAAAATTAGATATTATACATGAAACTTCCTTTTTTATAAAAGAAAATAGTCATTGGGTCTATCTTAGTGGTAGTCAGAAAAATTAATGTTTTGTTTTTTAAAATGCTTATTAACATAAAAAGAAGGTCCCTTCGAGACCCCAGACAAAAATTTTGTGAAACGGCTGTAATGTCATAAAATAGGATACTACTTTTTAAATAAAAAAAGATCCATCTAAAATAGATGAATCTTTTTTTTAATCTGTATTATTCTTTTATTTTAAAGAAACTAAACTAGAATTTATTGTTTCAATCTTTGCTAGTGTATCTGCTTCTTTTTTACGTTCTAAAGCAATCACTTGTTCAGGTGCGTTACTTACAAAACGCTCATTAGATAATTTTTTCTGAATTCCTTTTAAGAATCCTTCTGCTCTTTTTAATTCTGCATTTAGTTTAGCTATTTCAGCTTCTACATCTATATTATCTAAGGAAATAGGTACGAAATATTCATTCGATTTTACACGAAAAGATGCAGCACCTTCTATTTTATCCGACACATAACTAACCTCAGTTGTATTGGTTAATTTCTGAATTACGGTATCCAAATCTTTAATAAATTTCTCATTATTAACTACCGATAATTCTATTGCCTCTTTAAAAGCAATATTTTTTTCCTTTCTTATAGTTCTAATGCCTGAAACAACATCTGTTGCAAACTCGAAATTGGTAATTAATGATTCATCAAAAGAAGTTATCGTTGGGTATTTAGTAATAATTAAAGCTTCTTCTTTACTTCTTTCTGTTATTGATTGCCACACCTCTTCTGTTATAAAAGGCATAAAAGGATGAAGAATCTTTAAATTATCTTCAAAAATTGCGATAACTTCATTGTATGTTTTAGCATCAATTGGTTGTTGATACGCTGGTTTAACAATTTCTAATAACCAACCACAAAAATCATCGTAAATTAATTTATACATTGCCATAATAGCATCTGATAAACGGTATTTACTATAATGATCTTCAATTTCTATTAAAGTTTTTTGAAATTTAGATTTGTACCAATCTAAACCTATTCTGCTCGATTTTGGTTGTGTTATATCTTCAGAAACTTCCCATAAAGTAGTCAAGTAAAAAGCACTCCATATTTTATTCCCTAATCCTTTTCCTTGCTGACATAAAGCTTCATCAAACATTAAGTCATTACCCGCAGCAGAACTTAATAATAAACCTACACGAACTCCATCTGCACTATAATCATCTATTAACTTTAATGCATCCGGAGAATTCCCTAACGATTTAGACATTTTACGACGTTGCTTATCACGTACTAACCCTGTTAAGTATACATTTTCAAACGGGCGTTCGTCTTTATATTCATACCCTGCAACAATCATACGAGCTACCCAAAAGAATAAAATATCTGGGCCAGTAACTAAATCGTTGGTCGGATAATAATATTTAATCTCTTCATTTTCTGGATTACGAATTCCATCAAAAACAGACATAGGCCACAACCAAGATGAAAACCATGTGTCTAAAGCATCTGGATCTTGTTTTAAATCGGATGCTACTAAGGTATTATTTCCTGTTTTATCTTTAGCTAATTCAACAGCAGTTTCTATATTTTCTGCAACTACAAAATCTTCTTTTCCATCTCCGTAGAAATAAGCAGGAATTTGTTGTCCCCACCATAATTGACGAGAAATATTCCAATCACGAACATTTTCCATCCAATGACGGTACGTATTTTCAAACTTCTTTGGATATAAAGTTACATCGCTATCTTCTCCTAAAACGGCTTCAATAGCTGGTTTTGCCAACTCTTCCATTTTTAAAAACCATTGATCAGACAATCTTGGTTCTATTACAGCTTTCGTTCTTTCAGAAGTTCCTACTTTATTGGTATGTTGCTCTACTTTTAGCAAACAACCTTTTTCTTCTAATTCTTTGGTAATCTCTTTACGAACTACAAAACGATCTTTGCCTTCATAATGTAAACCAAAAGAATTTAAAGAAGCATCGTCATTAAAAATATCAATTACCTCTAATTTATGTTTATCTCCTAAAACCTTATCATTTTCATCATGTGCAGGCGTTACTTTTAAGCATCCTGTACCAAACTCAACATCTACATAAGTATCTTCTATAATAGGAATTACTCTATTACAAAGTGGCACTATTGCTTTTTTCCCTTTTAAATGAGTAAAACGTTCGTCTTCCGGATTTATACAAATTGCAGTATCTCCAAAAATAGTTTCTGGTCTTGTAGTTGCAATTGTTAACGTATCTTCAGAACCTTCTATTTTATATTGTAAATAATATAAATTACCTTGTTTTTCTTCGTGAATTACTTCCTCATCAGATAATGTTGTTTTTGCTTCCGGGTCCCAGTTTACCATTCTATATCCTCGATAAATTAAGCCTTTATTATATAAATCAACAAATACTTTAATTACCGATTCACTCATATCATCATCCATGGTAAACTTGGTACGTTCCCAATCGCAAGATGCTCCTAATTTCTTTAATTGTTCTAGAATAATTCCTCCATACTGCTCTTTCCATTCAAAAGCATGCTTTAAAAACTCTTCTCTAGTTAAATCATTTTTATGAATTCCTTGCTCTTTTAATTTCGCAACCACTTTCGCTTCAGTAGCAATAGACGCATGATCTGTTCCTGGTACCCAACAAGCATTTTTTCCTTGTAAACGTGCTCTACGAACTAAAACATCTTGTATGGTATTATTTAACATATGCCCCATATGTAATACTCCTGTTACATTTGGCGGAGGAATTACTATGGTATAAGGTTCTCTTTCATCTACTTCAGAATGAAAATAATTATGTTTCATCCAGTAATCATACCACTTACTTTCTACTTCGCTAGCGTTATATTTAGAAGGAATACTCATTAGGTTTACTTTTGTTTTTTAAAATTTGGTATTAGCGTTAAATAATCGTTAAAATTATTTTTGGCATCATTTTTGAATTATAGTTAGCAAAAATACAACTATCTATGTAGTATATAAAAATTAGTAGTTGATTTTTTGTAACTAAAAAAAATACATTAAATTTGTAACACATAGGAAATCCCTAAACAATTATTAAACATTATGAAAACAATTTTATCATTTATCGCAATTTGCTTTTTAGCTGTAACTGTAAATGCTCAAGAATTTAAATTTGAAACAGAGGTTATTAACTATGGAAAAATAGCTAATGGTTCTGAAGGAAAAAGAGTTTTTGAATTTACAAATGTTGGAGACGCTCCATTAATTATCAAAGATATTAAGTCTACTTGTGGATGTACTGTACCAAGTAAACCAGAAAAGCCAATTATGCCAGGTGAAAAAGGACAAATTGAAGTTTCTTATGACACGAAAAGACCTGGAGTATTTAATAAAGCAATTACGGTTTATTCAAATGCAAAAGTAGAAAGAAAGATGTTAAAAATTAAAGGATACGTTATTAAATAATAACCTATTTAATATACAATATTACAAGGCTTGAATAATCAATTCAAGCCTTTTTTTATTCTAATAAATTAAGTTGAACTATCAATATTCTTTAAAAGTATCTTTTTTTATGCATAAGCCGAGTTATAACCATATTTCTGCTTTTTAAGTAAAAAAGTAGTGTACTAATTTTATGTCATAACATCCGTTTCTCATTTTTTTTGTTGAAGGAATCTATTATAGAGTAACAAACAATTGCTTTACTTATAATTTTTAAACTCAAAAAAGAAAAATGGTAATTGTTAAAAGATATTTAAGTTTAGTAAAAAAGCAAAAAATCTCTTAAATCCTTTTCTCCAATTTAAATTTATATTTATAAGGAATTCCATTTCGCTCTATTTGTAGAACTATTCTTCTGTTTGGTTTATAACTAAATAAACCATTGATTTCATCTAAAGTAAAAGAATAAGATGGCTTGCCATTAATTTTTTTTATTATATCTCCTTTTTCTAATCCAACTTTAAAAGCAGGAGATCCTTCAATTACATTATCTATTTTAAAAGAAGGCTTAAAAATATAGGAATAACTTGATATAAATGCTATGGTATTGTTTTGCGAAGTAGCATTTTCAAATCCATAAGAATTTAGTTTTCCAGTTTCCACCTTCTCTTTCACTAACTCTTGCCCATGGTAAATAACTACCAATCCACTCATATTATAGTAAAAATTGTTTTTTAAAGACCCATTTTTTTTAAGTACCATTTTTTTATTCGAATAGTCTAACCAAACCTTAAATCTTTTTAAAATATTACCTCCAATACTTCCATTTCTTGATTTATAACTTCTTGCATTTATGGTTGCTGTTGTATCTAAAAAAGAAACCGTAGGCTTTTTTAAGACATACTTCCCTAATTTAAATAATGGTATTTTACTTCTATTTCCATAAATTGTTCCACTCAAACCTTCTCCCAATATATCTTTAAAATATTTCTTGGGCGTTTTAATAACCTCATTGGTTCCTTCAAATAACCAAAGCGCGTCACTCCCTCCAGAGTCTATCAATAATTTAGTATTTAGTCGCTTATTCCCTATCGTATCTAGCTGAACTTCTGCTTGTATATAAGGTTTATTCCTATGAAAATCTAAATCAAATTCCTCACACTTCCTACAGCTTTTAAGAGTATATTTTTTAGGGTTGTAAAATGTTAGCACCTTTCTATTATAATCCATTTTTAGAATAACATCTTTCAACAAATCGTATCCTATAATACCATGAATTGTAGATCCCATTTTAGCAGACATATTAAAGTTATCTCTTAAAATAACATATAAATCTTTATTCTGACCAATCAGATTATTTATTTGAAACTTATTATTTTTAGAAAGTAGAGCCTCTACTGGTTCTCCAGTTCCTAGACCTTTTAATTCAATTTTTTTTACATCATTTAAACCTATACTGTCTTTCTTTGTTAGGTTAAAGAGTATGGTTTTATTTACTCCAGTATCTAAAATAAAAGAAAGTTCCTTTCCATTTATTTCCAATGGAATGACAATTAAATTATTGATTAAATCGAAATTAACTTTCTGTTTTACATCGTTCTCTCCATAAAACTGAAAACTAGATTGTGCTTGTAAATTTAGAAGCAAAAAAAAAGGAAAAAAGACAAATAATATTTTTTTCAAATCAATTTAGATAAATGTTAATTTTCAATATACAATCTAATTTTTTAAACTCTCTTTTTTTTAAGACAATTTAACCATTTCTGTCGATAATAAGTTGTGTTTTTAAGTTAAAACTTACATATAAATTAAATATAATTTCGCAAATTTGTTCTCTAATAAACAACTAAATATAATTACTATGCCTTCGATATCTATCAAAGGAAATTCAATGCCTCAGTCTCCAATTAGAAAATTGGTACCTTATGCAGAAAATGCAAAAAAAAAGGGGGTTAAAGTTTTTCATTTAAATATTGGACAACCAGATATTAAAACGCCAAAAGTAGCATTAGATGCTGTTAAAAACAATGCTATTAAAGTGCTTTCTTATGCTCGTTCAGAAGGTTCTGAAACCTACAGAACTAAGTTAGCCAATTATTATGCTAATAATGATATTCATATAAAAGCAAATAACATTATTGCCACTACTGGTGGTTCTGAAGCCTTATTATTTACGATTGGTAGTATTACAGACCCTGGAGATGAAATTATTATTCCGGAGCCTTTTTATGCGAATTACAATGGTTTTTCTATTGCTTCTGGTGTAAAAGTGGTTCCTGTAATTTCTTCTATTGACGATAATTTTGCTTTACCAGCAATAGATGATTTTGAAAAACTAATTACCCCTAAGACAAAAGCAATTTTAATTTGTAATCCAGGCAACCCAACTGGTTATTTATATAGTGAAGAAGAAATTCAGAAATTAAAACAAATAGTAGTAAAACACGATTTGTTTTTAATTGCTGATGAAGTGTATCGTGAATTTACTTACGATGGTGAAAAACATAATTCTGTAATGGCTTTAGAAGGTTTAGAACAGCATGCTATTATGATTGATTCTGTTTCTAAACGTTATAGTATGTGTGGTGCAAGAATTGGTTGTATTGTTTCTAAAAATGAAACTTTTATAAATACAGCTATTAAATTTGCACAAGCACGTTTAAGCCCGCCAACCTATGCATTACTAGCCAGTGAAGCCGCTTTAGATACTCCTCAAAGTTATTTTGATGAAGTAATTGAAGAATATGAAGAAAGAAGAAACACCTTAGTTTCTGAATTACAAAAAATAGATGGAGTTAAAGTAGCAAATCCTAAAGGGGCTTTTTATTGTATTGCAGAATTACCTATTGAAAATTCTGAAGATTTTGCACAGTGGATTTTAGAAAAATTTAATCATAATAATGAAACTGTTATGGTTGCTCCAGCAGGTGGTTTTTACTCTACCAAAGGAGAAGGAAAAAATCAAGTTCGTATTGCTTATGTCTTAAATAAAACAGATTTAAAGCGTTGTGTAGAAATCATTAAATTTGCTTTAGAACAATATAAAAATTAAGTGAATATTCAAAAAAACATCTCTTTAAAAAATTACAATACGTTTGGCATTTCTGTAAATGCCAAACGCTTTGTTTCTATAGATTCTCTTTATAACTTACAACAACTTTTAAAAAAAGAACAACAACTTTTTTTAATTAGCGGAGGTAGTAATATGCTACTTACAAAAGATATAGAAAAGCTTGTTGTACATTTAAATTTAAAAGGAATTTCTATAGATAAAGAAAGTGAAAACACTGTTCATTTAACTGTAAATGCAGGAGAAAATTGGCATGAATTTGTACTTTGGTGTATACAAGAAGATTATGGAGGTATTGAGAATTTATCTTTAATACCAGGTAACGTGGGTACCTGCCCTATTCAAAATATTGGTGCCTATGGTGTAGAAGTGAAAGACACTATTACAAAAGTAGAAGCCGTTGAAATAAATTCTGGAAAACTAGTTACCTTTTCTAACAAAGAATGTGAATTTGGTTATCGAAATTCTATTTTTAAAAATAAGGTAAAAGGAAAGTACATTATTACTTCTGTTAGTTTTCAATTAACAAAAGGGACGCATCATTTAAATACTTCTTATGGTGCTATTGAAAATGAATTAGGGAATAAAAAAATCACAAATCCTTCTATAAAAGATATTTCGGATGCTGTAATTGCCATTAGAAAATCTAAATTACCAGATCCTAAAGAGATTGGAAACAGTGGTAGTTTCTTTAAAAACCCTGTTATTTCAACAACTCTTTTTGAAAAACTTAAAGAGAAATACCCTACAATTACAAGCTACCCTATTTCTGAAGAAGAAGTAAAAGTTCCAGCAGGTTGGTTAATTGAACAATGCGGATTTAAAGGGAAGCGTTTTGGCGAATATGGTGTACATGAAAAACAAGCTTTGGTATTGGTAAATTACGGAAATGCTTCTGGAAAAGATATTTACACTTTAGCGCAAACCATTCAAAAAACAATTAAAGAAACATTTACTATCGATTTAGAAATTGAAGTGAATGTGATTTGAGGTTTAGTTAAAAAAACACTAAATTAGTTACTTATACGTTGTGCGTCATTTATGAAAACCTGGATTCAAATATTAATTCTGACAATTATAACATTCACTCTTATAACATTAGTGACAATGAAAATTGAAACGCCATTTGATGGAAACGATACTTATGGCTTCCCTTTTACTTTTCACATTAAATGGAGTGGAGAATGTTTTGATTGTCCAGAAAATCCAACAGAAACTTACTATGGATACTTATTAATTGATTTTCTAATATCAGGAATTATAGGATTTGGTCTTTTAAAATTATTCAAACGATTAAAAAAATAAATGAAAACAAACTTTGAAATTGAAGAAAATTATGCAGTTCTATTAAATGGAATTCATATTGATTTACATAATAATTTTCAACTCAAAGAAATATCTGAATATGACAATACAGTCCAAATTGAATTTATAAAATCGGCTGGAGATTGGGTTCACGAGAACGAATTTGAAAAACTGACTTTTTTGCATAAAAATGTTACATTCAAAAACTCAGCGAATGGAGACAATTCTGAATTCCCAGAAGATGAAAATACGTTAAGCGGAATTTCATTCTTTTCCCAATTCAATGCGTGAAATAAATGACGGTTTTATGGAACATAATAAACCGAATGAAAATGATGATATAATTTATCTATTTGAAAACGGGAAAATGTTTAGACTTAATTGCGAGCAAATAGAATTAATTGCGGAAAAATAAAAAAACGAACGCACAATCGAGTAGACGGCTCTCTCCATAATTGAAGAGAGTGCGCCTCTCACACCACCGTACATAAAGGTCTCGTATACGGCGGTTCGTTAATGATACTTAGTTTTCTTGTAGTAATCTAGTAAACTGATATAACCACGTAATTTTAATCTCTTTAGTGTAATAGTAGTTCCTAAAATTGGGCTTTGAGCTGTTCTCCAACCGCCTAAATTTGTTCTACTCCATGCATAAGCTTGATCTGGTTGTATTCCTAAACGGATTAGATTCTTTCTTTTGCGTTCTGGCTTTTTCCAGTCATGCCAAATACAATAACGTAACCGATTTCTTAGCCATTCGTCTAACTTCTTTACTTTGGACTGAATTGAGGAGAGTTTAAAATAATTTAACCAACCTCGTAGTAATCTATTTAAACGATGTATTCGCTCTGAAAAACTAATAGGGGTTGTCTTTCGGGTAAGTCTTTTCAACTTTAACTTAAATCCAACCCATTTTTTCTTGGTTACTATCAATTGATATTTACCCTTTTCCCCTCGTTTATAAGTCGGAACAAAACCATAACCTAAACAGGCAAATGTAGAAGGACGACAAATACCACTCTTCTCTAAATTTACAGGTAATTCTAGCTTCTTTTCTAAAAATTTATGGATACTTCTACTTACTCGTTTTGAAGATTCCTTACTTTTTACATAAATGCTAAAATCATCTGCATAACGAACATAACGATGCCCTCTCTTGGCTAACTCCTTATCTAATTCATTAAGTAAGATATTCGATAATAGAGGACTTAACGGTGAACCCTGAGGAACTCCTTTGGTACGTTTTGTTGATTTACCATTTATTACGATCGGAGCCCTAAGAAATTGACGTAGTAATTTTAGTGTATACATACACTTTACCTTTTCATAAATTAAGTCTAACAAAATTCGATGAGATACTTCATCAAAGAAATTCTTTAAATCGATATCTACAATATCTTGATAGCCTGAGTTTACATATTTTAAACTTTGGAGAACACATTGATGGGCATTCCGTTTGGGGCGAAATCCATAACTAAAAGGTTGAAAACCTTTCTCAAAAATAGGTTGTAATATTTGATATAACCCTTGTTGAAAAACACGATCTATAACCGTAGGAATGCCAAGTAAACGTGCTTTACCATTGCTTTTCGGTATTGAAACACGATCTATTCGCTCTGAAAAACTAATAGGGATTGCCTTTCGGGTAAGTCTTTTCAACTTTAACTTAAATCCAACCCATTTTTTCTTGGTTACTATCAATTGATATTTACCCTTTTCTCCTCGTTTATAAGTCGGAACAAAACCTTAATCGCTTAATCGAAAGAAGATGAGTAAATTAAAGGTCAGTTATAATCCGAAAAGTTAGTGAATAAAACCCGCTACTTTTCATATACAAGACCGTTAAGCACAATCCTTCATAGAACTCAAAAATTCTTCAGTACTTATGCTAACGTAAAATAGAGTAAATTGGGAATGAAAATTGTAAAAAGATGGGAAACCTGAATATTTATAAAGTACTGATTTTTAAAACATAACTCTACGTCAGTCAGAATTTTGAGAACAAACTGTAACAAAGGATTAAACTTTGTGTCTTAATAAAGAAATGGTCAATCAAAAAATCAAAATGAAATTCTTAAAACTTCTAATTCTGTTTATAGTTGTCAGCTTCAATTTAAACGCACAAAACAATTCAACTTTAGAATCAAATAGACAAAATAACGTCACTTATGTCATAAAGAATGTGAATGTAATTCCTATGACCAAAGAAAATAAAGTCATTGAAAATGCAACAGTAGTAATAAAAGAAAACAAAATCCACTCTATTAATAAATCAATCCCTGAAAATTCTGTAATTATTGACGGTATAAACAAATGGTTAATTCCAGGGTTAATTGATATGCACGTGCATACACTTGCAGATGGAAGCCCTTTTGTAATTTATCCAACTAAAGGACCATTAGTAAGCTATAATACGCAGTACAATATGACACCTTACATAGCTAACGGTGTTACAACTGTTTTTGATTTAGCAGCAAGAACAGAACATTTTGGGCAGCGTAATGAAATTATAAGAGGTGATGTAATTGGCCCTCGAATGGCATTGGCCAAAGTAATTGGAGGAAAAAAATCGAATCCAATAGCTAAGACACCATCAGATGGAAGAAATGCTGTACGTTTTGCCAAAGAGGAAGGCTATGAATTTATCAAGGTTTACACTTGGCTAAATGAAGAAACCTTTAAAGCAGTTATAGATGAAGCCGAAAAGCAAAATATGAAAGTGGTAGGTCATATCCCAGTCGCTTTCGAAGGGAAACCAACCAAAGATATTTTTATTCCCCATTTTGGTTTAATTGCACACGCCGAAGAATTATCGAAACAAACAGACGATTATAGCTATAAAAAAGCACAAGAATTTGCTCATTTGGCTAAAGAAAATGGAACTTGGCTAATCCCCAATTTAACAAATATGGTGGCAATTATCAGTCAAGCTAAATCAATAAAAAATGTAGAAAATTTACCAAATCTTAAATATGTACATCCACTTATGCAAAATAAATGGATAACATCGAACGGATATTTTGGTAGGAAAAAATTGATTCCTTATTTTCAAAAACAAGCTGATTTTCATAAACTAATTGTAAAAGCTTTTAAAGAAGTAGGTGTACCCATGGTTTCTGGAACAGATGCAGGAATATCAGGTGTTATTTGGGGATTTTCACTTCACGACGAACTGAAGCTATTGGTTGAGGCTGGCTTAACAAATGAAGAAGCACTGACTTCTGCAACTAGATTAGGAGCAGAATGGCTTGAAGTAGATGATAAAATAGGAACAATAGAAACAGGAAAATTTGCAGATTTAATTTTATTAGAAGGTAACCCTTTAGGCGACATTAACAATACACGAAAAATCTCAGGTGTATTCGTAAATGGTAAATGGATTGACAGAAGTAAAATAGACTTAATGCTTTCAGATGTTGAGAAATGGAATAATGCCAATAAAGAAAAATATGACTGGAAAGAACTATTGAATAGTTTAAAAAATTAATAAAAGAACTGTGCCTAATCGAGTAAACGGCTCTCTCCATAATTGAAGAGAGTGCGCCTCTCACACCACCGTACCCTTCGACTGTCGCTCAGGATAAACCTTATGCGGGTCTCGTATAGGGCGGTTCGTTAATGATACTTAGTTTTCTTGTGGTAATCTAGTAAACTGATATAACCACGTAATTTTAATCTCTTTAATGTAATAGTAGTTCCTAAAATTGGACTTTGAGCTGTTCTCCAACTGTCTAAATTTGTTCTACTCCATGCATAAGCTTGATCTGGTTGTATTCCAAACCGTTGAATTCTTCTTAATGATGATTTTGAATCAACTTGCGTATCAAAAGCATTTGCTAGTTTTTCGAAAGTTACTGTTTGAACTTTACATAAAGCAATTATTAAATGGGAAATCAATTTAATTCTAGCTAAATTGATATTTCCTTTAAATTTACTTTTAAGAGCTAAAGTTAATTGACTAGTTTTTAACTTTTATTTTACTCAAATAATAAGCGGGAATGTTATGTTTTTATTTAATTACTATTCTTTATAAACACCCATATTAGCGTATTTATCCATTCGTTTTGCTATAAGTGTAGCTTCATCTAAAGTTTTAATTTCTTCAAAAGCCTTTAAAATTTGTTCTTTTACCACCTTAAAAGCTCCTTCTCTATCTGCATGCGCACCTCCAGATGGTTCTTCAATTATACCATCAATTAATTTTAATTTCTTTAAATCCTCTCCTGTTAATTTTAAAGCTTCTGCTGCTTGTTCTTTAAACTCCCAACTACGCCATAAAATAGAAGAACATGATTCAGGTGATATTACAGTATACCATGTATTCTCCATCATATATACTTTATCTCCTACTCCAATACCAATAGCACCTCCAGAAGCTCCTTCACCAATAACAATGGTAATTATTTGTGTTTTTAGGCGAGTCATTTCAAAAATATTACGTGCAATAGCCTCTCCTTGCCCACGTTCTTCAGCTTCTAAACCAGGATAAGCTCCAGGAGTATCTACAAAAGTAACCACAGGAATTCCAAACTTCTCTGCCATTTTCATTAAACGCAATGCTTTACGGTATCCTTCAGGATTTGCCATTCCGAAATTACGATATTGGCGTGTTTTGGTATTATAGCCCTTCTGCTGACCGATAAACATAAATGATTGATCTCCTATTTTTCCTAAACCACCAATCATTGCCTTATCATCTTTTACATTTCTATCACCATGTAACTCCATAAAAGTATCTCCACAAAGTGCGTTAATATAATCTAATGTATATGGTCTGTTTGGATGACGAGATAGCTGTACTCTTTGCCAGGGCGTTAAGTTTTTATAGACGTCTTTTTTAGCTTTTTCTAGCTTTTTTTCTATTTTTTTACATGTTTCAGTTACATCTATCTCACTTTCCTTTCCTATCTCAAAACATTTTGCCAATTGGTCTTCTAATTCCTTTATTGGCATTTCAAAATCTAAATATTCCATGTATTAAAGTTTGATTTCTTTGTTGTTTGTTTAAGCAAACATACTAAATTATCGTTGTAATTTCTTTTTAATTTTTGAAGAATTTTTAAGCAACCCATTCAATAAAACGACAAATAAGACTATAAATGCACCTAAATAGAACCTCCAATTCATTTGCTCTTCTTCTTTAAAAATAATGAGAGCCAGTACAATAGCATAAATTGGTTCTAAATTAATAGTCAACATTACAGTATAAGGTGTTAAATATTTCATCACCTTTACAGAAGAAATAAAAGCATACGCCGTGCAAATACTTCCTAAAATTATTAAATATACCCAGTCTGTTGTTTTCAACTGAAAAAAGGTTATAGTAAATTCTCCTGAAAAGCCTAAAAATAATGTCACTGCTAAAACTCCAAAAAGCAATTGGTATAATGAAATGGTATCTGCCTCATATTTTTTTATAAATAAACCGTTTAAAACAGCAAATAGAGCAGAAAGTGCTGCTGATATTAATGCATAAACAATACCCATCGTATACTTACTTTCTAAATTGAAGATGATATACAACCCTATGATTACTAAAAAACCTAATAGTATTTCTACTAGGTTTATTTTCCTTTTAAAAAAGATAGGTTCTATTAACGATGCAAAGAAGGCACCTGTGCTCATCGTTACTAAAGCTACAGAAATATTTGAAACTTTTATTGCTTCAAAAAAAGTAATCCAATGAATTGCTATTATAATACCCGATATTAAAAAAGATAAAGCCGCTTTTCTTGTTATTTTAATAGATTTCTTTTTTATAATAAAATATACTATGATAAATAAAACCCCAATAATCATTCTATACCATACTAAAGGAATAGATTCTATAGATATTAATTTGCCTAATATTGCAGTGAAGCCCCAAATGAAGACTATAAAATGTAATAAAAGATAATTTTTAAGTTTACTTTCTAGCATTGAAATATAAATAAGCTGCATAAATACCAAAAACTAAGTTAGGCATCCATACATTTAATAATGAATTTGCTCCTGCTACTGCTCCTAAAACTTCTGCTACTTTTAAAAAGAAAACATATACAAACATTACAGAAATACCTAAAGCTAAATTTACCCCTACTCCTCCTCTTCTTTTTCTATAAGCCAATGCTACAGCTATTATTGTTAAGATATATGAAGATAATGGTAAACTTGTTCTTTTATACAATTCTACTAAATAGGCATTTAAATTCTTTACCCCTCTATTTCTCGACAATTCTATAAAGTCAGATAGTTCGTTAGAGGGCATTTCTTGTGCTATTGTAGATTTATAATTAAAATCTTTAGGTGTAAAAGTAAAAACGGTGTCTATAGAGTTTCCAGAAAAAATACTATCTCTATCCTTAAAAATTTTTCGTTCTTTCCAGTTTTGTAATTTAAAAACAGAATCATTCCATCGAATATTATCTGCAATTAATTTATATTTTAATTTTAAACCACTATATGTAGATGTAGAAAAATTATACCCAGCATTTCGCTCAAAATCATAACTTTGAATGTACATATATGTACTATCGTTTAATTGCAAACTAAAGTTTTTTACTACTTTATCTTTGTATTTTTTCTTTTTTAAATAATTAACTTCAAACTGTTTTCGTGTTTTACTACTATTGGGTACTACAAAATGATTCATACCTAAAGCTACAATAGTTACAATAGTAGCACCTATAAAATATGGATACAAAAACCGAGTAAATGAAACTTGAGAGCTATTAATGGCTACTATTTCTGTATTATTTGCTAACCTAGAAGTAAAAACTATTACTGCTAAAAACAGCGCTAAAGGCATAAAAGTATTTGCATAGTAGATGATAAAATTTTTATAATAATCATTAACTACTTCAAAAAAAGTAAGATCATCATGCCTTAAAAATTTATCTATTTTTTCAGCAATATCAATAGCTACAGCTATTGGTATTAAAATTAACAACGTAAATAAAAATGTTGTTAAGTAACGTTTTAATATGTACCAATCTAAAATTTTCAAAACTACAAACGGTTGCTCATTTGTTTTACCATTTTATCTTTCCATTGTGTAAAATCACCAGCTATAATATGCTTTCTTGCTTCACGAACTAACCATAAATAAAATCCTAGATTATGAATAGAGGCAATTTGCTTTCCTAACAATTCTTTAGATGCAAATAAGTGACGTAAATATGCTTTAGAATACAAAGTATCTACAAAGGTAATACCCATTTCATCTATTGCAGAAAAATCATTTTCCCATTTTTTATTTTTAATATTAATGGTTCCATTGGCTGTAAATAGCATTCCATTACGAGCATTTCTGGTAGGCATTACACAATCAAACATATCTACTCCTAATGCTATATTTTCTAAAATATTTATTGGGGTTCCTACTCCCATTAAATATCTTGGTTTGTCTTCTGGTAAAATAGCACAAACGATATCTGTCATTGCATATAATTCTTCTGCAGGTTCCCCTACTGAAAGTCCACCAATGGCATTTCCCTCTGCACCTACAGATGCTATAAATTCTGCAGATTGTTTTCTTAAATCCTTATAAGTACTACCTTGTACAATTGGAAAAAAAGTTTGATTATAATCGTATTTTAATGGTGTTTTTTCTAAATGTGCAATACAGCGTTTTAACCAACGATGTGTCATATGCATTGAGTTCTTAGCATAATTGTATTCACATGGGTAAGGTGTACATTCATCAAAAGCCATAATAATATCAGCTCCAATAGTACGTTGTATTTCCATTACATTTTCTGGTGTAAAAAAATGGGTAGAGCCATCTATATGACTTTTAAATTTTACTCCTTCTTCATTTATTTTTCTTCTACCAGAAAGTGAATATACTTGGTAACCACCACTATCTGTTAAAATATTTCGATCCCAATTCATAAACTTGTGTAAACCACCAGCTTGTTCTATTATATCTGTTTTTGGTCTTAAATATAAATGATAGGTGTTTCCTAAAATTATATCCGGATTAATTTCATTTTTTAGTTCAGATTGATGCACTCCTTTTACAGTAGCTACTGTGCCAACAGGCATAAATATAGGTGTTTCAATCGTACCATGATCTGTAGTTATTACTCCTGCTCTGGCTTTACTTTTCGGGTCTTTATTTTTTAATTCAAACTGCATAGAGGACAAAGATACGTATGTAAGTTAAATGTTAATGTTTAGAAAGTTAAAAGTTTCTTATTAAATGTTATTTGAATACTACTATTTTTAAATAATGATTTCAATTACATCATTACTTCTTCTTTTTAATTAGCTTTTTATTATTTAAAAAAAGTGATTTAATCATCTTTTTTTTCTTTGTCTCCCAAATTTAGAAGTAAAATTTCTTCTAGGTTTATTTTCTTTTTTTTGAGGTGGTTTTTCTACAGATGCTTCCTCTGTTTTTACTGATACTTTTACCAATTCATTTATTTTATTCATTTCTTGGTTAGTAAGTTCACGCCAAGCTCCATTTTTTAAATTTCCTAAAGATACATTCATGATACGAGTACGCTTCAATTTAGTTACCTCATATCCCAAATACTCACACATTCTTCTAATTTGACGATTAAGACCTTGTGTTAATATAATTTTAAATGTAGTAGCACTTAATTTTTCTACTGTACACTTTTTTGTTACAGTTCCTAAAATAGGAATACCATTACTCATTCGATTAACAAACTGTCCATTTATAGGTTTATCTACAGAAACTATGTATTCTTTTTCATGATTATTACCAGCTCTTAAAATCTTATTTACGATATCTCCATCGTTTGTTAAAAAAATAAGTCCTTCCGAAGGTTTGTCTAACCTCCCTATTGGAAACAATCTTTCTGGGTATCCTACAAATTTCACAATATTTTTCTTTTCCTTACTATCTGTAGTACAAACAATACCCACAGGTTTATGTAAAGCTATGTAAATTGTTTTAGGTTTCGCTTTAAGAGGTTTTCCATCAATTTTTACTACATCTCCATCAAAAACCCTATTTCCTAATTGCGTGGGGTTTCCATTAATCGTAACTCTACCCCCTGTTATTAGTCTTTCTGCTTCTCTTCTAGAACAAATTCCTGTAGCGCTTATAAATTTATTTAGGTTTGTTGATTCTTCGTTATGCTTAGTCATTGCCACAAAATTAAATAAAAAATCCTCAAGTAAACTTGAGGATTTTTTATTAATTATTTACTTTATATTAAAACATCATCATTTTTCTAGTACATCTTGCTAAACTAGGACGACGATCATAATCAAAGCCTACTGTTATCATATGCGTACCATTATTAAAACCAACAATCTCGTTAGTAGTGATACTAAAACCATAAGATATATAAAATTTATCTTTTTTGGCACCAAGTAAAGGAGCTAATGCATTTGGAGTAAAAAACTGATCATTTAAAAAAGTATAACTTACCCCTGCCCAAATATATCCATTTCTTATTCTCTTTCGTAATTTTATATTTAAATCGGTTCTAGATCTTTCACTTGCTTCAAAGTACTCTACAAAAGCAGAAGGTTCTAATTCTGTATTTCTATTAATTCTAAAATTATAATTTGTATACACAGAATATCTACGTAATATTTCTGGTTCTCCATTTCCAAAAACATCTACAATCTTCCTATCTAATAAATTTACTAGATTTCCACTGATTGCAAATCTTCCAAAGCGATATAACATACTTATATCAAAATTAGAAGTATTTTGATTACGAGTTGGAACTATTTCTCCTGTATTATTCTCTTCTGTATTTTGTGTAAACTGAATAAAGCTATAACTTAATCCTAATGAGAAAAAACTATCATATACATCACTAAGAATTAAATGACTTGCCAAAGATAAACGAGCTCCTTTTTGTCTTGTGAAACCATTACTGTCATTAAAAAGAGTTAATCCACCACCAAATCTTTCAGCTAATCTAACTTCTAAATTAAGTGATTGTGTATCTGGAGCATTTTTTACTCCTACCCATTGGCTAATTCCATTTAATCGTAACTGTAACCCTGATCCTATACCTGCATAAGCAGGAGATATTAGAAAAGGATTATCAGCCATATGATTAATATACTGTGGTAAATCATTTTCCTGACTAGAAATTCGAATTACAATAAATAATACTATTGTTAATAAAAGTTTATTCATCTTTTTCTTTTAATATCTATATAATGTAAAGTGTCCCATTAATCTCATTTCTTCTCCTGTTATTTCTGTAAACTCTAAAGTATACCAATAATCACCTGAAGGTAATGGTTTTCCTTGATACATACCATCCCAACCTTGTTGGTTTCCTTCGAATGTTTGTAACAATCTACCATATCTATCATAAATAAACACTTTAAGATTATGATAACTCTGTACTTTTATTGGATACCAGTAATCTTGTTGACCATCTCCATTAGGTGTAAACAAGTTAGGTATTTCAATAGTTACAAATACTCCTGCTACCGTTATAGTTTCCTCACATCCTCTAGAATCTTTTACTACTATTACATAATCTCTTGTTTCATTAATGACAAATTCATTTTCTGACGAGAATGCACTTCCATCAATACTGTACTCATAAGGAGGAATTCCTCCCGTAGCTGTAGCTATTAATGTATTTATTTGAGTATCATCAACGGATATTTGTAAAGGTTGAATAGTTCTAACATCTATGTTGTTAATTACTCTAACACAACCTGTGCCTGAAGCTATAACATGCTCTACTTCTAAGCTGTAAATACCAGTAGTAGTAACGTTAAATATACCTGTATCATTACTAGCAGATTCTGGTCCTGATAAAGTGTAAACTACTTCATCTTTATATAAGTCTGCTACTGTACCTGTTATTATAGCTCCTCCATCACACTCATAGGTTACAATTGCTTCAAATTGTAAATCTACTGCCTTATCAAACTCAATTTCTAAATTATTTAATAGACGACATCCTCTAGAATCTGAAATTATTACAGCATAGAACTGACCTGCATTTAAACCTGTAAATGTATGTCTTGTATCTCCTAATGCTAAAGTTACAGGAGCACTACCATCGCTTAATTGAACTGTGTAAGGAGGTGTACCTCCTGTTAAATCTACAGAAAAAGATGGTGCTGGATCTTCAATACATAATTGCTGCTGTATAGAAGTAGGATCTATTGCTGCTTCTAATAATGTTGGTTCAACTATGGTAACCTCTATTATTTCGAAACAACCTCTTTCATCTTGTACTGTTATACTATAAGTACCTGCTGCTAAATCAGTAAATTCATTACTCATTTGGAATCTTCCTGGCGCAGTATCTATCTCGTATACATAATTTCCTGTACCTCCTGTTGCATTTACTAGTATACTTCCATCTGTTGAGCCATTACATGCAATATTTGTTGGAACTCCTGCAGCTTCTAATAATGGTGGGTCAACAATAGTAACTGGTAATGTTGTTTCCATACAATCTTGACTAGTTACTCTAATACTATAAGTACCTGGTGCTATTCCAGAGAATGTATTAGAAGTTTGTGGCCCTGCAATAGGTGAACTAGAAGCATCTAATAATTCATACATATAAGAACCTAAACCTCCTGTTGCTGTTGCAGATAAAACTGCATTTGCATCTCCCATACAAGTTATAAAACCTAATGAATCGTCTAAGCTTACCGCTAAAGGCTCTAATGCAGCTATAGAAACTAAGAATGGTTCTGAAATACAATTATCTGAATCTCTTACAAACAATTGATAATCCCCAGCTGCTACAGATATAGTACTTGTTGCTGATGTAGTTAAGGTAACTCCACCGTCTGAACTATAAAGATATGTATAAGTACCTGTACCTCCTGCTCCTGTAATATCAATAGTTGCTAATGGACTTGTACACGTTATACCACTTGTAATAGCAGCAGTTGCAATAACTTCTGTTGGCTCATTTATTGTTATTGGGAATGTGTTAGAACAACTAAAATCATCGTAAACTGTTATTATATAATCACCTGCTCCTAACCCTCTAAATTCATTCGAAGATCGTCTTGTAGACTCTGGCGTACCTGCACTAACATTAGTTAAACTATACGAATAATTAGGTGGATTCCCTTGTCCTCCTGAAACAGATTCTACTCTAATAACTGCTGTTTCTTCTCCTTCACAAACTATTTCTGTAACTATTCTAGGCGTTGCCATAATAGTAGTAGGATCTGATAATGTAAATGTTTCAGGATGTTCACATCCATTTATATCTCTAACTATAATAGAGTAATCACCTGCTGTTAATCCACTTATAATAGAATTATTAGAGAAATCTTGAATGGTTGTTGATGTAGTTGTGTTTATTAACTGATATTCATAACCACCCCAACCACCTATTCCGGTAAGTCTTACTTCTCCACTATCATTAGTAATACAACTAATTAAATTAGTAGCTATAGACACATCAAGTGCTAGTGAAGGCTCACTAATTGTAAAGTTCGCTGTTCGACGTGTACAATCTGGAAAATCTGTCATAACAACTTCTACATAAAATTCACCTGCTGGTAAGCCACTTATTATTGCTGCTGTATTTCCTGATGTTCCACCACCTGTAATACCAGTGCTTAAGCCTGTTGCTACATTGATAACGTCATATGTATAAGCTCCTCCATAAGGGGTACTATTATCAAATAAAACACTTATTGCTGCTGTACTAGAACCGACACAAGTAATTGGTGAGGTTTGTGTAACATTTATAAAGTGATCTTCAACATCTTTAACTTCATAAACTTCACTTAACTCACAATTTGTTATTGGGTGTGTTACACTTACTGTATAAATTCCTGCTACTAATCGTGTAGTACTAGTTACTGAAACTCCACTATCAACTCCCGTTATAGTTTCTATTATTCCTGTACTATTAGTTATAGTAACTGTAGCTCCTGTTATATTTGCACTTGAAGTAAATACTATATCTAATAACTCACCTCCATTTATACAACTAATTGCATTACCCTGTGTTGGTGTTATAGTTTGTAATTCATCATATGCATTAATTGTTACTGGTGTTGAGAACTCCTCACAACCTTCACTATCAAGAACGCGTACATAATAATCTCCACCAGAGGTATCGGTTATTGCAAAAACATAATCATTTCCAGTTACAGTTAATGCTGTTACTGACGTATCGTCACCTCTACCTGTGGTTCCATTAGTGTTGTATAACTCTACAGTTGGGTAAACTGTACTACCTCCTGTAACACCTGTTAAAATATTAATACTTAAAGTAGCATTATTATTAACATTTGTTCCTGCTGAACATCCAAATTGAACTGCTGTAGGTGGCGCAATTGTTAGTAGCGGATTATCTCCTACGACTATTCCTGGTTCATCAAGGAAACATCCGTTTGCTCCTTCTACACGAACTGTATAAGTTCCTGCTGGTACATTAATAAATGAACTTGTTCCTACATCCCAAACCCCTTCTCCTGCAGGTAATGCTCCTCCTACTGTTCTTGTTAAGTTATAATCAAATGGAATTAATCCTGCTGTTACAGAAACTCTAATACTTCCTGTTGCACTTCCATTACAAGTAGCATCTGTTACATTTGTTGTAAATACTGGATCTACTGGTGTTACAATATCAAATGTTTTATTGACAGGACAATTTCCTGAATCAATATCTGTTACACGAACTGTATAAGTTCCTAACGGAGTCGTTTGTAATAAAGTAAAATTAGCTGTTACTACACCTATTCCTGTAACATTTCCTGTTGGGAATGTACCTATACTACCTGCTGGAGCTATTACTTCATAACTATAATTACCAGACCCTGAACTTATACTAATTTCATACTCTGGGCCATTTGTACAACTTAAAATACTAACTGGATT
>CANMJA010000037.1 GCA_947498055.1 uncultured Tenacibaculum sp.
GTGTACTTTCTAATTTCATATTTGAAATTTAACCTTTTTTATATTCTTTTCAAAATTACCCTTGCAACGGTCTTATATATTCTTTCGAAAAACGAAATTAATATTCTTCCATAGTAAACTCTGTTATTTTATTTGTTTCAGACAGTTTTACAATTAAAACCATAGTACCATTATTAAATTCAAGCAAATAACAATTCCCTTTTTCTCCTTCTAACCAAAATTCATTAGAAACAATTTTTCCAAGTTCTTTACTATAAGTTTGCACCATTTTTTCAAAATCATTTTGCTTATTTAATTTTTGATAATCCGTAGAAAATAAATTAAAAATTTCTTTTGAATCATTATTATTAAATGCAACTGTAATTTTTTCTATTAATTCATCATAATCATCTTGTGTTTGCGAATAGGTTAATTGAATTACACACAAGAAAACTACTACAGTAATAATTTTTTTCATTTTTAAAAACAAAAAGGTTAATATCAGGGATAAAAGCCAATAAATCAAAGCTTTTAACAAATATACAAGATAATTTTAACATTAAAATTATCATATGTAAACGATTTTAATTATTTCCTGTGAGTCTCTTTTACTTTTTTATAGGTACTATATCACAAAAAATAATTAGTAGATTTACGCTAACCAAATTGAATGTAATGAAAACTTTACAAATTTTATTTTTATTATTTTTTTTCTCTTTAAAATCATTTTCGCAATCTAACTACCAAGCCCCTACTCTATCTGCTGGTTTAGATAATATTACTTTTAAAAAAGGTAGTTTAGATGTTGAACTTTTAACTAAAATAATTATTGAAAAACAGAAAGAGTTAGTTAGAGAAGGTTTAAAGAAAATAATTTATGAAAAATTATCTAACAATACACATTTAAGTTCTTATTCGCAGTTTTATATTGAAAATATTATAGGGATACTTTTTGAAGAAAAAAATCATAAAATTATTACTAAAAGAGTTTTAGAAGAAACAACCAACTTTCTATTTGTTATCGGAATATCTAAACTAGTATATAAAAAGTTTGAAAATGATATAACTCATAAACTTTTTACTCCCTTAAAAAATAATAATTCAACCTCTAATGTTAAAAACGACAGCAATAGATGTGACAGAATTGAACTTAACAATAATTTCGATTCAGATGTTATTATTTATGTAATATTAGACATTCTACAAGAAATACCATTAGTAAAACAACTTGGTTTATTAAATAATTTAAATTATGATGTATTACAAAGAAACCTATGCATTAAAAACTCTACAGAAGTTATACTAACTTATAAAGAAGAAATTAAAAAATTTATTGAATTAATTTTACAAAACAGTGATACCTTAAATGACATTACTAGTGTTACTGGTATTGTTTTAGAATCTGATAAAATGGTTCAAAAAGCTTTAAATTTTTATAAAAAAAAGATTACCTCTTATACTTCTGAAAACTTATTAGAACTTAAAGAAAGTAATGAACAAATACTTTTAAATAAAATACTAAAAAATACTAATAATTTTATAACAACAGCTAATAAATACACTTCTAAATCTATAAACGAAGAAATTCGTACTTTAAATTCTATTTCTTACAAAACACAATATTCTATTAAAGAAATTAAAAGCTTTTATGCCTCGAGAACAAAAATTTTAAACTTCTTAAATGACATTGATGTATTTATAGATTTTCACAAAAACAGTTCTACCTACAATAATGCACTTAAAATACTTTATAAAGCTCCCAGAGACCCTAACAAAGCAATAACATCTGTAGCAAATATTTTTTCTAACTCTTCTCTTCTTTCTAATAACCATTTTAATATAAAAATAGAAAGAGATAGTCTTGTAACAGAGGTTAGAAGTTTTTTTTATGAAACTTCTATTTCAAATATTAACGATTTAAAAAAATTAAAAGAATCAGCAACAACTATTAGAAATAGGTTATCTAACAATAAAACTTTTTTCGATCAATTAGTAGCATTAAATACCACTCAAGATTCTCTGGTTGATATTTCTAAAACTCAAGAAAAAATTACAGTTTTAAATTTTTTAAAACTTAAAAAAGAGAATGTTTTTTCTTCTTTTAAAACAGAAAACACAAATTCTTTAGTTAATGAAGAAAAATTTCATCTTTATAAAAAAGAGTTAGAAAAAATAGATGTAGAATCTATTTTATTAAATACAAATAGCACATATATATATGAAAAAATACCGCTTATAGAATCTTCTTTACTTTTTGAAGAAATAAGTAGTAAAATACCTTTTAAAATAAAAGATATTATTCGAAATGTTATTATGAAACAATATGAAAATAACGGTGTTAATAATATTTTCTCTCTTGTAAAAAACTCTATTCTACAAGAATTAAAAAATGATGGTATTAAAAATTTAACTCCCGAAGAAAACAATAACCTAAAAGATTTTATTAAAACTATAGGTAAATTAGAAACTACAAATGAAAAAAATATAATTAATAATTTTAATCAAGACCTAACAACCGATTTATTATTTATCCTCAAAAAAATTGGAATTGATAATAATAAAATCAATAAGATAATAGCAACTGCAGAATTTGGTTTAACTAAGTTTTTAGTGAAAAATAAATTTTCTGAACTAGAAAAAGTGTTACCAAAAATAAATTTTAATGACTTTAATAATTTTTTAAAATTTATAGCACACATAAAAGAATTTGATAAAGCACAAACTTTTGATTTTCTTTTAAAAACCATGAGCAAATATGAAAAAGTACTTTTCTTAAATTGTGATACAGCATGTAAAAAAAATCAACAAATTTTTCTAGATATTGTTAAATCACTAAAAACATACTCTATTACCGATTTAAAAAATGATCTTATCGAAATTGATGTTGCTTCTGTTTTAAATTACATACTAGAAAAATACCAACAAAATAATAAATGGAATTTCTATACCACTGTTGGCCTAAATCAATTTATTGCACCAAAAGATGGCACACAATTTAATGCTGCCTCTGAAAAAATAGGTATTAAATACAGACTAAATAAAAGCAAGCCTACTTATTATAAAAACCTCTTAAATGATATTAAAGATAAAAAATTGATTTCAGAATATTATGCCATGCTATATGGCTCAGGTATACTCTATAAAATAGCCAAAACAACCGATGAAAGATTTAACGATGTTAGTGTTGGGATAGCTTTAGGTGCTTCTTTTTTCAATTTTTTAGATTTAAATATTAGCTACGCGGTACCCACAACAGGATTTGATAATGCTTATTTCGGAATTTCTTTTGACATTCCTTTATCTGAATACTTAAAAAGATTATAAGTCATCGAATCTATTACGGTATTTTTCAATATTTTTGAACCCTTGTAAACAACTAAATTCAACAATGAAAAATACTGCACTAACACATATACATACTGCTTTAGGGGCTAAAATGGTTCCTTTTGCAGGTTACAACATGCCTGTTCAATACGAAGGCGTAAATGTAGAACACGAAACAGTAAGAAAAGAAGTTGGTGTTTTTGATGTAAGCCACATGGGAGAATTTTTCTTAAAAGGAGAAAATGCCTTAGCTTTAATTCAAAAAATTACTACAAACGATGCTTCTAAATTAATTCCTGGAAAGGCACAATATACTTGTATGCCGAATAATGATGGTGGAATTATTGATGATTTAATCATTTATATGATTGCCGAAAATGAATATATGTTAGTCGTAAATGCTTCTAATATTGAAAAAGATTGGAATTGGATTTCTAAACACAATGATTTAAATGTGACTATGGAAAATCGCTCTGAAGATTGGTCTTTACTAGCTATTCAAGGTCCGAAAGCTGTAGAAGCAATGCAGTCTCTTACTAAAGTAGATTTAGCAACTATTAAGTTTTACACCTTTCAAATTACTGATTTTGCTGGTATTCCTAATGTGGTAGTTTCTGCTACGGGTTATACGGGTTCGGGCGGATTTGAAGTATACGTGAAAAATGAAGACGTAGCACAACTTTGGGAAAAGGTTTTTGAAGCAGGTGCAGCTTGGAATATTAAACCTATTGGTTTAGCTGCTCGTGATACTTTGCGTTTAGAAATGGGGTATTGTTTATATGGTAACGATATAGATGACACTACTTCTCCTATGGAAGCTGGTTTGGGTTGGATTACAAAATTCACCAAAGATTTTGTAAATGCCGAGGCATTAAAAAAACAAAAAGAAGAAGGAGTTACTCGTAAATTAGTGGCTTTTGAAATAACAGAACGTGGTATTCCTCGTAAAGATTATGAAATTGTGAATGCAAAAGGTACTGTTATTGGAAAGGTTACTTCTGGTACTATGAGTCCGAGTTTAAATAAAGGAATTGGTTTAGGATATGTTACCAAAGAAAATACTAAAATAGATTCTGAAATTTTTATCCAGATTCGTAAAAAACAAGTAGCTGCCAAAGTAGTAAAATTACCTTTTTACAAGGGATAAATAGTTACACATTAAAAAGACCTCACAGGTTTTGAAAACCTGTGAGGTCTACATATTTTCAGGTACTTCTTCTATCGTTTATTTAATTTTTATTCTCTAGTAACTTCTCCAATTTAGCTAATCGATCTGATAACGATTTTATTTCTTTATTCTTTTCCTTCAACTTTTCAATTTCTTTTTCTTGTTGAATGGTATACAAAGTTAATTCCTCTATTTTTTGCAGTAAGTTTTTATTCATTTCTCCTAACAAAATACCATTTTTTGCTACTTCTTTAGCAGAAGGAATATTTGCTAAATGCCCTTTTGTTTTTATATGATTTTCTACTTCTTGTAAAGTTGGTAATTTGTATTCTTTTTCAAAAACATAGTCTGGCCAATTTGCATAAGTTGCTACTTTAACTTCTGTAGCTGCTATTTTTCCATTTACACCTAATTTAAAACCTTTAGTATCACTAATACCTATACCTACATTACCTTCATCCGTTAACATCATAACATCTATATAATTATGTGGTATATTTAAAGATGGATCTGGTGTAATTCTAAAAAACATTCCTCCACCATAATATCTATTTGGTGTATTATCGGCAATAATTCTATCATTAACACCATGTCCTATTTGAAGGTTTGTATTATTAGACCCTAATGCATCAAATTTCACATGACCATTGACATCTAATTTTTGAGAAGGGGAATTAGTTCCTATTCCAATATTTCCTGAGTCTCCTCTAACAATCATCCTATCTTTTATTCCTCCAGCTCTAAAAATCATGTGTGTATTTTCAGATGATGTTCCTGTATAAAAACTTTGTCCTTTTACTACTATTTCATTTTCATCTATTCCAATACCTTTAACAGAAGATCCTATTAATAGAGATGAATTCGCCAAATTAGTTCCTCCTATTGTTCCAGAATGAACTATATTAAATATAGCTTGTGGAACTGCAGTTCCAATACCAATTTTACCTTCTCTAGTCATTACAAATTGTGAACTTGTTAAAGTTCCTCCATAATTTAAGCTAAAATTATTTGAATTAGATTGGTCAATTCCCATAGAAAACCAAGCAGAGCCACTTTTATGAAATGTTAACCAAGAGTCGTTATCATTTCTTTCTAACAATAAAGTTCTTCCAGTTGGGTTAACCAATTTAGTTTGCCCTGTTAAATAATCATTTTGCGCAGTCACAGCAAAACTCAACCCCATTAGGGCAATCATTGCAATTTTTGTTTTCATATATCTATTTTTAAATCAATTTAATAAGACCACAAAAGTAAAAAAGTTAAACTCAAAAACAAATAAAATCTCACTGGTTTTTAAAATTGGTGAGGTTTATGTTATGTTCTCTCTTTGAAGATATAGATGAATTTAAACTAATTTTTAGAGTTATTATCAGAAATTATATTGATATTTCTACAGCTATAAAAAATTTTCGTTATTAAAATTATCTCGATTAGCTCCTTTAATATCTTTGTAAAATGCTAGAAAATGAGCGAAATCTTCTTCTTTATTTTCAGTAGGATAAAAAGGGTCAGCTACTTTAATCTCTTTATTTTTAAAATCGAAAGCAAACATTACTATTGGCACATTTGCTCCTTTAGCTATATAATAAAAACCTGTTTTCCATTTTTTGGCATATTTTCGACTCCCTTCTGGTGAAATTCCTAAACGAAACTCTTCCTTAGTATTATAAATATCAACAATAGCATCTACAAAATTGGTGCTTTTGGTTCTATCAACAGGAGTTCCGCCTAATTTTCTATATATAAAACCAAAAGGAGGTTTAAATAAAGAAGCTTTTCCCACAAAATCAATCGGAATTTGAATCACATTTCTGGTTAATATTGCTATTGGAAAATCTTTCCAACTAGTGTGTGGTGCACCTATTAAGACATATTTTTTTATATCTCCTCGAAAGCTACCTACAATTTTCCAACCTAAAATTTTATGGAAAATAAATTTAGATATCCTGTGTATCATTAACTGATTTTAAAAAGGTAAATTTACTCTTTTAATTTTTGATCAAATGGATGAACAGCTACTATATCTTTTAATAACTGGTTTTGTGGGAATTGTTATAGGTGTTTTACTAACATATATCATCTTAAACAGTAAAGCTGCTATTTTAATAAATGAAAAAACAAGCTTACAACAGCGAAATACCATCTTATTAGAAAATAAAACAAATAATAATCTTACCATTCATGAACTTAAAAATGAATTGAAATTTATTCAAACTGAAAAAGATACTTTAAAAGAAAGAAACAGTACTTTACAAGAAAATAAAAAGAATACGGATTATGCCTTAGGTGAGTTAAAAGAGGAATTAAAATTTATTCAAACAGAGAAAGAAAGTCTTTTAAAAGAAAATACGAAACAAGAAGTAAATGTAAAAAACTTACAACTAAAGTTACAAGAACAAAAAAAGGAAGTGGAAGGTTTGCAGGAAAAATTTTCAAAAGAATTTGAAAATTTAGCCAATAAAATTCTAGAAGAAAAATCTACCAAATTTACCGTTCAAAATAAAGAAAACATTCAAAATATTTTAAATCCTTTAGAAAAGAAAATTAAAGATTTTGAGGATAAAGTGGATAAAACCCATAAAGAGAGTATTGATTATCATTCTGCTCTACGTCAACAAATTCTTGGCTTAAAAGAATTAAATATGCAAATGAGTAAGGAAACTTTAAACCTTACCAAAGCTTTAAAGGGAGATAGTAAAATACAAGGTAATTGGGGAGAATTAGTTTTAGAACGTGTACTAGAAAAATCGGGATTAGAAAAGGATCGGGAGTATTTTGTACAACAGTCTTTTACCAATGAACAAGGCAAACGTGTATTACCCGATGTAGTAATTCATTTACCTGATAATAAGAAAATGATTGTAGATAGTAAAGTATCACTAACTGCCTACGAACAATTTGTAAATACGGAAGAGGACCTTGAAAAGGAACGTTTTTTAAAAGAACATACGAATTCATTAAAACGTCATGTAGTACAATTATCTGAGAAAAAATATGAAGATCTTTATAAAATGGAATCTCCTGATTTTGTACTATTATTTGTTCCTATAGAACCTGCTTTTGCGGTAGCTTTAAATAATGATAATACACTTTATAATAAAGCTTTTGAAAAAAATATAGTGATTGTTACTCCTACTACACTACTAGCAACACTTCGTACTATAGATACTATGTGGAATAACGAAAAGCAACAACGTAATGCCTTAGAAATTGCTAGGCAAGCTGGTGCTTTGTACGACAAATTTGAGGGACTTTTAAGAGATTTAATTAATATTGGTAAAAAAATAGATGCAACCAAAGCTGATTATTCTTCTGCCATGAACAAACTAACCGAAGGACGAGGTAACCTAATTACTAGTGTAGAAAGGTTAAAGAAAATGGGAGCAAAAGCTAAAAAAACATTACCCTCAACTAATTACTAATAACAACTAATAAAATGAATTATTATTTTTTAGCAAGTAGTATTTAATACAAAAAAAAATACTAACGGAAAAAATTAGGGAATGTAAAAAATGAACACAACCTATTTTAGCAAATAATACTACATTCCTTTTTAGTTATACTTTAAAATGAATAAAAACTCTAATTTAATTCGTTTATTTTACATTTTTTTTCAGTGGCTACAAAATAAAAAAAGAGACCCTACAAGTTTTAAAACTTGTGAGGTCTCTTTTTTTAGTATTAACATGAGATTACTCGTCTAAACCTATCTTGTTTCTCGAATCCTCTTCTAATTCCTTACTATTAAAAACACCTATTAAAATAAACATAAATATCAAATAAATTACATGATAAATGTTTAAAGAATCTCCTTGAGATAAATCAAAAACAACTTTAGCTATCCCAACTGTTATAAGAGCTAAGATCCATTTTGTTTTTTTGTTGGTTCCTTCAAATTCAATAAGTGATGAAATATAAACAACTAATACAGCTCCTAAAAAGTTTAACCATAAATAACTAATTATAGGATTTAATCCTTGTTGCTCCAATTTAAATATTCCAAAATAATATATCAAACAAATAATTACTTGTGTAAGCACCGCTCCTACAAAAACAGCATTCGATTTTATAAATTTCAGGAAAAAAGCTAATAAGAAAATCCCTAATACATTACCATAAAATATCGATCCAATAATATTTACTAATTGAATTAAATTATCAAATAAATTGGCTACACAGGCAACTAGTATGGCTAAAACACCCCAACCTAATGTAAACCATTTAGATATATTTACGTAGTGTTGATCGCTCTTCCTTTTCTTTTGATTTCTTTTATATAAATCTATTGCCGTAGTAGATGCTAATGCATTTAGCTCAGATGCCGTAGAAGACATTGCTGCGGATAGAATAACAGCTAACAATAACCCAATTAAACCTTTTGGTAAATTATGTAAGATGAAATGAATAAAAACGTAATCTTTATCATTCGTTTCTACTTTAGCTTCTGTTTTTTTTATGATAACTTTTGCTTGCTTCTTTAAAAGTTTATCTTTTTCGTTAAGCTCTTGTAACTTTATTGTATTTTTCTCTGATAATCCTTCAAATATTAGCGTCTTTTTCTCTTGCTCAATTTCTTTATGCTTACTTTCTAACTCCTTATATTCTTGAGCAAATTGAGAGTTAATAACAGCTTCTTGAGCTTTCGGATTAAAATTTAGTGGAGATGCATTAAATTGATAAAAAACAAATACCATAACTCCTACCAATAAAATAAAGAATTGCATAGGTACTTTTAACAGTCCATTAAAAATAAGTCCTAACTGACTCTCTCTAACTGATTTTCCAGATAAATAACGTTGCACCTGGCTCTGGTCTGTCCCAAAATAAGAAAGCATTAAAAATGTTCCTCCAAGAATACCTGTCCAAACCGTGTATCTATTATCAAGATCTAATGAAAAATCTAGTACTTTCATTTTATCACTAGCTCCAGCAATTTCTAGTGCTTTAGAAAAAGTAATTCCGTCTGGTAAGTACTGTAAAATTAAATAAAAAGCAATAAACATTCCTGAGAAAATAATTGCCATTTGTTGCTTTTGTGTAACACTAACTGCTTTTGTACCTCCACTAACAGTGTATATAATTACTAAAAAACCTATAATTATATTTAACGTAATTAAATCCCACCCTAAAACGGCTGATAATATAATTGCAGGTGCAAAAATAGTAATACCTGCAGCCAAACCTCTTTGAATTAAAAAAAGAATAGCAGTTAATGTTCGTGTTTTTAAATCGAACCTACTTTCTAAATACTCATAAGCTGTGTATACGTTTAATTTGTGGTAAATTGGAATAAACACTAAGCAAATAATAACCATTGCTATAGGCAAACCAAAATAAAATTGTACAAACCCCATACCACTATGAAAAGCTTGTCCTGGTGTAGATAAAAAAGTGATGGCACTAGCTTGAGTTGCCATTACAGACAAACCAATGGTCCACCACTTTGTATCGTTCCCTCCTTTTATATATTCCTCTACATTTTTGCTACCCCTTGTTTTCCAAGCTCCGTAAAATACGATAAACAATAATGTAATCGAAAGTACAATCCAATCTAAACTTTGCATGAGTTATTTATTTAGTATATATGTTTGTAATAAGATAAAAGAAGATAATGTACACTAAATTTGCCAATAGGACTACTGTGTATTCCTTTTTCCATACATACTTTTTACTCATAATTTTTGTTTGTTTTATTGATTTGTTGGTTTTTCAAAAAAGGTATCTGCTAATGGTGCCTGACTAACTAATGCTGATGAAAATTGTGTTGGTTCTCTAGCTGGTTCCGATGGCATACCATTATCATCTTTTTTATACCAAGTTAAAGATTTTGGTAATAAGAAACCGTTAACGTTTTCCCAATCATTATATCTTATTATGTTAAATTTATCGGTCGGTTTTTTACTATTATAAGTAACTGAATATCCTAACCATGCCATCTGCTTGGTTTCTGGATGGTAAAAAACATAATAATTATCATCTGGAGAAGCTCCTACATTGGCGTTATATGAAATTTTTATTCCTGGATATGTTACTCCTTCAAATTCTATTGCCTTTGTTTCTGAATATACAATTCCATCGTCTGCTAATACAAAAGGCATTGCATAAAAATAAAAGTATAAATTATAATAAAAATCTGGATTTCCTTTAAAAGCAGTAGAATCTTTTTGACTTACCCATGCTTCCTTACCATCATAACCTAATGAATATTTTTCTGCAGTAATAAGTGCTTTTCTAGAACTTAATTCTGTTGTGTGTTCTTGTCCGTTAACTTTATAAGAAACAAAGCTAGCTTTTCTCCAAGCATCTATACCTCCATGCTTTGTTAATACTTCTTTTAAAGCTTTTGGAAATGTATCTTCTTTTTTTACTTCCTCCTTTTTAGTTTCTTCTTTTGGAGTATCTTTTTTAGATTCTTCTTTACATGCTATAACTATAAAGGATAACATGATTAATAAAATTAGTTTTTTCATTTTTAATATTGATTGATTTAATAGCACTTAGTCGGTAAAATTACACGAAATTACATTTTTACATAAAAAAATTAAGTATTTTTATTTATACACAAAAAGACAACCAATGTAGTTGTCTTTTTGTTTTAATTTATTTTCAATATACCTTATTAAAAAATAGTTTTTTTTATTAATTTCAATCTATTTTTTCATATTTTCTTTAAAAAGTAAAAGGTTTTATAGTAATCTCTCATTTAATATTGCTCATCAGTAAGCGTTTTCATAAAAGCAATTACAGATGCTATTTCTTCTTCTGATAATTCTAAACTATCAAAAGGTAAAGTTTGATATTCATTATGAAAACCTTGACCATTTCCTCCTCCTTTATTATAAAAATCCATTACCTCTTCTAAAGAAGTATAAACACCATTATGCATATAAGGCGCTGTTTTATCTATATTTCTTATGGTAGGTGTTTTAAAAAAATGTTTTCTTTCTTCTGTTTTAAACAACATATATCTTCCTAAATCACTACTTAAAGCTGTTTTCTCTAAATTAGGCACTCCAATAGCCTCTAATTCTGTATCGTTAAAATCGGGTGGTACAGTTCCATTAAATGTTGGTGCAAAATGACATGTTGCACACAATGCTTTTCCCATAAATAAATTAAACCCTTTTTCTTCTTCTTTGGTTAATGTATTTTCTTCTCCTCTAATATTCTTATCAAATTTAGAATTAAAAGTATTTAAGGTTCTAATATAAGTAGCAATTGCATGCCTAATATTAAAGTCTGTTCTTTTATTTTTATATAAAGTTTCTATTTGCTTTTTATACTTTTTAGTATTCATTACTCTACTTACCACAGAATCCATGGTCATATTGAACTCATTATGATTCTTTACTACTCCTACCACTTGCCCTTCTAAACTACCCGCTCTAGCATCCATAAAAAAACCTTTTTGGTATGCTGTATAAGTAATTGTTGGAGTATTTCTTATTTGATTTTTGTCAAAAACTCTTTTACCATCTGTAAATGCTAACTCTTTAACATGACAAGTAGCACAAGCCATATTATAATCTTTAGAAAGCGATGTATCATTAAATAATTCTTTTCCTAAAACTATCTTTTCTTCTATTTGAGTAGTATCACTCAAGTAATCTGTAAAATACTCTTGATTTAGCATTTTTTCAGAAAAAATAGAAGTAAAATTATTAGATAAAGCCATTTCAAAAGGAAATTTCACTTTCCAATCTTTTTGTATCTTTAATAACAATTCTAACTGTTTAGAAGTCTCCGTTTTAATAAAATCATACCTATTAAAAGTGTCAAAATTACCCTCTAACTTTTTTTGTGCATCTTCTATGATTCCTACAAATTCATTAAGTAATAATTTAGATTGAAAGTTTTCTTCTTTTAATTTAACAATATCTATCAATGTTTTATAAGCATAACTACTTTCTTTTAAAGATTGATTTAAAACTGGAGAATCAAACCCTGTAATACCTGTAGTTGCTATTCTAACTATTTCAGATCGAAGTAACCAAATAATATGATAATCTTTTAATTTTAGTACAGCATTCTTTTTAATTAACTTTAAACGATTACTTGTTACACTTACCACTTTACGCAAAGCTTCTACATCTAACGGCTCTTCATATAATGTTTCTTCTATAACTTGAAAACCTATTGGGTTTAATACTCTAGTATCTCTACTTACTTCTCCTTTAACAATAATAATATTAGGTGCATTTAATGATTTGTAATTATCTTTATCTACATACCCTAAAATAGGTTCTAATAATTTAAAATTCTTTCTTGCTGCAACATAAAACTTTTTTTGCTTTCCTATTGATTTACCTTCTATACTATCTAAATTTGCAATCGATTTTTGTAAGTATTCTTTGTATAATTCTTGAATTTTATTTGATTTTTGACCGATAGGTTGATAGGTATTTTCCTTTTCTTGTTTGCAACCTATTATCAAAAGCAAAAGACATACACTGATGTATGCCTTAGCTTGACTTATTATTTTAGTCATATGTTATCTATCTAATCCTGTAATTACATGTAAAACAGATCCTTCTTTTCTAGATCCATTAGGAAAGTTTGCATTTGGATCTGTAAATGCTGATCCGTCTGCTGGTTCCCATCCATGGTTTTGAGTCATTACTAAAAATGTATTTTCTCCATTATTTACAACATCAGTTACATCAATCATTCCTGTAATCTCCCAAGCTTTAGATGTATTTCCGTATCCTTGAGCACTAGCAGTAACTTGATCACACTCCATCACTACTTTTAATTCTCCTGTTGCAAAACTGTATTGATACACTCTAGCATAATGCGTTTTACCTGCAGTTGTTGGTGAAATTGCTGGATCTTCTTGAATGTATGCATAGTTTTCTGTAACTAAGATATTATCTGGAGAAAGAAACTCTTCTGCCTTACCTCCTACTACATCTCCATCTAACACACAAGTAATTTTAGCAGCTCCGTTAGGATCTGTATCATTTAAAGCTACCTTGTAAACACGTCCAGAAATAGTTCCTTTTCCAACTAAATCTGCTTTGTTTCTACCAGTTACTGCAAAATATAACTCTCTATTATTTGCTGCAGAACCTCTTCTCCAATCGATATCTTCTAAACGAGAGAATCCCATTACTCCTTTAGCTTTAGCTTCTGCATCTAATGCATCTTTTTCTCTTTCTACTAATTCTACAAACTCTACATCATACTCCATTCCTTCTTTCATGTCTACTTCGTAAGTTATACCAGGACTAGTAACTTTTAATCCATATAATTTACCTCCCGTTAAGTCTCCTGATCTATTTGAAAAATACATTCCTAACTGACCTGAAGGTACAGAATTGTCTGAATGATCATCTCCTATAAAAATTACTGTTTTACCAGGATACGCATCTTTACCTAATGCTACTGCATTTTCAGTAGACCATTGTCCTAAAGCTGGTAGCAAAGTAGCACTATCTGCTCCTTGAGCTGATTTATATGGATTTGTAGCAAAAACTCCTTTAGAAGCTCCTCCCCATTCTCCTCCTGAAAGATACAAAGGTCCAAAACCATGTTCTTCTGGCGTAATTAAAGAACCTGAACATTGCGCTGTATAAGCAGTAGCTAAAGAGTTTACAATATACTCTCCGTGTGCTGGCATAAGATCTTCTGTTAATCTTATTCTAGCAATAGAATAATCTGCTTCAATATTGTTAATTAAAGTAAAAGTACCATCTTTTTCTGCTAATAAGCCTGCTCCATCAGCCATAGATCCGTATACAAAATCTGGTGCGCCTGGTATTTCATCTTCTGAAGATAAAATAGGAGTTATTTTTATAGAAGAAAAATCACTAGTAGCTTTTAAAAAATTAGCTGTTTTTGATGCCGTTAATGGGTTCGATAAATCGATTTCATCAAAATCTTTTCCATCATTTCCATCTTTACCGTCGTTTCCATCTGCTCCATCAACTCCATCTAAACCATTTTTCCCGTCCACTGCATCTTCACAACCTACAAAAGTTCCTGTTGATATCGATAAAGCCATCAATACAACAAAGCTTAATTTAAATTTTTTCATTTTACCTTTATTATTTAGTTTTTATATGACTACAAAACAACAACTGTAACTTAAACTTTGCATTACTTTGGGTTTAATTTGTTCTTAACAAAATGTTACCTAATTAAACTTAAGTTTAATAATTAGATTTATTATAAATAAGACCTTTTAATCTAATCAAACGAAATATCTTATTACTTTTTCTTATAAGTGTATCATTTCTTGAATTATAACTTTGTTTCTTTATTCGATTTAATTCATGAGTTATAAGCAAAAAGTTAATTTCTTTATTCTTCTATGAAGTATTTACTAATGAATAGCTTTATTTAAAAATAGAATTGTATAGTTAGTTTTTAAATTTAAAAAAGACCTATTTGTTTTATCGATAGAATTAATATCTTTATCTGAAATTATTATTAATGACAATTACCCAATTAAAATATACATTAGCTGTTGCAGAACATAAAAATTTTACTGTTGCTGCTGAATATTGCTTTGTAACTCAGCCTACATTGAGTATGCAAATACAAAAACTAGAAGATGAATTAGAAGCAAAAATCTTTAATCGTTCTAAAAAACCGATAGAATTAACCCCTGTAGGAATAAAAATTGTAGAGCAAGCAAAAGTTATTGTTGATGAAAGTAATAGAATTATAGATATAGTACATCAACAAAAAGGGTTTATTGGTGGTGAATTTAAGCTTGGTATTATTCCAACTATAATGCCTACGCTTTTACCTATGTTTTTAAAAACATTTACTAGAACATACCCTAAGGTTAAATTAATTATAGAAGAACTAACTACAGAGGAAATTATTAGAAAGTTAACAGATGGCTATATTGATGCCGCTATCGCTGCTACTCCTTTAGGAAACGAAGCTATTAAAGAACGAGTATTATATTACGAACCTTTTGTTGGGTTAATTCCAGAAGAACACCGTTTGTTTGAAAAACAAAAATTAGCCATTGAAGACTTAGAATTAGAAGATATTTTATTATTAGAAGATGGACACTGCTTTAAAAATAGCGTTATAAATTTGTGTAAAATAAATAAAAAGAACGAACACAAACATTTTCATTTAGAGAGTGGCAGTTTTGATACTTTAATTAAATTATCTAAAGATGGTTTAGGCATGACTTTACTTCCTTATTTAAATACCTTAGATTTAAATGAAGAAGATAAAAAACATTTAAGAGAGTTTCATTCTCCTTCTCCAGCAAGAGAGGTGAGCTTAATCTACCATAAATCACAGTTAAAAATGCAACTAATTGAAGCTTTAAAAAGTAATATTGATGGAATTATTAGAGGCGCAATTGCTTTTAGCGATGTAGAAATAATAAGTCCTATTCGAGCAGAATAAATATTTTGTTAATATTCTTTTTCTTTTAAATATATTTTTCAATTTATTTTAATGTTTACAAATTATACATCTAGTAAATGAAACTATAGTTTCACCTAAACAAATTAAAACCATCAATTACAGTGATTTAGTTTTTTTGTATCTTTAAGTATTAATTAATCACAAAATCATAAATCATGTTAAAAAACATTTTAAATTTAGGGGAAACTTTAAACAAATCTGATCAAAAATCAATTAACGGAGGATTCGGTTTTTGTAGTCCTTATAATTGTTGGTTAAAATTTACAGGTGGAAATCCTATAATTCCTGTAGAAAATTTTACTTGTAATGGTTCATTCTGTGAGCTAACCGCCTTTTAATATAAAATTCTAGATAAAGTGGTTTTCCCGCTTTATCTAGAATTTTACTAATTTCTTAAATAATGAAAATTATATACTGTATTTATTTTTAGTTTTTAACTTCATGTTTTTTTATGGAATAAAAAAACTGATATCTATTTTATAATAAAACAAATACCAGTTTAAAATATATTATTAATAAGTAATCTAATAATTTCGATATTTCTTTGTTTCTTCGAACACTGCCTCTAAAATTCGCTTATCTATGGCATCATAAACCACATTTCTACGTTTCATTACTACTTCTGCAACTTCCTCTACTTTGTTCATTTTATATTCAGTAAACCCAGAAGCACCACCCCAACTAAAAGAAGGAACAAAATTTCTTGGAAATCCACTACCAAAAATGTTAGCAGAAACGCCAACCACAGTGCCTGTATTAAACATCGTATTAATTCCACATTTAGAATGATCTCCCATCATTAATCCGCAAAACTGTAATCCAGTTTTAGCAAACCTACCAGTTTCATAACTCCATAATTTTACTTCAGCATAATTATTCTTTAAATTAGAATTATTAGTATCTGCTCCTAAATTACACCATTCTCCTAATACAGAATTCCCTAAAAAACCATCATGCCCTTTACTAGAATACCCAAATAAAACAGCATTATTTACCTCTCCTCCTACTTTACAATAAGGTCCTAAGGTAGTTGCTCCGTATATCTTAGCCCCTAATTTTAACACTGAATTTTCACACATTGCTAAAGCTCCTCTTACTACTACTCCTTCCATAATCTCAGCATTCTTACCAATATAAATAGGACCGGTAGTAGCGTTTAAGGTTGCAAATGTTAATTTGGCTCCTTCTTCAATAAAAATATTCTCTTCTCCAATACATTGTACTGTTTTAGGTATTGGTTGCGATGTTCTTCCTTCTGTAAGCAAATCAAAATCTAACTGAATTGCCTTTGCATTGTTTGAAAAAATATCCCACGTATTTTTAATTTGAATAATTTCTTCTTCAAACTCAACCTGTTTATAATTTTCAAAATTTACTTCTTCTTGCTCTTCTGTTGTATAAAAAGCAATCACATCTTCTCCTCTAAAAATCGCTTCATTTTCAGACAAGTTTTTCACCATTTCCACCAATTCTGGTACTGGTAAAAAAGAAGCATTTAGCATAATATTCTCTGCCATTTCTACCATCGGATATTTTTCTTCTAAATACTCTTCTGTTACAGTAGTTGTAGTTAAACCTAAGTGTTTTTCCCACTTTTCTCTTATAGTTAAAACACCTATTCTTATGTCTGCTACTGGTCTTGTATATGTAAATGGTAACAATGCATTTCTACTGTCGCCATCAAATAAAATATAATTCATTTTTTGTTCTTTTGAAGCAGTACAAAATTACAATAAAAAAGCGATTGTTTTGTAGCTATATTTTAGGTTATTCATTAATAAAATTTATACCTATAAAGCATTTTATTTAGTAATTAATTTTAGTTTTCTTTGAAAATTTATATCTGATTGTACATAATTACAGATGCTTCTACAATTTTAATTGTATTTTTGATTTTGTATGATAATAAATATAGATAAATAGATATACAATGAAAAAAATATTAGCACTAATTTTACTCGTAATTTTTCTGATTACAAGTATTTATTATGCTGTAACATACTATATTCCTTACAGTGAAGGAGTACGTTCTGGTGAACTTATAAAATTTAGTAAAAAGGGTATTCTATTTAAAACTTATGAAGGAGAAATAAGTCAAGGAATTTCTGGAGCACAAATTTTTAAATTTTCAGTAGAAGGAAGTAAAAAAGAAGTTGTTAAAAGCTTAGAAAAATATAATGGCCGATATGTAAAAGTAACATATATAGAACGTTTTGGAAAGTTTTTTTGGTTAGGAGACACTAAATATTTTGTTACCAAAGTTGAAGAAGACAGCTCTCCACATTTTAGTAAATTAAGACCAACAGAAGATGAATAATAGATATAAACACGTAGAAGATACTAGAATTACTATTTCTGAATTAATGCTTCCATCTCATGCAAATTTTAGTGGTAAAATTCATGGTGGCTATATTTTAAATTTAATGGATCAAATTGCTTTTGCTTGTGCTTCTAAACATTCTGGAACCTATTGTGTAACAGCTTCTGTAGATACTGTTGATTTTTTAAATCCTATTGAAGTTGGAGAACTAATTACTTTAAAAGCCTCTATTAATTATGTAGGAAGAACTTCCATGGTGGTTGGTATAAGAGTAGAATCTCAAAACATACAAACAGGAAAAGTTAATCATTGTAACTCTTCTTATTTTACTATGGTTTCTAAGAATGAAAATGGAAAAAGTACTCCTGTACCTGGCTTAATTGTAAACGATGATTTAGAAGTAAGAAGATTCTTAAAAGCCGTTAAACGTATTGAAATGAAAAAGAAAAGACAGGAGGAATTTGATAGTGATGATTTTATGCCAGAAAGTTACCTAAATGATTTACAGAATTACAATGTAAAAATCGAATTAAAAAACTAACAAAAATCTATTTTTAGTCGTTTTTTGTAAAAAAAAGTGAAAAATATTTTATTTTTTTCACATCTAGCAATACAAATTTTATTTCTATCTATTATTTCAAAAAAACACAACAACCATTTAAAACACTACAAAACAACAAATTAAAACCATTTACTTTCTTAAAAAAACATGCATTCAGTTATCTAAAAAAGTAAATTAATAATTTTGTTAGAAAATAGAGTATATGTAATTCCATTTTTTTATTTTTATCAAGATTAACCAACCAAAAAAATCCCTTCTCTAATATGAAAAAATTATTAATTTTTTCTATGTTTATTGTATCTCTTATAAGTTACTCTCAAAATGGAAACATCTCAGGAATTATTATTGATAATATCTCAAAAAAACCCATTCCATACGCTTCTATCACCTGTAAAAACATTCAAAACAAAATTATAACTGGTGCTATTACTAATAAAAAAGGAAAATTTAGTATAAATGGACTTCCTTTACAAAAGCTACTAATAGAAATTCAATTTATTGGATACCAAAAAACTCATAAAAACATTACACTTTCTTCTAAAAAGTCTAAGATACATATGGGAACCATTATTTTATCTGAGGTTACTACAGAATTAGATGAAATAGTAGTAGAATCTGAAAAAACTAAAATAGTTCAAAAAATAGATCGGAAAGTTATTAATGTTGGTAATGATTTAACAGCATCTGGAGCAAATGCTTTACAAATGCTTCAAAATATACCTACATTAGATGTTGATGTTTCTTCTGGTACAATTAGCATGAGAGGAGATAGTAATGTAAGAATTCTTGTGAATGGAAAGCCTTCTGGATTAAGTAACGATCAATTATTAAAACAAATACGTTCTAATACTGTAAAACAAGTAGAACTAATTACAAATCCGTCTGCAAAATATACCCCAGAAGGAATGAGTGGAATTATTAATTTAGTTTTAAAAAAGAATACCAAAATTGGTTTTAATGGTAGTTTTACACTAGGTGTTGAGCATGGTAAACATACAAGACCCGATTTTTATATAGATGCTAATTATAAAACCGGAAGTGTTAATTTTTACGGTAATTATAATTATTATTTCGGAAAGACTGCTACCATTTTTTCTTATGATAGAATAGATATTGACTTATTTCAAAATTTAGATTTTTTAAACAAATTTAAAGGTCATAATTTCAAAATTGGAGCAGATATTACGTTGGGTAAAAAAGACCTATTATCTGCTTATACATCGCAAGGCTTTAATCCCAGTAGCTTACTTACCAAAACTATAATTTCAGAAAACAACTTACAAGCTGCAAATACTAGTTATTTTTCTGATTATGGTTTAAGAGATGAAGCTTATAATTTAGATTATATACATATTTTTGATGATAAAGGGCAACAATTAGAACTTGAATTAAATCATACCGTTAATGGAGAGCCTGAAAAAGCAACAAACTTTGATTTTTTAGATCCTAATTCTATTTTTAATTTCGAATCTGATATTACACATGTAAGAAAATTGTGGCTTGCTAACTTAGATTATACAAAACCTATTAAAAAAGGTAAAATTGAAGTTGGTTTAGAGTACCGTGAATTAGATATTGAAAATAATATTGCTACAAGTCAACAAATTCAAATTTCACCAACAACTATACAACCTATTGGCTCTACTAATTTATCTTATAAAAGAAATATATTTTCTGGTTATATAAACCTTAATCAATCCTTTGGTAAGTTTTCTTTTCAAACTGGTTTACGAATGGAGCAGCTAAATTTAACAGCTTTATTTACCAACCCTTTGCAAGGTAATTCAAATATTAAACAAGATATATTTTCTTTGTATCCTTCCGCTTTCCTTACTTATCAATTAACAGATAATGATTCATTTCAGTTATCTTATAGCAGAAGAGTTAACAGACCTTCCATTTACCATGTATACTCTATTTTAGAATGGTACTCTCCTTTAACTATTTCTGTAGGTAACCCTAACTTACGTCAACAATTCACTAATTCTATTGAGTTTAACTATACCAAAAATTTTGATAAAGGACATTTAACTTTAGGCTCTTTTTATAGAAGATCTAATGATGTAATTGGTGCGTTAATACAGGTAGACCCTTTAAATCCAAACAGACAATCTCGTACATTTACCAATTATGATTACGCTAATAATTTTGGTATGGAGGTATCTGCTAATTATAAACCTACTAAATGGTGGAGTATTTCTCCTTCTTCTGAAACTTACATGCAACAATCGCAAAGCTTTATCAATAATAAAATTGAAAACGTTACCAATGTTTATATAAAAGCTAGAATTAGAAACTCTTTTAAGGTTACTAAAAAATTAAGACTGCAATTTGATGGTATTCATAGAGGTAAAAACGTTAATGTACAACAAACACGTAAACCTTTTACTTATTTTAATGTTGCTGCAAGACTTACTTTATTTAATGGTAATGGGAGTTTAAATATACGTGGTAACGACATTTTTGATGCTATTAACTATGAAATAATCGCAAACAATCCTTTTCCTCAAAATCTTAATTATGATTTAGAAGCAGATCTTTTTTATATTGGGTTTACTTATAATTTTGGTAGTGGTAAAAATAGTGCTAGAGAACGAAAATATAGAGATAGTAGAGAAGCTCAAAAAGGGTTATTTTAAACTACATATATTTTATGTTTGAAATATTTTCAATGAGTTATTATATTCATTCAATCTAAAAATTATATTTCTATATCTAATGATTTTATTTTTGTATTATATTAAAACCTTAAAATTATGAATGAACAAATTAAATTTTATGAAAACAAATTAGCTTATGAAATGGACCCTTCTGATTTGTATGATGCTTTTGAAAGCAGTACAGAATTTATTGCTTTAGATACTAGGCAGGCATTTGGTTATGAAAAAGAACACATACCAACAGCGATTAACATACCACATAAAGAAATGACCGTTGAAAGTACAAAACATCTTGATAAAACGAAAACTTATGTTTGCTATTGTGATGGTATTGGTTGTAATGCATCTACAAAAGGTGCTTTAAAAATGACAAAATTAGGATTTAAAGTAAAAGAATTAATGGGAGGAATTGAATGGTGGAAATTTGACGGATATGCCACCGAAGGTACCAAACCTACTGAAGGATCTTCATTTGTATGCGCTTGTTAAAAACAAAAAAAAATTACATAAAAAAAGAACAAAGAGTAATGTTGAAAACTACTTCTTTGTTCTTTATTATTATTCACACTTTTAAAAGTATTTATAAGCATCTATTTTTATTACCAACGAATTACAACAGAACCCCAAGTAAATCCACTACCAAATGCAGCTAGTACTACCAAGTCATTCTCTTTAATTTTACCTTCTTCCCAAGCTTCAGTTAATGCTATAATAATAGATGCTGCTGTGGTATTACCATAACGCATAATATTATTGTATACTTTATTATCTGCTAATCCAAATTTCTTTTGAATGAATTGTGCGATTCTTAAATTTGCTTGGTGCGGAATTAACATATCTATATCTTCCTTATTCAATCCATTAGCCTGTAAACCTTCTACAATGGCTTCAGAAAAACGTACAACTGCGTGCTTAAACACAAATTGTCCGTTCATATGAGGAAAATAAGATACATCTTCCGGATCATTGTCTTTTATAATTTCAGGAACCCAACGTTCTGTTGAAGGCCCTATTAATGCTAATTCTTTTGCGTGTTTTCCTTCAGAATGTAAATGAGAAGACAAAATACCTCTACCTTCTTCTTCAGAACGAGATAAAACAGCTGCTCCAGCACCATCACCAAAAATTACAGTCACTCCTCTACCTCTAGTCGATTTTTCTAAACCACCAGAATGATTTTCAGAACCAATAACTAAAATGTTCTTATACATTCCTGTTTTTATAAACTGATCTGCTATAGATAAAGAATATATAAATCCAGAACATTGATTACGAACATCTAATGCTCCAATAGTAGGCATCTCTAATAAATCTTGAATTTGTACTCCTCCTCCTGGGAAATACATATCTGGACTTAAAGTTGCAAAAATGATAAAATCAATATCATCTTTAGTAAGATTGGCTCTTTCGATAGCTATTTTAGCAGCTTTTGCTCCCATAACAGCAGTAGTATCTCCTGTTTTAGGGTCTATCCAACGACGTTCTTTTATTCCTGTTCTTTCTTGTATCCATTCGTCATTAGTATCCATCCACTGTGCTAAATCATCATTAGTAACCACATTTTCAGGTACATAATGCCCTAGACCTGTAATTTTAGAGCTATACATAAAAAAATATTATTGTTGTTTGTTTAAGTTGTTTGCTAAATTATAGCCTGTAAAAATAGGAATTTTAAAATACTCTACAAAAATGTCATAATACAATGTTTTACTGAATGCCATCTTGTCATAATACTAATTTTGGTATTTTTTTTGACCATGCTACTTTAAATAAATACTAAAAAATAAAAAATCAATATATAATGAGTAAAGGAAACATTAATGTATCGGTAGAAAATATTTTCCCGTTAATTAAAAAATTCTTGTATTCGGATCACGAAATTTTCTTACGTGAATTAATTTCTAACGGAACAGATGCTACTACAAAGCTAAAACACCTTATTTCTATTGGAGAAGCAAAAGTAGAATTAGGAGATGCTAAAATTGAAATAAGTATAGATAAGGATAATAAAACACTTACTATAAAAGATCAAGGTTTGGGTATGACTGCTGATGAGGTAGAAAAATATATAAACCAAATTGCATTTTCTGGTGCAGAAGAATTTTTAGATAAATATAAAGATGATAAAAATGAAACTGGAGTAATTGGTCATTTTGGTTTAGGTTTTTATTCTGCTTTTATGGTTGCTGATAAAGTAGAAATTATCACCAAATCTTTTAAAGACGAAAAAGCGGCACATTGGACTTGTGATGGCTCTCCTGAATATACTTTAGTAGAACATGCTAAAGAAGACAGAGGAACAGAAATTATTTTGCATATTGCTGAAGATTCTTTAGAATTTTTAGAAGATGGCAAAATTAGAGGGTTATTAACTAAGTACAATCGTTTTAACCAAGTACCAATTAAGTTTGGAACTAAAAAAGTAAACGATCCAGATTTTACTCCGCAAACTACTACAGATGCAGAAGGTAAAGAAACAACTGAGCCACATAAGCAAATTGAAGTAGATAATATTATTAATAATACAGACCCAGCTTGGACAAAAAAACCCGCTGATTTAGAAACTGAGGATTATACAAACTTTTATAGAGAGTTGTATCCTATGCAGTTTGAAGAGTCTTTATTTCATATTCATTTAAATGTAGATTATCCATTTAACTTAACTGGTATTTTATTCTTTCCTAAATTAAGTCAGAATTTAGACATGCAAAAGGATAAAATTCAATTATATCAAAACCAAGTTTTTGTAACAGATAATGTAGAAGGAATTGTACCTGACTTTTTACAAATGTTAAAAGGAGTTATTGATTCTCCAGACATTCCTTTAAATGTATCTCGTTCGTATTTACAAGCAGATGGTGCTGTGAAGAAAATTTCGGGATATATTACTAAAAAAGTAGCTGATAAATTAAGTTCTTTATTTAAAAAAGATCGTGCTGATTTTGAACAAAAATGGAACGATATTAAAGTGATTATTGAATACGGGATGTTATCGGAAGATAAATTTTTCGATAAAGCAAAGAAATTTGCTTTATACCCTACAGTAAATGACACTTTCTTTACTTTCGATGAGCTTGTTGAAAAAACAAAAGAAGCACAAACAGATAAAGATGGAAATCATGTAATTTTATACGCTGCTAACAAAGATGCGCAACATAGTTATATTGAAGATGCTAAAACTAAAGGGTATGAAGTTCTTTTACTAGATTCTCCTATTATTTCGCATTTAATGCAAAAATTAGAAACTTCTTCTGGAGATGCTAAAATTCAGTTTAAACGTGTAGATGCAGACCATGTAGATAATTTAATTAAAAAAGACGATACTGTAATTTCTAAACTTTCTGAAGAAGAAAAAGAAAAATTAAAACCAGTTATTGAAGGTGCTGTAAATAATACTTCATATACAGTACAGTTAGAAGCGATGGACTCTTCTTCTTCTCCTTTTATTATTACGGTTCCAGAATTTATGCGTCGTATGAAAGAAATGCAAGCTTCTGGAGGTGGCGGAATGATGGGAATGGGTAACATGCCAGATATGTATAACTTAGTTGTAAATACCAACCACGAATTAGTTTCTGATATTTTAAATGCTGAGGAAAGTAAACAAAAAGAATTAGTATCTCAAGCTTTCGATTTAGCTAAATTGTCTCAAAACTTATTACATGGTGAAGAACTAACTAACTTTATTAAACGTAGTTACGAATTGATAAAATAAACAGATTTATAAACCTCTTTGTTCTAAGAGAAGTTTACTTATAAAATCTAATCATAAAAAGGAGTCGAATTTTAAAAGTTCGACTCCTTTTTTATATACTTAAGAAAACAAAAATCTTTTCTTTATAAAAACGATACTATTTAATTTAAAGTTTTTTGTTTAAAAATACAATGCAAAACCTATCAATCCTTGAAAAACTCCAGACTGCCCATCTTCTAATCCTACATTATACCTAACAGCTGGTTTAACACTCACGTTTTCTCCTAAAAAATATGCATAACCTGCTTGTAAGCCTAACCAATTTACACTTCCTCCATCAAAAGAAGAACCTGTAAAATCTATTCCAACAGGAAATTGCCCTCCAATATAGTACTCTGCTCCTATTTTATAGGTAAAAGATTCGTTTACATCATTATAACCTAAACCTGCTTTCACTGCTAAATCATCCATAAAGAAATATCCTCCATCTAAACCTATAGCAAAACTTGAGCTTCCATTTGAAGAAGCAAAAGAAAAAGCTGTGTTTCCTGTTGATGCTGAACCTGTGTTAGCTTCAATTACAAATTTCCCTTTTTCCGTTTGTCCTTCAGATTCTTGTGCATTTGCTGTAAAACCTAAGATAGCTATAGCAATTGTTAACAATACTTTTTTCATAATTTATATATTATTTAATTAATTATTTGTTTGTCAAAAATAGTATTAAACCCTATCTTAAATGCTATTAAACACATATTCGATTAGTTACAATAAATATTCGTGTATTTTTAATAAAATAAGTATCTTAATTAATAAAAGATAACTACTTTAGTTACTAAACAATTACTTTAGGTATATGAAAAGAATAGCAATACTTACTGGTGCTGGTATCAGTGCAGAAAGTGGTATTAGTACTTTTAGAGATGCAAATGGTTTGTGGGAAGGCCATGATATTATGCAGGTGGCATCTCCACAAGGCTTTTATAATAACCCTGAATTAGTTTTAGAGTTTTATAATCAACGTAGAAATCAATTACTAAAAACAGCACCTAATAAGGCACACTTCAATTTAAAAAAACTAGAAGAAAATTACCATGTCGATATCATTACTCAGAATGTAGATGATTTACATGAGAGAGCAGGTAGCAAAAACATTATTCATTTACATGGAGAATTACTAAAAGCAAGAAGTTCTAAAAATGAAAAAGATGTTTTTAATTGGAATAAAGATATTGTATTAGGAGATACAGCTAAAGATGGATCTCAAATAAGGCCTCATATTGTTTGGTTTGGAGAAGATGTTCCTTTGTTAGAAAAAGCTATAGAAATAACCGAAAAAGCTGCTGTTTTTATTGTCATTGGTACTTCTATGCAAGTGTATCCTGCTGCAAGTTTGGTTAATTTTGTTTCAAAAGATGCTTTAATTTATTTTATAGACCCCAAACCTTCTATAACTAAAAACGCTTTCAATAATTTAAAAATTATTAAAAGCGTTGCTACTTTAGGTACAGATAAACTGTTAACAGATTTACTTAATGTTTAACATAAGTTACCATTAAATTATCTTCTTGTTTATCTCCTAAGTTTTCTATCAATTCTACTATTAATTTTGCTTCTGTAATTTCAATAACTCTATGGAAAATTGTTTCAGAACCAGATATTTTAATCATTTTCTTTTCTTTATCATAAGTCCAAGAAGAAGTTTTCAAATCTCCAAAGTGATTTTCTTTTACTTTTCCATCCTTAGAATAAGATAACCATTCATCGTTTTTATCCGATGATACTTCAGGTTCTTCTCCTTTTTCTTGTATCGATTCTACAAACCATTTACCAGAGGTTAAGATACCTTCAATTTCTTGTGCTTTTACGGTAAAAGCTAATAAACCAAAAAATAATGCTACTACTATTTTCTTCATTTTAACAGATTGTGTTTACTACTAATATACAAAAGTTAGACCAAAATACTAAATGTTGTTAATTAAGTTATAATTTTTTCAAAAAAATTATATAATTGTCCATTACTTATGGTGCTTCCTTTTTCAATTAAATCAAATATTTCTAAATTTCTCTCTAATTTATACATTTTTGTTGCACTAAAAAAATCTACTTCTTCTTTATTATAATTTTTTAATAACCATTCATAGCCTTCTTTTGTTAATAAATCTATACCAGAATTAACTTTTAATACAATTCTATTAATTTCCTCTTCTTTACATTCAAATAAATTTAATGTGCTTTTAGAAAAGTGCTCTAAGTATTTTGTTTTATTTAAAACATCTTCCCAAACAATATCACTAAAGATATTCATCTCTTCTTCTACCATAGAAGAGTTTTCTATCTTCATTTTTTTCCACTCGTCTACATTTATACTTTGCGTTGCTAAAAATTTTGCAAATTCTTCATGTAAATTTTCAAACTGTTCTTTAGTTAACTTTCTATACTTCATAAGGCAATTTTAATAACAGGTTTGGGTTTGGACAATTCTTTTTATAAAATTCTAAATCGTTAACAGCACTTACTCCAGGATAGTCTCCTTTATTATTTTTAATATCTAAAATTAATTGAAAATGTAAATGTGGAGCATAATCTCCATTAATACTATTATCTCCTAAGAAACCTATCATTTCTTGTCTTCTAACTTTTTTTCCTATTTTTATATTCTCTATAGATTCTTTTGATAAGTGTCCATATAATGAGTAAAATACTTTTTCATTTAATTCGTGCTTAAGTATAATTGTAGGACCATAATCTCCATGATTTTTATTATTCTTAAAGCTATGGATTACCCCATCTAATACTGCTAATACTTTGGTTCCTTTTTTACACCATAAATCTATTCCTAAATGAATATTCCTATCTTCTAAATTAGATGTTTGAAAATAAGAACTTCTTTTATAAATATCTCTAGTCTCTAAGTACCCTCCAAAAGCTACTTTAGCCTCTTTTCTTTTTAAGAAAGCTGCTATATAATTTTCCCATTCTTTAGATGAAGAAACATTAAACGTTTTTAATTCTTCATTATCAGAAGATATAGATATTTGTATATAATCTTTAATAGAAATATCTTCATCTATTACTTTTAAAGATATTTCATTTATTGATTTTAAAAATTCTTCCATTTTGTAAAAATAAAAAAGTGCAGTTAAAACTGCACTTTTTACAAAATATTATTTTATTTTTTTATTATCTAGTAACTGTTCCTGAAATAGATAGTACTGGACCTGCTCCCATATTAATAACAGTATGATCTGCTGCCATAGCTGGTACACCATGTGCTAATGGTTTTAAAGCAAATGGTGCAGGACTATTATCTGGACTAGGTTCTACAGAAATAACAACTGTACTTCCTCTTAAATCTGTAGGAAAAGTAACACCTGCTGCACTTCCCATAACATAGTCTTCTCCAGGGTATCCTGGTCCATTGTTATCAGCTCCTTTATATGGAGAAGTCGCTGCATTATCATCTGCTGCTGCTGGATCAACAAAAGTACCTGTACTAACCGGTGTTCCACCTAAAACAACCCATCCTTCATATTTCCATCCTGCTGGTAATGTTGGTAAATCTAATCCTGCTGTAGCTGGCATTGCTGAGTTATCTAAAAACCAAACTCCACTAAATTCATTAGAAGCATCCATATCTGTAGGAGTTGCTAAAATATATTTCCCTGTTGAAGTACTGAAATCACCAACCATGTCTACAGAAGAAACACTTGCTGAACTTCCAGAAAAATCTCCAATTAATAATTTTGTATCTGCTGGTGCAGGATCAGGGTCAACAGTTGGCTCTATAGACAAAACAAATTTTGTTGCATCTGCTAACATTGTAGGATCTACAAAAAATTCTTCCTGAGATAATTCTCCCATATCGTTAACACTAAAAACACCTGTTGTTACTGGAGCTCCATTAACAATGATCCATCCTTCATATTTAAAATCATCTCCTAAGTTTTCTAACCCAGCAATATCTAAAGTTAATTTTGCCGCTGCTGTTCTATTTACAGTTATTGAATTAGATAAACTAAATATACCTTTTAAATCATTTGCATTTTTATCTGCTTCTAAACCTATATCAGCTGCTTCCCCTTCGTAACGAATGTACCAAATTAAACAAACTCCATTACCTGCTCCATCTAAATTTGCTCCTTCTAATGCTGCTAAAGTTGGTGGTAAACCTAAAATTTTACCTGCATCATCTGTAATAATATATGAACTATTGGTTCCTACTGATGTTCCTGTAATAGAAATTCCTGAAACATTATCTACTACACCATCTCCTACTAAAAAGTTAAAAGGCCCTCCTACTAAAGTTCCTGCTACTGGAGCAGCTACTCTATTCACTTCTATTGAGTTAGATAAACTAAACACACCTTCTAAATCAGTCGCATTTTTATCTGCTTCTAAACCTATATCTGCTGCTTCTCCTTCATAACGAATATACCAAATAAAACATTTACCTACTCCTGCTCCATCTAAATCTGCACTTTCTAATGCTGCTTTATCTCCTGGTAAACCTAAAATTTTACCAGCTTCATCTGTAATAATAAATGAACTATTGGTTCCTTCTGGTGTTCCTGTAACTTCTATTCCTGATACATTATCTACAGTACCATCACCTACTACAAAAGTAAAAGGTCCTCCTGTTAATGTTCCTGCATTAGGTCCTCCTTGTCTGTTTACATCTATTCTATTTGATAAATCGAAACTACGAGGATCTTTTAAATCATTTGCATTTTTTCCTATTTCTAAACCTTGTAAGTCATTCTCATATGCAATATACCATATGTAACATGTTCCTGGATCTGGTTCATCAAAATCAACTCCTTCTAATGCTGCTAAATTTGGAGGTAATCCCAAAATCACACCTGCATCATCTGTAATAATAAATGATGTATTAGATCCTTTAACATTATCATCTATTGAAATTCCAGATACCATATCTGGCTTACCATCCTTAAAAAATGTAAACGGCCCTCCTGTTAATGTTCCTGCATTAAGTTCTACTACATTTTCATCATCACTACATGAAGAAAATGATAATGCCAATGCCAAAACTCCATAAAATAATTTTTTCATTCTAAATTAGTTTTATTGTTAATTTGTCGTCTACGTCGTAACAATTTATAAGAACTTACAAAAAAACTCCTAAATTTCTTTAGGAGTTCATAATTTGAATATTTTGTGAAATAATTTTAAGCGTTTTGTTTTTTAATTAGGTTTAATGCAGAACCTTCATGGTACCATTCTATTTGACCAGCATTATAGGTATGGTTCGTTTTTATAACATCTTTACTACCATCTGCATGAACAACTTCTATTGTTAATGGTTTATTTGGTGCAAACTCATGTAAATCTAAAAAATTAAACGTATCGTCTTCTTTTATTAAATCATAATCTGATTCGTCTGCAAAAGTTAAACCTAACATACCTTGTTTTTTAAGATTTGTTTCATGAATACGTGCAAAAGATTTTACAATTACAGCAACGACTCCTAAGTGACGAGGCTCCATAGCTGCATGTTCACGAGAAGATCCTTCTCCATAATTATGATCCCCTATTACTATGGTATGTATTCCTGCTTTTTTATAGGCTCTTTGTGTAGCTGGTACTGCATCATATTCTCCTGTTAATTGACTCTTAACAAAATTTGTTTGCTTATTATATGCATTCACAGCTCCTATTAAACAATTATTAGAAATATTATCTAAATGACCTCTATAGCGTAACCATGGACCTGCCATAGAAATATGGTCTGTAGTACATTTTCCGTAAGCTTTAATTAATAATTTTGCTCCTTTAATTTCATTTCCTATAGGTGTGAAAGGTGTTAACAACTCTAAACGTTCTGAAGTTGGACTTACAACCACTTCTACACCACTACCGTCTTCCATTGGTTCTAAATACCCATTATCTTTTACTTCAAAACCTTTTGGTGGTAATTCCCATCCTGTAGGTTCTTCTAATAGCACTTCTTCTCCTTTTTCATTTATTAATGTATCTGTCATCGGATTAAAATCTAATCGCCCTGCAATTGCTATTGCAGCGGTTAATTCAGGAGAAGCGACAAAAGCATGTGTATTGGGGTTTCCATCTGCACGTTTCGCAAAATTTCTATTAAAAGAATGTACTATACTATTTTTAGGTGCATTTTTAGGATCGTTATATCTAGCCCATTGACCAATACATGGTCCACAAGCATTGGTAAATATTGTAGCGTCTAATTGCTCAAATAAATCTAAAATACCATCTCTTTCTGCTGTATAACGAACTTGTTCTGAACCAGGATTAATTCCTAATTCTGCCTTCATTTTTAACCCTTTATCTAAAGCCTGTTTTGCTATAGAAGATGCTCTTGACAAATCTTCATAAGAAGAATTAGTACAAGACCCTATTAAGCCCCATTCTACTTTTAAAGGCCAATCATTCTTTTCAGCTTTAACTTGCATGTCTTTACCTGCTGCTGTAGATAAATCTGGTGTAAATGGGCCATTTAAAAGTGGACCTAATTCAGATAAGTTAATTTCTATTACTTTATCAAAATAGTTTTCTGGATTTGCATATACCTCGGTATCTCCCGTTAAATATTCTTTTACTTCATTTGCTGCATCTGCAACTTCTGCACGATCTGTAGCTCTTAAATAGCGCTCCATAGATTCATCGTAACCAAATGTAGAAGTAGTAGCTCCTATTTCTGCTCCCATATTACAAATGGTTCCTTTTCCTGTACACGACATTGCCGTAGCTCCTTCTCCAAAATATTCAACAATTGCATCTGTTCCTCCTTTAGCTGAAACTATTTCTGCTACTTTTAAAATAACATCTTTTGGAGCAGTCCAACCCGATAGTTTTCCTGTTAATTTAACTCCTATTAACTTTGGAAATTTTAACTCCCAAGGCATTCCTGCCATCACATCTACAGCATCTGCTCCTCCAACACCAATTGCTACCATTCCTAGACCTCCTGCATTCACTGTATGAGAATCCGTTCCAATCATCATTCCTCCAGGAAATGCATAGTTTTCTAATACTACTTGATGAATAATTCCTGCACCAGGTTTCCAAAAACCAATTCCATATTTATTAGATACAGATTCTAAAAAATTAAAAACTTCACTACTTACGTCGTTTGCATTTTTTAGATCTTTAGCCGCTCCTTCTTTCGCTTGAATTAAGTGATCGCAATGTACTGTTGTTGGTACTGCCACGCTTTTTTTACCTGCTTGCATAAATTGTAACAAAGCCATTTGAGCTGTTGCATCTTGACAAGCTACTCTATCTGGTGCAAAATCAACATAATCTTTACCTCTTTGATATGCAGTTGTTGGTTTTCCGTCCCATAGATGTGTATATAAAATCTTCTCAGCTAAAGTTAATGGTTTACTAGTAATTTTTCGAGCAGCATCTACCCTTTCCACTACTTTACTGTAAACTTCTTTAATCATTTTAATATCAAAAGCCATTGAATTATTTTTTTCGTTTATCTACGAATTTAGCAAAAAAATTAGGACAGTATGAATGTTAACTATTTAATTATAATGAATATAAATAGTGAAACTATGTAATTTAAAACTCGTTTATTCATTTTTAATTATTTCTTAAACTAAAAAAGCCCTAGCATAAAACTAGGGCTTTTGAATTTTATAACAACTTAGTAATTAAATTACTAATTGTTTTTGAGATGGTTTAAACTTAGTCAATACAATACCATCTACTGCTGCCTCATATTCTTCCATAGTAGGAGTTCTTCCTAAAATGGTAGACAATACTACTACTGGTGTAGATGACAATAAAGATTCTCCTTTTTTACCATCTGTATCTCTTACAACTCTACCTTGGAATAAACGAGTGGAAGTAGCCATTACCGTATCTCCAGGCTCCGCTTTTTCTTGATTCCCCATACATAAACTACAACCTGGGCGTTCTAAATACAATTTATTTTCGTACTTAGTTCTCGCAACAGCTTTTGGGGCATTATCATCAAATACAAATCCAGCGTATTTTTCTAACACTTCCCAATCTCCTTCTGCTTTTAATTCGTCTACAATATTATATGTAGGTGGCGCAACAACTAGAGGTGCTTTGAACTCTACTTCACCTTTCTGTGCTTCTACATTTTTAAGCATTTGCGCTAATATTTGCATATCTCCTTTATGTACCATACAAGATCCCACAAAACCTAAATCAACTTTTTTAGTTCCTCCATAAAAAGATAATGGTTGAATATTATCATGCGTATAACGCTTAGAAACATCTTCGTTATTAACATCTGGATCCGCTATCATTGGCTCAGCAATCTTATCTAAATCAATAACAACTTCAGAATAGTACTTCGCATCTGCATCTGGTTTTAATGCAGGTTTAGTTCCTGATTTAATCTCTTCAATACGTTTATTTGCTTTATCAACTAAACCTTTAAAATCTTGCTTCTTATTATCCATACCCTTATCTATCATGATTTGAATACGGTCTCTTGAAATTTCTAACGACTCAATTAAAGTTTCATCTTCAGAAATACAGATAGACGCTTTTGCTTTCATTTCAGCAGTCCAATCTGTAAATGTAAATGCTTGATCTGATGTTAATGTTCCAATATGTACTTCTATAATTTTACCTTGAAACACATTTTCTCCATCAAATTGCTCTAACATCTGTTGTTGAGTAGCATGAACAACATCACGGAAATCCATATAAGATTTCATTGTGCCTTTGAAGGTAACTTTTACAGATTCTGGAATTGGCATAGTTGCTTCTCCTGTAGCTAATGCTAAAGCAACTGTTCCTGAATCAGCTCCAAATGCAACACCTTTAGCCATACGTGTATGAGAATCTCCTCCAATTATAACATCCCAATCATCAACAGCAATGTCATTTAATACTTTATGAATTACATCTGTTAATGCATGATAACTTCCTTTAGGATCACGTGCTGTCACTAATCCAAAATCATTCATAAACTTCATTAATCTTGGAATATTTGCTTTCGATTTATCATCCCAAACAGAAGCTGTATGACAACCTGATTGATATCCTGCATCTACAATTGGCGAAATAACTGTAGCTGCCATCATTTCTAATTCTTGAGATGTCATTAAACCAGTAGTATCTTGAGAACCTACAATATTTACTTCTACTCTAACATTAGAACCTGCATGTAATGTTTTTCCTGGTGTCGTTCCTACAGCATTTTTATTGAAAATTTTCTCAACCGCTGTTAGTCCTTGACCTTGAATTGATATTTCTTTGGAAGCTGCATATACTTGAGGAATCTCTATCTTAAGTATTTTACAAGCTATTGTTTGTAATTTTTTACCAAAAACAACAGCATAAGAACCTCCTGCTTTTATAAACTCCATTTTCTGAGGAGTTAATGCTGTAGAAATATCTTTTAATTCTTTATCTCCTTTGTATAATTTTTTCTTTTTAGTATTAATAGTAAATACTGTACCCGTATCTACAGAATAAACTTCTTTTAAAACTGGTTCTCCTTCTTTGTCTACGATAGTATTACCGTCTGCATCTTTTTGTTTTACCCAGTTTTTTAAATCGATACCAATACCACCAGTTACTCCAACTGTTGTTAAGAAAATTGGGGCTATACCATTGGTACCTGCAATTACTGGAGCTATATTAATAAAAGGTACATACGGACTAGATGAAATACCTGTCCATAATGCCACATTATTAACACCAGACATTCTTGAAGAACCAACTCCCATTGTTCCTTTATCTGCTACTAACATTACCCTTTTATTTGGGTGTTTTTCTTTTAATGCTAATAGTTCGTTTTGCATCTCTTTATTATGCTCAAACATAGATTGTCCGTGTAATTCACGATCTGATCTTGAGTGTGCATCTGCCCCAGGAGATAATAAATCGGTAGAAATATCACCAACTCCAGCTACATATGTTACAATCTCTATTTCTTCTTCTACTTCAGGTAATTTTGTAAAAAATTCTGCTTTAGAATAGCTTTCTAATAATTCCTTAGCTATAACATTTCCTGCTTTATAAGCTTTTTCTAATTGCTCAATATCTGCTTCATATAAAAATACTTGTGTTTTTAATACTTTTGCTGCTTCGCTTGCTATAGAAAGATCCTTACCTAATGCTAAATCTAAAAGTACCTCTACTGAAGGACCTCCTTTCATATGTGACAACTGCTCAAAAGCAAAAGCAGGTGTAATTTCTTTCAATATAAATTCTTCAAGGATAATTTCCTTCAAAAATTTTGCTTTTACAGTTGCAGCACTAGTTGTTCCTGGTAACACATTATAGATAAAAAAGTGAAGAGAATCTTCTCTGTATTTGTTATCTATATCTTTTATTTGTGCTATAATTTCACTTAGCAATACGTCTCCATCAATCGGCTTTGGATTAAGACCTTGAGATTTTCTTTCTTCAATCTCTTTGATGTAATCTTCATAAATGTTCATAAATAGAAATCTTTTCAATGTTTAAGAAAACTAGATTCTTATAATAATCTTTACGAATCTATTCTTCTTTTTGCTTTCTTTATAATTGTAATAATACTACTTCTGCAGTTGCAGTTGCATATAACACAAAACCAATATAATTATTCATATACACTTTTAAAAAAGGTAAACAAGTTTGAAATAAGTTTTTCTTTACAGTTATTATTTCTTTAAACTTTAAGTATATATTAAAAATTAATAAACATACCTATGTTTTTTAAGTTTTGTTTAGCAAAAATACACTTTTAGCAAATAATTTGAAAATAATCAATATAAGAAGATTATAAATAAAAAATAATCAATAAAATTTATTAAAAGCAAGAATAACTTAACAATAACAACCTAAAACAGACTTTTTTTAAAAATATAACAATTAGAGCTTCTGTTTATTGCATATAAATTATTTATATTAATTCTAAATAATAAAAAAAGCAGATCTATAAGCCGGATCCTGTAACTTTTTAAAAAAGCTCTTATCATTTATCTAGTTTTATAATTACTTATAAAATCTATCTGCCTACCCCTTAGAATTGTGCGAGTAGCACTTAATCTCTAATATACGTGGCATTGCACCGCATAGAGTTTACCTGGTTTCACTACAGCATTACCTGTACATTCTTTCTGTTGCACTTGTCCTCGATTTACATCGGACGGATGTTATCCGCTATGCTTACTCTTTGGTGTCCGGACTTTCCTCTAAAATTTAAAATTCTAGCGATAAGACTGATCTGCTTTTATTATTTAAAATTTTATCTTTATTACTAATTGTTTTCATAAAAAAACCCACTCAAAATATTGAGTGGGAAAATTGCTATGAAAAAGAAAAAGTATCTAGAACGTCTTCTAGATGGTACAAATATAACACTTTTTTATGTTTACACAAAAAAAAATAAAAAATATTTGTTTTTTTTTATGAAAACATATCTTTTACCTTATCAAAAAAGGATTTATCTGTTTTTTGTGGATTAGGAGAAAAATTATCATCTTTCATCATAGATTCAAAAAACTTGCGCTGATCTTTAGTCAGCTCCTGTGGGGTCCATACATTAATGTGAATTAAAAAATCACCATTTCCATATCTTTCGATACTAGGTAACCCTTTTCCTTTTAATCTTAATATTTTACCAGACTGCGTTCCTGCCTCTATTTTTATTTTTACTTTACCAGTTACCGTTTCTACTTCTTTTGAAACGCCTAAAACTGCTTCAGAAAAATTCACATACAAATCGTAATGAATATTACTTCCTTCTCTTTTTAAAGTTTCATGAGGTACTTCTTCTATTAATACTAGTAAATCTCCAGGAATTGCATTTTTCCCTGGAGCTTCGTTTCCTTTACCTCCAACTTTTAACTGTACTCCTTCTGTTACTCCTTCAGGAATATTTATAGAAACCGTTTCCTCTTTAGTATCCATACCAAAGGCATCAGATCCAGAAGGTTTTTTATCTAATGTTTGTCCAGCTCCTTGACAAGTACTACAAGTGGTAGCTGTTTGCATTCTACCTAAAATAGTATTTGTTACACGCATTTGTTGACCTGATCCATTACAAGCAGTACAACTTTTATAAGTTACTCCTTTGGCTTGTACTTTTCTACGTACTTTAACTTTCTTTTCTACTCCATTAGCTATTTCTTCTAAAGTAAGTTTTACACGAATACGTAGGTTACTTCCTTTTACTCTGGCTTGACGTTGGCCTCCACCACCACCAAAGCCTCCGAAAGCTCCTCCAAAAATATCTCCAAACTGGCTAAATATGTCATCCATATTCATTCCGCCTCCGCCAAAACCGCTTCCGCCACCAGCGCCTTCAAAAGCTGAGTGTCCGAACTGATCATAACGTGCTTTTTTATTATCATCGCTTAGTACTTCATAAGCTTCCGCACATGATTTAAACTTTTCTTCAGCTTCGCTATCTCCAGGATTTTTATCTGGATGATATTTTATAGCCATCTTACGATATGCCTTTTTTATTTCTGTTGCACTTGCGGATTTGGAAACTCCTAATGTTTCGTAATAATCTTGTTTTGCCATGTTTTTTCAATTGACAATTAACAATTAACAACTAAACAATTGATAACTGATAATCTTCTAATTATTAATTGTTTTATGCTTGTCCTACTACTACTTTTGGATGACGAATTATTTTATCACCCAATTTATATCCTTTTTCTACACAATCTATTATTTTTCCTTTTAAATCTTCAGAAGGTGCAGGTATTTGTGTTATTGCATTATGAGTATCTGCATCAAAATCATCTCCAGCTTCTACTTCAATTGCAGTTAATCCTTTCTGTTCTAAGGTTTTTAATAATTTTTGATAAATTAATAAAACTCCTTTTCTTAATTCTTCTGCCTCTTTATCATCATCGGCATGCGTTAAAGCTCTTTCAAAATCATCTAATATTGGCAGTAAAACTGTCATTATTTCTTGTCCAGCTGTCTTAAATAACTCGATACGTTCTTTAGTTGTTCTTTTTTTGTAATTTTCAAACTCTGCAAATAAACGTAAAAACTTATCTTTTTCTACTTGAATTAACTCTTCTACTGTAGGTTCTACAGTTTCTACTTCTTCTTCCTTGTTAGTATCTGCATTATCTATATCTAACTCACTATTCTTTATAGTATCTTTTAATTCCTCTTCTTTTGTATATTCGTCTTTACTCATTGTAAATCGTTTCAATTAGTTTATTCACTTTTCTTTAGCAAGAATATTGCCAATAAAAAAATAGTGCCAACTTGACACTATTTTAATTTTATGGATTAATTCTTTAAAATTTCGGCTTTTCTATTTTTTCGCTTCCTGTTGGAATAGTAAAATCTGCTTTGTCTGTAAATTTTATATTCTTTAATTGTACTTCTCCAATAGTATCTGTATAACCATCTTTTAAGCTCCACATATGGAAAGTCCAATTTGTAGACACAGGCACATTATCTACAGTAATATAATTATTGTATTTTATTGCATGTGGTTCTTTTTCTGCCGCTTTTTTTCCTTTTCCAAAACTAACAATATAAGCAGCTCCTTCTATAACATTTTCTTCATTCTTATAAACAACATACCAATCATCAGGGGCATCTCCTGTTCCTGATTTAAAAGCTAGTTTTCCTGATTTTAATTTGCCTTTACCCCATTTCTGATCAGAAAAGTCTGACCAAATAGTACCTTCATCATTTAACTTATAAGGCAACCCTAAAAAATAAGACCATGTAAATATATCAAATCTAGCTCCTCCTTTTGCTTTTGCTGGTATTCCTTTCCCATATACATTAGTTCCATCAAACAATATTATAGTTCCGTCTTTCTTTGTTATTTTAATCTTTCCTCCTCCTGGTTCTTGTATAATTGTTCCTACTAAATGTGAATTCCCTCCAAATTTTATATCTATATCATAAGTAACATATTTCTTACTCATAAATATTTTCTTTTGATGTTTATTTTCTATGGCCGTAGTAAATTCTTTTGCTTTATTCTGAGCTGGCACATTAGATACCAAGCTAACAAAAAAAATAAAAGCTGCTAATTTTCTCATAATTTTATTTTAATGAATTGATTTTAGGTTCACTGTCGAAAATAAAGTTATTCCTTACAATTTGTTTTGTTTTTTGAATACTTCTTAACAATTACAAAAATAGAACTATTTAATACACTTATTCATATTTCAATTTACAATTATCACATGCATAAAAGAATTATCAAACGGTTCTCCGATAGTTCTAGTGATCAGGATCGAGGTGCATTTTTATTTCATCATCTCTTCATAAAAAACATTACCATTAACAGGCTACAGCTTCACTAGTCACAGATAAAAAAAACTGCGATCAATCAACTTTTTATCACTATGTCAACATTACTGCTTTTATTTGAGTATATAAAACCACCGTCTTTGACGGTGGTCATGTTTTAAAGGCTTTGCCATTTTTTAGGTTTACCTC
>CANMJA010000038.1 GCA_947498055.1 uncultured Tenacibaculum sp.
AACAGAGAAGTTAAGCCCATTAGCGCCGATGGTACTGCCACTGGTGGGAGAGTAGGTCGTCGCCTTTCTTTATACAACAAAACATGCATTCTTATGAATGCGTGTTTTTTGTTTTTATATACGATGCAGAAAACTATTCTAAAACAAAATGTAGGGATCATACCCAATTTTAGTTGACATTCCTGATTGTTTCAATTCTACAATCATTACTTTAAATTCATTACTGTGAACTCGTTTTTCCATAATTCAAATCTAAGAGTTATAGACTTAAATTAATTGTACTAACAAAAGTAGTTACTCCAGGTATTTATTTACCGTTTATTGACCACTTTTAGCGATTAATCGACATAGTTGTTGTGCTAGGTCGATTAATAGTAATTAAGAGCATGATTTAAAACTATTTTTGAAGTGTAGATATGTTCAAAAGAGGAGTTAAATAAAATATAGAGGTAGAAACCTCAAAAAAAATCATTTTTATTTCCTTACACTTTAAGGAAAATTTAGATTTATTTGGTTGATTAAGAGAAACCTTTTGCATCCCCAATATGCAAAAGGTTTTTTATTGTATACTATTGTTCTAATGCGTTCTGAATATTTATTTCATATAATGTGATTTTATGTTATATGAAGTCAGTAGTTTACGCTCTTTTTAATATGAATAAATGAAGGACAGAAAATTTCTTTCTTTTTACAAACAGCAACGCTTAATGTTAATTAGAAATCGGATATAAAATATAATTAGCAGTGAATTTTGTATAACACTTTGATAATATTTCCTATTTTATCAAGAGAGAATGTAAATATTAGAAAGAATTTTTAATTTGACAATCTCTTAAAATCAATCTTTATATTTTTGCAGAATGAAAGTAGATTATATTATAGTGGGACTTGGTTTGGCCGGATTGGCTTTTGCAGAAGAATTGATTAAAAACAATAAGACTTTTATAGTTTTTGAAGATAGTTCTCAACATTCATCTAGTGTTGCTAGTGGAACATATAATCCTGTTATTTTAAAACGATTTACAGCAGTATGGAACGGTCATAGACAATTACAATTGGCACTTCCTTTTTATGAAAAAATATTTAAAAAAATAGATAAAAACTTAGATGTAAAATTTACAGCAAGAAAAGTGTTTAATTCAATAGGAGATGAAAACAATTGGTTTACTGCTTTAGATAAACCAACGCTTTCTAATTATATGCAACCAGAAATTATAAAAGAAAAGATAAAAGGAGTTGTAGGTGAATTTGGCTTTGGAGAATTAAAAGGAATAGGAAAAATAGATACTAAAGAACTGATAAAAAGATATCGCTCTTATTTGTCTTCAAATAATAAATTGAAAAAGGAGCAATTTGAATATAACAAGATCGATTTTTTAGAAGGAAGTGTAAAATATAAAGAGATTTTAGCAGACAGAGTAGTTTTTTGCGAAGGGTATGGTTTAAAACAGAACCCTTTTTTTAATCAGTTGCCATTAAGAGGAACAAAAGGAGAAACGATTACAATTCATGCGCCTCAATTAAAAATCGATTTTTTATTAAAATCATCTATTTTTGTAATACCATTAGGAGATGATTTTTATAAAGTAGGAGCTACATTTAATAGAGAAGATAAAACTTCAAAAATCACAAAAGAAGGAAGACAAGAATTAATAGATAAGTTACAAAAAACAATTACAGTTCCTTATATTATTACAGAACAAAACGCTGGTGTTAGACCAACAGTTAAAGATCGTAGACCTTTGGTAGGAATACATTCTAAGTATTCGCAATTGTGTATTTTAAACGGTTTAGGAACACGTGGTATAATGATAGCACCTACTGTTGCTTTAAACTTATTTAATCATTTAGAAAAAGGAGAAGCACTAGATAAAGAAATAGATATTAAAAGATTCGATTAGCTTTTGAATTATTCAACAGTTTTTTTCTTTTTATAACTTACAAATATGTTAATCCATATAATTCTTGATAAGCGCAAAGTAAGAGGGGTTAATAAAGTAGATATAACAATTATAGAAATAAAACTTTGTAGAATAGTAAGTCCTATAAATACTTTACTAATAATAAAAATAGCAACAAATAAAATAACAGCTAAGGCATAATTTACATACATAGCACCAAAAAAGAAAGAAGGTTCCATCATGTATTTTAAATTACAGTGAGAACAATTATCATGTAGTTTTGTTATTTTATTAAGACGAAAAGAAATTTTGTGTTTAAAAAAAGCACCTTCGTGACATCGAGGACATTTGTTTTTAAAAATACTAAAGAATTTTGTTCCTTTTTGTAACATATTTTATATAAGTTTAGGTACCTCTAAAGGTTCAGTTTTGTAAGTTTGTACAAATTTCAGTAAAATAAGTATACGAAGTTTAAAAAAACGATAAAATATACTTATTAGATAATATCAATTTAAAACTACTTATGTTAAACGTACATAATTTAACCGTTTCTTTTATGGGAACAGATTTGTTCTCAGGAATTACTTTTAAACTTAATAAAGGAGATAGAATTGGATTAATAGGAAAGAATGGGGCAGGAAAGTCTACCCTGTTAAAAGTATTATCGAAAGATATTGAAAGTAGTGGAGGAACGATGGCGTTTGATAAGGATGTAAGGATCGGTTTTCTAAGACAAGATATTGATTTTGTAGAAGGAAGAACTATTTTAGAAGAGGCATATCAAGCTTTTGAAGAAATAAAAGAAATAGAAGGGAAGTTAGAAGAAATAAACACGCAACTAGCTACAAGAACAGATTATGAAAGTGAAGCATACAATCAATTAATCATTGATTTAAATGAATTTACAGAACGTTATGAACTTTTAGGAGGTTACAACTACCAAGGAGATACAGAAAAAATTTTACAAGGATTAGGTTTTCAGCGTGAAGATTTTGATAAATTAACAGATACGTTTTCCGGGGGCTGGCGTATGCGTATCGAATTAGCAAAGTTATTATTACAAGATAATGATATTTTATTATTAGATGAACCTACGAATCATTTAGATATAGAATCTATTATTTGGTTAGAAAACTTTTTAAAAGGATATTCAGGGGCTATTGTATTGGTATCTCACGATAAAATGTTTTTAGATAATGTAACCAATCGAACTATAGAAATTTCTTTAGGACAAATTTATGATTATAAAAAACCATATTCTCAGTTTTTAGAATTACGTGCAGATATTAAAGAAAAACAATTACAAGCACAGAAAAATCAGGAAAAAGAAATTGAGCATACACAAAAGTTAATAGAAAAGTTTAGAGCAAAGGCAAATAAAGCTTCTATGGCACAATCTTTAATTAAAAAATTAGATAAAGTGCAGCGTATTGAAGTAGATGGTGATGATAATGCAACGATGAATGTTCGTTTTGCAATATCTAAAGAACCAGGAAAAATTATTGTAGAAGCAGAGAATTTGTGTAAAAGTTATGGAGAAAAACAAGTATTGCATAATGTAGATTTGTTAATAGAACGTAATAGTAAAATTGCTTTTGTAGGACAAAATGGTCAAGGTAAATCTACACTTGCTAAGATGATGGTGGGAGAAATACCTTTTGAAGGACATTTGAAATTAGGACATAATGTAGAAGTTGGGTATTTTGCTCAAAATCAATCGGAACACCTTCCGCCAGAAAAAACAGTATTAGAGATTATGGAAGATGCTGCTACAGATACTAATAGAATGCGAGTAAGAGATATGCTTGGGTCTTTTTTATTTGGAGGAGATACAGTAGACAAAAAAGCAAAAGTATTATCTGGAGGAGAAAGAAACAGATTGGCTTTATGTAAGTTATTGTTGTCACCATTTAATGTGCTAATAATGGATGAGCCTACCAACCACTTGGATATCGCTTCTAAGAATGTACTAAAACAAGCATTACAGAATTTTAATGGCACGTTAATACTTGTTTCTCACGATCGTGATTTTTTACAGGGTCTTACTAAAACAGTATATGGATTTAAAGACCGAGAAATTAAAGAATATTTAGGAGATATAGATTATTTCTTAGAACAGCATAAAATTGAAAGTTTACGAGAAGCTGAAAAAAGAACTGTTGTAAAGGAAGTAAAAACAACTACTAAAAAAGAAGAATATAAATTATCTAGAGAAGAAGAAAAGGAATTAAAAAAACTAAAGAATAAATCTTCAAAAATTGAAAGAAATATATCAGATTTAGAAGAAGAAATAACTAAAATTGATTTAGAGTTAGCTCAGAATTATGATGAATTTTCCTCTCAACCTAATTTTTTTGAGAAGTATAAAGCTAAAAAAGCTCAGTTAGAAACCTTAATGTTTGAGTGGGAAGAAGTGGAAGAAAAAATAGGAGATTTTAATTAATGTTTACAGATATTATACAAACTAAAAATCAACAAATTAATCTTCCAATTCTAAAAGATAATAATATAGAGTTATGGATTAAAAGAGAAGATGTAATTCATGAGTTTGTATCTGGTAATAAATTTAGAAAGCTCAAGTACAATGTTTTACAAGCTCAAAAAGAAGGAAAGAAAACATTGTTAACTTTTGGTGGGGCATATTCCAATCATATTGTAGCAACCGCAGTAGCAGGAAAATTATCTGGTTTTCATACGATAGGTGTCGTAAGAGGAGAAGAATTAGGGAAGGATTTTGAGAAAACATTAGCAAACAATAAAACGTTAGATCATTCGTATAAAAATGGAATGCATTTTGAATTTATCTCTAGAAAGAATTATTCTAAAAAGCATGAAGTCTCTTTTATTAAGGAATTGAAAGAGAAATATGGAGATTTTTATTTAATTCCGGAAGGAGGTACTAACAAGTTGGCAATAAAGGGGTGTGAAGAAATCTTGTTAAGAGAAGATGAAAAATTCGACTATATTTGTGTTGCTGTAGGTACAGGAGGAACAATTTCTGGTATTTTAAATGTTACTAAACAGTATCAAAAAGTATTCGGTTTTTCTGCTTTAAAAGGAGATTTTTTAGTAAATGAAATAGAGAAGTTAGCTACTAATCTTAAGAATTGGGAATTAGTAACTGATTATCATTTTGGGGGATATGCTAAGTATACATCGGAACTAATTACTTTTTTAAATGAATTTAAGAAAGAGACAAATATACTTTTAGATCCTATTTATACCGGTAAAATGATGTTTGGAGTGTTAGATTTGATAAAGAAGAGCCAAATTAAAAAAGGGAGTAAAGTTTTAGTGATTCATACTGGAGGAATTCAAGGTATAGATGGAATAAATAAAAGATTACAAAAGAAGAATTTAGATTTAATTAAGGTGTAAATGAGATTGAAAGTGTTTTTTTTATTGTTGGTAACGTTATTATTAGCAAGTTGTGGTTCTAAGAGACAAATAGTAACAAAAAGAACTCCTAAACCAGTTATTGTTGAGGAACCAAGAGAAGATGAAGTTGCGGTTCCTACAATTAAACCTAACAAAAAGAAAAAAAAGTTTTCGAAAAAAACGTATACAGAAACTACCGTTGATTATATAGAAAAGTTTGCTCCAATTGCAGTAAAAGAAATGCATAAGTATAAAATACCAGCAAGTATAACTTTAGCGCAAGGAATTTTAGAATCGGGTAGTGGTAGAAGTAATTTATCAGTTCGTTCTAATAATCATTTTGGAATAAAGTGCCATAGAGGTTGGAAAGGGAAAAGTGTAACACACGATGATGATAGAAAAGGAGAGTGTTTTAGAAAGTATAAATACCCAGAAGAATCCTATGAAGATCATTCTACTTTTTTAACAACAAGAAAAAGGTATGCTAAATTATTTAAACTTAGATCTACCGATTATAGAGGTTGGGCATATGGATTAAAAAGAGCTGGTTATGCAACAGATAGAAAGTATCCTAATAAGCTAATAGCACTAATAGAGAAATTTGATTTAGATAAATATGATAGAGGTGATAAAGAGATTCCCAAAAAAATAGAAAAACAGAATCCAGTTGTAACCAATTATCCTAAACAAACAAAAGATACGAATCCTGTACCAAATACTACTGAAGATGCTACAAATACTCGTTTTTATTACAAGGTAATTAAAGGAGATACTTTATATTCTATATCAAGAAAATTTAAGGTTTCTCTACAAAAATTAAAAGAATTAAACAGTCTTACTACCAATAATATTAGTATCGGTCAAGAATTAATTTTAAAATAAAAAGAGTAGATAATTCTACTCTTTTTATCATCAACTTTCCCCTCTTCAATTATATGATTTCAAGTTTGTTACATAGCTTTTGAAATCTTTAAATGTTATTCGAACTTGTTTATTCAAATCTAATTACAACTTTTTTTTAAAAAAAATGAAGATGAGTAAACAGGCAGATATAATTAGTAAATGAGGTTTAAAAATTAGTAAACCTTTCTTTTTCATGCTTTTTTTGAGTTCAATTACCAAAAGAGCATTTTTTTTATTGATTTTTTGGTGATAAGTTTACATATAAATTAAATAGAATATTAAAAAGTGTATTTAAAATATTACATAGTAACATTTTTATTTTTAGCAGTATTGCCAAATATAAACTCACAACAATTCAAGATTAATGATCAAGAATTGTTTGAAGTTGAAGTTAGGGTTGTTAATAAAAACAATAATCAGTTTATAAAGAATGTTCAAATTAGTGTAAATGCTTTTGTAACTACTTCTTCTAATATAAATGGAGTTTATAAAGTGAAAGCAAGGGTCCATGATGAATTGGTTGCAAGACATCCAGATTTTGAAACAGTTAGGTACATTATAAAATCAGATGAAGAAATAAAAATAGTAGTAGAAGGATTACCAAAAGAAAGTAAAAACGGTTTTTTTTCTTTTAATAAAAAGAAAAAAGATATTTATATTCAATTAGTTGATTCTGCCAATTTTTATAAAGAAAAAGATCTTGATAAAAGTTTATGTTTTATAGAGGAAGCATTAGAAGAAAATCAATCTCAAAAAAGAAACGCTAATACGTATAAAATTTTAGCAGATATTTATTTTTATTGGAAACAATACGATATAGCTATCAGTAATTATAAAATATCACTTCAAATTTATGAAAAAACAGAAACCCTTTTGCAACTTGCTAAAACACAGTTTTTAGCAAAAAAATATAACGAAAGTAAAGAGACGTATAAAAAGTTAAAAAACAAAAAATTAAGTGCTTACGATAAAGTATATGTATTACAAGGCTTAGGAGATGCCCTATTGATTCAGAAAGAATTTGAGGAAGCCAGAAAAAATTATGAAGAAGGATTAAAAATTGCTGAAAACAAATCGATAAATGAATTTATACCCGATTTAAATTCAAAAATAGCCAGTGTATATGCTAAACAAGGAAATTTAATAAAAGCTAATTCAGCATATAGTAATACCTTAAAAATTGCTTCAGAAGACTCCGAAAGATCTTCTTTAGAAGTAAAACAAGAAGTAGCAGATTTTTTAAATGAAACTATGCAGTATGATGATGAAATTAAATTGCGAAAAGAAATTTTAAAAAGAGTTGATAGAAACAAAATAGTAAGAAGAAAAAGAAAAAAAGAGATAAAGAAAGAAGAGAAAAGTGAAGAAAAGACAATTAAAAAAGATTCACTAACATCACAAAAATTAAATTATAAAATTGGGAATGCATATGTATTAAAAGAAGCATACCCGGAAGCAATAGAATATTTAGAGAAAAGTATAGAAGAAGCTGATGAAAAGGAAGATTTAGAAGTGCAGAAACATGCGACAAGAAAATTATCGGAAGTATATTCTACAGTTGGAGATTATATAAAAGCGTTAAAAACATATAGAGAATTTGTAGATATTGTAGATACTTTATACATTAAAAAAGAACAAGAAATCTATCAAATAAAAAGGTTAACAAAAAAAATAGCAGACAATCAAAGTAGGATAGCTATTTTAGAAAAAGACAAAGAACTTTCTGTTAGTAAAATTAATGTAGCTATTAAAGATAAAGAATTAACAGTAGAAAAAAGTAAAAAACAACAAATAGCAATTTACTCCCTTATTGGTGGATTAATTTTAATGAGTTTGTTAACTTTTTACAAGCATAGAGCAAATCAAAAACAACAGTTAGCAAATAATTTATTAGCATTAAAATCTATGCGTTCGCAGATGAATCCACACTTTATTTTTAATGCTTTAAACTCAGTAAACAGTTTCATAGCAGTTAATGATGAGCGAAATGCAAACAGATATTTATCTGAATTTTCTGCATTAATGCGTTCTGTTTTAGAAAATTCAGACGAAGATTTTATTCTATTTACTAAAGAAATAGAATTATTAGAATTGTATGTAAAATTAGAGCACAATCGTTTTCAAGATAAATTTGATTATGAAATTTATATAGATAAAACTATTGAAATAGATGAATATAGAATTCCTCCAATGTTATTGCAACCCTATATTGAAAATGCTATTTGGCATGGCTTACGATACAGAAAAGAAAAAGGAAATTTAACTATTTCTATTAGACAAAAAGAAAAAGATGCTATTTCTATTTGTATTCAAGATGATGGAATTGGGAGAAAGAAATCATTAGAAATGAAAACGAAGAATCAATTGAAACAAAAATCTAAAGGAATGAGTACTATTAAAAATAGAATTGCTATTTTAAATGATATGTATCAAGATAAAATATCTGTGCAAATTTCCGATTTAAATGAAGATGGTAGCGGAACAAAAGTAGAATTAACCTTAAAAAAATAAGCCATGACAAAATTAAAGACAATTATAGTTGAAGACGAAAAAATAAGTAGAGATATTTTAAGAAACTATGTAGGAAAATATTGCCCTAATATAGAATTATTAGGAGAAGCTAGTAATATTGAAGAAGCACATGAATTAATAAAAAAGTATGACCTTGATTTAGTTTTTTTAGATGTAGAAATGCCATTCGGAAATGCTTTTGATTTATTAGAGAAAATAGAAAATAAAACATTTGAAACTATATTCGTTACTGCTTATGATCATTATGCTATAGAGGCATTAAACAATCAAGCAACCTATTATTTGTTAAAACCTATTTCTATAGATGAATTAATAAAAGCTGTCAATTTAGTTTCAGAAATAAGAGAAAAAGAAAGTCAATTACAAAATCAAGTATTAACTCCTAAAACATCAATAGTTAAAGGAAAAATAACGATACCATTGCAAGACGGATTTGAGGTAGTGAATGTAGAAGAAATTGTTTTTTGTAAAGCAGATGACAATTATACAGAAATTCATTTTTCAAATTCTAAGAAAATTGTTAGTAAAACATTGAAACACTTTGAAGAAGTTTTAAAAGACTATCCGTTTGCACGTATACATAAATCTTATTTAGTTAATATTAATGAAATAACAAAGTATAAAAAAGGGAAAGGCGGAAGTGTTGAGTTAACAAATGGGAAAGAAATTTTAGTTTCAGCATCTAAGAAAGGAAATTTATTAGCCTATTTTAAATAAAAAGGTTAAAACAAAGAGAAGTTTTATGTTTTTTTGACTGAGTCAATTTTTTGTTGATAAAAAGATGTGTTTTTTTCTAATCAGAAAGCAAAAGAAAATAACTTTGATAATTGATAATTGATAATTGATAATTGATAATTGATAATTGAAAAAACATATGCCAATAATAAAACCAGTAAGAGGTAAAGAACCACAAATATCAGAAGATTGTTACATTGCAGAAAATGCAACTATTGTAGGAGAAGTAACTATTGGAAAACAATGTAGTGTATGGTTTAATGCGGTAATACGTGGAGATGTGCACTATATTAAAATAGGAAACAAAGTAAATATTCAAGATGGAGCGGTACTACATGCAACCTACCAAAAATCGCCTACAACTATAGGAAACAATGTTTCCATTGGTCATAATGCGATTGTACATGGTTGTACAATTCATGATAATGTACTAGTAGGAATGGGAAGTATTATTATGGATGATTGTGTTATAGAAAGTAATACAATTATAGCAGCTGGCGCTGTAGTTACAAAAAACACACATGTAAAAAGCGGAAGTGTTTATGCAGGAGTACCAGCAAGAAAAGTAAAAGATATTTCACCAGAACTAACTTCTGGAGAAGTAAATAGAATTGCAGATAACTACGTTAAATATTCTGGTTGGTTTAAAGAATAGAAATACTTGAACATTTGTACAGTTTTTGATTATACTTTTTATAGAAAAAATAAAATACCATTCAAACTTTAACTAAGAAAAATAAAAATCAAATAAATTATTAATATTATTTTAAGGTACTTTTTGTAACTTCAAGGTCTAGAACTAAAAAGTATAAGAATGAGGATTTTTAAAAAGCTATTTGGAAGAAAAAAAGTGACAGAAAAAATTGTAGAAAAAAGAAAAGGACAACCAGATGTACATTATATAGCAGATGAAGATGAAAGAATGAATTGGGCGATGGAGAAAGCAAAATTAACATTTGGTTACTTTAAAGAATGTGTGCAAAACCCTAAAGAAAATCAAGCTTATTTTTCTGTAAAAGCAAGAATAGAAGATAATGGTATTATAGAGCATGTCTGGTTAGGGGAACCAAATTTTGATGCAGATGGAAATATTTATGGGATAGTAGGTAATTTACCTACAAACGTCACGAATGTTACCTTAAACGAGAAAATAGGAATTAGTGAAAAGGAAGTTTCTGATTGGATGATTATTGATAATGCTAGGTTAATAGGCGGATATACTATAAGAGCTATAAGAGATGGTATGAAAGGAAAGGAGTTAGAGAATTTTGACAATAGTTTAGGAATGATTATAGATGAAGGAGAAGATTATTTCGAGCTTAATTATGATACTCCAGAAGGAGCACTATTATCATTAGAAGAAGCATACACCAATAATGATTTAGAGAAGGCTATTGAGAGTAAAAACTTTTTTAAAGAAGCTGAATTAATGCTAGCAAATATGTCTGAAATTACAATGGATTCTGAGATTTTAGATAAAACAGCCGAGGTTTTAAAATTATCATTTATACAGCATATGCAAGAAAATGGAATGCCTAATTTTGTTGGAGTAAAAAGAGCTTTTTTAAGAGAATTTAAATCTGAAGATCTTTGTTTATTAACAGAGATTTGTACTTTCCCTGATGGATCAAAGACAGTGGATAAAGTAAATATTTACAAGTCCAATGGTCAATGGAAAGTATTGAACGGAGAAAATTAGAAAAAGAGTATTTTTTTTGAATAAAATAAACCCCCAATCCTTTATCTCAAGAATTGAGGGTTATTAAAAACTAATTACGAAACTACTATCCTCTACTATGAGAACCTTTATTTTTTTTAATTTTCATCCTTCTTTTAGCCATTTTTCTTTTCTTTTTTAAAAAAGATTTTTCAAACTTTTCATATTGCTTATCATCTAAAATATCTTTCATTTTATTTTTGAAAGCAATTTTATAATCTAAATGCTGTATTTTTTTAGCATAACGCTCTTCAGAAGATAATTTTTTACGATCTGCTTTACGCTTTTTATGACTATTATTAAATTTAGAATGTTTTTCCATTAATAATGGACGAATTTTATTTTGTTGACGCTCAGTTAAGTCTAAACGAAGTGTCATTTTCTTTAATGAAAGTTCTGTCCTTTGAGCAATTGTTACCTCTTTATTTTGTTTTCTTTTTTGTGCAGTAGCAGTTAAAATTAAACCTAAAGCTAGTACGATTGAAAATATTTTTTTCATGTTTTTTATCTTTAAAATGATACTTCTAAGACTTGTAAATAGAAGAAAGGTTTAATTTCTTGATGTTTTCTTTTAAAAATAAAAGAAATACATTCTTTAAAATATTTCATTACTATTTACTATAAAGATAGTTGTATCATTAAATTATTTTTCAAAAAAAAGGTAAAAAAACTTGCATATTCAAATTTTATATTTGAATATTTGTATTCACAAAGTTCAATAACTTAATTGATTATGTTATCAAGAAAGGTGGAGGGATTAGACCCTAGGAAGCCTTAGCAACCCTTTATTTGTGCTGGAATCTATTCAGTATTTATAAAGAAGGTGCTAAATTCTACCAGAAAGTTACTTAGAAAGTATAATGTTTCAAAGTTTCTACAAAGGATAGATAACCCAAAGAAAGTTTTAAAAACAAAAACTTCTTTAAATTCTTAATAACATTTTTCTAGTAAGAGACATTTAAAAATAAATGTGTTTGACCTTTTATTTTAATTTATTTAAACTTAAAGCAAGAAAAATGAGTAACGAAAAATTTGCAACAAATGCATTACATGCAGGACATAATGTAACAGAAAATGGAGGAACAAGAGCAGTTCCTATTTATCAAACAACCTCATATGTGTTTAATAATTCAGACCATGCAGCAAATCTATTTTCATTAAAAGAATTAGGTTTTATTTACACACGATTAAACAATCCCACAAATCAAATTTTGCAAGAACGTTTAGCAGCATTAGAAGGAGGCGTTGGGGCAGTGGTTTTTGCTTCAGGAACCGCTGCAATAGCAACAGGATTATTAACATTGTTAAAAGCAGGAGATCATATTGTTGCTTCGAGTAGTTTGTATGGCGGAACTTACAATTTGTTAAATGTTACACTTCCAAGATTAGGTATTACAACAACGTTTGTAGACGCTTCAAAACCAGAGAGTTTTTCAGATGCTGTAAAAGAAAACACAAGAGCATTTTTTGTAGAATCTTTAGGAAATCCTAAGTTAGATGTATTAGATTTAGAAGAAATTTCAAAATATGCTAAAAAAGCAAAAGTCCCTTTTATTGTAGATAATACAGTGGCTACACCAGCATTATTAAATCCGATTAAATACGGAGCAAATATTGTAATTCACTCTTTAACAAAGTATATAGGCGGACAAGGAAATTCTTTAGGAGGAGCGATTATAGATGCAGGGAATTTTGATTGGTCTAATGGTAATTTTCCTGAGTTTACAGAGCCTTCTGCAGGATATCATGGACTAAAATATTATGAAACATTAGGAGCAGTGTCCTATACTTTTAAGTTAGTTTTAGAAGGATTAAGAGATTTTGGTGGTGCTTTAAGTCCAACCAATGCATTTAACATTATTCAAGGTTTAGAAACATTAGAAGTAAGAATTCAAAAGCACAGTGAAAATGCTTTAGAATTAGCAAAGTGGTTAGAAGAAAGAGAAGAAGTTCTTTGGGTAAATTATCCTGGTTTAGAAAGTAGTAAATACCATAATAAAGCAGAAAAATATTTACCAAAAGGACAAAGTGGTATTGTAACATTTGGTGTTAAAGGAGGGTACGAAGCAGCAAAATCTATTGCAGATACTACTAGATTATTTTCATTATTAGCAAATATAGGAGATACCAAATCTCTAATAATTCATCCAGCAAGTACTACACATCAACAACTAACAAATGAAGAGCAAAATAGTGCTGGCGTAACAAATGATTTAATTCGTTTATCTGTAGGATTAGAAAATATAGAAGATTTAAAGAAAGATTTAGAAGAAGCATTTATAAACATACCAAAATAGAAATTAGAATCTTCAATTTAAACAATCTTAAAAACAGGTATGAATCCTAAAAAAGATTTACAACAAATAACTATTGCCAATTGTGTAATAGAGAGTGGTATTAAATATACCAGTTTACCATTAAGTTATCAACTATTTGGCAAAGAATTAGGTACTGCACCTGTTGTATTAATAAATCATGCTTTAACAGGTAACAGTAATGTTGCAGGAAAAGAAGGATGGTGGAAAGATTTAATCGGAAAAAACAAAGCAATTGATACAGAAAAATATACCATTTTATGTTTCAATATCCCAGGGAATGGGTATGACGATTTTTTAATAGATAATTATAAAGAATTTGTAGCAAAAGATATAGCAACTATTTTTTTGCAAGGATTAAAACAATTAAAAGTAGAGAAATTATTTGCGTTAATTGGAGGTTCTTTAGGTGGAGGAATTGCTTGGGAAATGGTTTCAATAAATCCTAAAATAACGAAGCATTTAATACCAATAGCAACAGATTGGAAATCTACTGATTGGTTAATAGCTAACTGTCAAATTCAAGAACAATTTTTAGTTAATTCAAAAAAACCATTGCAGGATGCACGTATGCATGCAATGCTTTGTTATAGGACTCCAAAATCATTTAATGATAGATTTAAGAGAACAAAAAATGAGGAGTTACAAATTTTTAATGTAGAGAGTTGGTTATTACACCATGGAAAAAAATTACAAGAACGTTATCAATTAGCTTCTTATAAGTTAATGAATCAATTATTAAAAACAATAGATGTAACAAGAGGTGAAAAAACTATAAATGTTCTTGACAAAATAGAAGCATCTATTCATATTATAGGAGTAGATTCTGATTTGTTTTTTACAGCCGAAGAAAATAGAGAAACTCACAAGAAATTGGCAGAAAACAACATTCATGTTACTTATAACGAGATTAATTCGATACATGGACACGATGCGTTTTTAATGGAGTATGAACAATTAGAAAAGATTATTAGTCCAATATTTAATGAAGAAGAGAAAAAAATGAAAATAGTAAAGTTTGGAGGAAAATCATTATCGAATGAAGGAATACATAAAGTAGTTAATATTATTGAAAGTAAAATTAACGATAATGAAAAAATAACAGTAGTAGTTTCTGCAAGAGGAAACGCTACAGATGAATTAGAAACTATTTTAGAGAAAGCATCTAAAAACGAATCTTATCAAGAACAATTAGAAGCTTTTAAATATGCACAAACAAAAATAACTCCTTTAGTAGATTATTCTTCTGAATTTAATCAGTTAAAAAAACTATTTTCAGGAGTCTCTTTGTTAGGAGATTACAGTCAAAAAATAAAAGATGAAGTTTTAGCACAAGGAGAATTATTATCTCTAAAAACTATCACCGAACTACTACAACAAAAAGGAATACAAGCAAATCCTACAGATGCAAGAAAACTATTAAAAACAGATGAGAATTTCGGAAATGCGCAGCCTATAGATTCTTTGTCTAAGGAAAATGTAGTAAAATATTTTAAAAAATTTAATGGTAAAACAGTAAATGTAGTAACAGGTTTTATTGCTTCAAACTTAAATAATGAAACAACTACATTGGGTAGAAATGGAAGTAATTATACAGCATCACTTTTAGCAAACTATTTAAATGCAGAAGAATTACAAAATTACACACATGTAAATGGAATATATACTGCAAATCCAGATCTAGTTTCTGATGCTAAGAAGATAGAAGAATTATCTTTTTCAGAAGCAAATGAATTAGCAAACTTTGGAGCAAATATTTTGCATGCAAAAACAATCATTCCTTTATTAGAGAAAAATATTAATTTAAGAATTCTAAACACATTTAATCCAAACGATAAAGGAACCTTAATAACAGAAAAATCAACCTCAAAAGGAATAAAATCATTGTCAGTACTAGACAATGTAGCATTATTAAATTTTGAAGGAAGAGGTTTGTTAGGAAAAGTAGGTGTTGACGCCCGTATTTTTAAGACTTTAAGCACTTATGGTATTAATATTAGTATAATATCTCAAGGATCTTCTGAAAGAGGAATAGGCCTAGTGGTAAATAAAAATAATGCAAAAAGAGCAGTTAAAGCTTTAGAAAAAGAATTTGAATATGATATTTATACCAAAGATGTAAGTAGAATATCTATATTTAATGATGTATCAGTAATTTCAATAATAGGTCAAGATTTAAGCGAATTTCACCATTCCTATAATTCATTAATCAATAACCAAATAGTGCCATTACTTTTTAACAATACAATTACAGGTAAAAATGTAAGTTTAGTGGTTAGAAAAAAAGAATTACATAAAGCATTAAATGTTATTCATGGACAAATATTCGATGTAGCTAAGAAAATAAACATAGCTATTTTTGGAAAAGGACTAGTAGGTGGAACTCTAATTGAACAAATTTTAGCAAACACAAAAAGTGTATTAGAAAAACGTAAGGTTCAACTAAATATATTTGCAATAGCAAACTCCAAGCAAGTCTTATTAAATAAAAAAGGGATTAATGAAAATTGGAGAAAAGCATTAGAGGAAAGAAAAAAAGAAAGCTCACTAGTAAATGCTATTATAACTTATGCAAAAGAAAATCATTTAGAAAACTTAATTGCGGTAGATAATACAGCTAGTGAAGATTTTATAAATAATTATATTCCGTTAATCAAGTCAGGTTTTAACCTAGTATCCTCTAATAAAATAGCAAATACAGTATCACATGCATTTTATAAAGAATTACGAAACAATTTAGAAGAGAATAATAAAAACTATCTATATGAAACTAATGTTGGAGCAGGCCTACCTTTAATAGATACCATTAAATTATTACATGATTCTGGAGAGAATATAACTCGAATTAGAGGTGTTTTTTCTGGGTCATTAAGTTACATTTTTAATAAATTTTCTTCTGAAAATGTATCTTTTTCAGAAGTTTTGCAAGAAGCGATAAGCAAAGGTTTTACGGAGCCAGATCCACGAGAAGATTTATGCGGAAATGATGTTGCAAGAAAGTTGTTGATTTTAGCAAGAGAATTAGATTTAGAAAATGAGATGGAAGATATTAATATTGAGAACTTAATACCAGAAGACTTTAGAACTATTTCTTCTGATAACTTTTTATCTAACTTAGAAAAATTAAATCCTTATTTTCAAGAAAAAAAAGAAGCACAAGAAGAAGATTATGTACTTAGATATATTGGAGATTTGTATGGAGATTTACAGAAAAGAAAAGGTGAGTTAGATGTTAAATTAGTTTCGGTATCCAAAAATACACCTTTAGGAAGTTTAAAAGGATCTGATGCAATTTTTGAAATTTATACAGAATCTTATGGAGAACAACCAATAGTGATTCAAGGAGCAGGGGCAGGAGCACAAGTAACAGCAAGAGGGGTATTTGGCGATATTCTTCGACTAACGAAAAAATAAAATAAACAAAAAAATATAATTAAAGAAGAACCTACTATGAGTGATTTTTTTGAAACCCAGGCAATAAGAACCCAAACAGAGCGATCTCAGTTTTTTGAGCATTCTACCCCATTGTATCTTACTTCAAGCTTTGTTTTTGAAGATGCAGAAGATATGAGAGCTTCCTTTGCAGAAGAGAAAGAACGAAATTTATATAGTAGATTTTCGAATCCTAATACAACAGAATTTGTAGATAAAATAGTCAAATTAGAAGGAGCAGAAGCGGGGTATGCATTTGCTACCGGAATGTCAGCAGTATTTTCAACGTTTGCGGCTTTGTTAAATTCTGGAGATCATATTATATCTTCTCGATCTGTGTTCGGCTCAACTCATAGTTTATTCAAGAAGTTTTTACCAAAATGGAATATAGAAACAACTTATTTTAAAGTAAATGAACCCGATAAAATAGAAGAATTAATTCAACCTAATACTAAAATTTTATATGCAGAAACGCCAACCAATCCGGCAGTAGATATTTTAGATTTAGAAATTTTAGAAAAATTAGCAAAAAAACATAATTTATTATTAATAATAGATAATTGTTTCGCTACTCCTTATTTGCAAAACCCAATAAAATTCGGAGCAGATTTGGTTATACATTCTGCTACCAAATTAATAGACGGTCAAGGTAGAGTTCTTGGAGGAGTTACAGTAGGTAAAAAAGATTTAATTAGAGAAATTTATTTGTTTTCTAGAAATACAGGTCCTGCAATGTCACCATTTAATGCTTGGGTACTTTCTAAAAGTTTAGAAACATTAGCGATAAGAGTTGAAAAACATTGTGAAAATGCACTAAAAGTAGCAACGTTTTTAGAAGAAAACACGAATGTTCAATTAGTAAAATATCCTTTTCTAAAGTCACATCCACAATATGAAATAGCAAAAAAACAAATGCGTTTAGGTGGTAATGTAATTGCTTTTGAAATTAAAGGTGGAATTAATGCAGGGCGTAAATTTTTAAATAAAATTAAAATGTGTTCATTATCTGCAAATTTAGGAGATACAAGAACTATTGTAACGCACCCAGCATCTACAACGCATAGTAAATTAAGTACAGAAGAAAGATTAGAGGTAGGAATAACAGACGGATTAGTAAGGTGCTCTGTAGGGTTAGAAAATGTAGAAGATGTTATTAACGATTTAAAACAAGCATTAGAGATTTAGAAAATAAATAAAAGTGTATTTTTGTGAGATGCTATCTAAAAAAACAAAATACGGAATAAAAGCGTTAACTTGTATTGCTAGGCAAGAAAAGGGAACTATGCTACAAATTGCTGCAATAGCTGAAAAAGAAAATATTTCGCATAAATTTTTAGAAAGTATCTTACTTACATTACGTAAAACAGGAGTATTAGGAGCAAAAAAAGGCAAAGGAGGAGGTTATTATTTGCTTAAAAATGCTGTAGAAGTTAAAATGACAGATGTTATTAGAACTTTAGAAGGCCCAATAGCCATGGTGCCATGTGTTAGCTTAAACTTTTACGAAAAATGTGATGATTGCCCTGACGAAAATGCTTGTGCCGTTCATAAACTAATGATTCAGGTAAGAGATAATACATTAGACGTACTCCGCAATACTACCTTGGCAGATTTGGTGTAAATAAAAATCTGTAAACCAATATTTTTTACTCTATTTAGAAATGCTAATATTATAGAATTGTTAATTTATTAAATTTTTTCTTTGATATTTAAAAAGGAGATGTATATTTACAAAATATAAACCTAGTAACCCGATAGGGTATATGTGTTTTAAAATGATTGTAGAACAAATAGCAGAAAATAAAACAACGTATAAAGCAGATAAGTATTCTGAAAAACCGATACGTAGCGTTGTCAAATCAATAAGTTGGAGAGTAGTAGGAACTATAGATACAGTTCTTATCTCTTGGTTAATTACAGGAGAGTTAAAAACAGCTTTTTCGATTGGAGCGATAGAATTAGTAACAAAAATGATGTTGTATTTTTTTCATGAGAGAATGTGGAATAGTATAAAATGGGGAAAACGATGAGTATAGAAAAATTAGATTTAGTAGCAGTAAACAAAGAGTTAAAAGATAAAACACCACAAGAAATAGTTACTTGGGCTTTATCGAAAGCTAATAACCCTTTGGTAACCACTAATTTTAGACCGTATGAAGGCGCAATATTACATTTGGTTGTAACGCAAAAAGAGGAGATGAAAGTAATATGGTGCGATACAGGATATAATACTCCACAAACATATAAACATGCTGAAGAGTTAATTCATCAATTACAGTTAAATATCCAATTATACGTGCCTAAGCAAACAGTTGCGCATAGAAATATAACACTAGGATTACCTACAATTGACGATCCGAATCATGTGGTTTTTACAGAGCAAGTTAAGCTAGAACCATTTAAAAGAGCAATGAATGAACATCAACCAGATGTTTGGTTTACAAACTTAAGAAAAGGACAAACAGCATTTAGAGATAGTATAGATATAGTCTCAAAAAGTAAAGATGGTATATTAAAAGTAAGTCCTTTTTATAATTATTCAGACGAAGAACTAGATGCATATTTAAAAGAACACAACTTAGCAAATGAGTTCAAGTATTTCGACCCAACTAAAGTAGAAAGTAATAGAGAATGTGGTTTACATATTTAAAAAGATAGGATTATGAGTACGAAAAACATATTAGACATTAGTCCTTTAGAGAGTGAAGCAATATATATCATAAGAGAAGTAGTTGCTCAATTTGAAAAGCCAGTATTATTGTTTTCTGGTGGAAAAGATAGTATAACGTTAGTTCGACTAGCTCAAAAAGCATTTTACCCAGCAAAGATTCCTTTCCCTTTAATGCATATAGATACAGGGCATAATTTTCCTGAAACTATCGAATTTAGAGATCGATTAGCTAAAGAATTAGGAGTAGAATTAATTATTAGAAATGTACAAGATAATATAGATGCAGGAAAGGTAAAAGAAGAAACAGGAAAGTATGCTAGTAGAAACATGTTACAAACAGAAACATTATTAGATGCCATTGAAGAGTTTGGTTTTGATGCTTGTATAGGAGGAGCAAGAAGAGATGAAGAAAAAGCAAGAGCTAAAGAACGAATTTTTTCTGTAAGAGATGATTTCGGGCAATGGGATGAAAAAAATCAGCGTCCAGAATTATTTGATATGCTAAACGGAAGAATTGATTTAGGACAAAATGTACGTGTATTCCCTATATCTAATTGGACTGAGTTAGATGTTTGGTCCTATATTCAAAAAGAAAAAATAGAGATACCATCTATTTATTTTGCGCACAAAAGAGAAATTTTTATACGAGATGGTCTTATTTGGTCAGCAAATGATGACGTAGTTTTTAGAGATAAAGACGAGCAAGTAGAGGAAAGAATGGTGCGCTTTAGAACAGTAGGAGATATGAGCTGTACGGCAGCAGTACTTTCAAATGCAACAGAAATTAATACCGTAGTAGAAGAAATTAGAAGTTCAAAAATTTCTGAAAGAGGAGCAAGAATTGACGATAAACGATCGGAAGCTGCTATGGAAAAAAGAAAACAACAAGGATATTTTTAAAGAAGGAATAAGTGTTAAGTACAGAGTAATAAGTACAAAGTAGATAATTCCTCTCAATACTAATTACTCAGCACTAATTACTTAATACTAACTACTTAATACTAAATAAAAAATGAACGTACTAAAAATAGCAACAGCAGGAAGTGTAGATGACGGAAAGAGCACTTTAATAGGACGTATTTTATACGATACAAAATCTTTAACAGAAGATAAATTACAAGCCATTGAAGAAAAAAGTAAACAAAGAGGATTTGATTATTTAGATTTTTCGCTAGCAACAGATGGTTTAGTAGCAGAAAGAGAACAAGGTATAACAATAGATGTAGCGCATATTTATTTTTCTACACCAACTACTAGTTTTATTATAGCGGATACTCCTGGTCATATAGAATATACAAGAAATATGGTAACAGGAGCTTCTAACTCGCAAGCTTCTATTGTTTTAGTTGATGCAAGAAATGGGGTAGTAGAACAGACGTATCGTCATTTTTTTATCAATAATTTATTACACGTAAAAGATGTAATTATAGCGGTTAATAAAATGGATTTGGTGAATTATTCTGAAGAAAAATTTAACCAAATTAAAGGCGAAATTGCTTATTTGGCAGAAAAAAGCGGCTATCAAAACCAAAACATAACCTTTATACCAGTATCTGCTTTACATGGAGATAATGTGGTGAACCCTTCTGATAAAATGGATTGGTATAATGGAAAAAGTTTACTAGAATATCTAGAAAATATAGAAACATATAAAACAGAAGATACTTCAAAAGTTCGTTTCCCAGTACAAGCAGTTATTCGACCAAAAACAGAAGAATACCACGATTATAGAGGATATGCAGGAAAGGTATATGGAGGAGAATTAGCAATAGGAGACGAAATAACCATATTACCATCTGCAACAAAATCAAAAATAAAAAGTATTCAGTTTTTCGACAAGGAGTATACAGTAGCAAAACAAGGAAGCTCTGTAAATATTACTTTAGAAGACGATGTAAATGTAAGTAGAGGAGATATGTTAGTGAAGGTAGGAGAAGAACCAAATGTGGTGAAAAAATTAGAAGCAACCGTTTGTTGGATGGACAAAACACCTTTACAAGCATCAGAAAAATACTACATAAAACATGGTGTAAACGATGCACAAGTAAAAGTAACGGAATTAACATCGTTAATTCCTACCGATTTTTCAGATAAAGAACCAAACCCTTCAAAATTATCTTTAAATGAGATAGGAGAAGTTTCTTTTAAGGTAAGTAAACCTTTATTTATAGATACGTATCAAGAAAATAAAGCAAACGGAGCATTTATTTTAATAAACCCTAAAACCAATAATACCGCAGGTGTTGGTTTTATAAAATAATACAATTAGAATGGCAATAATAATAACAGACGAATGTATTAATTGTGGGGCATGTGAACCAGAATGCCCTAATACAGCAATATACGAAGGAGCAGAAGATTGGAACTATGGCCAAGGAACTTCTCTTAAAGGAGATATTACATTACCAAATGGTAATAAAGTAAATGCAGAAGAAGAACAAGAACCAGTTTCAGATGAATATTATTTTATAGTACCAGATAAATGTACAGAATGTAAAGGATTTCATGAAGAACCACAATGCGCAGCTGTTTGTCCTGTTGATTGTTGTGTGCCAGATGATAACTATGTAGAAAGCGAAGAAAAACTATTAGACAAACAAAAATTTTTACACAACGAATAAAAGTTAAGAGCATGCAAAGTTTTAGAAGCGAAATAGAAAATCCGGTTGTAGAAAAAGATATTCTAGAATTAGGGCGTAAAATTCAACTATTTAAAGAAGGAAAAGTAGATGAAGAGCGCTTTAGAAGTTTACGTTTAGCAAGAGGAGTATATGGTCAACGCCAATTAGGCGTGCAAATGGTTCGTATTAAAATACCTTATGGAAAAGTAACAAGCGAACAATTACACAGAATTTCAGATGTTTCAGATGAATATTCTAGAGGAAGATTACATATTACTACACGTCAAGATATTCAAATACATTATGTTAGTTTAGATAGAACGCCAGAATTATGGGCGCAATTAGAAAAAGACGATATTACATTACGAGAAGCATGTGGTAATGCAGTTCGTAATATAACAGCTTCTGAAACTGCAGGAATAGATGTAAATGAACCTTTTGATGTATCTCCATATGCACAAGCGACATTTGCTTTTTTCTTAAGAAACCCAGTTTGTCAAGAAATGGGAAGGAAATTTAAAATTTCTTTTTCAGCAAATGAAGAAGATACGGCTATTGGCTTTATGCATGATATAGGCTTTATTGCAAAAACAAAAAAAGTAGGAGATACCGAAATTAAAGGTTTCAAAGTATTATTGGCTGGCGGATTAGGCTCACAACCACGTCATGCAGATGTAATGTATGAATTTTTAGAAGAAGATCTAATTATTCCAACTATAGAAGGAGTCTTACGAGTCTTCGACCGTCATGGGGAAAGAAGTAAAAGAGCAAAAGCAAGAATGAAATTTTTGCTAAAAGATATTGGTTTAGATGGTTTCTTAACCTTAGTAGAAGCAGAAAAAAAAGCACTTTCTTATCAATCATATCCAATAGACACTTCTGCATTTGAACAACAAATTATATTTGAAACAGAAGAAATTCCTTCTGTAAAAATAGAAGATACAGAAGAATATGAAAAATGGAAAACAACGAATGTTATTAAACAAAAGCAAGATGGATTATTTGCTATTGGTATAAAAGTACATTTAGGAGATTTTTATACAGATAAAGCACGTTTGTTAGCAGATTTAGTGAAGAAATATGGAGCTAATGAATTACGATTCACATTACGTCAAAACATATTAATTCGCCATGTAAGAGAAGCATTTTTACCATTTTTTTATACCGAATTAAAAAAACTAGGTTTTGCAGCAGCTGGATATAATAGTACTGCAGATATTACTGCTTGTCCTGGTACAGATACCTGTAATTTAGGAATAGCAAGTAGTACAGGAATTGCTGCAGAATTAGAGCGTGTATTAGAAAACGAGTATCCACAATATATTAACAATAAGGAAGTAGCTATAAAAATTAGTGGCTGTATGAATGCTTGTGGGCAACACAACTTGGCACATATTGGTTTTCAAGGAATGTCTATAAAAGCAGGAAACTTAGTAGCACCAGCATTACAAATTTTATTAGGAGGAGGAATTATAGGAGATGGACAAGGTCGTTTTTCAGACAAATTAGTGAAAATACCAAGTAAAAGAGGGCCAGAATCTTTACGATTGTTGTTAAATGATTTTGAATCTGAAAGTAAAGAAAATGAAAATTTCTTAGCTTATTATGACAGACAAGGGAAAACTTATTTCTACGATTTATTAAAACATTTGTCAGATGTTACCAATTTAGAACAAGATGATTTCATAGATTGGGGACACGATAAAAATTATGTAAAAGCGATTGGAATTGGAGAATGTGCAGGAGTTGTTATCGATTTAATAGCTACTTTATTATTTGAAAGTGAAGAAAAATTAGAAAATAGTAAAACAGCATTAGAAGAAAAGCAATGGTCAGATAGTATTTATCATTCGTACGCAGCAATGGTAAATGTAGCAAAAGCATTGTTAACTTCTGAAGGAGTAAAAACAAACACACAAGCAAAGATTATTGATGATTTTGATAAAAATTTTGTAGAAAACAAGACCATTGAATTGTCAAGTACATTTGCTGAAATGGTATATCAAATAAATAAAGAAGAACCTACAGAAGCATTTGCTAAAAGATACTTAGAAGAAGCAAATTCATTTTATCAAAAAGTAGATGTATACAGAAAAGCAGTCGTAGAAAGTTAAAAGTAAGGAATAATGAAGATACAACCTAAATTAACAGTAGTAGGAGCGGGACCAGGAGATGCAGAGTTAATAACGTTAAAAGCCATACATGTTTTAAAAGAAGCAGATGTTGTTTTATATGATGCTTTAGTAAATCCAGATTTATTAAAATATGTAAAACCCAATGCAGAACTAATTTTTGTAGGAAAACGTAGAGGTTGTTATCGATATCAGCAAGAACAGATAAATGAACTTATTGTAACTAGAGCTTTTTCTCACGGACATGTGGTTCGTTTAAAAGGAGGAGATCCATTTATTTTTGGTAGAGGAGCTGAAGAAATGGAATACAGTGCCAATAAAGGTTTAGAAGTAGCTATGGTTCCTGGAATTTCTTCCTCTTTAGCAGTTCCAGCATATCAAAATATTCCGTTAACAAAAAGAGGTAGCTCGGAGAGTTTTTGGGTAATTACAGGAACTACAAAAAACCATAAATTATCAAGTGATGTAGCCCTAGCAGCAAAATCAAACGCAACAGTAGTTATTTTAATGGGAATGGGAAAACTATCAGAAATAGTTTCTCTTTTTCAGAAAGAAAATAAGAACAACTTACCTGTTGCTATAATTCAAAATGGAACTACCAAAAACGAAAAAATTGGTATTGGTACAGTAGATACTATTGAGCATGTTGTAGCAGAAAAAGAACTGAATAATCCTGCCATAATAATTCTTGGAGAAGTAGTAAAACACAGAGAAAAAATACTTGAAATACAACAGGAAGTAAAAGAGAAATCTGATAAGGTTATAAAGCCGAGTAAGATGGATGAGGGAAGGAATAATTTATACCCTGTTTTTCTGAAAGTAAAACAGTTAGAAATTTTAATTGTTGGAGGAGGATTTGTAGCGGAAGAAAAGTTAACGTTTTTATTAAAGTCTAGTCCAGATGCTAAAGTAACTATGGTATCGCCAATGTTTAGAGAAGGAACTCTATTAGTAGCAAAAAGAGGAGACGTTACATTGATTGAAGACAATTATAAATCTTCATATTTAGCAGGAAAACACATGGTTATAGCTACAACAGATAAACCAGAAATTAATATAGAAGTTTATAAAGATTGTAGAGCACAGAATAAATTAGTAAATGTAGCAGATAATCCACCGTATTGTGATTTTTATATGGGAGGTATTGTAACCAAAGGAAATGTGAAAATTGCAATTTCTACCAATGGAAAATCACCAACAACAGCAAAAAGATTACGACAGTTTTTTGAGGAAGTAATTCCAGATAAAATTGACGATTTAGTCAAAAATTTAAATGACTACAGAAAAACGATAAAAGGAAATTTCGAACAAAAAGTAGAACAACTAAACGAGTTCACTAAGAGTTTAGTAGAAAAGTAAGAGTAATGATAGAAACAGATATATTAATTATAGGAGCAGGACCTACAGGGTTATTTACAGTTTTTGAAGCAGGGTTATTAAAATTACGCTGTCATTTAATAGATGCATTGCCACAACCAGGAGGGCAATGTTCAGAGATTTATCCGAAGAAACCTATTTACGATATTCCTGCATATCCAGAAATTTTAGCAGGAGATTTAACTAAAAACCTAATGGAACAAATAAAACAGTTTGAACCAGGTTTTACTTTAGGTGAAAGAGCAGATACTATAGAAAAACAAGAAGACGGTACTTTTATAGTTACTACAAACAAAGGAACAAAACACCACGCTCCTGTAGTCGCTATAGCAGGAGGTTTAGGAAGTTTTGAACCTCGTAAACCACCTATTTCAAATATTAAAGATTTTGAAGATAAGGGAGTTGAGTATATAATAAAAGAGCCAGAGTTGTATCGAGATAAAGATGTGGTTATTGCAGGTGGTGGCGATTCTGCTTTAGATTGGTCTATCTTTTTAACAGATGTAGCTAAATCGGTTACTTTAATTCACAGAAGAAATGAATTTAGAGGAGCATTAGATTCTGTAGAAAAAGTACAAGAATTAAAAAATTTAGGTAAAATAAGATTAATAACTCCTGCAGAAGTAAAAGGTATTTTAGGAGAAGACCATGTAACAGGAGTAGCAGTAGAACAAAAAGGAAAAGAACCTTTTATTGTAGATACAAATCATTTTATACCTTTATTTGGTTTAGCTCCAAAACTAGGCCCTATAGCAAATTGGGGATTAGATATAGAAAAAAATGCCATTAAGGTTAATAATGCATTAGATTACCAATCTAATATACCAGGAATTTATGCCATTGGAGATGTAAACACATATCCAGGAAAGCTAAAATTAATCTTATGTGGTTTTCATGAAGCAACATTAATGTGCCAAAGTGCTTATAAAAGAATTTATCCAGATAAAAAATACGTGATGAAATATACTACTGTTGGTGGTGTAGAAGGTTTTGACGGAACGAAAAAAGAAGCACCAAAAGCAGTAGTAAAAGCGATAGAATAGTGTTAATTTAGATGAAACAAAAAGTTTAACCTATTTTTATAAGCTTATTGAAAGAATAATAAAAATGAGTAATCAAGACGTAAATATAAAAATAATAGATAGAGAAGGTGTAATTCATGAGGTACTTGCACCGACAGATATGAACATGAACATGATGGAAGTTGTTCGTTCTTATGAAATAGCGCCTGAAGGAACTATTGGTGTTTGTGGAGGAATGGCAATGTGTGCATCGTGCCAATGTTATATAGAATCAGATCATGAATTGCCTGAAAAATCAGAAGATGAAGAAGCAATGTTAGCAGAAGCTTTTTATGTAGAAGACAATAGTAGATTAGGTTGTCAAATTCGTATAACACCAGAATTAGAAGGATTAAAAATAACATTAGCACCAGAAAGTTAGTTATATTTATAAAAAGTAGAAATGCAATTTGAAAATTACGATTTATCATTAAAAGACGACGTAGAAATATTTACAAAAGAACTGTTTTATGCTTTATTTAAAGATGTTTGTATAGAAAAAGCAAATCATTTAAAAGAAAAGTTTAGTAAAATTTTAAATGGTCTAAGAATAGGGAATATTGATGAAATTTGGGAACAATACCAAGAATCGTTTTGTAGCATAAGAAATATGTTAGATACAGATGCAAAAGCATTTGAAGCTACAGATCCAGCATGTAAAAGTTTAAGTGAAGTATACTTGGCTTATCCTGGCTTTCATGCAATTGCAATTTATAGATTAAGTAACAAATTATACAATTTAAAAGTACCTGTTTTACCAAGAATAATGAGTGAATATGGGCATAGTATTACAGGAGTAGATATACATCCAGGAGCTACTATTGGAGAGTCTTTTTTTATAGATCATGCAACCGGTGTTGTTATAGGAGAAACAACAATTATTGAAAATAATGTTAAAATATACCAGGGAGTTACTTTAGGTGGAATTCAAGTTAAAAAAGAATTAGCATCTATAAAAAGACATCCAACAATAGAAAGTAATGTTACTATTTATGCGAATGCCACTATTTTAGGAGGAGATGTTGTTGTAGGAAAAGATAGTATTATAGGAGCAAATGTATGTGTTACAGAAAGTATTCCTGAAGGATCTATAGTAACGTTTGAATCAGAAAATAAAATTACCACTAGAAAATCATACGCCAAATAATTTTCTATTAAGAATAGAACCAATGAAAACAAAAAATATTACAGATTTTGTAGGAAATACTCCTTTAGTGGAAGCTACAAAAATTATAAATAAAGAAAAAGTTCGCTTGTTTTTAAAGCTAGAGGGTCATAACCCAGGAGGTAGTGTTAAAGATAGAGCTGCTTATTTTATGATTTCTGAAGCTATTAAGAAAAAGAATATTAAAAAAGGAGATACTTTAGTAGAAGCAACAAGCGGAAATACTGGTATCGCCTTGGCATTAATGGCTAAAGTATTAGGGGTGAATATGGTATTGGTAATGCCAGAGCATGCAACAATAGAAAGAGTGAAAACAATGCGTGCCTATGGGGCAGAAGTTATTTTAACTCCATCTGCAGATGGAATGGAAGGAGCTATAGACCATGCATTAGAATTAAAATATAAAAAAGGATATTTTAGATTAAATCAGTTTGATAATTTAGACAATCCAAAGGCGCACTACAGTACTACAGGACCAGAAATTTGGAGAGATACAGAAGGAAAAGTAACACATTTTGTGTCGGCAATGGGAACTACAGGAACTATTACTGGAGTGTCAGATTATTTAAAAGAACAAAATAAAGAGGTTACTATTGTTGGAGTTCAGCCTAAAGAAGGTGCAAGAATACCAGGTATTAGAAAATGGCCAGAAGAATATTTGCCAGCAATATTTAAAAGAGAAAAAATAGATCAAGTTTTAGAGGTAAATCAAGAAGAAGCAAAAGCAATGACCATTCGTTTGGCAAGAGAAGAAGGAATTTTCTCTGGAATGAGTAGTGGAGGCGCTGTTGCATCTGCATTAAAACTAGCGGAAACTTTAGAGGAAGGAATTATTGTAGCGATTATTTGTGATAGAGGAGATCGTTATTTATCTTCAGATATTTTTGTGTAAATAAGTTTTTTACCTTTAAAAAAGCCTTTTTTTGGAACGGTTTTGTTTTTATTCAATCCATTTTCTAAATTCACTTGTAGCAGATGCACTTGTAATTAAATGTTGTTTGTAATTTTTGATTGAAATTGCCAATCGATCTCCAAAGTAAGGCTCAATTTTTTCGATGAAATTGATATTTATAATTTCACCACGATTAATTTGAAAAAACTCTTTTGGGTTTAATTCTTTTATTAAATCAGATAATTTATAGCGAAATTCATTTTCTTTTCCATTTTCATCAATCGCTATGCATTTCCCTGAATTAGATAAAATTGCTCCCGTATTTTTTATACTTAAAATTTTTATTTCTGTTTTAGTTTTTATAATAATACGTTCTTTATAATTATTATTTAATCCATGAATTGTTTCTGATATTCTCTTCCAATCGACTTCTTTACTTTGTAAGCTTTCAAACTTTTCCATGGCTTTACTAAACTTATTATAGCTAATAGGTTTTAGTAAATAAGCTATTCCGTTTACATCAAAAGCATCTTGGTAAAAAGTGTTGTAGGCAGTTGTAAAAATAATGGGTGACTTTATAATGTTAGTCTTCAATAAAGAAAACACATTTCCATCTAATAATTCAATATCAGAAAATACCAAATCAACTTGTTCATTGGTTTGATACCATTTTTCAACATCTTCTTTACTTTGTAAGGAAGCTACAATTTCTATTTTATCGTTATATCGAAGAATATGATCCGTAATAATTTCGATGTTAATAGCTTCGTCTTCTATAATTAATACGTTCATATTTCTATAATTAAAGGAATTTCAACGATAAATTCATTATTAGTTTCTGTAAAAATAACCTCTTTGTTAAAATTGAGTTGATATTGACGTTTTAAATAATCATTCCCTGTTCCTGTTCCGAGTGTAAAATCTACTTTATTAAGCTTGTTTTTTACTACAATGGAGTTTTCTTTCTGTGAGAGTGAAATCAATAGCGGATTTTCTTCGCTTCCTTTATTATGTTTTATTGCGTTTTCTACGCATAACTGTAACGAACACGGAATGATTAAACCATTTGTGTTTTCGATACTATTTTCAATTTGATACGTATTCCCAAAACGTTTTTCCATCAAATTCATATAGCTTATCAAAAATGAAAGTTCGTCTTTTAATTCAACTATCTGTTTTTTTCCGTGATTTAAATAGTAGCGATACACATCTGAAAAATCATCTATAAAATCTTCTATTTGATCTGGTTTTTTTCTTGCTAATCCAGATAAAACACTCAAATTATTGAATAAAAAATGAGGTTCTAAATTTTTTTGTAGCATTTGCGATTGTATCGTAGCTTTTTCTTTTTCAGCCTGTTCTAATTCTAGTGCTATTTTTTGAGACTGCCTAAAATATAAAAATGCTGAAGTAAGTGCAAAAATATCTACCAATATAAAAGCAACTGACAACGTATTTATAATTCTGCCGATAATATCATATTCTAGTTTATTACTTAAAAGAACATGTAAAACAACATAATCGATAATAACTCCAATAAAGGTAAATATGAAAAAAGAAAAAACATAAACCTTTACAAATTTTAGAATAGTATTTGTAACATCTATTTTATTAATGAATTTCCAAGAAACCAAAACAGAGAGTACTGAGAGTATAGAAAAAATTAAAACAGAAAAGTGATCGAAATAGTCATAAAAATCAATATCGCTAGTACTATTAGTACGTAAGCTATAAAACATAAAGATTTTAGCACTGTTGCTTATTAACAATAATATAATTACTACTAATATTTGCTTTATATTTATTTTTTGATTAAAAACCTTCACTTCTTTAGAATTTTTAGATGTACAAAATACATTTTTAGTTTAAAAAAAGCTGTTTAAAGTATTTAATTCTTTAAACAACTTCTTTATGAATTAGTTATTTTTTTGCTCTATTTTGTTCTCCCTCGTTTCCAGAATTACGTTGATTAACTTTTATTTTTTTGTTACCAAAACTATAGTTTAAGCTAATTTTAAAACTTCTAGTGTCAAAATAATTATAGTATGTTTGGTCTATTCCGTTCGTTTTAGTATTTACATCCGTCGCTTTACGTCTTAAAATATCGTTTATAGCAAGGGTGCAATTTAATTTTTTATCTAATAATGAAAATTTGAAACCTAGGTTTAAATCAACCATTTCTGATGTTGAAAAATACATTAATTTTTGTGGAGAAGCGTAAATAAGTGTTGCTTCTGCTTGTACTGTTTTTGATTCGTTTAAATGGAATGTATTCCTGTTATACAATTGAAAATTCCATCCGCTTAATAATTCAGCATTTAAATTAAATCCATCTTTGTAGCGTGTGTCCATTTTTGATAGGGTTGCTTGAGTTGTTGTGTTCCACCATTTAGTTGGATTGTATAAGAAAGTTTCTGTTAATCCATAATTATAAGCGGTATAAAAATTATCAAATGTCACTACTATCCTTTGTTGTTCTCCATCTTCTGCCTTAATAATGTTAAAATATCCATCATCTACATAACTTACAAATGCTTTACTTATTAGTTTTCCTTTATAAATGTGTTTTACTTCTAAATTCTCAGAGATTTGTGGTCTTAAAAACGGATTTCCTTCTTGATATGAGATTGGGTTTATATAAAAACGAAACGGATTTAAACGTTCAAAACTAGGACGCTGAATTCTTCTGCTATAACTTAAATTAAACATGTTAGTTCTACTCGGATTATATCCTAAAAACACCGATGGAAATAGTTTATTATACGAATTGATATCTGTTTGATTGTTTGTTTTAGAAACTCCTTTTGTTCGCGTGTTTTCAAAACGAAGCCCGATTTTGGTTTGCCATTTTTTACCTAATGGCTTCGACATATCTGCATATATTGCATTAATATTTTCAGAGTACATAAACTCATTACTTTGGGTTGAATCAAAAATTGGTGTTCCTGTTGTAGTATTATAAAAAGCTACATCACTGTCAGTTTTTGTAACTGTAGCTTTCACTCCGTAAGAAAAATTCGCCCACTTACTTGGATGTTCTATATCTATTCTTCCACTATAATTTTTAATGTTTTGATTGGTGTTGTTTTCCGCTTCAAAAAAACTAGGATTTGTAATGAACTGTTCACTGCTAAAACCTCTATTAGAAGAATTATTAAAATTAAAGTAATCAACATCCATAGATAGTTTTTTACCAAGGGTATCTAATTTTTGAATGTAATGTACATTTATGGAGTGATTTTTGTTTTTGGTGTTTGCATTACCTTCATTAATTGTAAAAGTTCCATTCCCATCATTTACCAATGTTTTTCCACTGTCTTTTATCCCTTTATTTTCAAACGAACCTGCATATAAAACACCAATAGTAGCTTTTTTTGTTATAGTATAATCGAATCCTAATCTACCTGAAATTATATTCTCTTTGTTTTTCATATCTAAGTTTGTTGCCGTTGAAGCGGATGGATACACAATATCAAACTGATTAAATTGAGCTGTTTGTCCTTTCGTTGCATTTAATGAAGCAATTAAACTTACTTTACCTTTATTGTAGTTAAATGTATTTCCAAAATTTAATAATGGATATGTCGCTTGTGTATATGAAGTTCTTAATTGATTATTCCAGCTATTTTCTTTTGATTTTTTTAGAACAATATTAATAAGTCCACTATTTCCTTCAGCATCATATTTAGACGGAGGAGTTGTAATAACTTCAACATTTTTAATATCATCAGAAGCAATCGTATTCAAATAGGCGATTAACTCATTTCCTGATAATTGTATCATTCTATCATTAATCATTACACGTACATTTCCTTTTCCTACAATAGTTAATTTGTTTGTATCTACATTTACACTTGGTGTTGTTTTTAATGCATCAAGCGCTGTTCCACCAGTTCCAGCTACTGTATTTTCTACGTTAAAAATCAATCTATCTACTTTCTGCTGAATGAGTTTTTTACGAGCAGTAATCACTACTTCTTGTAGTTGTTGCCCTTCTTCCTCTAAAACAATGGTTCCAATAATAGATTGAGTAGGGTTAATTTTTTTAGAGGTAAATCCAACAAAACTAATTTCTAAATACACATTTCCTTTTTTCACATTGATAGAAAACACTCCGTTTTCATCAGAAATTACACCTGTAATTAATGAATTATCCGTTTTGTCTTTTGCTACAACATTAGCAAATGAAATAGGCATGTTTTGTTTGTCAATTATTTTTCCTGTAAACTTTTGCCCGAAACTAATCGAATAAACAAAAGTGATTAAAAGTGTTGCTATAGTTCTCATAATAATAGTAATTCAAAATTAATAACACCTCAAAAGTATTCTGAGAATGCAGCTTTTGAAATAGCTATGTGATGAATTGAGGAAAAAATGAAATGAATTAAGGGAAATAAAAAACGTTCAACTTTTTTATTAAAAAAATGAAACCAACTTACTTTTTTAATTCTTAGAATTATAATAACGCGGCTTGTATCTTTATCTGTTTGCTTAAATTCATATCTTAAGGATAAATAAAAAAAGAAAAAGAGAGCTAAAACAGCATGAATATATTTATAGAAGCACTCTTGAAAAAGAATCTTTTTTTGAAAGAATGATGATTAGATTTATTTTAATTATTGACAGAGTAGAGGTTAGAAAAAGTTTAATACTAGAAATAATTAATACGATGCAATAAAAAATTAAAAATTAACAGTCATTTTTAAAATGTAACTAGTATATTTACCCCCAAATTAGTTCATTAATTTATTAAAGTTATCAAGAAAGGTGGAGGGATTAGACCCTACGAAACCTTAGCAACCCTTTATTTGAATGAAGAAGGTGCTACATTCTACTAGTGTATATAGTAAATATATACAGAGAGATAACGGAAAGATTTCACTTCTCTTTTCCTGATAACAGCCTTTAAAATATCAGGAATGTCAAACATATATAAAGAAATACAAAAAAGAATTCTAGTACTAGATGGTGCCATGGGAACCATGCTGCAAGAATATAAATTTACGGAAGAAGATTTTCGAGGAGAAAGATTCAAAAATCACCCATCACCATTAAAAGGCAATAACGATTTATTATCCATAACACAGCCAGAAGCCGTTAAAGAAGTACATAGAAAATACTTTGCAGCTGGTGCTGATATTGTAGAAACGAATACTTTTTCAGGAACTACTATTGCAATGGCAGATTATCAAATGGAAGATTTGGTGTATGAGTTGAATTATGAATCTGCAAAAATTGCAAAAGAAGTAGCAGATGAGTTTACACAAAAAGAGCCACAAAAACCTCGTTTTGTTGCAGGTTCTATAGGACCAACAAATAGAACAGCAAGTATGTCTCCAGACGTAAATGACCCAGGATATAGAGCCGTTACTTTTGATGAATTACGAATTGCTTATAAACTACAAATAGAGGCTTTGTTAGATGGAGGAGCAGATGTTTTATTAATAGAAACTGTTTTCGATACCTTAAATGCGAAAGCAGCTTTATTTGCTGTTGAAGAAGTGAAAACAGAACGAAATATAGAAGTACCTGTAATGGTTTCAGGAACAATAACAGATGCTTCAGGAAGAACTTTATCTGGGCAAACAGCAGAAGCTTTTTTAATATCAATATCACACATTCCTTTATTATCTGTAGGGTTTAATTGTGCGTTAGGTGCCAATTTGTTACAGCCGCATCTAGAAGCAATAGCATATAAAACAGATTTTTCTATATCGGCGCATCCTAATGCAGGATTGCCAAATGCTTTTGGAGAATATGATGAAACCCCAGAAGAAATGGCATCTCAAATAGAAGAGTATTTAAAAAAAGATTTAATAAATATTATTGGAGGTTGTTGCGGAACTACACCAAAACATATTAAAGCAATAGCAGAAGTAGCAAGTAAATATAAACCAAGATTAATAAGAGAAAAGGTTTCTTAAATAATGGATAAAAACAAAATAATTGAACGTGTTTTTAAGGAATTTGAAGAGGTTAGATATGTAGCAGTTTATAAAGAAAACGATTTGTTGTTTAAACAGAAAGGAGAACTAGATAATAATTCTGAAGTAGAAACAGATAAGTACGAAGAATTGTTAGTAAATCCTGTTCTTTTAAAATTAGCAGAACAACGAGGAAATATAGATTGTGGAGGTGTTAACTTTATCATTATAGGCTATGGTAATTTTTATCAACTCATAAAGCATATAGAAAATGGACATGTTTCAATTTGTTTAGATCTGAAATCAGACGCAACAAAATTAGCTAAGAAAATAATTGATTTTTTAAACGTTGAATTTCCTGAATTATATAAATAAATGGTAAAAGAGAAAAAATACATGAGATTAAGTGGTTTAGAACCCTTAATTATTACACCAGAAAGTAATTTTATTAATGTAGGAGAACGAACCAATGTAGCTGGGTCTCGAAAATTTCTTCGTTTAATAAAAGAAGAACAATTTGATGAAGCTCTAGCTATTGCACGTCATCAAGTAGAAGGAGGAGCACAGATCATTGACATTAATATGGACGATGGTTTAATAGATGGAAAAGAAGCTATGGTGAGGTTTTTAAATTTAATTGCAGCCGAACCAGATATTTGCCGAGTACCAATTATGATAGATAGCTCTAAATGGGAAATTATAGAAGCAGGTTTACAAGTAGTACAAGGAAAATGTGTTGTAAATTCCATTAGTTTAAAAGAAGGAGAAGAAAAGTTTATTTGGGAAGCAACGCAAATTAAAAGATACGGAGCAGCAGTAATTATAATGGCTTTTGATGAAGTTGGTCAAGCAGATAATTACGAAAGAAGAATTGAAATAGCGAAACGCTCCTATGATATTTTGGTAAATGTAGTTCGCTTTGCTCCTGAAGATATTATTTTCGATTTAAATATATTTCCAGTGGCTACGGGTATGGAAGAGCACCGTAAAAATGCCATTGATTTTATAGAGGCTACTCGTTGGGTTCGTAAAAATTTACCACATGTTAGTGTTAGTGGAGGTGTTAGTAATGTTTCTTTTTCGTTTAGAGGAAATAATATTGTGAGAGAGGCAATGCATTCCGTTTTTTTATACCACGCAATACAAGCGGGAATGAATATGGGAATTGTAAATCCAACCATGTTAGAGGTCTATGATGATATTCCAAAAGATTTATTAACCTATGTAGAAGATGTAGTTTTAGATAGAAGAGAAGATGCTACAGAAAGACTATTAGAGTTTGCAGAAACGGTAAAAGGAATTAAAAAACAAGATACAAGTCAGGCGTTAGAATGGAGAAAACTACCGCTGCAAGAAAGAATTACACATTCATTAGTAAAAGGAATAGATGCATTTATTGTAGAAGATGCAGAAGAGGCTAGATTAAGCGCAGCAAAACCACTACATGTTATTGAAGGAAATTTAATGACAGGTATGAATGTAGTAGGAGATTTATTTGGAGCAGGAAAAATGTTTTTACCTCAAGTAGTAAAATCTGCTAGGGTAATGAAAAAAGCAGTAGCTTATTTAAATCCATTTATAGAAGAAGAAAAAGGAGAAACCCAACAAACATTAGGAAAAGTCTTAATGGCTACTGTAAAAGGAGATGTGCATGATATTGGAAAAAATATAGTATCTGTAGTTTTAGGCTGTAATAATTATGAAATTGTTGACTTGGGAGTAATGGTTCCACCGGAAAAAATTATTGAAGCAGCCAAAAAAGAAAAGGTAGATGTAATTGGATTAAGTGGTTTAATTACACCTTCGTTAGATGAAATGGTGTATTTAGCCAAAGAAATGGAACGACAAAACTTTGAAGTTCCCTTGTTAATTGGAGGAGCAACAACTTCAAAAGCACATACTGCAGTAAAAATAGACACGCAATATAAAAATGCTGTAGTACATGTAAATGATGCATCTAGAGCAGTAACAGTAGTAGGAGATTTATTAAATGAAGTTACTAAAAATGAATATGTAACCGATGTAAAGAAAGAGTATGGTGAGTTTAGAGAAAAGTTTTTAAAAAGAGGAAAAACCAAAGCATATATTTCTATTGAAGAAGCACGCAAGCGAAAATTTAAAGTTGATTGGAATGCTACAAATATTACAAAACCAAATAATTTAGGCATTAAAGTTTTAGAAGATGTTGCTTTAAAAGATTTGTTAGAGTATATAGATTGGAGTCCGTTTTTTAGATCATGGGATTTACACGGAAAATTTCCAGATATTTTAAAAGATGAAATAGTAGGAGAACAAGCAACAGAGTTATATAAAGATGCACAAGAATTATTACTAAAAATAGTAGAAGAAAAACTATTAAAAACCAAAGCTGTATTTGGATTGTTTAAGGCAAACTCTGTAAATGAAGATGATATAGAAGTATATGATGAAGAGGGAAAAAAAATGGCGCAGTTTTTAACACTAAGACAGCAGCTTAAAAAAAGAGAAGGAATACCTAATTATGCATTATCAGATTTTATTGCACCAAAAGATACACAAATAGAAGATTATATCGGTTGTTTTTGTGTTTCTACAGGTTTTGGAACGCATGAATTAGCTTTAGAATATGAAAAAGAAAACGACGATTATAATGCTATCATGATTAAAGCATTGGCAGACCGTTTGGCGGAAGCATTTGCAGAATATTTGCATAAAGAAATACGAACCAATTATTGGGGATATGCTAAAGAGGAAAATTTAAGTAATGAAGAGTTAATTAAAGAAAGTTATAAAGGAATTCGACCAGCGCCAGGGTATCCTGCTTGTCCAGATCATTTAGAGAAAACAACTATATGGAATGTATTGCAGGTAGAAGAAAGAATAGGAGTACAGCTTACTGAAAGTTTAGCAATGTGGCCAGCGGCCAGTGTTTCCGGATATTATTTTGCAAATCCTGAAGCTAAATATTTTGGATTAGGTAAAATTAAAAACGATCAATTAAAAAGCTATATCAAACGAAAAAATATTTCTGAAGAAGAGGCAACAAAATGGTTAAGTCCAAACTTAGCAGATAATTAAAACCTATAAAGAGGTTTTTAACCTCTTGTTTATAGGAAAAAAACAAACATAGAAAGTAAGAATTTAAAATGAAAGTAACAGAACATATAGCGCAATCAAATGGAAAAACACGTTTTTCATTTGAAATTTTACCTCCTTTAAAAGGACAACATGTCGATTCTATTTTTAATAATATAGATCCTTTAATGGAGTTTAAGCCACCATTTATAGATGTAACCTATCATAGAGAAGAATATATTTATAAAGAACTAGAAAACGGATTGTTACAAAAAAAAGTAGTTAAAAAACGACCAGGTACTGTAGGTATTTGTGCTGCAATTCAAAATAAATACAATGTAGATGCAATTCCACATATATTATGTGGAGGTTTTACAAAAGAAGATACCGAAAATTTTTTAATTGATTTAGATTTTTTAGGAATAGACAATGTAATGGCTCTAAGAGGAGATGCTGTAAAAAGTGAAACTTATTTCAGACCAGAAAAAGAAGGGAATCATTTTGCAAGTGATTTGGTAGAGCAAATTAGTGGATTAAATTCAGGGAATTATTTAGATGAAGATTTACAGAATTCTTCAGCAACTGATTTTTGCGTTGGAGTAGCTGGATATCCAGAAAAACATATGGAAGCACCTAGTTTAGATTCTGATATTCATTTTTTAAAGAAAAAAATAAAACAAGGAGCAGAATATATTGTAACGCAAATGTTTTTTGATAATAAAAAGTATTTCGATTTTGTTGCAAAATGTAGAAAAGAAGGAATTACAGTGCCCATTATTCCAGGTTTAAAACCTGTAGCAACAAAAAGACAATTAAACTTAATACCACATCGATTTAAAGTAGATTTGCCAGATGACTTAATAATGAGTGTAGTAAAATGCAAAAATAATCAGGAAGTTAGACAGGTAGGAATAGAGTGGTGTATAGCGCAAAGTAAAGAATTAATAAAAGCAAAAGTACCTTTTGTACATTATTATTCTATGGGGAAATCAGACAATATTCGAACAATTGCAAGTGAAGTTTTTTAATTTTTATAAATAAAACTTTAGAGATTAGTATATATCTACTTATTAGATGTATAGTTTAAAGGATTGATTTTTTTATACAAAAAACGTACTTATTGGTCTATTTATGCTAGTTTTTGACAGATTTATGATTCATAAAATAATATTTTTAATCATTAGTGTCCGATAAAAAAAGCCTCAATATTTGAGGCTTTTTTCGTATATACCGATTAAATCTCTCACCAAAT
>CANMJA010000039.1 GCA_947498055.1 uncultured Tenacibaculum sp.
GGTGTACTTTCTAATTTCATATTTGAAATTTAACCTTTTTTATATTCTTTTCAAAATTACCCTTGCAACGGTCTTAATTTATAGAGGTGATTAATGTGTAATAAGTATTGATTTTAAATAAAAAAAAGCCAATTTTATAACATGAATTATAGTATTGGCTTTTTAATATTTTAAGTATGTTTTTTAGGAATACAAACTCTTGTATTTATTAGGATTAACTTCGTGCATTATTTCATATACTTTTTCAAAAATATCTTCAGCAGAAGGTTTAGAAAAATAGTCGCCATCTGTACCATAAGCAGGTCTGTGTGCTTTAGCAGTTAGCGTTTGAGGTTTACTGTCTAAATGAATATATCCATTTTGATTTTCTACTATTTCTTGCAATAAATAAGCAGAAGCTCCACCAGGTACATCTTCATCTACAACTAAAAGACGGTTAGTTTTTACTAATGATTTTACAGTATCGTGATTAATGTCGAAAGGTAATAAACTTTGCGCATCTATTATTTCAACATGAATATCAACTTGTGCTAAATCTTTGGCAGCTTCTTCTATTATGCGTAAAGTAGATCCGTAAGAAATAATAGTAATATCAGTTCCTTCTCTAATAGTTTCTACAACTCCAATAGGTGTTTTATATTCCCCTAAATTCGTAGGTAATTCCTCTTTTAAACGGTAACCGTTTAAACATTCTATAATTAAAGCAGGTTCATCACCTTCTAAAATGGTATTATAAAAACCAGCTGCTTTCGTCATGTTTCTAGGGACCAATACATGTATACCTCTTATATTATTAATAATTCCTCCCATTGGTGAACCAGAATGCCAAATTCCTTCTAAACGATGACCTCGGGTACGAATTATTAATGGTGCTTTTTGTTTGCCAAATGTTCTGTAACGTAAAGTAGCTAAATCATCACTCATTATTTGTAGAGCATATAATAAGTAATCTAGGTATTGAATTTCAGCAATAGGGCGTAAGCCTCTCATAGCCATTCCGATACCTTGTCCTAAAATCGTAGCTTCTCTAATACCTGTGTCTGATACTCGTAAATTCCCGAATTTTTCTTGTAAACCTTCTAAACCTTGATTCACATCTCCAATATGACCAGCATCTTCACCGAAAATTAAAACTTCAGGATATTTTTTCAAGATGGCGTCAAAATTCTCACGCATAATAATACGAGCATCCACCATTTCTTTTTCAGCAGCATAAGTTGGAGTTATTGCCTTAATGTTTGTAGCTGCTTTATCAGTTTCGCTATGTAAGTGAGCAGAATATTTTACAGCAGCATTTTTTATACTGTTTTTAATAAAGTTTTGCAGTTCTAATTTTTCTAAAAAATCTTCTTTTATTAATAAGCGTAAACTTTTTCTGCAAGCAATTAAAATATCTTTTCTAATAGGCTCAACAATTGCTGCTAAATCATTTTTATATTTTGTTATAAAAGAAGAATTTTTACTTTTAGCGGCTATTCTTTCTAGTAAATTAGTAGCCTTTATAACTTCTGCTTTTATTTCATTGTTAAAGCTATTCCAAGCTGTGCGTTTAGCAATGCTAACTTCTTTTTTTATTGCTTTATCGATAGCGTTTAACTCTTCTTCATTATCTATAAATCGTAAGATATTTCCATTTTCATCTGTTAATTCAAATTCAAGAAGCCATTTTCTAAATTTGGTAATGCAATCAAATTCTTGCTCCCATAATAAACGTTCTTTAGATTTATATCTTTCATGTGAACCCGAAGTAGAATGCCCTTGTGGCTGTGTTAATTCTTTTACATGAATTAAAACAGGTACATGCTGTGTTCTAGCAATATTGGCAGCCTTATTGTAAGTATCTACTAATTGAACGTAATCCCATCCATTAACTACAAAAATTTCATATCCATTAGTTTCGTTTTCTTTTTGAAAACCTTTTAATATTTCAGAAATACTTTCTTTGGTGGTTTGATGTTTAGCATGTACTGAAATTCCATATTCATCATCCCAAACACTCATTACCATTGGTACTTGTAAAACTCCAGCAGCATTTATAGTTTCAAAAAACAAACCTTCGCTAGTACTTGCATTACCAATAGTTCCCCATGCGACCTCGTTTCCTTGATTAGAAAAGTTGGTGAAATGTTCTAATCCTTTTACATTTCTATATATTTTCGAAGCTTGTGCTAAACCTAATAAACGAGGCATTTGACCAGCAGTAGGAGAGATGTCTGAAGAAGAATTTTTTTGCGCAGTAAGGTTTTTCCAATTTCCATCTTTATCTATAGAATGCGTTGCAAAATGCCCTCCCATTTGTCTACCAGCAGACATTGGTTCTTGTTCTATATCGGCGTGTGCATATAGGCCAGCAAAAAATTGCTGTGGTGTTAATTGGTTAATAGCCATCATGAAAGTTTGATCTCTATAATAACCAGATCTAAAGTCTCCGTTTTTAAAAGCTTTAGCCATTGCTAATTGAGGCACTTCTTTACCATCACCAAAGATTCCAAATTTAGCTTTACCAGTAAGAACTTCTCTTCTACCTAATAAACTACATTCTCGACTTGTTTTGGCAATTTTATAATCATTTAAAACTTCTTTTTTGAAATCACTGAAAGAAAGTGCTTGCGACTTTGAAACGGCTACTTCTTGATTCATATATAAAATTTTACGATTGAAGCAAAGGTAGTTTTTTTAAATGAAATTAAAAAATTGGTCTTTTTTTTAATTAAATCGTAAAAAATAACAGTTTTTTCGTTTTTTGTTGAATTTTCTATAATAAACCTCTGCGAATGAAATTATAAATTCTATCTAGGCTTGTGGTAATTACAAAACGAATTTTTGTAGGATATGCTTCTTTATTTATTTGTAATCCTTCATTAGTGTATATAGGAAAGTAAAATTCAAAAATATTTGGAATGAAATTTATGCGAATTCCATTTTCATAGAAAAATCGAGACTTCTCGTTTTTATTTTTAAGCATAGCAACATCGTTATAAATTTCTAACCATTTCCAAACACTTACGCTACTATTTCCAGATAAAATGAGTTGATTGGCCAAAGAAGGGGTTTTATAAAAAGATTTAAAACCAGCATCAGATACTACGAATTGTTGGCTAAATAAACCAGAACTTTCAGACCTTCCAAATAAACTTTGTTCAAATAAATAATCGGAACTTCTGTTTAAACCAAAACTAAAGAAATCTCCTTCAGATTGATTAGAAAGGAAAAAACCACCAAAAAAACGGAGATTAAAACTTTGTTTCTCACTAAAAAATTTTAAATATCTAATGTCTGTAGAAAACTTGGTAAAGTTGTCTGCAAACTCCGCATTTATGGCATATTGAAATCTTCTGATAACATCAGGTTTGCTATAAACATATCTGAAATTTAGAATTTGATACTTATCACTCTCTATTTCTCTTTGAGTAGGATTAATTTCTCTGTTTATATGAACAATACGTGAGAGTAAGAACTTAGTACCAACATCTCTTAGCGAGTTTCTTCTAAACTGAATATTTATAAAAGGAGAAAAAGAATTGTAACTTAATTCTGGTGCATAATGAAAATTACTACCACTTACACCATATCTTATTTTGTATATTTTTTTAGAATTTTCGAGAAAATGATCGTATCCTAAAGAAAAAGAACCTGTTAAGTTTTTACTTCTAAAAGCATAATTAGGGGTAATGCTAAAATCGAAATTATGTTTTATTACAGATCTGTTATTAAAGTTAACCCCCAATAATATACCATCGTATAAATTATATTTTACGTTTGGGTTAAAAAAAATTTGATTATAATAGGGGTCTTCTACATCTTTTAAAAAACGTATTTGAAGAGGTTTACTTATGATAGAGTTATTGGCGCTTTTAAAATTATTAAGAGAGTTGTATTCTGGATAAATTTGTTCGTAATTTAAAGCAAACTTATCATAGTTATGAGCCTTAACCTTAACTGTTTTTGTGGAATCTACATTTGTAATCCATTTTTTTAGTTTAATTTTTTTATCCTTTACAGCATATAAAGAAACAGGTGCGGTTATGTTTCTTTTGTTTTTTATAGTAATTTCAATAGAATCTTCTTTTCTATTTAGTTTTACTTTTTGAATCTTATAATCAATTTTTTTAGTAGTGTTTATATAATCTCCAAAAAACCAATTTAAATTTTTTGTTGTTTTTTGTTCTATTATTTTTTGAAAAACTTTAGAGGATGTTATTTTAAGTTTGTTTTTTTGATAAAATTCTTGAAAGGCCATTTTTAATGTTTCTTTATCAAGAAAATCTTGCAGATAACGAAAACCTAAACCAGCTTTGTATTGACTAATTACTTTTCTATTAAAGTTAGAAAGAGAATCAGCAGGGGTTGTTAATGCCTGATCATAAAATCTACGAGCGCTAAATTGATATAAAAAAGCTTGTTTATCATTTTGCTTTAGTTTGGCTAAATTATATTTTTTGAATCCCCAAACTTTAGAAAATCGACCAAAAACAGTAATGTTTGGGTAGTATTTATTAATGTATTCCATTAATAAAAAAGTTTGAATACCATCACACAACCAATAATCTGTTCTATTATTTAATAGTAGAACATCGTCTATGTATTTACTGGTTAGTGCTTTGAAAAAACGAATTTCCCATTTAAAGTTTTCTGGATAAGGTTTTAACCAATCTGGTATTCCGTATATTTCTCTAATAGAATTCTTATTAACGGTAGTTCCATCAACTAAAATTTCTGGATGTGGGTGCTGACCAGTAAAATTTTCAATAAATTTTATTTGGCGATTAACTAATTTATTACTTAATGTTAAATTAATTTTTCTGTCAAAAATATCAGTTTTAATTTGTGTGTTTTCCGTTTTAAATGTTTTAAATCTTTTTATTTTATTGATATTTAAAATAATATCTTTCTTTAATTTTCCAACTAAATAATAACTGTCTTGACTTTCATTTTCTGTTTTATGCTGGTAAAGATTGCTTTCTAAATGAAATTTTTTAGGCGTGTTAATTTCAATAATAAAATTTGCGACATCTTCATATAAGTCATCCATATTTAAATTACTCATTAACTGCCATTTTTTTTGATAAATAGCTGGAGTTAAGTACCAAAAACGTAAATGATACCCAAACTTTCTTTTACCATAACCAGTAAATTTTGCACTAGGTATTTTTATAGTATACTTGGTAAGTATTTCAATACTATCTTTGGGTTTTAATGATTTTTCTAGTTGAATTTCTAATATATCTTGCTGCCCTCTTTTTTCTTGATGATCTAATTCTTTTCCATTGCTAATAACACTATGGATTTTTGTGTGTCCTTTTTCAGAATCTTTAGAAAAATAAAAGTTTTTTCTATAATCTTGCACAAAACGTTTTCCTAAAGGAGTATTATTACTTTTATAGCTATTACTCCAATTATGAAAATAAATACTAGTTAAATTATCTTTAGATTTATTGTGATATATAATCTTCTGCTCAACTTTAATAATATGTTGAATTGTATCTAGTTCAGCTTTAATATGAATAGAGTTATTTTGTGCTACAGAAAAGTAGTAGCTACATAAAAAAAACAAAAGAATGTATTTTTTGTAAATCAATATATAATAATTAAAAAACTCGTTGTTTTTACAACGAGTTCAATATAAAATTTATTTTTTAATTTCTTTAGAAGTTTGGTTTTAATTGATATTTAGCATAGAATTTGTTAAAATGTTCTACAGCTTCTTCTGCAGTATCTACAACTCTAAAAAGTTTTAAATCTTCCGGACTAATGTTTCCTTCTTCTAATAAAGTATTTTTAATCCAATCTAATAAACCACTCCAAAACTTGGTACCAACCAAAACAATAGGAAAACGACCTATTTTATGTGTTTGAATTAAGGTGATAGCTTCGAAAAGTTCATCCATGGTACCAAAACCTCCAGGCATTACTACAAAACCTTGTGAATATTTTACGAACATTACCTTACGAACGAAGAAATAATCGAAATCTAAGCTTTTTCCAGGGTCTATCCAAGGATTATCATGTTGCTCAAAAGGCAATTCAATATTTAAACCAACAGAAGTACCTTTTCCTCTATTTGCGCCTTTATTACCAGCTTCCATAATTCCTGGTCCGCCACCAGTAATAACACCAAAACCATTTTGAGTTAATTGATAGCCAACTTCTTCTGCTAATTTATAGTATTTATGATCTGGTTTTGTTCTTGCCGAACCAAAAATGGATACACAAGGACCAATTTTACTTAAACGCTCATATCCATCTACAAATTCTGCCATAATTTTAAAAATGGCCCAAGAATCATTTGTTTTTACTTCGTTCCATGTTTTTTGCTGTAATTTTTCACGGATTTTTCTATCGTCATTTGTCATTATATTCTAAATTTAAAAAAGAGACTTGCTAATGTAGTTCTTTTTTTAGTTTGAAATGAGTTTTTAACAAAAATAAAAAGTAGAAGCTTTTGCTTCTACTTTTTTATAATCTCATTCAAATTATAATAATAATTCTCTATCAGTATCCATAATAAAAAGGATTAACAAAATTACAACGATAACTATCATGAATGTTTTTTGTTTAAAACTCTTTTTAATTTAAAATTTATTTTTTCATAGCAATTTTTAAAGAGGCATCCTTTTTCTAAACGATTTTCCTTTTCCTTACATATTAATTTCCCCGACGAAAATGGAGTAATAAACAATTACTTACTTATTGATACTTTTTTTAAAAAAAGGTTACCCATTTTTTAGTAATTAAATTAATAATTTGTTTTGTTAAGTTTATAGAAAGAAATTTTTTTATAAAAAAAGAGAACTGAGTATACTCAGCTCTCTTACAATTAGAATTTATTATCCGCTAATTTATAGTCGTCTAAAAATAGATGTAATTTTTAGAAAGGAAAATTTCCTGAGCGGCATGAACCATAATCTCTATCATTATATAGTGAATTATTAGCTAAACCTTATTAGCATAAATCAGGAAAAACATCACAAAGACTAGGTAAAGGAGGTTGTTCTTCTCGCCTTTCACAGTTTCCTTCACAAGGTATATTTATTTTACGACCATGTGCATCACATTTGCAAATAGGGTAGTAATATCGAGTACCACCATTAATTTCCTTTTGAGTAGCTTTATTTAAAGCTATTCCAAGATGTAAGATTGATTTTTTCATAATTAAAAGATTTTAAGATTTATTAAAACCTTGATCATTTAAAGACACCCAAGGTTTGCGTCTATCTTTCGCGAGAAAATATTTTAGTAGTTTTAAATAAACAATTAATTAACTATATAGATTTCCAATAAGTAAATAGTATATAGGTTTGTTTATGATGCATTTAAAAGTTTAAACGGAGTAATCATAAAATTGTTGTTATTTAAATTTTCTTTCATAGCAATTTTTTTCTTCAAGTGTACTTTTTTCATAACAATTTCCCCACAGAAACAACGGCAGGCAATTCATATAATTGAATTGCTTACTAGTATGTGTATAAAAATTGTTTATGTTACCCTCTTTTTTTAAAAAAGAAAAATGAGACAAGTAAAAAAAGTAAGAATATGAGTATGTAATATACGCTATAATTAGTTTTAAAAGTAGCTGAAGTATCCCCAATTAAGATAAAGGAAGCCCAATAATAAGGCGATTTTTCAGATAACGAATGTTCTTTTAAATATGTGCGTTTTGCATTGTTTAAAGCTTTTACTTTCGTTTGATTGCTTTTTAAATTAATATAAAAATTTAACATTATATCAGAAGTTGAAGCATCATTTACTTTCCATAAAGAAGATACTACAGATTTTGCTCCCGAATAAAAGAAGCCTCTTGCAAGGCTAAGTACACCTTCTCCTTTTTTTACTTCTCCAAGGTTTGTTTCACAAGCACTTAAAACAACTAAATCAGCATTGTTTTTATAAGTGTATAATTCATGTAATTTTAAGGAGTCATTGTTAAAATGAATTACAGGTGTTTTTGAAATATTAACATGCGTAGCTAAATGAATTATTTTAGCATCTATTGAGGATTTTAAAAACTGATTTTTTGAGGCAGATGTTTCAATAAAAGAGTTAGTATTTAAAATGGAATTAATAGATTTCATTTCTTTTCTAGAATATTCTAGAGAGTTCAGTTTTTTATTGTTAAAATAAATAGGGGCATAGCCTGCAAAATCTTTTTTTGAATCTCTATTTCTATTTTTATTAAGATCTAAAAAAGACATAGAATAAGCGTAACTTATGTCGTTAGTTTCAATTAAATATTTTAAAGAATCTTTACTTGTGTTTAAAGCTTCAAAAGGAATGCTTTGAAGATCATTATCAGGAATAATAAGTAATTTTTTTCCCTTTATTATTTCCTTTATTTCATTGGTTGGAAATAGCTGACTATATAGGTTAGAAGAAATTTTTTTAAATGCTTCTAATTCTTTGTTGTTAGAAAAAGGCTTAGCAATTAAATTGCGATAGATATTTAAATCATTAAATATCTTTTTAGAATTTTTAAGATGAAAAGAAATGGATTTATTTTTGGTAATTAGAAGTCCAATAATGGTTTTTCTGTTATTTTCTTCATTAAACTCATCATACTTAATAAAGTTAACGCTATAAGATAAAATAGCAGTATTATCATCTAGTTGCTTTTCTACTTTTTTAAGAGATGTTTGTTGTGTTATTTTTTTGTTATCAAAATGCTGAGAATATATTTCCTTAATAGAATCGTTGAAGTTTTGGTAAGCAAATTTTAAATCAAATAAAGAATCTTTTAGTTTTTTTGTAGGAATGTTTTTTTCTTTTAAATTTTCGAGGTTTAAAATTTGTTTTCTATAATTAAGATCTCTATTAGCAACATGATAAGGTAAATTAGATTTTTCGTCATTTTCACTAACGCTTTGAGAAAGCAAGAAAGCTTTGTTTTTTTCTTGAAATTCAAAAACTAAATCTGTTCTTTTTATTAAATGAGCAGCATAACTCCCTAAGAAATAGATTTGAGAAATATCTTCTCTCCATAAGAAAAAGGTTTCTTTTTCGGTACTATTATTTATAATTAATTGAACAAGTTGATCACTCATTCTAACAGTTTTAATTAATTCTTTAGAATAAGAAACTCTGTTTTCTTGAAGATATAATTTCAATAAAATTTGAATTTTAGTTTTTAAAGCCTTTAAAACATATCTTTTTCGAGTGCCAACATTCTTTACATCAGATAGTGTTGCATTTCTACTATTATCATTAATGCCAAAACTTAAATTAATAGGTTTTTGAATATAAGAAAGTGCTTTTTGTAGTTCTAATTTACTAAAATAGTAAGTAGCTAAATTTTGTAAATTAGAAACCTTTATTTTGTCAATATTATTATTAGTCGCTATGTTTTCAGTTAAGTAAAGTTGGTCACTATATATTAAAGCTTTTTCAAAGAAATATAAAGCGCTATCCTTTTTTTTATGAAAATATAATTCACCTAGATTAGAATATCCATAAGATAAGAATAAACTGTTTTTTTCTAATCTAGCTTTTTTGATTGTTTTCAAATAATAATATCTAGCTTTTTTAAAACTATGTTCATGCTTTAAAGAATATAAATTTCCTAAAGAATTGTATATGTGATAATAATCTGAAGATAAATAAGGATTCTTTTTTACAATACTATCAGCAGCATACAAATAAGATAGACCTAATTTTGTGTCCTTAGGAGTGTTAATTAAATTACAAACTAAAGATAAATTTGTGTAGTGAGCTGAAAGCGCTTCTGATGATTCGTGAGTTTTTAATTTATCCAAACCTATAAGATAGCAATCAATTGATTTACGATAATCTCCAATTTCTCTATAGCATTTACCTAATTGACATAAAGATTGTGCTTTTTTTTTAGGATAAATATCTAGATTAGATGATTTTCGAAACACTTTTATAGCAGTTTTATAATTTTTAATAGTTTGATAAGATAAGCCTAATTGATAAAGTGCATTGTGGTAATGTTTAGAATTTAATCTGAATTTATATTTTTCTAAGTAATCAATATGTTTTTTTCCATATTCAATAGCTAAATTATACTTATTATCCATATAATATATTCTTGAAAATATATATATAGATCTAGAGTATAAAAGAGTATCTTTTTTAATGGTTAATAATAAACTATCAACTTTTTTTTGATTGCCATTTTTTTGGTTGTAAAAAAAGTTTAAGTCTTTATATGAATATTGTCCATTAACTTTAAAACTAATAAAGATAATAGACAATATTATAATTAGCGATTTCTTTTTTATCAAACTTAATTTTATTTAATCTATAGTTCTTAATAAAATCAAAGATTCACAAGCATCTAGTAAAAGGCTCTCTTTCCCATAACTGTATTTGCTTCCTCTTTAACATTGTTGCCATTTCCACTACCCACAGTTATTACAGGGTTAAGGTCAGATACATTAATGAAATCATTGTTACCCCCACTACTACCAATTAATTGAACTCTCCAAACCTCTACATCACCTCCAAAAGCTGAAGCAAATCCAGGTAATTTATTTACAAATATAATTCCTTTAGTTGAAGTAACACAGTTTCTTACTGCTTGTTTTTGAGCTTCAATAATGTTAAATTTATAACAGATAAAAATATAAAGAAGTTTCTTGTTACTCTTTTTAAATAATTTTTTATGTATTTCAAATAAAAATTGCATAGCAAAATTAAAAACATAGTTATATTACTCATTTTAAAAGCCCCTTTTTATACACGTAATTGGAGGATAGATAAAAAAAACTAGGTTTTATCCGTACAAAAATATAAAATTTTTATTTTCGCTTTAAAAACAATTAAAGGTGACTGAGGTTTTTTTAAAAGCTTTAATAAAAGGAGATTCAAAGGTTATTTCAAAAATTTACAAGACAACTTTTTTATCAGTACAAAAATTTATTCTTCAAAATAAAGGAAATGAACAAGATTCTGAAGATATATTTCAAAAAGCGTTATTACAAATAGTTGTTAGATATAAAAGAGAAAAATTTGAAATTACTTCTAGTTTTGAAGCATATTTGTTTACAGTTTGTAAAAATTTATGGAGAAGAGAATTAAATAGTTATAGGAAGAGGGTAACAAACACAGAAGTTATTGAACTAAAAAGCGATTATAGAGACAATTCATTAGCGTTAGTTGAACAAAAAAGACAAGAGTTATTTATTGAAAAACTAAACGAAATATCTGATAACTGTAGAAATATTCTGACATTGTTTTTTGCTAAAACATCTTATGCTGATATTGTTGAAAATACAGAGTATAATTCAGAATCTGTTGTAAGACAAAGAGTATTTAAGTGTAAAAAAAAATTAACCGACCTCATAAAAAAAGATGTAAGGTATAATTCATTAAAAGAATTATGAGTTTAAAAGACGACATATTAATAGAGCATTTTTTAAGGAATAGACTTTCTAAAGAAGAAGAAAGTCAGTTTCTTAAAAGAATTGAACTGGATGAGCATTTCAAAGAACAGTTTGTAATAGAAAAACAATTATTTGAAACTTTAAATGAAGAGGAATGGAGTTTTATGGGAAATGTAAATACCACTGAAATAGAGGAGTATGAGAAGTTGTTCAAATCTGAAGAGACTCTTGAGTTAAAGAAAAAATTAAAAGAAGTTTCTTCTAATTATAAAAAAAACACAAGAAGAAAAAGAATTATAACTTTTATTTCTAGTGCTGCTGCAATAGTATTTTTTGTTATCGGGTTAAACATTTTTTTTACCTCTACCGTTGATTCAAAAGAGCTATACGCAAATAATATTGAATTAGAAAAATTACCGTCTTTTAAAAATAGGGGAGAAAATAATGCAGAAATTCATTTAATTACTGCAGAAGAATTATTTAAAGAAAAGAAATATAAAAAATCCATTTCTGTTTTTGACGAATTTTTGATGAAAAATAAAAGTAATAGTTCTGTATATATTTACAAGGCAATTGCTCATATAGAGCTAAATCAATATAAAAAAGGGAAAAATATTTTAGATGAATTAATACATTCAGATTTAATAGATGCAGAAAAAGGATATTGGTATAAAGGTTTATTATTTGTGAAATTTAATGAATTGGAGAATGCGAAAAAGACATTGAATATAATTGTAGAAAAATCTTATTTTAAGAATAAAGAAGCTAAAAGTTTATTAGAAAAATTATAAAAAGAAAACAAGGTTGCCTTAAAAATTATAAAAAGCAACCCTGTTTAAAGTTTAATAATTATATTTTATTGCCTAAAATCCTGGGCAACAAACACTACCCTGTAAAACACCTAAGCATCTAGCACCCGGAAATAAATTACCAGAAGCGTTATACGAGCACTCATATCCAATAGAACCATCTGGTTTTGTGAATATACCTTCTATCCTATATCTAGTTGAACAAGCACAAAAGGTACCCATTCCACCATTAATCTTTTTCTGGTCTAATTTAGTTAAAGATTTTCCAAGATTTAAAATTGATTTTTTCATGATTAATTAAGATTTAAAATTGATTAAATCCTTGAACATTTTAAAGACACTCAAGGTTTATGTCTATTCTTCGCAAAAAATATTATGAGTTAATTATTTATAAATAACTAAACTTAATGGCAGATAGAAAATAGAGCAATTAAAATGCTTTTTATAAAATTACAGTTAAATAAGTTGTTTAAAAAACAAAAAATGTTAAAATTAAAAATCACTAACAAAATTTGTTTTTTGTTAGTGATTTTTAATTAAATGAAGATAAATATTGAGTTAACTCAACTCTTTCTTTAAAAACTTAGCAGTATAACTAGTTTTATGTTTGGCAACTTTTTCAGGAGAACCAGTAACTAATATTTTACCGCCACCTTTACCACCTTCCATGCCAACATCAATATCATCGGCTAATTTTATAACATCTAAATTATGTTCAATAATTAAAACGGTATTTCCTTTGTCCGCTAATTTGTTTAAAACATCCATTAGTACACAAATATCTTCAAAATGAAGACCTGTGCTTCTCCATCAGAAATTGTTGTTAATTATTGACATAAGTCAATATAGCCTAAATGAATATTTTATATTGTTTTTAATTTTCTGAAGATTTTAGAAGTAAGTTTGAAAAAATAAAAACTAGAATAAATTTAATTTATTCTAGTTTTTTAACAATAAGATATTACATTTGAATCTAGTAAATATGTATCACCGAAAGCTGATAATATAAATATTTATTTTTTCTGAATTATTATTAGTGTTTTGAAATATTTCTGATTAATTGATTTTTAAACCACCTTATTTAACTATTTTCTATCCTTATAATAGATGATTTATTCTTTGTAAAAGAATATTAAATAAAATTTTAGAATTATAAATCAATTAAATAATTTACTAATATTCAGACTCTGTGTTGTCTTCTTCGTCTTTTTCTTCATGACATGTACTACCACAATGAGGATCGTAGTATTTTCCTGTTCTACTATCACATTTACAAGAGTTAATAGGATTGTCGCTACCTCCATTAATGTTTTTTTGTTCAGTTTTATTTAAAGTTTTACCTAAATTTAAAATTGATTTTTTCATAATTATTTAAGATTTAAAAAATGATTAAATCCTTGAACATTTAAAGACACTCAAGGTTTGTGTCTGTTTTTCGCGAAAAAATATGTTGATTTAATTATACGCTTTAAAAAGGATAATTAAACTTAATGTCATTAAAATAAAGAGTAAATAATTCAAGCAATTTCACAATTTTTATTCTTATAAATATACAGATAAAATTATTAGATTCAAAAATAAAAAATGTTAAAAACACAAATACCTAACAAAACAACTGTTTTGTTAGGTATTTGTGTTTTTTATAAGAAAAAGGTTACTGTAACTCCTTCTTCAAAAATTCAGCAGTATAACTAGTTTTATGTTTAGCAACTTTTTCAGGAGTACCAGTAACTAATATTTTACCGCCACCTTTACCACCTTCCATACCAACATCAATAATATGATCGGCCAATTTTATAACATCTAAATTATGTTCAATAATTAAAACGGTATTTCCTTTGTCCGCTAATTTATTTAAAACATCCATTAATACACGAATATCTTCAAAATGAAGTCCAGTAGTAGGTTCATCTAAAATATAAAAAGTATTTCCAGTATCTCTTTTAGAAAGCTCAGAAGCTAATTTAATTCGCTGTGCTTCCCCACCAGAAAGAGTAGTAGATTGTTGACCTAAGGTAATATAACCTAAACCAACATCTTGTATTGTTTTTAGCTTCCTGAAAATTTTAGGAATATGTTCAAAAAAATCAACAGATTCATCAATCGTCATTCCTAAAATGTCAGAAATGGATTTTCCTTTGTAACGAATTTCTAATGTTTCCCTATTAAAACGTTTTCCCTGACAGGTTTCACATTCTACATGAACATCAGGTAAGAAGTTCATCTCAATAACTCGAAGTCCACCACCTTGGCAAGTCTCACATCTTCCACCTTTCACATTAAAACTAAAACGTCCAGGTTTATAACCACGAATAGCAGCTTCAGGAGTTTTAGCAAATAAACTTCGTATTTCACCAAAAACACCAGTATAAGTTGCTGGGTTAGATCTTGGAGTTCTACCAATAGGAGATTGATCTATATCAATCACCTTATCTATATGTTCTAAACCCTCTATCTTTTTATAGGGCATTGGTTCTTTTACACCTCTGTATATGTGCGCATTTAAAATAGGATATAAAGTGCCATTAATTAAAGTAGATTTTCCACTACCAGAAACCCCACTAACACAAATCATTTTACCCAAAGGAAACTCCACTGTAACATTCTTTAAATTGTTACCACTAGCCCCAAAAAGTTTAATACTATTTCCATTCCCTTCACGTCTTTTTTTAGGAACTTCTATTGTTTTTCTTTTCGATAAATAATCTGCAGTAAGAGTGGCATCCTTTTTTAAATCGTCAAAAGAACCTTTACTCACAATTTCTCCACCATGAATTCCTGCACCTGGACCAATATCTAAAACATAGTCTGCATTCTTTATCATGTCTTCATCATGCTCTACCACCAAAACGGAATTCCCAACATCTCTAAGTTTTATGAGTGAATCAATTAATTTTTGATTATCGCGTTGGTGTAAACCAATACTAGGTTCGTCTAAAATATATAAGACACCTACCAATTGTGAACCAATTTGAGTGGCTAAACGAATACGTTGCGCTTCTCCGCCAGAAAGAGATTTAGAAGTCCTGTCTAAAGTTAAATAATCTAAACCTACATCTAATAAAAACTGAATTCTAGTGCGAATCTCTTTTAATATTTCACTGGCAATTTGTAATTGTTTTTCAGAAAACTGTTCTTCTATATTTGAAAACCACTTTGCCAATTCACTTACATCTAAATTAGTTAAATCACTAATGTTTTTATCTGTTATTTTGAAGTGTAAAGCTTCTTTTTTTAATCTTTTACCTTCACAAACAGAACAAGTAACTTCATCCATAAAGCCTTTAGCCCAACGCTTAATGGAAGAGCTATCCGTATTTTTATACTGACTCTCAATAAAGGAGGTAATTCCTTCAAAATCTATTTCATAGTTACGAGTTACACCAGCGGTTTTTGACTGAATTTTGAAAGTTTCTTTTCCTCCGTTTAAAATAACTTCTAAAGCTTCTTTTGGAATCTCATTTATAGCATCGGTTAATTTAAAATTGTAACGCTCAGCAATTGTTTGTAATTGCTTAAAAATCCAACTACTTTTTTGTTCTCCCAAAGGATTAATTCCGCCATTTTTTATAGAAATGCTATCATCAGGAATCACCTTTTTAATATTTACTTCATTAGTAATACCTAAACCATTACAGCTGTTACAGGCTCCTTTTGGAGAGTTAAAAGAAAAGGTATTTGGTTCTGGGTTAGGATAGGCAATTCCAGAGGTAGGACACATCAATTCTCTACTAAAATATCGAGGAATAGTATCATCAACATCAATAACCATTAAAATATTATTTCCAGTATACAAAGCTGTTTTAATAGTTTCTTCTAATCGTGAATCAACAGATTCATTTACAATAAGACGATCGATAACTACTTCAATATCATGTGTTTTATAGCGATCAAGTTTCATGCCTTTTTCAATTTCACGAATCTCCCCATTAACACGAACACGAACAAAACCTTGTTTAGAAATTTGTTCGAATAGCTCACGATAATGCCCTTTTCTAGATTTAATTAGAGGGGCTAAAACAGCAATACGTTTATTTGCAAAATCCTTTAGAATTAATTCTTTTATTTGTTCATCAGGATAACTAACCATTTTTTCTCCTGTATTGTATGAATAAGCATCTGCAGCTCTAGCAAATAAAAGACGTAAAAAATCGTAAATTTCTGTTATGGTACCTACTGTAGAACGCGGACTTTTATTGGTTGTCTTTTGTTCTATAGAAATAACAGGAGACAATCCATCAATTTTATCAACATCAGGCCTTTCTAATCCACCTAAAAATTGTCGCGCATAAGCAGAAAAAGTTTCAATATATCTTCGTTGTCCTTCTGCATAAATGGTATCAAATGCTAAAGAAGATTTACCACTACCACTTAGACCAGTAATAACAACTAATTTTTCACGAGGAATTTTTATATCGATATTTTTTAAGTTATGAGCTCTAGCTCCATAAACTTCAATAAATTCTTGTTCTTTCAAAGTAAAAATTTTGACAAACCACAAATTTAGGAAATAGAAAATGATTTTTTGAAGATGTTGATAACAATTAAATTAAGCAGTATCTTGCACAAAAAATAATGAAATGCCTTTTATAAATCCGATACGTCATTTTTTTGAAAGAAATGGTTTTGATGTTTCTTCTCGTTTAGCAGATAGATTAGGAATGAGAACCGTAAATGTACGTTTGTTTTTTATCTATATATCTTTTGTAACAATAGGTTTGTCGTTTGGAATGTATTTAACAATGGCGTTTTTACTTCGATTAAAAGATATGATTTATACAAAACGTACTTCTGTCTTTGATTTATAATGTAAGAAAATGAAAAAAATAGTAATTACAGGAAGCAATGGACTTCTTGGGCAGTCTTTGTTAGATTTGTTTTTGTCAGAAAAAGAATATGAAATTATTGCATTATCTAGATCTGAAAATAGATATCCAGTTAAAGAGGGTTATCCATTTTATTCTATAGAATTAACAGATAAAGTAACATTAAATAATTTATTAGAAGAGCTAAATCCTGACTTTATAATTAACACAGCGGCAATGACGCAAGTAGATGTTTGTGAAGACGAAAAAGAAGCTTGCGATACTATTAATGTAAAATTAGTAGAAAATTTAGTAGCATTTTCAAAAAAAATAAATTGTCACTTAATTCATATTTCTACCGATTTTATTTTTGATGGAAAGCAAGGATACTATAAAGAAACAGACGCGCCAAATCCATTAAGTTATTACGGATTGTCAAAATTAAAAGCAGAACAAGTACTGGTGAGTTCAACAATTGAGTATACCATTTTAAGAACTATTTTGGTATATGGTAAGGTGCATGATATGAGTAGAAATAATATTGTGCTTTGGGTACGACAAATGCTTACAGAAGGAAAAGAAATTACCATTGTGAACGATCAATATAGAATGCCAACGTATGTAAATGAATTGGCTTTGGCTTGTAAATTAGCTATAGATAAAAAGGTAACTGGTGTTTTTAATGTATCCTCTAATCAATTGTTAAGTATTTATGAAATAGCTAAACAAATTGCAGAGGTATTTAATTTAAATGCAGCATTAATAAAACCAATTTCTTCCGAAATATTAAATCAGAGAGCTAAAAGACCAGCTAAAACTGGTTTCGACTTAACAAAGACTACGAATATATTAGGTTTACAAACATGTTCTTTTAAAGAAGATTTACAAAAATTTAAAGAAAAACTAACCTAAAATTTAGTTTTAACGATAAAAAGTTGTTAGAAGAACAGTTTTTTAAGATATTGCGGACTACAAAATCAACAAAACTATTTATAAAATGAATAAAAAACTATCTACGTTGCTATTTATGATAGCACCGATGTTAATCTTTGCTCAAGAGAAAGGGTTAGATCAAAAAATTGATGAGGCATTTCAGCCTGTTTCTAAATTTTTTAATGATGTAATCTTTTTCTTAGTTTATGATGGAGATACAGTAAAAATACCTTTTGTACTATTATTACTTGTTGCAAGTGCTGCTTTTTTTACTATTTATTTTGGTTTTCCAAATATACGCCACTTTTTTACAGCAATTAATGTGGTAAGAGGTAAGTACGATGATGTTGATAAAGCCGTAGTAGAAGAAGCTTATGGAGATTCAACTCCTGGAGGAGATTCTATCGAAACTATACGCGATGAGAGTAGTGAAGGTGAAGTTACACATTTTCAAGCTTTGGCAACAGCTGTATCGGGAACAGTAGGTAATGGTAATATTGCAGGGGTGGCTTTGGCTATCGCATTAGGTGGTCCTGGAGCTACGTTTTGGATGATTATTTGTGGATTGTTAGGAATGTCTACGAAATTTGTAGAATGTACATTAGGAGTTCAGTATCGTGATGTAGATGATGAAGGAACAGTTTATGGAGGACCTATGTATTATTTATCAAAAGGACTTAAGGAAAGAGGTTTTGAGGTACTTGGGAAAATAGCAGCAGTGTTTTTTGCCATTTTTTGTATTGGAGGATCTTTTGGTGGAGGTAATGCCGCACAGTCTAACCAAGCAACAGTAGTTATAAAAAAATTAATGGGAATCGAGAATAGTACAAGTGCAGGAGCATTAATAGGTCTTGTATTAGCTATTGTTGTAGGGGTTATAATTATTGGAGGAATAAAAAGAATAGCTACAGTAACTGAAAAAGTAGTTCCTTTTATGGCTTTGATTTATTTATTAGCATGTATATATATATTAGGAGCTAATTTTACCTTAGTAGATGATGCAATATCTTTAATTATTTCAGAAGCATTTAATCCTAAAGCGATAGGAGTTGGTGGAGTTATAGGTGTACTTTTAGTAGGTTTTAAAAGAGCTGCGTTTTCTAATGAAGCTGGTGCTGGTTCTGCTTCAATTGCGCATTCAGCAGTAAAAACTAAGTATTCTGCTTCTGAAGGGTTAGTAGCTTTATTAGAGCCTTTTATTGATACGGTAGTTATTTGTACAATGACAGCTTTAGTTATTGTTATTTTTAATTTTGGAGGAGCTTTTGAATATGGAGGTGATGGAACTGGTGGAGTTATGATCGATGGATTAAGAGTAGAAGGAGCAGGTATAACAGCTTCAGCTTTTGCAAAATATATTCCATTTTCTGATTGGTTCTTAACTATAGCTGTAGTTTTATTTGCAGTTTCAACAATGATTTCTTGGTCTTATTATGGATTGCAATCTTGGAAATTCTTATTTGGGAGAGGGAAAAAAGCAGATTTAACATATAAAATATTATTTTTAACCTTTGTAGTTATTGGGGCGGCTGCAAGTATGAATTCAATTTGGGCATTTTCAGATGCCATGATATTTGCAATGGTATTTCCAAACATGGTAGGTCTTTATTTCTTAATGCCTGTAGTTAAAAAGCAACTAAAAAGATATTTAGATGCTATTAGAGGAATAGAAGCATAATTAAAATATTTATGAAAAATTTAAAATCCCATTTCTGGTACACAAAAAGCCAACGAAATGGGATTTTATTTTTGTTACTCTGTATAATTACTTTTCAAACAATATACTTTTTTGTTAATTTTTCTGAGCAAAATGAAATAGAAAAAACTTCTGAATTATTAGCATTTGAAGCAGAAATAGATAGTCTTAAAAAAAGAAAAGTAGAAAAAAGAAAACCGAAATTATATCCTTTTAACCCTAATTTTATTTCAGATTTTAAAGGATATCAATTAGGGATGTCTACCAAAGAAATAGATAAATTACAAGCTTTTAGAAGCCAGGAGAAATTTGTAAACACCATAAAACAATTTCAACAAGTAACAGGTGTATCAGATAGTTTATTAAATCAAATAGCTCCTTTTTTTAAATTTCCTGATTGGGTAACAAAAAAACAAAATTTAAAAGCTGTAAAAAAGGTAGTTAAAAAATCAGAAAAGGAGAAAATACTAACTACAGACGATATTAATTTAGCAACTTTTAAAGATTTTGTAGGTATAAAAGGAATAAATGCGAAGCTTTCTAATACTATTATTAAGTATCGATCTAAATTAAAAGGATTTTCTTACGATTATCAATTAAATGAAGTTTGGGGAATAAATGAAAATATAACAAAACAACTTTTTAAAGTTTTAAGAATAAAGCAGAAGCCTAAAATTGTTAAAACGAATCTTAATATAGCTAGTTTTAAGGAGGTACTTAAAAATCCTTACATCGATTATGAGCTATGCAAAAAGATTTTTAATTACAGAGATGAGGTTGCAGAATTACAAGATATCTCAGAATTAAGAAATATTAAAGATTTTCCCGAAAATAAATACGATAGAATAGTCTTATATTTGAAAGCAGAATAAACAAACAACCAATTTTAAAATTTATTAACAGTATGTATTTTACTGAAGAACACGAATCATTTCGTAAAAGCTTTAGAGAGTTTTTACAGAAAGAAGTAGTACCTCATATAGAAAAATGGGAAGAAACAGGAACGATAGAACGTTTTATTTGGGAGAAGTTTGGGGAAATGGGATATTTCGGTTTAAACCAACCAGAAGAATATGGAGGTTTAAATCTTGATTTATTTTACACCGTTATTTTCTTAGAAGAATTGCAAAGGATAAATTCAGGTGGTTTTGCAGCGGCTATGTGGGCACATGCTTATTTAGCAATGACGCATTTAAACAAAGAAGGAGATCATCGTATAAAAACAGAATATCTAACTCCGAGTATCGATGGAAAAATGATAGGCTGTTTATGTATTACCGAACCATTTGGAGGTAGTGATGTTGCCGGGATGAGAACAACAGCAGTTAAAAAAGGAGATACATATGTGTTAAATGGATCAAAAACATTTATAACTAATGGTGTATATTCAGATTATTTAATAGTAGCTGCTAAAACAAATCCAGAAGATAAGCATAAAGGAATGAGTATTTTTTTGGTAGATAGAGATACAAAAGGAGTTTCGTCAACGAAATTAAATAAATTAGGTTGGAGAGCTTCTGATACTGGAGAGATAGCATTCGATAATGTAGTGATACCAAAAGAGAATTTAATGGGGGAAGAAGGAAAAGGATTTCCTTATATCATGCAGCATTTCGCTTTAGAAAGATTAATTATGGGTGTAAATGCACATGCTCGAGCAGAGTATGCTGTAGAGTATGCGCTAGAATACATGAATGAAAGAGAAGCTTTTGGAAAAAAGATTAATAAATTTCAAGCATTAAGACATAGCGTAGCTGAAATGGCTTCAAAAGTAGACATGTGTAAAGAATATAACTACTCCATTACTAAAAGATTGAATGACGGAAAATATGTAGTAAAAGAGGCCAGTATGAGTAAGTTGTTATCTACCAAAATAGCAGATGAAGTAATTTATGATGCTTTACAGTTATTAGGAGGTTATGGGTATATGGAAGATTATCCTTTAGCTAGAATGTTTAGAGATAGTCGTTTGGGACCAATAGGAGGAGGAACTTCAGAAATTTTAAAAGAAATCATTGCCAAGATGATTATTGATAAAAAAGAATACAAACCAGCAACATAATATCTATATTTTAATATTAATTAAACAACTTATTAACACGAAATCGATTTCGAAACGATAACGATTTCGTGTTCTTGTTTGATGTGTTTAAATTGCTCTAAACACAAACCAAATAAACATGAAAAATGTACATAGACTATTATTAGTTGCCCTATTTATTAATATCTCATGCTCCAATGAAGATATAGTTGAAAATGATGTAAAACTAGCAAAAAATAAGATTGCAAATAACAATAATTTAGCTTCAAGGCAAGGCCTTAAAACTATAGGAACTGGAGTTATGATGCAAGCATTCTATTGGGATGTTCCCGCAGGTGGTACTTGGTGGCAAACAATAGAAGATAAAGTAGACGACTGGAGTCAGGTAGGTGTAGATGCAATATGGTTACCGCCAGTTTCTAAAGCTCAAAACGGAGCTTTTTCTATGGGTTATGATCCTTTTGATTACTATGATTTTGGTCAATATGATCAAATGGGTAGTATAGAAACACGTTTCGGTTCTAAATCAGAATTAGAATCGCTTATTTCTAGAGCACATCGCTATAAGTTAAGCGTGATAGCAGATATCGTAATAAACCATAACAGTGGAGGAGATAAAGAATCTAATGAATTTGCAGGTAAAAGTACCTATACAGATTTTAATCCACTTTCTGGTAAATTTAATAGAACAAAGTATGATTTTCACCCTAATGATAAATATAATTCAGATAGTGGTTTTTTTGGAGGCTTTCCAGATTTAAGTCATAAAAAACCTTATGTTCAAGATTGGTTATGGAAAAAATCTAATTCTGTAGCTAAATACTATAAGAATACAATGAAGTTTGATGGTTGGAGATTCGATTATGTAAAAGGATTTGAACCGTGGGTTGCAAGGCAATTTAATCAGGCTGTTGGAGGTTTTGGAGTTGGAGAATATTGGGATGGTAATGTGGATGCCTTAAAATGGTGGACTGATAAAGCAGAGATGTCTGCGTTTGACTTTGCATGTTATTATAAAATGAGAGATGCATTTATGGGGAATAATTTAAATGCTTTAAGTGGTGATATGTTATGGAAAAGAAATTCAACTAAAGCAGTAACTTTTGTCACTAACCATGATACCGATGAAATTATTGATAATAAAATACTAGCATATGCTTATATTTTAACACATGAAGGATATCCAGCAATTTTTTATCGTGATTATGAACACTGGTTAAGTAAAAGTAAAATGAATAATTTAATTTGGATTCATAATAATCTTGCTGGAGGTAGTACCACAAATCTTTGGACAGATAATGATGAATACATTGCTAAAAGAAATGGAGGCAACGGAAAAAAAGGGTTAATAGTCTATATTAATAATTCTAATTCATGGAAGGAAAGATGGGTTGAAACTAATTGGTCTAGTAAAAGAATAAAGGATTACACAGGGAATTCTTCATGGCAACCAATAACACAATCAGGAAAATGGGTGAAAATTCAAGCACCACCAAAAGGTTATACAGTTTGGTCTACTAAATAAATCTTTCTAAATAAAATTTTTTATCCAACAGAAATGTGTATCTTTGCAATCCTAAAAAACAAAGAATATTAAATTAACAATTAATAAACAGAAGTTTACGATTGTTTTAAAGATATAAAGATACAGATGAAAGGAGGTGCCAAAATATGTTAATCATTCCAGTAAAAGAAGGAGAGAATATCGATAGAGCGTTAAAGCGTTATAAGAGAAAATTCGATCGTACGAAAACAATGAGGAATTTACGTGCTCGTAAACAATTTACTAAGCCGTCAGTAGCAAAAAGAGCTCAGAAGATTAAAGCATCTTACATTCAGCGTTTAAGAACACAAGAAGAAGTTGGTTAAATCAACTCTTTTAAAAAAACTAAAACCCATACATAATAATATTGTATGGGTTTTTATTTTGTCTTATATTATCCTAAATTAAATATTAGGATAGTAAATGTATATATCTCCTTTTTTAGACTATCTTCTTTTAGAAAAGAAGTATTCAAAACATACAGTGACAGCTTATAAGACCGATTTATTAGCTTTTCAGGACTTTTGTTTAACTGAATTTGAGGAAAAAGATATAAGTACTGTTCATTATAATCAAATAAGAACTTGGTTAGTGAGTCTTGTGAATAAAAAGGTGTCTAATAGGTCTATAAACAGAAAAATAAGTAGCTTAAAAACATTTTATAAATTTCTGCAAAAAATAGAAGTTTTAGAAACAAATCCACTAGCTAAACATAAATCACTCAAAGTAAGTAAAAATGTTCAAATACCTTTTTCATCTATAGAGGTAGAGGAGGTGCTGGAAAATATATCAGTAGATGATTTAATTTCAATTAGAAATAAATTGATTGTAGAATTATTATATTCTACAGGTATCAGAAGAATAGAATTGATTAACTTGAAAAAAGCAGATATCAATTTAGAAGAGAATGCTCTTAAGGTTTTAGGGAAAAGAAATAAAGAAAGGTTAGTGCCTCTTTTACCGTTAGTTATAGAAACTTTAAAAAAGTACATCATTCTTAGAAATAAAACAGATACAGAAAGTGAATATTTATTAATAACAGAAAAAGGAAATAAAATTTATGAAACACTTGTCTATCGAGTTATAAATTCTTACTTTAGTAAGGTCTCAACCAAGGTTAAGAAAAGTCCGCATATCCTCAGACATACATTTGCGACGCAATTACTTAATCAAGGAGCAGATTTAAATTCGGTTAAAGAATTACTAGGGCATTCAAGTTTAGCCTCTACTCAAGTTTACACACATAATAACTTAGAGAAATTAAAGCAAGTGTTTAACAAAGCTCATCCTAGGAGTTTAAGAAAAGATTGAAAATAATGAAAGTAATCACACAATCAGTAAATTTTAAAGCAGATGGAGAATTAATTAAGTATATCGAAAAAAAAGTAGGTAGCTTAGATAAATTTTATGATAAAATTGTTGATGCAGAAGTCTTTTTAAAAGTCCAAAAAACAAGTGATAAAGAAAATAAAATTACAGAATTAAAGATTAATATTCCGGGTAACGAATTGATAGTCAAAAAAACTACAAAAACATTCGAGGAAGGAGTTAGTTTAAGTGTTGAGTCTTTAAAAAGGCAATTGGAAAAATCAAAAGAAAAACAAAGAGCTCCTCAGTTGTCATAAAAGATAAAAAAAAATCAAAAAAAGTTTTACATATCCAAAATTACTTTATACATTTGCAGTCCGTTAGAAATGACGGATTGTTTTTTTAAACAAAAGCCGATGTAGCTCAGCTGGCTAGAGCAGCTGATTTGTAATCAGCAGGTCGTGGGTTCGAGTCCCTCCATTGGCTCAAGAATAAAGTTCTTTAAAATAATAATTAAAATATGAAAGGGGAGATACTCAAGCGGCCAACGAGGACGGACTGTAACTCCGTTGACTATGTCTTCGCAGGTTCGAATCCTGCTCTCCCCACAATATTAAAGTTTTTTAAAAAGAATGCGAGAGTAGCTCAGTTGGTAGAGCGTCAGCCTTCCAAGCTGAATGTCGCCGGTTCGAACCCGGTCTCTCGCTCTAAGTAAAAAACCAAGCCGGTGTAGCTCAGTTGGTAGAGCGCATCCTTGGTAGGGATGAGGTCACGGGTTCAAATCCCGTCATTGGCTCTTGAAAAGGAGCTTTTAAAAAGAAATAACACTAAATATATTTAACTAAGAATTAAAATTAATAATCATGGCAAAAGGAACTTACGATCGTTCGAAACCGCACTTAAACGTAGGTACAATCGGTCACGTAGATCACGGTAAAACTACATTAACTGCTGCTATTACTAAAGTATTAGCAGATGCAGGTTACTCTGAGCAAAGAGCATTTGATCAAATTGATAACGCTCCAGAAGAAAAAGAAAGAGGTATTACAATTAACTCTTCTCACGTAGAATATGCAACAGCAAACCGTCACTATGCACACGTTGACTGTCCAGGTCACGCCGATTATGTAAAGAACATGGTAACTGGTGCTGCTCAAATGGATGGAGCTATTTTAGTAGTAGCTGCAACAGACGGGCCAATGCCACAAACTCGTGAGCATATCTTATTAGGTCGTCAGGTAGGTATACCTCGTATCGTTGTTTTTATGAACAAAGTAGATATGGTTGATGATGAGGAGTTATTAGAATTAGTTGAGATGGAAGTTAGAGAATTACTATCTTTCTATGATTATGATGGAGATAATAGTCCTGTTGTAATGGGATCTGCTTTAGGTGCTTTAAATGGAGAACAAAAGTGGGTTGATACAGTATTAGAGTTAATGGCGCAAGTAGATGTTTGGATTGAAGAGCCACCAAGAGAAATTGATAAAGATTTCTTAATGCCTATTGAAGATGTATTCTCAATTACAGGTCGTGGTACTGTAGCTACAGGTCGTATTGAAACTGGAATCATTAATTCAGGAGATGCTGTAGATATTATTGGTATGGGTACTGAGAAGTTAGCTTCGACAGTTACTGGTATTGAAATGTTCCGTCAAATCTTAGATAGAGGAGAAGCTGGAGATAATGCAGGTATCTTATTAAGAGGTATTGCTAAAGAAGATATCAAAAGAGGTATGGTAATCTGTAAGCCAGGTTCTGTAACTCCACACGCTAAGTTTAAAGCTGAGGTATATGTATTAAAGAAAGAAGAAGGTGGTCGTCACACTCCTTTCCAAAACAATTACCGTCCACAGTTTTATGTTCGTACAACGGATGTAACAGGTAACATTAACTTGCCAGATGGTGTAGAAATGGTTATGCCAGGTGATAACTTAACTATTACAGTTGATTTAATTCAACCAATTGCCTTAAACTTAGGTTTACAGTTTGCTATCCGTGAAGGTGGTAGAACAGTAGGTGCAGGTCAGGTAACTGAGATATTAGACTAAGTAATAAGCTAATAAATATATTAATAGAGGTGTTCTTTATGAATGCCTCTATAAATAAACGGGTTTAGCTCAGTTGGTAGAGCACTGGTCTCCAAAACCAGGTGTCGTGAGTTCGAGTCTCTCAACCCGTGCAAATTTCAAAAAAGAATGAACAACTTTATACAATATATCAAAGATTCTTTCGAAGAATTAAATACTAATACGACTTGGATTTCTCGAGAAGAAGCTCAAAAGTCAACAGTAGTAGTAGCTGTTTTTACGATAGTTTTCGCTTTAGCAGTAGCTTTAATAGATAAAGTTTTTCAAACAGGATTAGATAACTTTTTTAAATTATTTTAAGGATGGCTGATTCGGTGATGAAATGGTATGTTGTAAGAGCAATTGGAGGTCAAGAAAATAAAGTTAAAACCTATATTGAAACAGATATAGCCAGACATGGTCTTTCAGATTATGTTAATCAAGTTATTGTTCCTACAGAAAAGGTTGTTCAAATAAGAAACGGGAAAAAAATAAACAGAGAACGTGTTTATTTTCCTGGTTATATAATGGTTGAAGCTAATTTAGCAGGAGAAGTTCCTCATGTTATAAAAGCAGTTACAGGGGTAATAGGTTTTTTAGGTGAAACTAAAGGAGGTGAACCTGTTCCAATGAGGAAAGCAGAAGTCAACAGAATGTTAGGTAAAGTTGATGAGCTTTCAGTAAATGAAGAAAGTGTAGCAATACCATATATGGTAGGAGAAACTGTAAAGGTAGTGGATGGGCCTTTTAATGGTTTTGATGGTATCGTAGAAAAAGTGAATGAAGAAAAACGCAAACTTGAAGTAATGGTGAAAATTTTCGGTAGAAAAACACCATTAGAATTAAGTTATATGCAAGTAGAAAAAATATAAATACATAACTGTTACATATTTAAATGTGTTTATGCTTCCTAAATAAATACATTATTCAAATCTTAAACAATGGCAAAAGAAGTAAGTAAATTAGTAAAACTACAAGTTAGGGGAGGTGCTGCGAATCCGTCGCCACCAGTTGGACCCGCTTTAGGTGCTGCCGGAGTTAACATCATGGAGTTCTGTAAGCAATTTAATGCTCGTACACAGGACAAACAAGGTAAAGTTTTACCTGTTGTGATTACAGTTTATACTGATAAATCATTCGAATTTGTTGTTAAAACTCCACCAGCTGCAGTACAATTATTAGAAGCGGCCAAAATTAAGAAGGGTTCAGGAGAACCAAACAGGAACAAAGTAGCAAGTGTAACTTGGGATCAGATTAGAACTATTGCAGAAGACAAAATGGTAGATATGAATGCCTTTAAAGTGGAGTCAGCAATGAGAATGATCGCAGGTACTGCACGATCTATGGGATTAACAGTAAAAGGTGATGCACCTGCTTAAACTAAAAGAGATTTAAAATGGCAAGATTAACAAGAAAGCAAAAAGAAGCTCGTGCTAAGATTGACAGCTCTAAAGTTTATGACTTAAATGAAGCATCAGTATTAGTAAAAGAAATTACAAAAGTAAAGTTCGACGCATCTGTTGATTTGGCAATACGTTTAGGAGTAGATCCTCGTAAAGCTAATCAAATGGTACGTGGTGTAGTAACTTTACCACATGGAACAGGTAAAGATGTTAAAGTATTAGCATTAGTTACTCCAGATAAAGAAGCAGAAGCTAAAGAAGCTGGTGCAGATTATGTAGGGTTAGATGAATACCTACAAAAGATTAAAGGAGGTTGGACTGATGTTGATGTTATTATAACAATGCCAAGTGTAATGGGGAAATTAGGTCCTTTAGGACGTGTTTTAGGACCAAGAGGTTTAATGCCTAATCCTAAAACAGGAACTGTTACTATGGATGTTGCAAAAGCAGTAAAAGAAGTAAAGGCTGGTAAAATTGACTTTAAAGTTGACAAAACTGGTATCGTGCATGCTGCAATCGGTAAAGTATCTTTTGATGCTGATAAAATCGCAGATAATGCAAACGAGTTACTTCAAACAATTATTAAATTAAAGCCAACGGCAGCAAAAGGGAATTACATTAAGAGCATTTCTATGTCTTCGACAATGAGCCCTAGTTTGCCAATAGAGATAAAGTCAGTATCATCATAGGCAGTTAAAATGTATCAATCATGACTAGAGAAGAAAAATCGCAAGTAATACAAGATTTAACAGCACAATTAGCAGATACTAGTACAATATATCTAGCAGATATTTCAGGTTTAGATGCTATAACTACATCTAACTTACGTAGAGCTTGTTTCAAAGCTAACGTTCAATTGGCTGTTGTAAAGAACACATTGCTTGAAAAAGCAATGGAAGCTTCCGAAAAAGATTTTGGTGAATTACCAGATGTTTTAAAAGGAAATACTTCATTAATGATTGCTGAAGCAGGTAATGCACCAGCAAAAGTAATCAAAGAATTTAGAAAAAAGTCTGATAAACCTTTATTAAAAGGTGCTTACGTAGAAGAATCAGTTTATGTTGGAGATGATCAATTAGAAGCTCTTGTAAACATTAAATCTCGTGAAGAACTTATTGGAGATATCATTACATTATTACAATCACCAGCGAAGAATGTTGTTTCAGCATTACAGTCTGGAGGTAGTAAATTATCAGGTATCTTAAAAACATTATCAGAAAAATAAATTAGCGCACTAATAACTATATAATAAAAAATTAAAAACAATTAAAATGGCAGATTTAAAAGATTTCGCAGAACAATTAGTTAACTTAACAGTAAAAGAAGTTAATGAATTAGCAGATATTTTAAAAGATGAATACGGTATCGAACCAGCAGCAGCAGCAGTAGCAGTAGCAGGACCAGCAGCAGGTGGTGGTGCAGAAGCAGAAGCTCAAACTGAATTCGACGTAATCTTAAAAGCAGCAGGAGGTTCTAAATTAGCAGTTGTAAAATTAGTTAAAGAATTAACTGGTTTAGGATTAAAAGAAGCTAAAGGTATCGTAGATAGCGCTCCAGCACCAGTAAAAGAAGGTATCTCTAAAGATGAGGCAGAAGGTCTTAAAAAGTCTTTAGAAGAAGCAGGAGCTGAAGTAGAGTTAAAATAATATAACTCCCCACATATACAGTGGGATTTCAAAATAAAGGTTTAGGTGCTAAAACAATCGTTTTAGCCCTAAACCATTTTGTGTATATATTTATTCTTTCTTTTCTCACAATTTGTGAATAGTGATTTTATAACTTATTTTAACTACATAAAGTATAAAGTAACTAATAAAGAATTATAAAAGTTTTTTAATAAAATATTTTTAATTAAAAATAGAGACTCTTTTGGCAACGACAAAAACTACTGAAAGAATTAACTTCGCATCATCAAAGATTGGAGCAGATTATCCAGATTTTCTAGATATTCAAATTAAATCTTTCCAAGATTTCTTCCAATTACAAACAAAAGCTGAGGAGCGAGGTGAAGAAGGTTTGTATAAAACCTTCATGGATAACTTTCCAATTACAGATACTAGAAATCAATTCGTTTTAGAATTCTTAGATTATTTTGTAGATCCACCAAGATATAGCATTCAAGAATGTATAGAACGTGGATTAACGCATAGTGTTCCTCTAAAGGCTAGATTGAAATTGTACTGTACAGACCCTGAACATGAAGATTTTGAAACCATTGTTCAAGATGTGTATTTAGGAACAATTCCTTACATGACTGGTTCTGGAACATTTATTATAAATGGAGCAGAAAGAGTTGTAGTATCTCAATTACATAGATCACCGGGTGTTTTCTTTGGACAGTCTTTCCATGCAAATGGTACTAAGTTATATTCAGCTAGGGTAATTCCTTTTAAAGGTTCATGGATAGAATTTGCAACTGATATCAATCAAGTAATGTATGCTTATATTGATAGAAAGAAAAAATTACCAGTTACTACATTATTCAGAGCTATTGGTTTTGAAAGAGATAAAGATATTTTAGAAATTTTTGATTTAGCGGAAGAAGTAAAAGTTTCTAAAGCAGGATTGAAAAAAGTATTAGGTAGAAAACTTGCTGCAAGAGTATTAAAAACGTGGCATGAAGATTTCGTTGATGAAGATACTGGAGAAGTTGTTTCTATAGAACGTAACGAAATTATTTTTGACCGTGATACTATTTTAGATAAAGAGCATGTAGATGAAATTATTGATGCAGGAGCTAAAACTATATTATTACATAAAGAAGATAATCTTTTAGCTGATTATGCTATAATTCATAATACACTACAAAAAGATCCAACAAACTCTGAGAAAGAAGCAGTTGAACATATTTATCGTCAATTACGTAATGCAGAACCGCCAGATGAGGAAACTGCAAGAGGTATTATTGATAAGTTATTTTTCTCTGAGCAAAGATATAATTTAGGAGAAGTAGGTCGTTTTAGAATGAATACCAAACTTCAATTAAATGAAGATATAGATCAAAAAGTATTAACGAAAAATGATATAATCACTATCGTTAAGTATTTAATAGAATTAATTAATTCTAAAGCTGAAGTAGATGATATAGATCACTTATCTAATAGACGTGTGCGTACGGTAGGTGAGCAATTAGCAGGTCAATTCGGTGTAGGTTTAGCACGTATGGCACGTACCATTCGTGAACGTATGAATGTTCGTGATAATGAGGTTTTTACTCCAATTGATTTAATTAATGCGAAAACATTATCGTCAGTAATTAATTCATTTTTTGGTACCAACCAGTTATCTCAGTTTATGGATCAAACAAATCCATTAGCAGAGATTACACATAAGCGTCGTTTATCGGCATTAGGGCCTGGAGGTTTATCCAGAGAAAGAGCAGGATTTGAGGTTCGTGATGTTCACTATACACACTACGGTCGTTTATGTCCGATTGAAACACCAGAAGGGCCAAACATTGGTTTAATATCATCTTTAGCAGTATATGCTAAAGTGAACCCTATGGGATTCATTGAAACACCATATAATAAAGTAAACGATGGTACGGTAACTTCTGATGAACCTATTTATTTAAGTGCAGAAGAAGAAGAAGGAATGAAGTTTGCACAATCTAATATTCCTGTTAATGCAGAAGGAAAGATAGATAGAGATAAAGTTATTGCAAGAGAAGAAGGAGATTTTCCAGTAGTTACACCTGAAGTTGTAAATTACATGGATGTTGCTCCTAATCAAATTGCTTCTATATCAGCATCTTTAATTCCATTCTTAGAGCATGATGATGCCAACCGTGCTTTGATGGGATCTAACATGATGCGTCAAGCAGTTCCTTTATTAAGACCAGAATCACCAATTGTTGGTACTGGTTTAGAGCGTAGAGTTGCTAGAGATTCTCGTATTCTTATTAATGCAGAAGGAAGTGGAGTTGTTGAGTATGTAGATGCTAATAAGGTTACTATAAAGTATGATAGAACAGATGAAGAGCGATTAGTTAGCTTTGATCCAGATGAAAAATCATACAACTTAATAAAATTTAGAAAAACGAATCAAGGAACTAATATCAATTTAAAGCCTATTGTAGAAAAAGGCGATAGAGTTGAAAAAGGTCAGGTTCTTTGTGAAGGTTATGCTACACAACAAGGAGAATTAGCTTTAGGAAGAAATATGAAAGTAGCCTTTATGCCTTGGAAAGGGTATAACTTTGAGGATGCAATTGTTATTTCTGAGAGAGTTGTTAAAGAAGATATATTTACATCTGTTCATATCGATGAATATTCTTTAGATGTTCGTGATACTAAATTAGGAGCTGAAGAATTAACAAACGATATACCAAACGTATCTGAAGAAGCTACTAAAGACCTAGACGAAAATGGTATGATTCGTATTGGAGCTGAAGTAAAACCTGGAGATATTTTAATTGGAAAGATTACTCCTAAAGGAGAAAGCGATCCAACACCAGAAGAAAAGCTATTAAGAGCTATTTTTGGAGATAAAGCAGGAGATGTAAAAGATGCATCTTTAAAAGCTTCGCCTTCCTTAAAAGGAGTAGTAATTGATAAAAAACTTTTCAAGAGAGCAGTAAAAGATAAAAATAAGAGAGCAAGAGATAAAGAAGCAGTTGCTAAATTAGAAGCTTCATTTGTATCTAAGTTTGATGAATTAAAAGACTATTTAATAGAGAAATTATTCGGTTTAATTAGCGGTAAAACATCTCAAGGAATCTATAATGATTTAGGAGAAGAAGTTTTACCTAAAGGAAAGAAGTTTACACAGAAAATGTTAAATTCAGTAGATGATTTTACACATTTAAGTGGAACTTGGACTACCGATAAAGATTTAAATAAATTAGTTGTAGAGTTAATTCACAATTATAAAATAAAGGTAAACGATTTACAAGGAGTTTTACGTCGTGAGAAGTTTACAATTTCTGTAGGAGATGAATTACCAGCTGGTATTTTAAAACTTGCTAAAATTTACATCGCTAAAAAACGTAAACTAAAGGTAGGAGATAAGATGGCAGGACGACATGGTAACAAAGGTATTGTTGCTAGAATCGTTCGTCAAGAAGATATGCCTTTCTTAGAAGACGGAACACCAGTTGATATTGTATTAAACCCATTAGGGGTACCATCTCGTATGAATATTGGTCAAATTTATGAAACTGTTCTTGGTTGGGCAGGTGAAAAATTAGGTCAGAAATATGCAACGCCAATTTTTGATGGAGCATCTTTAGATGAGATTAACGGAATAACAGATAAGGCAGGAATACCAAGATTTGGACATACTTATCTATATGATGGAGGTACAGGACAACGATTTGACCAAAGAGCAACAGTTGGTATTATTTATATGATTAAGTTAGGTCACATGATTGAAGATAAAATGCATGCGCGTTCTATTGGACCTTACTCATTAATTACGCAACAACCATTAGGAGGTAAAGCTCAATTTGGAGGTCAACGTTTTGGAGAGATGGAAGTTTGGGCATTGGAAGCATATGGTGCATCTAGTATTTTACGTGAGATTTTAACAGTTAAATCTGATGATGTATTAGGTAGAGCTAAAGCTTACGAGAGCATTGTAAAAGGAGAGCCAATGCCAGAACCTGGTTTACCAGAATCATTTAACGTATTAATGCATGAACTTAAAGGTTTAGGTTTAGACGTTAAATTAGAAGAATAAAAAAGATAATCAAGATTATTATTTGTAAAAATAATAATCTTGATTTCAGTGTTTATAATTTTATATCAACAGCAGTAAGCTATATACTTTTAAATTTAGTATAAAAGTGATAGCAAAAGCTTAAAGCATTTTGCAAAGCAAAATATTATGGCAAGAAAGAACGAAAAATACACTGTTAAAAAATTTAACAAAATTTCAATAGGTTTAGCATCACCAGAATCTATATTAGAAGCATCTAAAGGTGAAGTTTTAAAACCTGAAACAATTAATTACCGTACACACAAACCAGAAAGAGATGGATTGTTTTGTGAGCGAATTTTTGGTCCTGTAAAAGATTATGAATGTGCTTGTGGTAAATATAAGAGAATTCGTTACAAAGGAATCGTTTGTGATCGTTGTGGTGTTGAAGTTACTGAAAAGAAAGTACGTAGAGATAGAGTAGGACATATTAATTTAGTAGTACCTGTTGCTCATATTTGGTATTTTAGATCTTTACCAAACAAAATGGGGTACTTATTAGGATTACCATCTAAGAAGTTAGATATGATTATTTACTACGAACGTTACGTAGTAATTCAGCCAGGTGATGCTAAAAACTCAGAAGGAGAACCATTACAAAAATTAGATTTCTTAACGGAAGAAGAGTATTTAGATATTATAGATGCCTTACCTCAAGAAAATCAATATTTAGAAGATAATGACCCTACTAAATTCATCGCAAAGATGGGGGCAGAATGTCTAATTGATTTATTAGCTCGTATAGATTTAAATGAGTTATCATATCAATTAAGACATAAAGCGAATACAGAAACGTCTAAACAACGTAAAAATGAGGCTCTTAAAAGATTAAATGTAGTAGAAGCATTTAGAGATTCTCAAAAGAATAGAGATAACAGACCTGAATGGATGATTATGAAAGTAGTTCCGGTAATACCACCAGAATTACGTCCATTAGTACCATTAGATGGTGGTCGTTTTGCTACTTCTGATTTGAATGATTTATACCGTCGTGTAATTATTCGTAACAACCGTTTAAAAAGATTAATGGAGATTAAAGCTCCTGAAGTAATCTTAAGAAATGAGAAGCGTATGTTACAAGAATCAGTAGATTCATTATTTGATAATACACGTAAATCTTCAGCAGTAAAAACAGAGTCGAATAGACCATTAAAGTCATTATCTGATAGTTTAAAAGGGAAGCAAGGACGTTTCCGTCAAAACTTATTAGGTAAGCGTGTGGATTACTCTGCACGTTCTGTAATTGTTGTTGGACCAGAATTAAGATTATTTGAATGTGGATTGCCAAAAGATATGGCAGCTGAACTTTATAAGCCTTTTGTTATACGTAAGTTAATTGAAAGAGGTATCGTAAAAACAGTGAAATCTGCAAAGAAAATTATAGATAGAAAAGAACCTGTTGTTTGGGATATTCTTGAAAACGTAATTAAAGGACACCCAGTTTTATTAAACCGTGCTCCTACGTTACACCGTTTAGGTATTCAAGCATTTCAGCCAAAATTAATTGAAGGGAAAGCAATTCGTTTACACCCACTTGCTTGTTCTGCCTTTAATGCCGATTTCGATGGAGATCAAATGGCAGTACATTTACCTTTAGGACCAGAAGCTATTTTAGAAGCTCAAATATTAATGCTAGGTTCTAACAATATTTTGAATCCTGCAAATGGAGCTCCTATTACTGTACCTTCTCAGGATATGGTATTAGGTTTATACTACATGACTAAAGAAAGAAAGTCAACTCCTGAAGTACCTATAAAGGGAGAAGGTTTAACTTTTTATTCTCCAGAAGAAGTAATTATAGCTTTAAATGAAGGAAAAGTAGACTTAAATGCAGGAATAAAAGTTCGTACAAAAGATATCGAAGAAGGCAAATCTGTCACTAAAATAATAGGAACTACTGTTGGTAGAGTTTTATTTAATGAAGTAGTGCCAGAAGAAGCTGGATATATAAATGAAGTTTTAACTAAAAAATCTTTAAGAGGAATTATTGGTGATGTTTTAAAAGTTACAGATATACCTGCAGTTGGAGACTTTTTAGATCAAATTAAAAATATGGGATATAAATTTGCCTTCCAAGGTGGTTTATCATTCTCATTAGGAGATATCATTATTCCTAAAGAAAAGCATACGATGATTGCGGAAGCTAATAAAGAAGTGGATGGAATTGTTATGAACTATAACATGGGTATGCTTACTCAAAAAGAAAGATATAATCAGGTAATTGATATTTGGGGTAGAACCAATAATCAATTAACAGAATTATCTATGAAGCGTCTTAGAGAAGATCAACAAGGATTTAACTCTGTATTTATGATGTTAGATTCTGGAGCTCGTGGATCTAAGGAGCAAATACGTCAGTTAACAGGTATGCGTGGTCTTATGGCTAAGCCTAAGAAATCAACTGCTGGAGGTGGAGAGATTATTGAAAATCCAATTCTTTCTAACTTTAAAGAAGGACTTTCGATTTTAGAATACTTTATTTCTACACACGGTGCTCGTAAAGGTCTTGCCGATACCGCATTAAAAACTGCAGATGCAGGGTATTTAACTCGTCGTTTAGTTGATGTTTCTCAAGATGTTATTGTAAACGAAGAGGATTGTGGAACATTAAGAGGATTAGAGGTATTACCTTTAAAGAAAGATGATGAAATAGTAGAATCTTTAGGAGCTAGAATTGAAGGTAGAGTTTCTTTACATGATGTTTATGCACCTAACTCAGAAGATTTAATACTTTCAGCTGGGCAGTTAATTACTGAAGATTTAGCAAAAGCTGTTGAAAAGGCAAATATTTCTCGAGTTGAAGTACGTTCTCCATTAACATGTGAATCTAAAAGAGGAATTTGTGCTCAGTGTTATGGTAAGAGTTTATCTACCGCTAAAAAAGTACAAAGAGGTGAAGCAGTTGGTGTAATTGCAGCACAATCTATTGGAGAGCCAGGTACACAGTTAACATTACGTACGTTCCACGTTGGAGGGGTTGCTAGTACAACATCTTCAGATAATAAATTGATTTCTAAATTTGATGGAAATATCAAAATAGAAGATTTACGTACAGTTAAAGGTAAAGATGCAGCAGGAGAAGTTGTTGATATTGTAATTTCTCGTACTGCTGAAATGAAAATTTTAGATAAGAAAACAGGAATTACTCTTAGTACTAATAACATTCCTTATGGTTCTATCATTTTTGATAAAGATAGAAAGACGATAAAGAAAGATGATGAAGTTTGTCAATGGGATCCATTTAATGGTGTAATTGTTTCTGAATTTTCAGGAAATGTTAAGTTTGATAACTTAGAACAAGGTATTAACTACTCTGTAGAAGTAGATGAACAAACAGGTTTCCAAGAGAAAGTAATTACAGATTCTAAAAATAAAAAGATCATTCCTTCAATTATTATAGAAGATGCAGACGGAAATGCATTAAGATCTTATAGTTTACCTGTAGGTGCTCACTTAATGATTGATAACGGAGACAAAGTTGAAGAAGGAAAAACATTAGTTAAAATTCCTCGTAGAGCTGGTAAAGCTGGTGATATTACAGGAGGTTTACCTCGTGTAACGGAATTATTTGAAGCACGTAACCCTTCTAATCCTGCTGTTGTAGCTGAAATAGATGGAGTTGTATCTTTCGGGAAAATTAAGCGTGGTAATCGTGAAATTATAGTAGAGTCTAAGACGGATGAGATTAAGAAATATTTAGTAAAATTATCTAATCAAATCTTAGTTCAAGAAAATGATTTTATTAAAGCAGGAATGCCATTATCTGATGGAGCTACTACACCAGCAGATATTTTAAGAATTAAAGGACCTTCTGCCGTTCAAGAATATTTAGTAAATGAAATACAAGATGTATATCGTTTACAAGGTGTAAAAATTAATGATAAGCATTTTGAGGTAGTGGTACGTCAGATGATGCGTAAAGTAAAAATTATAGATTCTGGAGATACACTATTTTTAGAAAATCAATTAGTTCATAAAAACGATTTTATCGAGGATAATGATAAAATTTACGGAATGAAAGTAGTTGAAAACTCTGGAGATTCAGATAACTTAAAAGAAGGGCAATTAGTAACTGCTCGTCAATTAAGAGATGAAAATTCAATTTTACGTAGAGCAGATAAAAATTTAGTAGAAGCAAGAGAAGCACAACCAGCTACTGCCGAGCAAGTATTGCAAGGTATTACAAGAGCATCTTTACAAACTAAATCGTTTATCTCTGCAGCTTCTTTCCAAGAAACAACAAAAGTTCTTAACGAAGCAGCAGTTAATGGTAAAATAGATGATCTAGAAGGATTAAAAGAAAATGTTATTGTAGGTAAACGTATTCCAGCAGGTACTGGTATTCGAAGCTACGAAAAGATTATCGTTGGTCCTAAAGACGAAATAGAACAAAGTTTATAATTAAATAATATTAAAGCCTCTATTTTATAGAGGCTTTTTTATGAAAAAAGTATTGAAATATGGGAGATCATAAAGAACCACAAATTAATATAGAATTAGATCAAGAAATTGCGGAAGGAACATATAGTAACTTAGCAATTATTAATCATTCAGTATCTGAGTTTATTGTAGATTTTATTAATATAATGCCAGGAGTTCCAAAAGCAAAAGTAAAATCGAGGATTATTTTAACACCACAACATGCTAAACGATTAACAAAGGCATTGGTTGATAATGTAAAGAAATTTGAGCAAGCTCATGGAGAAATTAAAGATTATGAACAGCCTCCTATTCCTATGAATTTTGGAGGGACAACAGGAGAAGCTTAAAACAAAAAACTAGATATTTAATATCTAGTTTTTTGTTTTTAGTACATATTTTTTTTAAAAAAGAAAAAACAATATGTATGAAAGTTTTATATATTTGCAGTGAAGAAGTTCATAATGAAATAGATGGATTTATTGTTGAAATGTAACTTCTTTTTCAACCAAACCTAACTACACTATAAAAATTTATATATTAATTTTTTACGAACCAATTTTTTGGAAGTAAATAATTTATTCACATACAGTAATGTTTTTATAAATTGAATAAAAATATACGTATCGAGAATTAATGATTATTATATGATTTAACAACATCGAATTACAGTAATTACAACTCAGGGACATATGAATTAATGTTACGCTGGGACATATTTA
>CANMJA010000040.1 GCA_947498055.1 uncultured Tenacibaculum sp.
AATTTGGTAAATAGTTTGTCTTCGCTATAGCTTCGCAAACGATTATAACCAAACAAAACATACACTTATACGTTGTGGTGCATTTAACCAAAAATTCGTAATCTGAACTAAAAAGAGAAAATAATGAACAAATTAAACCGAATAATGACAAATATCTGTTCGGACAATTTAGCAGAAAGTAGAGATTTTTACACGAAACTATTTGACTTTAATGTTGATTATGATAGTGATTGGTTCATTCACTTAATCTCAAAAGATAAAAAACTTGAATTGGGAATAATTGACCGAACAAATGAAATCGTACCAAAAGATTTTCAAAATAATCCACAAGGGTTTTACGTGACATTTGTGGTTGATAATACAGACGAAATATTTAAGATTGCAGAATCGGAAAAATTTGAAATTATCAGTGAACCGACTGATACGTTTTACGGACAAAGACGTTTATTGCTGAAAGACCCGAATGGAACTCTAGTTGATATTTCTTCACCGATTAAGAATTTTGAATTTTAAGATGAATTTCAGATTTAAACGGACAAAAAAACGACACCACAACACGGTGTCCTATAAAACATAGCTAATAAGTGCTTAACCAAAAGGTTTATGTATATTTAGAAAGTCCACCAAATCTTTTGATTTGGCTTTAGAACAAAAAAGATAAAACAAAATAAAAAGTTTTGGCTAAGTGCTTAATCGAAAGTTTACTACTTTTAATTCCCGTACTAACCATAGCCGAGACGTTGTCATTCATTATCAACTGTGCTTAAAATATTATGAATTTAGATAAATATAACTTTGTGAAAGGTGTGGAACTAAAAGACAACACACTTATTTTTGCTGTTGAGAATAGTGAGTTTTCTACAACACCTCATACTTTAATTCTATTTCGCACACCAGAAGGGATATGGTCACAACCCGGACATCTTCCTTGGCCTCCTTCTGCAGTTTCTAGTAATACTGACGGAACAGGTCTTTTTTCAATTAGTCCAATTGGAAAAGTATTGGACATAAAAAAAGATGGCCATTCCAATATCCATATTTATAAAGAAAAACAGACAAAAACGGAATTTCGATTCTCTAAGTCAATTGATAACGTGATGTATGCTGGAGGAACAAACCGATTTTTATTTAAATTTTCTGGACTTGAGTGGAGTGAAATTAGTAATGATGAAATGAAAAGTACTATTGGTGTGAAAGAACCTAAATGTTTTGAAAACATAACAGGTTTTAATCAGCAAGAACTCTATGCTTTTGGTTGGAGAGGGGTTATCTGGACAAATAAAAACGGGGAATGGCACAAGGTAATAAGTCCGACCAATCGTATTTTGAATGACGGAGATGTAAACGACAGCACTGTTTATATTGGTGGTCAGCTTGGAACAATAATTAAAGGAAGAGGAGACACTTGGAAATTAATAAAAAATGACAAATTTACGGACGATATATGGTCTGTATGCAGTTATGGTGATGCTATATATTTTTCAACTAATTCAGGGATATATCAGTTAAAAGACGATAACTTAACGCTTTTCAAAGCACTTGATAAAGAATTTCGTTCTAGTATGCATCTTTTCACTGGCCCCAGCGGTCTTTGGTCAATAGGCGCATCTGATATTTCTTTATTTGATGGTGAAAAATGGAAAAGTATCGCTCAATCAAATAGATAAAAAACGAAATGACAACAATTTATAAAAAACATAAGGTGTTTATGCTAAACTGAAAGTTCTGTGTATATTAACTAAGCACGCTAAATATAAAATTTGACATTTAAATAAAATATAAAAGCAAAATATTTATATTTAGCTAAGTAATAAACCTAAACGATAGTGCTTATCACCTGCCCTACGTTTCTTATACTGAACGTTGTATGTCATTCAAAAAATGAAGAAAGAGAAAATATTACAATTCATTATTGATAATTTCAGTAATAATAGAACTAATTTAATTCCTCTCTTAAATAGATTTAATTGGGAAGACTCTGTTATGCAAGAAATTTATTTTGAGTTATCAAACAATAATACACCTTTCTACTCTCAAACAGGAATTAGCCAAGAAGTCAAAAATAATTTAAAGCAAAAAAAGATAAATAATAAAACCTTAGGAGACATATCGGATTTTTATACTGTAATATTTAATACTAATGTAGAAAAAGAAGATTATTTGGATAATACAAATATATTGAAACGGGACTCTGAAATTCATTATTGTAATATTTGGATTAATTGGTTTCTACCTGTTTATTATATCGAAACTTGTTATATAAAGCTCATTGACTCGAATAAAGGGATTCAAGAAGGTCCTTTGAATGAATTAAATAACTTAGAGTTCAATAAAGTAAAGAATATTCATAATATCTTGAATAAAAAGGGATATAGCTTATCTGATTTTAAATTTTTAAAGGAAGAAGTAAAAGGAATTAATACTGACTGCTTTGAAGAAGGTGATGTATCAGTTTTTGACTGTATATATTCTGATTTACATTATTATCATGACAAATTAAATAGACATATTAAGTGTTGTAATATACCTGATCCAAATAACAAAAAATACTATTTTAAAATAATCGATTATTTTGATGATGATTTTAAATTAATAAAAAGTAGAAAAGATCGTTATCAATATAGATAATATTAAAAAACGCCATACAACAAAACCTATAATTAATGCAGGTTTTGGTGTTTAATCCAAAAGTTAGTGTATATTTAGAAAGTCCGCCAAATCTTTTGATTTGGCTTTAGAATAGAAAAATTAAAACAAAATAAAAAGTTTTGGCTAAGTGCTTAATCGGAAATCAATCGCTTATTTATTCCCGTACCAACCATAGCCGAGACGTTAGCGGTAATCCCCGATAGTTCTCGAAACCTTTCAGTACTATGCTAACGTCAAAAGGCAAGAAAAGTGGGGATTTTGATGAAATTTAAAAAGTTGATAGTCAATAAGATAATTTAACGTTAGTCAGAATTAAGTCATTATGGAGTTTAGTCTAGAAGATTTTAGAAATACGGGCATTGACCCAACTAGTAATTCAAAATGGAATTTGACCGATTACTATGAATTGTGCTGCAAGTCGGAATTCCATGGATGTGCTATTATAACTAGCATAAATAAAAAAAATGTAAGTGACTCTATTAAAGCTTTAGTTAACATTTTACACAGGAATTGTATTGAGGGCGAAGGTTGGTCTCAAAATAAAATTAGTATCGATCAACTTTTTAGCTTTTATTTGAGTAGTGGATATCTAAGTAAAAGTAAAGCTATTCAAATTACCAGAGATGATTTTTTAAAAAGTTATCACGAAATAATTGATGGAATGCATGAATATGAAAACTATGAAATTAAAAAAAATGGAAAAGTCATACAAAAATTTAGTCATTTTGAAAATGAAACCATTTTCGCCTCATATAGCATAGATAACAGTTGGAATAATCGTCAATATCTAATCGAAACGGAGAATAATTGGATATTTTTCGATTGGGGAACTGGAGTTTAAAAATACCGCTAATCGAGTAGACGGCTCTCTCCATAATTGAAGAGAGTGCGCCTCTCACACCACCGTACCCTTCGACTGTCGCTCAGGATAAACCTTATGCGGATCTCGTATACGGCGTGGGACATTCGTTATTTTGAATTATATTTACCATTCAAGGCACACACACTATGTAAAAATGCATTAAAACGCATTTTACATTTAACGTTGTGACTAATACAAAAACGACAAAGTAAATACTGAATGAGAAAGATAATTTATTATGTGGCTAGTTCCTTAGATGGGTATATCGCAGGGGAAAATGACGATATAAGCAAGTTCATTTTGCAAGGTGAAGGAGTTGAAAAATATCAATCAGATCTCGTAAATTTCGATACAGTTATTATGGGACGAAAAACTTATGAATTCGGATTTCAATATGGACTTGAACCCGGACAGCCAGCTTATCCAAATATGGAACACTACATATTTTCAAGTTCACTGAAAATTGATAATTTATCAGAATCCGTTAAAATTGAAAAAATCAGTGTGGATAAAGTGAATGAAATTCGACAAAACGCTAAGACTGATATTTACCTATGTGGTGGTGGTGAGTTTGCAGGTTGGCTATTGAAAAATGGATTGATTGACCAATTGAAACTCAAATTAAACCCTATTGTACTCGGAGGCGGGACAAAATTATTCGGTTCTTCAACTGCCAATGAAAGATGGGAATTAACTGACAAAGAATCCTTTTCGGACGGACTTCAAATATTGACTTACGATAAGAAGAAATAAAAGAGTACCAGTCACAACTATATATATGAAATCATCACAACTTATCGGCAGGCTACGATTCATATACAAACACGTTGGCATTAATATGAAAAACGCAATTACCATTCTACTATTGATTTTGACCAATTACATTTTTGGACAACAAATTCAGTATGTTAATGCTGATAATGGATTAATCGTAAGAGAAAAACCCAATACAGGTTCTGAAAGAATTGGAAAACTAGAATATGGAACAAGAGTTGACATTTTAAAAGAAACCGAAATCGAATTAACAATCAAAGACGGAAATGAAAATATAAGCGGAAAATGGGTTGAAATTCAAGAAACTGATGGTAATCAAAAAGGTTATGTTTTTAATGGTTTTTTGACATCAAATCGATTGAGTAAAAGAATCGAAATCAAGTTTCAAGATTTTTCGTTACTAATGGAATTAGAGGTTTGGGACGAAAATGGAGAACTTAAAAAAACTCAAAATGATACTGCAAAGGTTTATTTAGAACTTGGAGAAACCCCAGAAGGGAAAAAAATAAAAATCAAGCAATCAAAATTTAAAAAAAATTGAGATTTTCCAACGCCACGAAAATAGTGTAACTATAATGAACGAAGGCCCGCATTGTGACCTAACGGAATGGAAACACTATTATTCAGATTGGAATAAATTGGCTTTTGATGTAAAAGAAAACACATTTGTTTCGGATTCATATGAACGTGAAGATTGGGAAAAGTTCATAGAAGTAGATATAAATGAATTGAAAAAAGCCGTAGAAAAAGAATGTGGTGGATATTGGTCAAAACATATAAAAGATATAAAAAACGTTAAAGAATATCCAAGTGGAGTTTCAATGAGTAAGATTTTTTTAAAAATATTATTGATTGACAAAAATGATTCAGTAATTGAAAAAATTATCGAGTTTGAAATTCCAATGGGTTGTTAAAAATACTAATGCCAACAAAGTATCCTATAAAACATAGCTAATAATTGCTAAATCGAAAGGTTTGTGCTTATTTGCAAGAACCGCCAAATTTTTAATTTGGCTTTAAAACAAAAAAGTTAAACCAAAATATAAAAATTCGGCTCTGTGTTAATCCGAAAAATTAGTGTCTTTTTACACGCTACGTTTCATACACAAGTCCGTTAGCAAAAAGCTATGACAAACATCGAAAACATAAGAACATTTGAGAATTTGAGCGAAAAACATTCGACTTGGATAATTAAATATTGTTCCGAAAATTTCGACAAGCCAATATTTATGATTTGGTACAGAGACAATAGCAAAAACGAAACAGAACATATCTTGTCTTATAAAAATGGAGGAATTTTCACTTGCAAAACTTTGACTGAATTAAGAAAAAAAATAGAATCTGAAAAAAATGAACTAATTAAGTCTGAAAATATAAATGAGTGGTTAGAAAATACTAAAAAAGTGAAAATGGTTGAATCTTCTACTTATGACTTGATTTCTGTAATTAAAAATCTGAAAGAAAACATTTTAGATGTAAAAACAACTGAAGGTTTTGCCGATTTTATCAGTTTATTTGATGATTATATAAATCAAGACGAAAAGAATAATTATCTACAGGAATTTATTGACAACGAATTAATAAAAAAAACCTGGGAATATTATTATGAATTTATTTTTTGGCCAAGATTTAATGACAAAGAAAAGTTTGAAATATGGAATCGTCCAAAATTAGAAATTGAAATAGGAAAGTTATTGTCAAGCTTTAAAGATATAGTTCTGGAATTTGAAAAGAATATGAACAAAAAAGCCATTTGCTAACACGGTGTCCTATGAAAAGCACTAGCCTAGTTCTTCAAAGTTAATATTTTTTTCATCTCTAAAGGAGTTCTATAGTCCAAAAAGAATGTAATCTTTCAGTATTATACCGTTTTATATATTCTTCTATACTTTTATATAGTTTATTATAAGTTTCAAATGAATATCTATTTAAACATTCATATTTAATTGTTTTAAAGAAAGATTCAGCAACTCTTTAAATCGATCTAAAACTCTATCAGGACTTGGTGTTTTTATTAAAGGATGATTAGCTAAATGATATTTTAAATTTCCTGATAAATCTTCTATACAACCTCCTGCGCAAAAATAAATTGACCAAAAAGAGTACAAAATATCTTTCCATGAATATTTACATTGAGCTGATAATTTTGGTAAGTTTTCAGATAATAATTGTCCAATTTTTTTATTTTAAAACTCTTCGATAACAAAGTTTAAGTCTCCAAAAGGATTTATCTGAGTAGAATTTAACACCTTCATGTTAATGTTTTGTGCAATAACAAATTAGGTAAAAACATAGAAAGCCGAAAACTATTTGTTTACAAAGGTTTGTGGTTAAGTTTTATAATGAACATACAGATTTAGGGTTGCAATCCGCTCCCTATAAACTATACTTAAAATAGAAAAACTACCTCCATTTCTTAAAATAGTTCCTCTATATTATATAGTTTGTTATCGCTTACTCGTAATCGACTCGAAAAGCATTTCCGAGATATCTGGTTTACGATACATACAAGTTTTATTAGGTCATAACTCTAGTAAAACAACTGAAATTTATACCCATGTTGCTATAAAAAAGATAAAGCACACAACACTATGTATGTTTTAATTTGGTAAATAGTTTGTCTTCGCTATAGCTTCGCAAACGATTATAACCAAACAAAACATACACTTATACGTTGTACAGCATTACAAAAAAACATCGAAATTTATTTCAAGGAATGATTTATACCTACTGAGTTCCTCTTTAATATTTGCATTTTTTTCAACATCGTGAAATTGTAAGGATTTAATTAGTTTCAACCCTAAATATCTGTTCATACCGTGAAATCCAGACAGAACACTTTCATCAACACTTAATTGATTGAAAAATTCATTCGGCATTGTAAACGCTTCTTTAGGAGCATTCCAACTAGTAGTAAGAATATAACTCTTCCCTTTTAATAATCCGCCTGTTCCATAATTGATTTTTGGGTTATCAAAACTTCTACCATCACTATTCCAAAGCCCGTTATTATAACCTGCTGTTAACACTTCATCTAAATATTTTTTGAACTTAAAAGGTATTGAAAACCACCAAATTGGAGTGTGATAAATAATAATATCAGCCCATATAAATTTTTGAACTTCTTTATCTACTTCATAATCATTATTTATTTCAGTAATTCTAACTGTGTAACCTTTCTTATCTTTAAAAAACAATGCACTTATTGTAGATAAAGATTCATTAAACTCTCCTTTTGAAACAGCAAAAGCGTGCCAACCATTTATTATTAAAATATTTTTCATTTTATTTACTTTTTAGATTCTTCAAATATATTAGCAACAAATTCATTATCAAAATAACAGAAATCATACCTTTGTATCATAAAAATAATAGAATGGTAAATTTAGAATGGTATAGAACTTTTAAAGCTGTTTATGAGGAAGGAAATCTAACAAAAGCTTCTAAAAAACTCTTTTCTTCACAACCAGGAGTCAGCTTACATATTAACTCTTTAGAATCATATGTAGGATATAAACTTTTTGAAAGAACATCAAGAAATATGATTCCGACAGAGAGAGCTATAATATTATATGATTTTATTTTAGACTCATTACAAAAATTAGAAAAATCAGAACGTCATTTTAAGAAAACTGGATTAGGAAATAGGCAAACGATTAGTATAGGAATGTGTTCTGAAATTTTCGAAACTTTTTTTGAACCAAATATGAATCGTTTTAATTTTGATATTATAGCACATTTTGGAGAATATCCACAAATGCTAAAAGAATTAGATGAGGGTCTTTTAGACTTAGTTATTACTCCCAAAAAGAATAATAATAAAAACATTAATTACACTTCTTTTTTTAATCAGAAAATATGGCTTGTTGCTAACAATAAATTAGAAACTGAAAAAATTGAACAGGCAATTAAAAATAACGATTTAGACGTATTAGAAAATGAATTTAAAAATCAAATTTGGTATAGCTCATCAAACGTAACTGGATTTATAAAACAATTTTGGCTTTTAAATTTTAATAAAAAACAATACAATAAGCCTAATTATATTGTTCCTAATATGAATTCAATTATTAGGTGCATAAAAAAAAGTAAAGGGATTGCTTTAATTCCCAGTTTTTTGTGTCAACAAGAATTAGATAATAAAAACATTAAGTTAATATGGAAAGGGAATAATGAGTTGAGAGACACCTTTTATTTTGCTAAGAAAAATAACTTAAGAGTTAAAAGTGAAATATCTAAAATAGAAAAGATAATAATCTTTAAAACTTCAGAATATCTTGAAAAAGAAAACGCACTACAACAAAGTGTCCTATAAGTAATGCGGGCGAAGTTGCAAACTTGAAGTTTTGTGCATTGTATTCCGCTCGCAATTTGTATATTTATTGAAGAAATTAAAAAATATAAAAAAGACTCGCTATGGTCAGTGCTAAACCGAAAGTTTCGGCTTTGAAAACCCGCACTACTCATAGCCTAATCGTTAGCAAACATTAAAAAAAAGATTAATGAAAAAATTTATGGTTGTTGAAAAATTCAAACCTAATTGTTTGGAGAAAAATAATGAATTGTGGAATAAGAAAGGAAGAATGCTTCCTGAAGGTCTTTACTATTTAAATTCTTGGGTTAACAAAGAGCAAAGTATTTGTTTCCAACTTATGGAAACAAATAAGCCTGAATTATTTGATGAATGGACGAGTAATTGGAAAGAGTATACCGATTTTGAAATCTTCCCTATAGATTAAGAACTTTTACAGAATGATTGAAATTAATAAAGTTTATCATGCGTCTGAGTTTAAAATCATTGAAAAACTAGCACAAGAGATTTTACACGAAGTTTATAACCCAATAATACCTACCGAACATACCGATTATTTTTTGACAGAATTCCAATCGAAAAATGCAATCGGGAAGCAAATTAAAAATGAAAATTTCAGTTACTTTCTCTTAAATTTTGACAATAAAAATGTTGGCTATTTAGGAATTCAAAAACTGAATAAAATACTAAATTTGATCAAACTCTATATTTTTGGAATCGTTTCGAGGATTAAAAATCGGAAAAACAGCAATAGAATATGTTGACGGATTTGCAACGGATAATGGAATTGAAAAAATTGAGCTAATTGTTAACCAACAAAATAAGAATACGATTGATATTTATCTAAAAAAAAGATTTAAAATTGTGGAATCGATTGCGAACTCATTCCCAAATGGACATTCTGTTGAAGACTATAAAATGGAAAAAATATTGATTCTGAAATAAAAACGATTTGCCAACAATGGCTATAATTAATACGGGTTTTGGTGCTTAACCTAAAGTTTAGGCATATTTACGAAGTCCGCCAAATCTTTTTGATTTGGCTTTAGTACAGAAAAAGATAAAACAAAATAAAAAGTTTTGACTAATCGCTTAATCCGAAATTAAATGCTAATTTAATCCCGTACTAACATTAGCCGAAGCCGTTAGGCATAATTAGTGAAACACCTGAAATGAAATATTTGTTATTCCTAGTTTTATTATTATTAACTAATTGCTCAAGTAAAATGAATATCCAATCTATACCTTACAACAATCAACTAAAGAAAGTAGAACTTTTAGACATTATATTTAATACTATTTCACTAGAAGAGATTCCCGTACCATACTTTAAAGATTACTCTCATCATAAAAGTGTGACAGCAAGAAACTATAAATCTTACGACACAATGGGATTTAGAGATACTTTATTAAAGCATTTATCAAAAAACTTTGAGAGTACAGTTCTTAAACTAATTATCATTACACCAAAAGGCGAGAAGTCACATTATGATGTTTTCGCTTATTTATCTGATAAAAGAATAATTGGGTTGTATTTAGAGGATAAAGAAAACTTCAAGTTATGGATGGATATAATCTTTAAAGACCAATATCAAAAACTTGAAGAATATAGAAACAACGGTCAATTTGAAAGACAACCTGAACTTAATCATAACCCACAATTTATGCTTACCCTAGGAAAAGGGCAGTTTTCACAGAAATGGGTAAACTCTGGAATGTTGATAGATGAAAAACCTTATAAAAATACTGGAGCTTATTTATATAAAAATGCACCTAAACAATACAATGAAGCAAAAATTGCCAAAGAAAAGCAGAACTATATAAAAAAATATATTAACACTACGCATAACTCAAATATAAACAAAGCTCTTTTGAAAAAGTTATTTGATGAATTTATTAGAGTCAAAAAAATCAAACCAAATCCGTCAAAGAATAATGAACAGGTATATGAAGAGTTTGAAACATTATCAGGCTATGCTTTCCCTGAAGAATTAAAACTATTACTCAGTTTACATAACGGAATTGAAAACACAGGATTTTTGACTGCTGAACAAATACTTGACGAATGGAACAACTGGAAAGAAATTTATGATAGCCTTGATTGGATGTTAATTGATTTAACAGGAAATACTCATCCAGACGGAAGAAAAACAATAGGAATTTACACCAATCCATATTGGATTCCCTTTTTAAGTACAGGTAGTGGAAACTTTATTGCGATAGATTATGCACCTGGAAGTAAAGGTACATCAGGACAAGTAATTGCCTTTGGAGCAGATGAAATTAAAATTCGTTTTATAGCTAATAATCTAGAAGATTTTTTTAGAAAATTGATAGATGGAAAAGATGTTTTGAATAATGGATTCTGAGAGTAACTATGCCTAACACGGTGTCCTATGAAACATAGCTAATAAGTGTTAAACCCAAAGGTTGGTGCTTATTTGCAAATACCGCCAAATTTTTAATTTGGCTTTAAATAAGAAAAATTAAAACAAAATATAAAAATTCGGCTCTGTGTTAACCCGAAAGTTAGTGTCTTTTTGCACGCTACGTTTCATACACTAGACCGTTAGCTTTAAGCAGATAAAAAGAGAAATTATGAAAAAGGTGATTGCATAATGTTTGATGATAAAGGCAAAAAATATGTACTAATACTTCATCATATAATTAATCAAAATGCAGAATCACATTTAGAATTTTTAATAGTTGGAGATGAAATGCCATCTAAGGAAGAAATCGAAGCTAACGGAATTCTTGGATACAAATACTTAGATGATAAAACGGACTTGATGAATAGTGTAATTAGAACTAATCAAAAATTCGACAAATCTGTTTTTTATACAGGAGTGAAATACGATTTAATTCTTGTCGACAAAGAAGCATTTAAAGAAAGACAAATACAGACAATCGCAAATATTGAATTAAATCTGGAATTTTATCCAATGGCAAATTTTTATTCAAGACAGAATAAATACAATGAGATTTGTAAATTGATAAAAAATAGGATTGAAAAAAGAGGTAAAGAAACAACACATCAAAATACTAATTATGAATCTTATCCGATTGGAGAAATAATAAATGAAAAAGAAGTTAAAATCTAATGGTCATATATACTGATCTTTAGGCAACATTTGAATGCGTGCAAAAATTTGAAAACATGTTTTTAAACATCCAAAAGTATGGAGGAAAATTTGGAGAAATTAAATTCTCTAAAGCAAAAAGTAAATCTCAATTTCAAGGAAAGACGAAAGGACTTGCTTTAAAATATGTGGTTGAAGGAGTAGAGAATTATTGCTTAAACGGAGTAAATGTTCCTTTGCGTAAAGGACAATTTTTATTTTTAAAAGAAAATGAAAAATATGAAGTTTTTTTTGAAAATAAAAAAAACACAATCCAAGGAATCTGTATTGACCTGAATCTCGATTTGGATAAAAATTTAGTTGATTTATATAAAAATGAAATTTTGTTCAAAACAGTTTTTAATTGTTCTACTTTTTCTCCTTTAGGAAATTCATTTCAAAACTTTTCTAAAAATGAAAATGACAAAATGAACGGTTTAGCAGTTCTTAATTCAATTTCTTCTCAGTTAATTTCATTTTCTGATGACCTATTTGAAATGCAAATGAGGTTAGGTTTTTTTGCTAAAAAAACGAAAACAAAAAGAATATTGGTTTCCAAATTAATGGTTTCTAAAGATTTTATTTATCAAAACTACAACACTAAAATCACATTAAACCAATTGTCTCTCGAATCTGGAATTTCAAAGTTTCATTTTTCTAAATTATTTAAAAGTTGTTTCCAAAAATCACCTCTCGAATTACAAGAGTTTTTAAGAATGGAGAAAGCAAGAAAAATAATTTCAACAAATGCAATGACATTAACTGACCTTGCTTTTTATTTAGGATATTCAGATTTAGCTGCCTTTTCCAATCAATTCAAAAAGCATTGGGGAGCATCTCCTTCCTCATTTTTTAAAAATTAAAAAACGCAAGATTTTACAAATACTTCCTTTTTCGAATTTCTATTTTTACAAAAACAATATTTATGAAAAATAGAATTCTTGTAGTTAATCTTTTTTTTATCTTATTGGCAAGTTGTCAAAACAAAAATGATACTTACAATACTGGTTTTAAAATTGTTATTGAAAATTTTAAAGATGGATTTAAAAAGTTAAATCTTTCGTCCAATCAACTTTCCTATGTTGCCAACCTTCAAGCTATTCAGAGTAAGGATTCTATTTTACAACAGGAACTTTTTTTTGAAAGAACAACAAAAATCTTACAAAAAATAAACCCTAAAAAACTATCAAAAAAAAATCGACTAGATTTTGAATTAATCAATTACGAGACTAAAATGAATTTGCTTAGAATTACTCAAGAAAAAAAATGGAGTTCTTTAAAAGTTAAAGACATTTCAGACACTGGTTTGTTCTCGCTACCCAATGGAAAATTTTTATACACCTATTTCTTGAAACGATGGATTGGTCTAGAAGTAATTCCTGATGAGATGTACAAATTTGGTCTAAGTGAAATTGAACGGGTAAAGTCTCGTATGAAAACTGTTCAAACTAGAGTAAATATGAATAACTCTACTTTTAAAAAGTACATAAATGCTTCTTCTTTCTATTATGATGATGTAGCAGTTATTCAAGAAGAGTTTGAAAACATTAAAAAGATTGTAGCTCAAAAACTATCTGAAAATTTTCCGTTTTTAGATTCGATTTCTGATGTAAAGATTGCGCGTGGCACTAATAAAGAGTTAGCTAAAGTTCCTGCATTTTATCGAAATGAAACCTTCTATTATAATTTTTTTGACCAGCCTTTTAACAAACGACAGATTAGTTGGATTTACATTCATGAAGCGATGCCTGGACACCATTATCAGATTATGTTGGAAAATAGTTTACACCGTACGGACATTCAAAAAATGTTTCAATACGCAAGTTATAGAGAAGGTTGGGCCGCTTATATAGAAGAAATCGGTTACAAAATTGGAGCTTATCGAGATATTTATGACGAATTAGGCAAGTGGGAATGGGATATTATTCGCTCTGTTCGTGTACCTATGGATGTTGGGATAAATTATTATGGTTGGAGTGATGAAAAAGCATTAGAATTTTGGCAACAGCATATTAAAGGACAAGATAGCATTGGATTAAGAGAAATTGCTAGAATGAAACGATGGCCTTGTCAAGTGATTACGTATAAATATGGAGCTGATAAAATTTTAAAATGGAAAACGAAATTTGAAAAGAAAAAGGATTTTAATTTAAAACAATTTCATCAAATTATTTTAGAAAATGGGTCTCTACCATTTTCGGTTTTGGAAAAAATCATAGACTATAGGAGATTATAAATATCCGAATCGATAAAAAACAACGAAATAAAAACGTTAACTAGCATAATATATAACAAATAGGGCAATTGATATTTATTGTAAGGTTATTATCTATTTATATAACCGTCAAATCTTTAGATTTGGTATTAAAGAGAAAAGTTAAAACAAAACACAAAAGATTTAACGTGTAGCCAAACCAAAAATAATTGCTTATTTTCAGCCCTACTTGCCATATATTTGGTATTATGTGCAAGCGAAAAAAATACTTGTCTAATTTTCGGTTGCTGAATAAATTTCATCTTGAGTTCTTTGTGCAAAATTATAAATAGATGGAATTTAAAAATTTACATAATCAAGAGAAACCATTATTAATTGGAAATGTTTGGGACGTTCCAAGTACTAAAACTGCTGAAAAATTGAATTTCCAGGCAATCGGAACTTCAAGTTCCGCAATTGCTCAACTTTTAGGATATAATGATGGAGAAGAAATGGAATTTTCCGAAATGGAATATTTCGTAAAACGAATTGCACTTAACACAAATCTACCGTTGTCAGTAGATTTAGAATCGGGATATAGTCGTAAACCAAAAGAAATAGCTGACCACATTAAAAGATTAGTTGAATTAGGTGTCGTTGGAATCAACATTGAAGATAGCTTGGTTAATGAAAAACGGATTTTATTAGATTCAAATAGTTTTGCAAAAACATTAGCCGAAATAAAAGAACATTTAGAAAAGGATAATATTAATATTTTTCTAAATGTACGAACAGATACATTTATCATACTTCAAGAAAACATAATTGAAGAAACAAAAAAAAGAATTCAACTTTATCAAAATGCCGGAGCGGATGGAATTTTCATACCTTGCATTGAGAAAGAAAATGACATCAAAACAATTGTTAATTCAACAAATTTACCAATTAACGTAATGTGTATGCCTAATCTTCCAGATTTTAAAACATTAACAAAATTAGGTGTAAAAAGAATAAGTATGGGTAATTTCCTTTTTAACAAAATGTACAACGAATTTGAGCAAATAGTAAAAATACTAGTAAACAAAGAATCATTTAACTCAATTTTTTAAATGCTTATTACAGACAACAAAAAAATAGAAACATATTACCAAGCATTATTAGAAAGAAAGCAAAGTTTTGTTGGAATCTTTTTTGTAGGTGTAAAAACTACATTGGTTTTTTGTATCGCCACTTGTAGAGCTCGCAAACCCAAAAAAGAGAACGTTGAATTTTTCACTACGTTTAAAGATGCTTTAGATAACGGTTATAGACCTTGCAAAGTGTGTAAACCTACCGAAAATGCTAATGAAGCACCTGAGCAAGTCGAAAATGCAATCACATTGATTAAAAACAATCCTAAAGAAAAAATAACAGATTATCAATTAAGACAAGAAGGAATTAGTCCAGAAGCCGTAAGAAGATGGTTTAAAAAGAATTATGGGATGACTTTTCAAGTCTACCAAAGAATGTATAGAATAAACAACGCCTTTCAAGAATTAAAACTTGGAAAAAACACTACAAATACTGCTTTTGATACAGGATATGAATCATTAAGCGGGTTTGGTTATACTTTTAAAAAACTTTTGGGCAAATCACCTAAACAAATTAAAGGAGAAAATCTGATTCTTATAAATCGCTTAACAACACCATTGGGACCAATGTTTGTTTGTGCAACTGAAAACGGAGTTTGTCTACTTGAATTTGTAGACAGAAGAATGCTTGAAACAGAATTTAAGGACTTACAAAAATTACTAAAAGCCAATATTATTTCGGGCGATAATGAACATATAAAACAAATTAAAAAAGAGATTAAGGAATACTTTGAAGGTACAAGAAAAAAATTTGATGTAAAACTTGAAACACCAGGTACTGATTTTCAAAATTCAGTTTGGAATTGTTTACAACAAATAGAATACGGAACAACAACAACCTATCAAAAGCAAGCGGAAAAAATTAATAACCCAAAAGCAATTAGAGCAGTTGCATCTGCAAATGGTTGCAATAGAATTTCTATAATTATACCTTGTCATAGAGTTATTGGAAAAGACGGAAAAATGACTGGATATGGTGGAGGAATTGAACGGAAAAAATGGTTGATAGAGCACGAACGGAATAATGCCTAGACATAACAATACTAAAAAACATAGGGAGTTTGTGCTAAACCGAAAGTTCTGTGTTTATTTATAAAGTCACGCCAAATATAAAATTTGGTATTTTCAACAAAAAAGATAAAAGCAAAATATTATTTGGCTAAGTACCAATTCGAAACGAAAGCGCTTTTAACCTCCCTACGTTTCTTATACTTAACGTTGTATGCAAAAAAAGAATGGAATCTGAAAAAAAAAACACTTACTCGAACAATGCCGAAATTAGATGCGTTTTACTTACACCTGATCACGTTGGGTACTTAAGAATGATAAAGCCGAAACTGTTATTTCTGATTCATCATTCTTTGGAGTTGCAAGTAAAACATCTGTAGAAAACTTATTATCTAAATCTAAAAAAGATAATTCTGAATATGTATGATTATTTTTTAAACTACTTGGCACAATAGAAATTCCTAACCCATTTCTTACCAATTGAATTATGGAATTAATGTTATTTGATTCATGAACAATATTAGGTATAAACCCATATTGTGAACAAATTTCAACAAGAGAATTATAATATACAGGAGCATAATCTTTATTAAAAAAAACAAAAACGTCATCTTTAACATCAACTAAACTCTTAACATTTTTATTCAGTTTGTTATTAAAAACTAATGAATAAGAGTCTTTAAACCACAGTTTCGAAATAATCTTTGTAGATATTAAAGGAGCTCTAATAATTCCCAAATCTAATTTATTCTGTTCCAAAGCTAAAATTTGCTTAACTGTAGAAACTTCATATAATTTAATCTTTAAAAACGGATATTTTTCTGTTAAAAACTGAACAAGTTTTGTGATTTTATCTGAGAATGTAGAACTAATGTAGCCAATTCTATATTCACCATTAACATTTTCCGAAATTTTTCTAGTCTTTAAAACTATAGATTCTAAATCTTGTAGTTGACTTACTATTTCATCTTTAAAATATTTACCAGCTTCTGTTAAGGTAACTTTCTTATTATTTCTTTCGAATAGTTTAGCACCAAGTTCTTTTTCAAGTTCTTTTATTTGTCTACTTAAAGGAGGTTGAGAAATAAAAAGCTTTTCAGAAGCCTTTGTAAAGCTCAATTCTTCTGCTACTGCTAAAAAATATCTTAAATGTCTTAACTCCATATCTATACTTTAAAAGTATTGTTAATTGACAAATTAAGTCTTTTTAATGCAATTAAAAGAATTTTACATTTGAAAAACAAAATAATACAAAAATGAACAAATCAACAGTTACAGAAATTAAAGAAAGATTTGATAATGATGTCGAAAGATTTTCAAATTTAGATACTGGTCAAGTAGCAACGATTGATGCAAAAATATCTCTTGAACTTTTAACCGAAACTTCTAAAAGAATTATACCTAATGCTAAAAATTTATTAGATATAGGCTGTGGTGCAGGGAATTATACTTTGAAAATGTTAACTAAAATCGCTGACTTAAACTGTACTTTAGTTGATTTGAGCAAACCTATGTTAGATAAAGCAAAGGAAAGAGTATCTGCTAAAACAAACAACAAAGTGGAAACTATCCAAGGAGACATTCGTGAAGTAGAGTTAAAAGAAAAAAGTTTTGATATTATATTAGCTGGAGCAGTATTACATCATTTACGAGATGACAACGACTGGGAAACAACATTTGATAAACTATACAATTTACTTAAACCGGGAGGTTGTTTAATGATTTCAGATTTAATAACTCAAGAAACTAATGCTGTTAATGAATATACTTGGGAACGTTATGGTGATTATCTAGAAAGTATAGGCGGAAAGGAATACAGAAAGAAAGTTCTAGATTATGTAGAGAAAGAAGATTCACCTAGGTCAATGACTTATCAGTTAGAATTAATGAGAAAAGTAGGTTTTAAAAAGACTGAAATTTTACACAAAAATATGTGCTTTGGTGCTTTTGGAGGTATTAAATAAAATCTAGACACAACAGTATAGCTTAGATAAATGGTTAGAAAAACGGAGCATAACCTAGTTTACACACGTTATGCCGATGACATAATTGTAAATTGTAAAAGTCAAATGCAGGCAGAATAAACTCTTTGTGCCATCCAAAACAGAATGCATCAAATTGGTCTGGAATTACATCTAAAAACCAAATAGTATACAGTAAAAGGTTATCGAAGAAAAGGTATATACCATAAGGTAAAGTTTGACTTTCTAAGTACTCTTTTCAGCCAAGGACTTCCAAATATAAAAAGCGAAGTGGATTATTCTTAGGACTATGTTTTTGAGTATGTTTTATCATTTTAAAATCAAATAAAAAAACATTTCTTATGGAATGACTTCAATTTATATTTGAAAAAGATCAGGTTAAATTCGATATGTATTATTTACTATTTTCAAATTATAGTTGATTCATCTTCTTTTTTATATCTTCCAAACACAAATTATGAATACTACCAACATGCGAGTGTTTTTTAGAAGTATCAGGCACATAAGTTCCGTTTTCAACCTCCGAACTAATTTTTACGTATGCTTCTCTAAAAGGCATTCCTTCAGTAACTAAACTGTTAATATTATCTACTGTAAAAAGGTATTTGTATTTAGCATCATTTATATCTATATCTTTTACTATTATTTGTTGAATACTGTAATTAAAAATTTCTAAAACCTCTTTAATGCTTTCAATAGCTTTTATAGAGTTTTCTTTTAAAAGTTGATAATCTCTATGATAACCACTTGGTAAGTTGTTTGCTAATAATAACATTTCTGTTTGTAAAGCTTGTATTTTATTGCATTTTCCTCTAATTAATTCAAAAACATCTGGATTTTTTTTATGAGGCATAATACTGCTTCCTGTTGTAAGTTTATCAGGAAAGGTGATAAAGCTAAAATTCTGACTCATGTATAGGCACACATCCATAGAAAATTTGCTTAATGTATTTGCTAAATTACCTAGCACAGAAGCTATAATTCTTTCATTTTTTCCTCTGGCCATTTGCGCAGCTACCACATTATATTTTAAATTTCTAAAACCAAGTTCTTTAGTGGTAAATTCTCTATCTATAGGAAAAGAACTACCATAACCAGCAGCAGAGCCCAAGGGATTTTGATCGACAATCTTTTGAGAAGCTTCTATTAAAATTAAATCATCAATTAGTGTTTCTGCATAGGCAGAAAACCATAAACCAAAAGAAGAAGGCATCGCAACTTGTAAGTGTGTATACCCTGGTAATAATTGTTCTTTATGTTTTTCAGCAAGATGTAATAAGGTATCAAATAAAATATTTGTTAGATGGTGAATTTCTGATAATTCATTTTTATAATATAATTGTAATGCTACTAAAACTTGATCGTTTCTAGATCTTGCAGTATGGATTTTTTTACCAACATCACCATATTTTTTGGTTAATTCGTATTCAATTTTCGAATGAACATCTTCAAAAGAAGCTTCAATCTTAAAAGTACCTGAATTTACCTCTATTAATAACTCATTTAATCCTTCTAATAATTGTTGTAATTCTTCTGTAGAAAGAATAGAGATTTTATGTAGCATTTTTGCATGTGCCATAGAAGCTATAATATCGTATTTAGCAATATAAATATCTATTTCTCTATCGTTTCCAACAGTAAAATGTTCTATTTTATTATCTATAGAAAAGCTTTTTTTCCAGAGTTTCATGTGTTTTATAATTAAGTATTAAGTATTGAGTATTCAGTATATGGTTTTAGTTATCTGTTATCATTGTTAATTGATCACTGATAATTGTTAACTGTTAGTTGGTTACTGATAATTGATCACTGTTAACTGTTTACTATTCACAGATCATTGATAAAATTTTTATATAAATATCAATTCCTTCTTTAACTTCCTCTACATAAATAAATTCATCAGCAGTATGAGAACGTGTACTATCACCTGGACCTAATTTTACAGATTGACAACTTAAAACAGATTGATCGGATAGAGTAGGAGAACCATAGGTTTCTCTACCTAAAGAAATACCTGCTTTAATTAATTCATGATTTTTGTTAATAGAAGAAGAGTTGAGTCTTAAACTTCTCGGTGTTATTTCACAGGGTGCTTCTTTTGTTAAAAGATCGGCAATTTCTTGGTTGGTATATTTATCATTTACACGAACATCTACAACCAAGTCAACAGCAGATGGTACCGCATTATGCTGTTTTCCTGCATTAATTTGGGTGACCGTCATTTTTACATCTCCTAAAACTTCCGAAGTTTTTGTAAATTGATAGTTTTTAAACCATTCTAACACTTTAATAGTATTATAAATAGGATTGTCGTTATTCGGATGTGCAGCATGACTTGGTGTACCGTTTACCTTGGCATCAAAAACAATTAACCCTTTTTCTGCTATTGCTAATTGCATTTGTGTAGGTTCGCCAACAATAGCTACATCTATTTTAGGAATAATAGAAAGCATACTATTTAAACCATCTGGACCGCTACTTTCTTCTTCAGCAGAACCAACAAAAACTAAATTGTATTTTAAGTTTTCTTTACGATAAAAATAAGAAAATGTAGCCAGTAAAGAAACCAAACAACCACCAGCATCATTACTACCCAAACCATACAATTTACCATCTTCTACAATGGCTTTAAACGGATCTTTAGTGTAACCATTATTTGGGTATACCGTATCGTGATGCGAGTTTAGTAATATGGTCGGTTTATTTTTATCGAAATACTTATTTGTAGCCCATACATTATTTTTTGTTCTCTTGTATTCTATACTATGAACGTTACACCAGTTTTCTAACAAATCACCAGTTGTATCTTCTTCTGAAGAAAAAGAAGGGGTTTCTATTAATTGTTTTAATAAATCGATAGCGCTATAAGTAAGTTCTTTTTGTGTCATTATTGTTGAAATGTAGTACATTTTATAGTTGAATTAAATGGCATTTTTGGTGCTCCAATATGAACACTTGTTACTCCATTTTTAATAGCTTGTAAGCAATTTTGTATTTTGGGTAACATACCTTCATTAATAATTCCTTTATTTTTCAAACTATCAAAAGTTGTAAAATTAATTTTTTCAATTACAGAGTTATCATCGTTTATATTTTCTAGTACTCCATTTTTTTCAAAGCAGTAATATAATGAAACGTTATAACTTTTAGATAAAGCAACTGCCAGTTCAGAAGCAATAGTATCTGCATTAGTATTTAATAATTGTCCGTTTTTATCGTGTGTTATAGCACAAAAAACGGGTGCGATCTTATGTTGTAATAAAATGTCTAAAACCTCAGTATTTACGTTTGTTATATCGCCAACAAAACCATAATTAATTTCTTTTACTGGTCTTTTAACAGAAACAATAGTATTTCCATCGGCGCCAGAAAAACCTACAGAGTTACAATCATAAGATTGTAATTTGGCAACTATATTTTTATTGATTTTACCACCGTATACCATGGTAATAATATCTAAAGTTTTGGCATCGGTTATTCTTCTACCATCAACCATTTTAGGTGTTATTCCCATTTTTTCTGAAATTTCAGAAGCAGACCTGCCACCTCCATGAACTAAAATTTTTGGAGCATCTAATTCTGAAAAATCATGTAAAAACGAATTTAAAAGAGTTTCGTTATTAATAATATTACCTCCAATTTTAATAATTTTTAGTGTTTTCATGTTATTCTGTTTAATATTATTGTCTCTTCGAGTGAAATTATTAGGAATGCAATGGGTAATAATTTTTATTGAGAAGTTTTCGTTTCATCGATTGTTCTCGATAGTTCTGCTGAGCGAAGTCGAAGTACCATTTTTCTTACGATTTCGACTTCGTTCAATCTCCATAAAAATCACTTGAACTAACATTTTGTAAAATATTCAAGCATAAGTTATATAGGAAGAGGTTTAGATTCTGTCTTAATTTCTTCTAATATATGTTTCAATACTATCTGCGTCGCATACGTTCTATTATTTGCTTGATTTATGACTAAAGAATTATCAGAATCTAAAACAGCATCTTCCACAACTACATTTCTTCTAACAGGTAAACAGTGCATAAATTTTGCACCCTTTAGTTTATTTTCAGTAAGCATCCAATCTGTATCTTGAGGTATTATTTTTCCATAATCTTCATAAGAACTCCAGTTTTTTACATACACAAAATCTGCATCTTTTAAAGCTTCTTCTTGATTATAGTTTACTGTTGTATTTTTAGTAATATCTGCATTTAGTTCATATCCTTTTGGGTGCGTAATTGTAAAATCTAAAGGAAGTTGTTGCATTATAGTAACAAACGAATTAGCAACAGACTGCGGAAGTGCTTTTGGGTGTGGAGCCCAAGAAAGAACAACTTTAGGTTTTTTTAAGTCAGAAAATTCATTAATGGTAATGGCATCTGCTAAAGCTTGTAATGGATGTGCAGTAGAACTTTCTAAATTTAAAACAGGAACTTTTGAGTAGGTAACAAAACTATTAATAATTAATTCAGCATTATCTTTTTCTTTATCTACTAAGGTAGGAAAAGCTCTTACTGCAATAATATCGGCATATTGCGCAATTACTTTGGCAGCTTCTTTAATATGTTCTGAAGTATTTAAATTCATAATAGAGCCATCTTCAAACTCTAAATTCCACGAATCATTAATTTGTAAACAAATAACATCCATACCTAAATTTTTAGCAGCTTTTTCGGTGCTTAGCCTAGTTCGTAAACTAGCATTAAAAAATAGCATAACTAAAGTTTTATTAGCTCCTAAGTTTTTATATTTAAAAGGAGTTTTTTTTAAGTTAATAGCTTCTTGTATCGTTTTGGGAATATCTTTTATGTCATTTATATCGGTATATTTTTTCATGATATTTTGATTTACGTAGCTTCGACTTTGCTCAGCTACCATGATTTTTTTTCGATTTTACTCAGTTACTTGTTATTGTTCATTGAGCGAAGTCGAAATGAAGTTAGTTGTAGCTTCGACTTCGTTCAGCTACCGTGATTTGTTTATTTTGTTTCATTATCACGATTTAATGACTGATTGAAGTTGACTTTGTAACTCTAAAGCTTTTATTAATGCATTAATAAAAATATCTAAATGCTCTTTCTTAACAGTCAATGACGGAAGAATCCGAAGTAAATTTGGATTTTTAGAACTTCCAGTAAAAATATGATGTTCAAAAATTAAATTTTTTCTGAGTTCCGCTACAGGAAAATCAAACTCTAAACCTAGCATTAACCCTCTACCTTTTATGTTTTTTATACTTGGAATTTCTTTTACTTTTTCTAAAAAGTAGTTAGAAACTTCTTGTGCGTTTTTTAATAAATTTTCTTTTTCAATGGTTTCTAAAACAGCCAAAGAAGCGGTACAAGCTAAATGATTACCACCAAAAGTTGTTCCTAGTAAGCCAAATGAAGCTTTAATTTTAGGATGAATTAAAATACCACCAATAGGAAAACCATTTCCCATTCCTTTAGCCATGGAAATAATATCGGGCTCTATTTCATGTTTTTGAAAAGCAAAAAAATCGCCAGTTCTACCAAAACCAGATTGTACCTCATCTGCAATAAAGATGGCTCCATATTTTTTACAAAGTGTATCTATTTCTTTATAAAAATCTGTAGAAGCTTCGTCTAAACCACCAACTCCTTGAATAATTTCGGTGATTACAGCGCATACATCTCCTTTAGATAGTAATGTAGTTAAAGTTTCAACATCTCCAAACTCTAAAAATTCTACTTCTTGTTGTGCATTTATTGGAGCTACAATTTTAGGAATGTCTGTGGCTACAACTGCAGCAGATGTTCTACCATGAAAAGAATTTTTAAACGCAATAATTTTCTTTTTTTGTGTATGAAAAGAGGCCAGTTTTAAAGCATTTTCATTGGCTTCTGCGCCAGAATTACATAAAAATAACTCGTAATATTTACAATTAGAAATTTCGCAAATCTTCTTTGCTAATTCCTGTTGTAATGGGTTTTGAATAGAGTTACTGTAAAAACCAATGGTTGCAATTTGTTGTTGTAGTTTTTTTACATAAGTAGGGTGCGAGTGACCAATAGAAATAACGGCATGCCCGCCATATAAATCTAAATATTCAGTGTTGTTTTCATCATATACAAATACATCTTTCGCTTTTACTGGTGTAATATCAAATAACGGATATACATTAAATAAACTCATATTTGTTCTTTTTTAATAGTGTTAATTTTATGGAAAGAAGCTACCATTCCTTGAATTAATGAAGAACTTAAACCTTTGTGTTCCATTTCATTTAAACCTTCTATAGTACATCCTTTTGGAGTAGTAACTTTGTCTATTTCTTCTTCCGGATGGTTACCAGATTTAATTAGTAAACTAGCAGCACCTTCACTGGTGAACATTGCTAACTCTTGTGCTTCTTTAGCATCAAAACCTAATTGAATAGCAGCTTGGGTAGTAGCCCTAATTAAGCGCATCCAAAATGCTATACCACTAGCACAAATTACCGTAGCAGATTGCATTAAGTTCTCTGAAATAACCATAGAGTTTCCTAATTGATTAAAAATAGTTTTAGCAAGTTCCATTTGTTCATTTCCTTTGGAGTTTGCACACAAACAAGTCATAGATTTTCCTACTGCAATAGCGGTATTAGGCATGGCTCTTACAATAGATAGATGAGAGCCTACGATTCCTTCTATTTTTTCAATAGAAAAACCAGTGATAGTTGAAATAATAAGATGTTTTTGGGTTAATGAACTTTTTATTTGCTGTAAAATAGTTTCTAAATGTTTTGGTTGAACAGCAAAAATTAGAATATCAGAATTTATAACAGCTTCTTCATTATTTGTGGTAATGGTTACATTATTATGTTCTTTGAAATTGCTTAGTTCAGTTACATTTCTTTTTGTTAAATACAGTTTGTTAACACCGTTGTTATTAATTAATCCCTTTGCGATGGCTGTACCTAAATTTCCTGTTCCTATAATTGCTATTTTCATATTAAAATTATTTAAAAGTAAGTAGCTTTTAATTGTAAACCTTCTGTTTCTTCAAAACCAAATTGTAAATTCATATTATGTACTGCTTGTCCGGCTGCACCTTTTAAAAGATTGTCAATACAACTGGTAATTAATAATTGATTACCATGTTTGTGAAGATGAAGTAAACATTTGTTGGTATTTACGACTTGTTTTAAGTGTATTGGTTGTTCACTAACAAACGTAAACTTGGCATCTTTATAAAAGTCATTATACATGTGAACAGCCTCTTCAACAGAACCCTCAAAATAAGTATAAGCAGTAACAAAAATCCCTCTAGAAAAATTACCTCTATTTGGTAAAAAGAAAATTTCGTTATCAAAACTTTTTTGTAGCTGTTGCATAGATTGATTAATTTCTCCTAAATGCTGATGTGTAAAAGGTTTGTAATACGAAAAGTTATTATCTCTAAACGTAAAATGAGTGGTTTTAGATAAACTAGTACCAGCACCTGTAGCACCCGTAACAGCATTTATATGAACATCTTTTTTTAATAAACTATTAGAAGCAAGTGGAAGTAATGCTAGTTGAATAGCAGTTGCAAAACAACCAGGATTAGCTATGAAATTAGCTTCTTTAATTTGTGTTTTATTAATTTCAGGTAAACCATATACAAATTCTTTTTCTTGAAAAACAGCGTCATCGTTCAATCTAAAATCATTACTTAAATCTATAATTTTTGTAGTTTTAGAAAAAGAATGTTCTTTTAAAAACTTAGAAGAATTACCATGCCCTAAACAAAGAAAAACAATAGAAACATTCGCATTTATATTACTTACAAATTCTTGATCGGTACTACCAACTAAATCTTGATGTACAAAGCTAATTTTATTTCCTGCATTAGAAGTACTGTACACAAAATCAATAGTTACGTTTTGATGAAACAATAATATCCTAATTAATTCTCCTGCGGTATAACCAGCACCACCAATAATTCCTACTTTAATCATAACCGTTTGTGTTTTGATAAATTTTTGTTTGATTTCCATAAATGTTTATAAAACCTTTAGCATCTTGTGCAGACCAAGCCTTATTTTCTTCCCCATAACTTCCAAAATCAGATTGCAATAAATCGTGAGGAGATTGAATACCATTAATTGTAAAATGATAGGGTTGTAGAGTGATAAAAACATCTCCTGTTACATTTTTTTGACTGTTAGTAAGCATCGCTTCTATATCTCTCATTACAGGATCTAAGTATAAACCTTCATGTAAATGTGTACCATACCAATTAGCCACATATTCTTTATGTTGTAATTGCCATTTGGTTAAAGTATGTTTTTCTAATACATGATGTGCTTTAATAATAACCGTAGCAGCAGCTGCTTCAAAACCAACTCTACCTTTAATACCCAAAATAGTGTCACCTACATGAATATCTCTACCAATAGCATAAGAAGCAGCAAGTTCATTTATTTGTTCAATAATTATAGGCGCATCATTTTTAGTGTCATTTAAGGCTACAGGTTCTCCTTTATCAAAGGAAATTTTAATGGTTATGGCTTCTGTTTTTGTTAATTGAGAAGGGTAAGCCTCGTTTGGTAAAGGTAGGTGAGAGGTTAAGGTTTCATCTCCACCAACACTAGTACCCCAAAGTCCTTTATTAATAGAGTATTTAGCTTTTTCCCATTCCATTTCTACGCCGTTCTTTTGCAAGTAATCAATTTCTTGCTGTCTGGTTAAAGTATTATCTCTAATAGGAGTAATAATTTTTATGTTTGGAGCTAATGTGTTAAAAATTAAATCAAAACGAACCTGATCGTTTCCAGCACCAGTACTACCATGTGCAATATAATTGGCTCCAATACTTTTTGCATATTCAATAATTTCTATAGCTTGAATAATTCTTTCAGCGCTTACAGATAAAGGATAAGTATTGTTTTTTAAAACGTTACCATAAATAAGGTATTTAATTACTTTTTGATAATAATTAGAAACAGCATGAATATTTTTATACGTTTTTACGCCTAAAGCGTATGCTTTTTTTTCTATATTGTTAATTTCATTAGTTGTAAATCCGCCAGTATTTACACTAACAGCGTGTACTTCAAAATTTTTATCTTTAGATAAATGTACAGCACAGTACGAGGTGTCTAAACCACCACTATAAGCAAGAACTAATTTTTTCATTTTTTCTCTTTTTTAAGGAAAAGGTGTTGTTTGATACTTTTTAAACGTTGAAATGTTTTCTCTTTAATTTTACGTTTGGGTTCATTTTTAGTTTCGTTTTCAGGATTGTAAAGCATTCCTGTGCATAAACACATTTGCCGTTCTGTTCTTTGTAAAACATCGTAATTAATGCAAGTTTGACAGCCTTTCCAGAAAGATTCATCCGTAGTTAATTCAGAAAAAGTAACAGGTTTATATCCTAAATCACTATTTAATTTCATAACGGCTAATCCTGTTGTGATACTAAAAATCTTAGCTTTTGGAAATTTGGTTCTAGAATGATTGAATACTTGTTGTTTTATCTTTTTAGCTAATCCAATACCTCTATAATTAGGATGTACTATTAAACCTGAGTTGGCAACAAATTTTCCATGGCTCCATGATTCTATATAACAAAATCCTGCAAAATTTTCATTATCTAAGGCAATTACAGCATTACCTTCTTTCATTTTCGATATAATATATTCAGGCTTTCTTTTTGCAATACCAGTGCCTCTTATTTTTGCGGCATTTTCTATGGTAACACAAATTTCTTGTGCATAAACGCTATGTGATGTATCCGCAATAATGATTTTCATTGCTTTGATGTTTTAATTAAAAAATTTAATTCTAGGATATTTAGGTCAGATTTTATTTTCTGTTTTTTTTCCTAAGGATGCTTTGTTGTTTTTGAATTAGAGAACCGGACTCACCTAAGTTCTATAGTGTAGAATAGCCCCTACGGGCGCGGAAAAATGCGGCGTGTATTAGTACTATTCATAAAAATAGTGAAGCTGTAAATAAAAAAATGTGAGTTTAAAGTTTGCATGATAATAAGGTATTCAAATTCAATTAATTCTAGATAAAGAACATATTAGCGACGTCGCATGGGGCGTCGTCGAATTAAAATTTGATTTGTCTTATTGTTTGTATGCATTGTGTGGCTAATCTATGAAAAAAAATGAAATAGACGATGTTTTTTTATAAAAAAAAATATTTTTTGCTTTTCTAGTGAGGTTTATTTAGTTGCTTAAGTTGTTGAAAAATGATGCTCATGGATTTTATTAATTAAGCTAGAATTTTTACAATATTTATTATTACTTGACAATGTAGGAGTGAATTACACAGTTTTAATTAAAATTTACGATTCATCCTATAAAAAATACAATTGAGTAATTATTAATTTATAAAAGAAGTATAATTCTGCAAATTTGTAGTATAATTAATTTAAAACTTTATAAGTATGAAAATTTTAGTAACCCTACTAATATCTGTCACAAGCTTCTTAAATATTGCTGCTCAAAGTAAAAAGATTACAGTTACAGTAGCTAATGTAACTAGTAATAAAGGAAACATGAAATTTGCACTTCATAATAAAGAAACTTTTTTAGTGAGAACACCAATACAAGCAAAAGAAGCAATCATAGAAGGAGGAAAAAGCACTGTTGTTTTTAAAAATATACCGGAAGGAGAATATGCAGTAATTTGTTATCATGATAAAAATAGCAATGGGAAAATGGATTTCGAAGTTAATGGTATGCCAATGGAAGATTATGGAGCATCAAATAATGTAATGACTTTTGGACCTCCAAACTATGAAGATGCAAAATTTAAGGTTATAGATAAAAATGTATCTTTAGATATTAGATTGTAGATTATTTAGTTTAATAAAAAAGAACAATAATGAAGGAAGTATTTAGCCTAGGTAATTTAAAAAAAGAGTTTACTTTAACTTTAAAAATAACATTGATATGTGCTGTTGCTTTTTTTATAATCAATGGAAATTATAACATAAAAACCTTCTTAATTTCTATTGGGGTTTCTGGAATGTATTCTTTTAGTTTGGCTTTTGGACAAGGAGTTTTAAATAATTATTTATCTTCTAAATGGGATTGGGTTAAAGAAACGAATACAAGAGTTTGGTTAGGTATAATTTCTACGATTGTTTATACGATATTTTTTATTCTTATAATTCATTATATCTTTTTTATAAAAATTCAAGGACAAGACGCTCGTTTATTTTTTAAGTTTCCAATGATTTGGCAGCATATATTTTGGTGTTTTTTCTCTTTTGGTGTTTCGGCTTTTTTACATGCTAGAGGCTTTATGAGAGAATGGAAAAAATCGGTAACGCAAGAAAGTACACAACAACAAATAGTAGCTAAAACTGAAACAGCAAAGTTTGAAACATTAAAAAGTCAAATAGATCCACATTTTTTATTTAATAGTTTAAATGTTTTAACTTCTTTAATAAGTGAAAATCCGCATCAAGCAGAACGATTCACTACAAAGTTGTCTAAAGTTTATAGATACGTTTTAGAACAACGTAATAAAGAATTGATTCCAATTTCTGAAGAATTACAATTCGCAAAAGTGTATATGGAATTATTACAAATGCGATTTGAGGATGCTTTAGAATTTGAGGTTCCAGAATCTGTTAGCAATAGCGATGTAAAAATAGTTCCGCTGTCTTTGCAATTATTATTAGAAAATGCAGTAAAACACAATGTAGTTTCTAGTTCTAAACCACTAAAAATTTCTATTTATGAGGAAGAAGGGTATTTAAAAATTAGAAATAATAGTAATCCTAAAGAAGCAATTGGAGGAAAAAGTACAAAGGTAGGTTTACAAAATATAGCAGATAGATACGGATTAATTTCTGAAAAAAGTATTCAAATAGAAAATAATAATAAAACATTTACAGTGAGTTTACCACTGTTATTAAAAACAAAAAATATAATGAAAACATCAGAAGATTTTGAAAACAATAGTTATATAAAAGCAGTAGAAAAAGTAGAAAAAATAAAAGAGTTTTATCAGAACTTAATTACTTACATCATTTTTGTACCTGTATTTATATTTATTAATTTACGTTTTTCTCCTCAGTTTCATTGGTTCTATTTTCCAATTTTTGGATGGGGAATAGGAGTGTTATTTCATGGATTAGAAGTATATAACTATAGTATCTTTTTAGGGAAAGATTGGGAAGATCGTAAGATTAAAGAGTTAATGAATAAAGATGAATATTAGAACGTATGGATACAAGTGTTATAAACGAAGCAAAATATTTTAGAGCTGTTAAAAGGATAAAAATAATTAAAGCATTCTACTTAAATGTAACTGTTTATTGTACAATAATACCTATACTAATATATATAAATTTAAAGTATAGCCCTCATTATTATTGGTTTTGGTTTTCTGCATTGGGTTGGGGAGTTGGTTTATTATCGCATGCATTTCAAGCATTTGAATGGTATAAAATCTTTTTAAGTAAAGATTGGGAAGATCGTAAGATTAAAGAATTAATGATAAAAGACATGCAAAATGGAAAGTAATTATTTAGAAGAACAACGTTTTTTAAAAGCCAAAAAGAAAGTAAAGGAAATAAAAGGATTTTATGTTCATTTAGCATTGTACCTTTTAAATATACCATTAATTATTACAGTTAATTTACTAACATCTCCAGAGTTTCATTGGTTTTGGTTTTCTGTACTAGGTTGGGGAGTTGCTATAGGAATACATGCGTTTATTACATTTGATAACCGTCTTTTAGGAAAAGATTGGGAAGAGAATAAGATTAAAGAGTTAATGGCAAAAGATGTGTAAAATGGAAAATAGATATACAGAAGAACAGCGTTTTTTAAAAGCGAAAAAAAGAGTAAAAGATATTAAAGGTTTTTATTCTCATTTAATTGTTTATGTTTTAGTAAATATTTTTCTTAGTGCTATCATTATTTTCGGAATGATGCATGATGGTAAGAAATCTTTTACAGAAGTAATCACAGAATTTGGAGTATATTCAACTTGGTTTTTTTGGGGAATAGGAGTCTTTTTTCATTGGTTAGGAGTTTTTGGATATGGTAGTATTGTTTCTAAAAATTGGGAAGAAAGAAAGATAAAAGAATTGATGGAGAAGGAAGAAAATAGAAATAAAAAAATACTAAATAAATAGAGGATGGAAAAGATAGATAATAACAATGAAGAAAAACGATATTTAAGAGCTAAAAAGAGAATAGAAGAGTTAAAAAAGTTTTACAAACATTTAGCTGTGTATATAATTGTAAATACATTCATATCTACAAGAAAAATTATGCGAAATATGGAGAATGGAGAAACTTTTGAGGAGGCTTTTTTTGATTCGAGTACATTTATTGTATGGTTTTTTTGGGGAATAGGAATTGTATTACAGGCCTTTAAAATTTTTGGTTTTAATTTCTTTATGGGAAAAAATTGGGAAGAACAAAAGATTAAAGAATTAATGAACGAAAAGTAAGTGTTATGACTTTAGACTTAGAGGAAAATAAATTAAAAAAAGTGAAAAGAAAAGTAGAAAGATTAAAAGGTTTTTATAAACATTTAATAGCATTTCTAATTATTAATTTATTGTTTGTTCTATCTTCTAATTTATTAGAATTTAATTTCCAACTTTTCGGTGATTTAAAGATAAATAATCGATGGAGTTTTGAAAACCCTAAGCATTACCCGCTTTGGTTAATTTGGGGCATTTTTTTACTATTTCATGCAATAAATACATTTGTGAAACCTATCTTTTTTACAGAAGATTGGGAGAAAAAAAAGATTAATGAATTAATGCATAAAAAGAAGTAAGATGAAAAAAATAGGGCTCTTTATTTTCTTTTTATATTCTTGTTTAACTCTTGATGCTCAAGATAATTTTGTCATTAAAAATGTGCATTTATTTGATGGAAATCATACTTTTAAAAGTAGAAATATTCTTATTGAAAACGGGACAATAAAAAAAATAACAAAAGAAAAAATAGAGCACAAAAATGTTATTGATGGCACAAATAAAATGCTAATGCCTGCACTAATTAATTCGCACGTACATATGTGGAGTGGTTTTCAATTAGAAGAGGCTGCGGCTGCAGGAGTTTTAACAGTATTAGATATGCATACCTATGAACCTTCAATTCCTATTTTAAAAGAATTTAGAAAATCTACTCAGCATGCAGATTATTATGCAGCAGGTGGAGCAGCAACCGTACCTAATGGTCATGGAACGCAATTTAATTATCCGACTCCTACATTAACAAAACCAGAAGAAGCTAAGGCTTTTGTTAAAGGAAGAATAAAAGCAGGAGCTGATTATATTAAGATAATTAGAGAGCCTTGGAAAGCTACTTTAAATTATGAAACTGTGGCAGAGATTATAAAAGAAGCTCATCATCAAAAATTAATAAGCGTAGTGCATGTTTCTAAAGCAAGAGATGGAGTTAGGGTTGTAAAAGATAAAGCAAATGGTTTAGTGCATATATGGGATGATAGGGATTTAACGGAAGAGGAATTTACAGCATTAAAAAAGGAACAGTTTTTTATAGTACCAACGGTATTAACGATTCATAAAGTACAAAAAATATATTTTAAAAAGTCGGATGAAGAACAAGAAAAGGTTACCAATAGAATTTTAAAAGAGGTAAAAAGATTGTATGATGCGAAGATACCAATACTAGCAGGTACAGACCCTCCAAATGCTGGAATTAATAATGGTACAGATTTATATAAGGAAATGATCTTTTTTTATAAAGCAGGATTATCTAATTTAGACATTTTAAAATCTGCAACATCTTTACCCGCAACCCATTTTAAGTTAAAAGATAAAGGGTTTATTAAAGAAGGTTTTAGAGCAGATTTTATTTTAATAGACGGAAATCCCATTCAAAACATAAAAGATATATTCAATGAAAAGAGGGTTTGGAAACAAGGTAAAGAAGTAAAGTTATAAAAGTATGCATGTAATAATTATAGAAGATGAAAAACCAGCAGCAAGAAGATTAAAACGAATGTTGGCCATGTTAGATATAGAAGTAAATACCATGTTACATTCTGTAGAGGAATCTTTAAATTGGTTTCAAAATAACCAACATCCCGATTTAATTTTCTTAGATATTCAGCTTTCAGATGGTTTGTCTTTTGAAATATTTGAAGAAATACCAGTAAAGTCAGCCATTGTTTTCACTACTGCTTATGATGAATATGCTTTAAAAGCTTTTAAATTAAATTCGATTGATTATTTATTAAAACCAATTGATGAAGATGAATTAAAAGTAGCAGTAGATAAATATAAAAAACAACAACCCGAGAAAAGTGACTTACAGGTTAATATAGATGAAATAAGAAAATTGTTAATTAACCCAATAGATAGAAAATATAAGAAACGATTTACGATTAAAATAGGACAGCATATAAAAATTATTCACACCGATAATATAGAATGTTTGTATTCAGAAAATAAAGCAACGTATATTCATACAAATGAAAATAGGAATTATTTAATAGATAACTCCTTAGAATATTGGCAAGAACAGTTAAATCCGGAACAATATTTTAGAGTAAATAGAACATTTATAGTACACATAAATGCAATAAAAGACATTATATCTTATACCAACTCTCGATTAAAGCTAATTTTACATTCTTTTACAGAACAAGAAATTATTGTAAGTAGAGAGCGTGTAAAAGATTTTAAAAATTGGATTGATTAATAATTTTTGCTATTTCTAAATTTACAAATTCACTTATTTTAGGAGCATTATCTACAATCATAAAATGCGCTCCTTTATCTATTAATAGCATTTTAGTTGTGCCTCTTGGAGGAATCAGTTTGTCGCTTGTACCATTAATTTTTATAACGTTTTTTAATAACGTTGTATTTTGCCAATTTGTTAGTTCATAAAGTGCCCATTTAACAAAAGAAGGATCTGTATCCTTTAAAATAGCATACAATAATTTATTGTTTTTTGCGCCAAATAAATAAGTAGCAATACGTTTAGGAAAGTGAAAAAAAGAAGTAGGTATGAATCGTATTATTTTGATTTTACCAAACCATCTAAAAATTGGATTTAATTCATTTTTTGTGTGAGCTGAAGAGATTAAAATAGTTATTCTTGGATTCAAAATTTTGCTTATTTCTGTAGCAACTAATCCTCCAAAGCTTACACCAATTAAGCAGAAATCATTTTCAATATCTATTACAGTACTTAGTCTTTTAGAATACTCTTTAATAGATTCCTTTTTTTTAGGAGATATCCAATGGATAGGAGTGAATTCATAATTTAGTGTAAGAAAATTAAAAACTCTCTTATCTGCACCAAGTCCACTAATGCCATATATTTTCATGTTTTTATAACTATTTACAGTATTAAAGATGGGAAAAATCACTAATTTTAAAAAACAGTATAAAGCGTAGTTATAATAACACCTTTTCCATTATTTAAATCAATAGATGCTAATTGTTTTTCTCCCTTTACTTTAAAATTAAATGGAGATGCTAATAGGTTTAAACCACTTTGTTTTTTTAATCGAATTCCTTGTCCTGAAATAATATCTTTATTAGGTGTAAAATCTCCTTGAGGTATATGTTCTGTTAAAATAACATATTTATAAGCACTTAATTTATTTACAATATTTTGCACTTCTGTGTTTGATAAGTGTTGTAATACCTGTCTTAATATAGCACAATCTGCAGGAGGTAAAGCATCTATAGCAATATCTAAACATAGGAATTCTAAATTTTCTTTTGTAAAGGTTTTCTTATTATGCGTTATAAGATCAGTAACTATATCTGTAGCAATGTATTTCTTGGTGTATTTAACTAATTGTTTACCTACATTAAAATCTCCACAACCTAAATCGCATACAGTAAGTGGAATTTTGAAAGAAGTTAAAAAGGATGTTAAGGCTGTTATATATGGATGTGTAATTTTAGGATCATGTGAGCCAATACCCGAATAGAAGTCCGTTTCGTTACTACCCCAAAGATTCATTTTATAAACCTGCTCCATAGCAGCTTTTGTTGGCCATGGTTTTTTTGTTTTTTTCTCTTTCATAAAACTATTATTCTATTTTAATTCTATTTTCATCATACAAACCAACTAAAACATTATTCCCTTTAGTATCTACTTTTACAGCTCCGTATTTAGCTTTTTCATATTTTTCTCCTTCTCCCTCCTGAAAAAAGAAAGATTCTGCACCAATATGTATCCTATTTCTACCACTTAAAGTATATCTTATACCATATTCTCCTTCATTAATAGGAAGTTTATTTTCTTGTAGTCTAACTCTTTTTGCAACACCATTTTCTTTTAAACTAACAATACAAAATCCTCTTTTAAAAATGCTATCTGTGTTAAAATTACTAGCAATAGCATAACGTAAAGTCATATAATCTCCTTGCATTAAAGATCTAGGATCTACAGGTGCTAATTCTAAAAGAATAAGTTTTCCTTCTGAAACTATTTTTTCTTTGTTATACATAGAACGATGAAACAAGATGAGTACAATAACCAGATTTATAAGAATAATTATTTTTTTATACTTCTTCATTAGAATTTAATTGTTTAGCAGTTAGTATATAAAGTAACAGAAATACAATTCCTGAGGAAAATAAAATAATAGATTTAGTTAATAAAGTAAAATGTAAATCGTAATAATATTGTGAAATAAAGTAGATAAAAGCAACAACACCAATAACAAATCCTGTTTTGTAATTTACCAGAAAACTTAATAAAATAATTAAAATGGCACCTAAAATAGAAGGAGAATAAAAAATTGGTAAAAGTAGTAATAGACTTAAAGTATAAATTAAAAACTTACTTTTTAAAGAGTTTACTTCCAAAATTTTTAAAAGTAGAAATAGCACATATAAAATGCAGCTACTAATAATAATAGAAGATAGCCACAGATAACCTTGCGATATATGATGTGTAAAAAAACTTTTTATGGTTGCTATTAACCCCATTAATAAAGAGAAAATAAAACCAATTCTACTGGGATTGTATAATTTAGATATTTTTATGTTTTTAGATATTAATCTTGATTCATTTAAAAATAGATAGGTTGCTATTAAAGTATTAAAAGAAATATATAGGTGAATTAAGTTAGGTATTTTATTAAAAGCTATTAATATAAGAAAGCTACCATTAATGGTAAGTATAGCAACAAAGGACAGCATATAATTTTGTGTAATAAATAGAGTTCCCATTCCTATAATACTTACTAAAATGAGAATATTATTCTCGGTAAATTCCATTTCTTTTAAGCCTATTGAAAGAAGAACAATACCTATAATATAAGTAACTATACTGGCAGTATCTATCGTAATTTTATTAGATTCTTTATTTATTATAATAGTAAAAAATAGGAAAGCACCTCCTAATATTAATAAACCTAATTCAGAATTAAAAAGACCAGTAATAAATAGAAATCCAATAAAAGACAATGTAGCTAATAAGCCGCCTAAGACAGAAAGTATTTTAATAGATAAGCTAGATTGATTTTCTTCTTTTATTTGATATTCTGTATGAATAGCGTTTTCATTGTAAACAAAATCTTCTCCTTCTATTAAATGAAGCTCGTTTAACAGTTTCTTTTTATTTATGAATTTATCCATTTCTTTTGAAGATTGATTAGAGTTTTAATAACTAGTGTAACGCTTACTACGATAAATAATCCTATGATAAAAAACATAGATTCATCATGTGATGAATTGATGAGAAAACTTGAAATAATTAGGATAATACTAAAAGAAATAATAGATAAGAAAAAGTTACTTTTTGTTTTTAAACCATAAAAAATTCCAAGAATGTATACTAAAATAGTAATAAACATTAACAGAGAGAAATAGTCTTGTTTATGGTTAAAAACTCCTGTAATAACTCCAATGGTACTATAACTAATAGCACCCAAAGCTATTACATAAATAAACCATGTTGGAATTTTTAGTGTTTTATAAATTTTCTTTCCAAACAAAAAAGCGATTAAGAAGCATACATTGATAGCAAAAAGCAAAGTAAAAAGAAAAATATAAGAAGGATAAAGAACAACCTGTTCAAAATATAAAATAACCGTGGTATTTATTAAAACAATAAAAAGAAGCCAAAGAGGAGGGAAGTTGGCAATAAAAACCCAAAGAGTTATAGCCATCGTCCAACCTAAGAAAAAATCATATGCATCGGCACCAGTTTGATATATTTGTCCGAACACCGCAAATAAAACGCCTACTAGCATAGAAGCCCCTGTAAGTAAGATGTTTTTTATATCGGAATTTATTTTTGATAATAAAATAGCAGAAATTATTCCTATAATTAACCCTTCAATTAATCCAATTTTAAGAAACTTGTGTAAGTTAGCCCAGTTATATGCAAAGAAAAATAAAACTCCTGCTGTTGTAAAACAAACCCCTAAACTCATAAAAAAAAGCTTTAAGAATTTATGCCAAGATTGTTTAGAGTTATAAATATTCTCTTTTAATATAGTATGGATGTTTTTTTCAGAAATACTACTATGCCTACTTATTATGTGTATATCTTCTCTTTTAAATTTGGTCATTCAAGTTTACATTTTAATTAATGTTATAAAAACTGATTTAGGATTAGTGTATTTATTTAAAGATATCTTTTACTTATTTTAAAGTTTTTTATTACTAATGTATTTTTTTAAAATTCAATTAATATTTGTTTTTATGTAACCTCCTTTTCCTTTTCCTTTTAATTTTTAGAGGTGTAATACTATTTGATATTTTAATTTACTCAATTAAAGGTTTTGTATAGATGTCGTATGCTGTAATGGACATAATCAA
>CANMJA010000041.1 GCA_947498055.1 uncultured Tenacibaculum sp.
ATTGGATTTTCTACTAAAACGGTGGCACTTGCTGTATCACAATTGGTTGGACTTGCTCCGTTTTCACAAATCTCATAGGTATACACATACGTGCCCGATGGAGTTCCTGTAGCTACTGTGATTTCCCCTGTTATTGGGTTTAATGTTAATGCTGTTGGATTCGTTACTCCTGCTGGACTTGGATTTACCGTTACCTCGCCTGGACCTGTTCCTACAACCACTGGTGTCCCATTTAAAGTATCATTATCTGTTACATCTGGAGTCATATCTCCTCCTGTAATTGGGCTACCACTAAAATTATCTGCTACTGCATCGATAACTATTAATGTAGCGCTATTTACTATATTTATACAAGTATTATCATCGTGTGTTACTACTAAGAAATATTCTGTTCCTCCTAAACCAGTTACATCTACTATTGCAAGTGATGCTGAATCTTCTCCTGCATAATTTGGATTTGCCGCAAGAATTTCTATTCCTCCTGTACTTGGATCTCCAATATACCATGTATAATTTAATCCTGCATTTGCATTTCCTAAAGTACTATAATTAGGAACTCCAGAAGTATAACTTACTGCACTCGAAGCTTGTGCTGAAGTTATTGTGAACATTGCAGAACTTCCAGAAGACGCTCCTTGATCTAATAATGCGGTTGCATCTACATTTACTTGTACTGCTACCGTTTCGTCTCCTGTAACACCATCATACCCTCCTACTGCTGCTCCATTGGTAACTTGACCTGGTGTTGCACTTGTTAAGCCATCTACTGTAGGATGACCATCTAATCTACCTGTACTATCATCAGTTCCTCCAGATTCTAGGACATCATTACACCCGTCATTATCACTATCTAAATCTTGATAATCTGGCGTTCCATCATCATCTGTATCTAGAGACTCGCATAAAACACCTTGAAAAGCAACATTATCTATAGTTATTGATTCTAAATTACCCGCTGGGTTTGCGTATACATAGATTCTAATACTATAGTATGTATCTGGATTTAAAGTTATTGTATTAGTAGCAGGGAATCGGAAAGATGATAGTCCTACGGTTGCTTCATCAAAAAGAACAGAACTTGTTGTAAAATTATCATCTGAAATTTCTACTTGATAACTATAACCTGTTCTATAATCCACTGCCGGAATTCCCATAGGCTCTCCAAAGAAAAATAATTGTTGTATTTGATACGGTACCAAACCTGTTACAAAATTGTATTGAATGTAATCGTTATCTGCCTTTGCTCCAGCCACATCTGCTTGGTTTACTCCTTGTAAATCGATGTATCCTCCTGCTGTATTATTTGCATCATTGGTATAACTTACTCCAGATCCAAATAATTGAGAAGACACTGTTCCTGAAGTATAGAAATCAGAATCTGTGCTTGTAGGACTTACATCTCCTAATAAATTATCGTATAAAACTGCAAGTTTTCTATTAGAATTATTAAAAACACAAAAAGATTCATTTGCATCTGTAACTCCATCATTATCATCATCTACATCACAAATATCTCCTATGCCATCTAAATCTAGATCGCTAAAATTTGGATTTCCAGCGTTACATGGACCACAAATATCTGATTTAACAAATGGATCTTTTGCACTTACATCGTTTTGTCCTGTAGTTCCATTACCTGCTGTTCCTGGCCCTACTGGAATTCCATTATCGTTTACTGGATTTGTAGTTGTATTAATAGATCCATCTGCATTTAAGTCGGCATATGTTAAACCTGCATCTCCTTCTAAGGCGTCAAAACAACCATCTCCATCACTATCTAAATCGAAACTATCTGGAATACCATCTCCATCTGAATCTGAAACATCACACTTACTAATATTTACTCTAAAATTATCAAACGTTACATATCCATTTCCTGTTACATCTTCTGATGCGAAAATGTACATTCGAATTTTATATGTTGTTCCTCCTACTAACGGAAAATTAGCAATCCCTTTAAACTCTTCATAACTAAATGAAGGTGGAACTTCTGACATTTCATCGAATACATTGGCAAAAGTAGTTCCATTATCACGTCGTTGTGTTACTTGTGTACCTACTAAGGTTGCCGATGTTGCAAAATTATCTGCACTAATGTCTATTTGATATGAAAAATCTGCATGTATTGGAAACTGAGTTGGATTTGCTGATAAGTTTACTCCTCTAGCATTAAAATATGTACCTGGTAAAAATGTGGTAATATCTTGAATGTTTATAGAACGTAATAATGTAGAAATACCTGGTAACGCTGTAAAACTATACTCTAAATAATCTTTGTTTGCTATTGCACCAGCCACATTTGTTTCTGTAGCTCCACTTAAATAATAATAACCATGAACCTCTACTTGGTTGTTTGTTCTTACTGACTCATCAACTAGTCCTGATCCGAAAACTACGTTACTTACTGTTTTCTCTACAAATTCAATTCCTGTTCCAAATGCTGGATCGAATACAGAAGCTTCGTACCTATTTATTTTTGGATTGTTTGTATTAAAATTAGTTCTTGAACTTACCTCTGTTGCTGGATCTATATTTGGATCCCAAATTAATCCTAAACCAGGATTATTGGTTCCAGGATTACATGCACTCTCTACCGAGTCTACAATACCATCATTATCATTATCAAGATCTAAGTAATCAGGAGTACCATCTCTATCACTATCTGCTGCAGCTGGTAAATCTCTAAAATCTACTTCTGTTGTTGTTGTATTTTGATCGTTTGGCAATCCATTTGCTCCTGAATTCAATTCATCATTTACGTCAAAACCATCATTATCATCTGTTCCTTCGTAAATATCGAGTAGACCATCTCCATCGGTATCTGCCGTACTACTCTGAATTGGTAAACCTGCCTCAATCACATCCATAATACCATCATCATCAGAGTCTATATCTAGATAATCTGGCATCGTATCTGTATCACTATTTTCAGGAACTAAGCCTTCATCTCCTGCACCTTCATAAGCTTCATTTAAACCATCTCCATCTATATCTGCTTCATTTATTAACGGTGTAGCAGGATTATCTTCAATAGGTGCTGCATATGTACCTGTAGCTTGCGCTTCAACATTATCTGGAATACCATCATTATCGCTATCAATATCTAAATAATCTGGAATACCATCTCCATCGGTATCTCTTATAATTGCTCCACCTGATACACAATTAGGTAAAGCATTTGGACTACAAGAATCATTTGGATCTGATTCATCACCTGATCCTGGAATTCCATCTGGCCCATTATTTTCATCTATATCTGAAATACCATCTCCATCGCTATCTAAAGGATCAAAGCCTTCATCGCTATCTAAAATACCATCGTTATCATCATCTAAATCTGCACTATTATTTATTCCATCTCCATCGCTATCTCCTAAAACTGAAGGTCCTGCTGGATCTACAATCTCTGCATCTACAGTAGATTCGTCTCCTAATGTATTATCTCTAAGTGTATATTCTGTAGTATATACAGGCTGCCCGTTAACCATTTCTATGGCTTCTGTTCTACCTGCTATGGTACTTGTATATTCAGAAATTGCGCCTCCAAATGTTGTAGGTCCAAATTTTCTAAATGCGTTTACACCTGCTATTGAATTTATTCCGTGCCAAAAATATTTTACTGTTCCTTCTTGCCCTACTGCCCCACATTTTAATGTAAAATCAACTAATCCAAATGGATAATCATATAATGAATCTTCTAATGGTTGGTCTGTTTCTTGCTCGATAACCATTCTTGTTATTTCGTCACAATCCCCTGTCACCAATATAGTCACATAACTTCCTGTACCAGAACCATCTGGGATAGATGTTACATTTGACTGCGAACTATCTGGCATTCCATCACCATTTCCATCTCCACCATTTGGTGCAGCATCTTCCACCGATGCATCTACATTATCTCCGTCGTCACAAGCACTATTATCTGCTCCGTTTTGACTAAATCCTATTCCTTGCCCAGTACCTGCACTAGTTGGTACACCATTAGTGGTTACAGTATTTCCTACTGCTGTTCCTAAATTTTGTAATACTGGGGTAGTTGAAGAACCTGTATATCCTGTTCCTGAGTTTCCTCCTTGTAACGTTCCGCTTGCGGCTACAGTACTTGTTATGGTGGTACTATCTCCTTCTAAAGCATCTGGACAACCGTCTCCGTCAGAATCTAAATCTAAATGATTTGGTATACCATCGTTATCCGTATCCTGTGAAAAACATATTATCGTTGGATTAACAAACCCTGAAAAAGCTGTAGATGTAGGGTTTTGATCTAAAAACTCAAAAGTAACTGCTTTCACCTTTTTAGCAGCTAATCCTATTAGTTCAACTGTACCTCTAGCCTGACTTGCATCCGTTTGACTTCCATTAACATTTTCATCGGTAACTGCTGGAATACCAGAAAAACTTATTTTTTCTAAATTATCTGATGATGTAAATGTGTATCCATAAGGGTTATCTGATAAATTAAAATCCAGACCACTATCGGTAGTATTATCTTCATAAAGCACACTAAAATTACCTATCACTCCTTGTTCTAGTATATTATCAAAAAACAGGCTTACATTATCTACTGGTGTTCCAAACGTGAATGTATATGAATCTCCATCTGTAATCGTTGTTTCTCTTACTATAAAGCGTGTACCATTAGTTCCAACTGTACCTCCAACAGTTGTATTTGTAACAGAATTAGTTCTCCCTGTACAATCTGTAAAACTTAGGTTATCTGCAGTAACATTAGAGTTTGTAAATTCAATTCCTTCATCTATATCTAAAATACCGTCATTATCATCATCTAAATCGGTAATATCTGGTACTAGATCTCCGTCGGTATCTGTACAATTTTCCATTGCCCCGTTTTGACTAAATCCTATTCCTTGCCCAGTACCTGCACTAGTTGGTACACCATTAGTGGTTACAGTATTTCCTACTGCTGTTCCTAAATTTTGTAATACTGGGGTAGTTGAAGAACCTGTATATCCTGTTCCTGAGTTTCCTCCTTGTAACGTTCCACTTGCGGCTACTAATGAGGTAAATCCTCCTGCTCCTTCTTGTGCATCTGGGCAACCGTCTCCGTCAGAATCTAAATCTAATATATTTATTATACCATCCATATCTAAATCTGAGCAATCTCCACTTCCTAAATTAACACTGTTTCCTCCTAATCCTATAGCCCAACTATCAAGTGCAAACGAAGTACCAGAACCACCTATTCCTCCTGGTTGGTAGTGATCTACTTTAAAGTTTACTGGGGTTTTAAATCCATCTGGAGATGTTATTATAAAATAATGATTTATACTCCCATTAGCTGATTGTTGGTTCCAAAAGGCAGTTCCTTTCGTAACTTCTAAACCATCTGGAGCAATAACTCTACCATCTGCAAAATCTGAATTATCTGTAAGATCAATAGTTGTGTCTGCATCTGCCCCATCTGTTAGTATCCTAATTTGTCCTGAATCTCCAGGATTAACTAAGGTAACTGTGGCATTACCATCCCATGTTAACGTAAAATATTGTCCTTGAAGTATTCTAGAAGTTGTTGTCCAATTGAGACCTGGATCAACATCATCTGATGCCCCCCAGTTAAAAGAATTTAAAAAATACCCTGACTCAGGTGTTACATTAATAGTTTGTGTATAAAATGAATCACTTTCAAGAATTAAATACCCAGTACCTAAATTTGTTCCAAAACCACTAATATTTCGCCCATTAATTGTACCAGCCGCATCTAAATCTGTCCAATCTATTTTAAAAGCAGCTACTTTTGTACCGTCTATATTAAAATCTCCTTCTAGAATTCCAATTCCAGCTGATGGTCGAGTAGAAGCTGCTGGTGTAATATTTACTGTAGACTCTGCTCCGGTTACTGGTGTGAGGTCTGGCATACATTCATCCACATCTAAAATTCCATCATTATCATCATCTAAATCGGTAATATCTGGTACTAGATCTCCATCTGTATCTGTACAATTTTCTATTCCTCCGTTTTGGGAAGTTCCTATTGCTTGCCCAGTGCCTGCAACATTTGGCACACCATTAGTAGTTGCTGTATTTCCTACTGCTGTTCCTAAATTTTGTAATACTGGTGTAGTTGAAGAACCTGTATATCCTGTTCCTGAGTTTCCTCCCTCTAAATCTGTACTAGATGCATCTACTAAAGTTTTAGTAAATGTTCCTGCACCTTCTTGTGCATCTGGACAACCATCTCCATCTGAATCTAAATCTAAGCTATTAGGTATTCCATCGTTATCTGTATCAATGCATATAAAACCATATCCAAAACCTGATAATTCAGTTGGCCCTGCGACCTTTTGACTAATTATTACTGTATTACTGCTTGAATTATTCCATGTGATATTATTAAGTGCAGCTCCATTTACAACACTCATTGGCTCAAAGCTTGCTGCTCCCGTTCTTTTACCTTCAATGGTTACTTGTCCTGCGCTATCAATAGTTAATCTTACAATTGGGTTCTCTACTCCATCCCAAGTAAAACCTGAACTTGCTTTATTAATTTCGAATACATCAACTGACCCTGCAGCTAGCCCATAAGGTTGATTATCTGAAGTAAAACCAATAAGAGACTCCGTAGCTGCCACAAAAGAACCATTATGAAACTGCATTTCATCTGCAGCTAATTTTGTTCCATTAATTTCAAAATTGAATGAATTATCCAAATAATACAAGTCAAATACAAACCCTTCAGCAGCACTCATTGTGAAAGTCTCTGTCACCCCATTTACCACTGTAAAGAGGGAAGGAACTACTTGTTGTAACTGACATTCATCTGTATCTAAAATCCCATCATTATCATCATCTAAATCATCAACATCTACTATTAAATCCCCATCTGTATCTGTACAATTTTCTATTCCTCCGTTCTGTGAAGTTCCTATTCCTTGCCCAGTACCAGCAGCATTTGGTATTCCATTGGTAGTTACAGTATTTCCTACTGCTGTTCCTAAATTTTGTAATACTGGGGTAGTTGAAGAACCTGTATACCCTGTTCCTGAGTTTCCTCCTTGTAGACTACCACTAGCTGCTACTAATGCTGTAAAACCAACTGCACCTTCTTGTGCATCTGGGCAACCGTCTCCGTCACTGTCTAAATCTACTATATCAGGAACTCCATCCATATCTGTATCACATGGGTCTAAGTTTTCAATACTTTCAAAAGTAACTTCTTGTTGATTAAACAAAGCTCCTGTAGAAGCAGAAACCCCGAAATACGCTAAATTAGAACCTCCTAAATGATTATTAATAATATCGCTTGTATAAGAACCTACTTGTACACCATCAAAAGTCCATGATAACACCTGTGTTGTTGCATTCCAGGTAACTACTACTTTATGAAAAGCTCCATCTTCTATTTCTCCACCAACACCTACAACTGTTACAGGATCGTCTCCTATATGGTTGTATGGATTTCCTGTTCCTGCACCAAAAACTCCTGCATCTGTATCCCAAATAGATGTATGATCGAAACCTCTTACAAAACCACCCATTGGTGGTAAACCTGCTGGAATACCCTCTATCGTATTTGGTGTTTCAAATGCACCATTATCAAATGTATCAAACTCAATTGCAATTCCATTTACAATATCTGAAGCTCCCATTCCTGCTCCTCCAATACCTGTTAAGTTAAATCCTCTAGGATCGTTATGAAAAATTACAGCAATACCATCTGCTCCTCCAATTCCTACTCCTGCCCCTGGTCCATCTGCTGGATTTGTATCACTATTAGAGCCAAAATTCATAGAATACCTCAATACAAAATCCTTAGTCATATCTATTTGCTCTCTTGCCATTGCTGTACCAGACTGTGACCCTAAGTTTGGAGTAAGAATCACATTATTTATTTTTGCAGGATCAAATGCTGCTGAATTTGGTTGCCCAGCATTATTAGTTCCTCCAATTCTTAAAAAATCTGTTACATTAATGGGAGATATACCGGAGACAACAACACATTCGTCCATATCTAAGATACCGTCGTTATCATCGTCTAAATCTGCACTATCCATGATACCATCTCCATCAGAATCTACATCACATGCATCTATATTGTTACTATCTGCCATAGCGGCTGTTGTATTTTGTGTTTGTTGTGCTCCTCCTGCACCATCTGTAGGTACTCCTGTTCCATCTACGTTTCCTTCATCTGCATCTGCTAAATTTCCGCTAGAAGTTAAATCTGTTGGTAAAAAACTTCCACTTGCTTCTACTGCATCTGGGCATCCATCATTATCACTATCTGTTTCTAAATAATTAGGAACGCCATCGTTATCACTGTCTGGTGATACACAAAATTGTAAGGCTAGTTCTATTAAATCTCCTCCTAAACCTTCGTATCCAACTCCTTTCCAATTAAATGTAACCGTTGTAAACGTACCATTTAATTGTACTGAACCAGAAGCTGTACCTTCCGCTACTCCATTAAGTGTATTTGGAGTTCCATCTGTATGAATAATATTTGGCATACGTTGAATCGTAGCTCCCCCGATTACTTGAAAATCATCTGAACCACCTAAACGAGTTACTGACACACCTGGCGTTGCTACTGTAAAACTTAATGAGTTCGTATATATTCCATCTATTCCTCCTAATTTATCAAAATGTAAGGTTGGATTTGTTACTGCTTGGCTAAAGGTGAATGTTAAAGTACCAGAGCCTTGATCATCTGTTGGAAGATCTATATCTGTTCCTGCTTCTTGTGTTCCATCCCAATTTACATCATATACTAAAGAGTTGGCACCTGCTAAATTTGGCGTCCAATAATTAGTCGTATTAAATGTATTTGGTCCAAGAGGAAATGGAATTGCTCCTCCTGAAAATGTAGATGTTGTAGTTACTGTTATAGGTCCAGCACTAGCAGAATATGTAGTTCCTGAACCTGACCATACCCCAGTAGAAACTGGGGTACATTGCCCTTCATTTATATCGGAAATACCATCGTTATCATCGTCTAAATCCGTATTATCTGGCACCCCATCTTTATCATTATCATTACTTGCCAATAATGAAAAATCGTCTCTATAATCTACATCATCTGAGGGATAATCTCCATCTGTATCTGCTAAAGTTGTTGGATCGTTTATATTTCCGTTAGGGTCTGCATAATCTGCAGTAGTATCTACATTATTATCTAATCCATCATTATCTGTATCTCCATTAGCCAATGTAATATTAGCCTCGGCAGTATCATTTCCTCCTTCATTATCACTATCGGTATCTAAATAATCTGGAATTAAATCTCCATCTGTATCAATTACCCTAATTCCTTGTAAATATGCGGTGTCAACTCCATCTCCATTATACACTCCATTAGGAGCAACATAACTATAGGTTGTTTGCCCTTCAACATTATCAGGAATTCCATCTCCATCTGCATCTAAATCTAAATAATCTGGAAGTGCATCTGTATCTGAATTTCTACAATCTAAAGTAACCGCTATATTATCTAAAAGTATTACATCTTGTGTTCCTGCACCTACAGCTTGGAAAGTAATAGTACTAGAAGCATTAGGCGTAAAAATCACCAACTCTCTGGTACCCACTGTTAAAGCAGCTCCGTTAGTGGCAACTATTTCTGCTGTAGTTTCTGTATGCACTACTACTCCATTTACTATTACATTAAAGATAGTGGATGTCACATCTAAATTATTTGCAGAAACTTGAAAAGATAGTAAATGTCCGTTATTTGCTGTAGATGTAAATGTTTGCTCTAAACCAGAAGTTACACCACTACCTGCTGTGTATTGAACTCCTTGAGTAGTACCATTATAAAACCATGTACTACTTCCAGTTCCTGTCCAACCTGTTATATTTGTATTGAAAGTTCCGTTGGTAATTGTATTTGCTCCTGTTGGATTACATTCAGTTACATCTAAAATACCATCGTTATCATCATCTAAGTCTACAACATCATTAACCGCATCATTGTCGGTGTTTTGTGCCTTAACATATTGAAAAGAAGACATGAAAACTACTACCACCAATAATTTAAGGATAAAACTTACATTATTAAAATTTCTGAAAATAGTAAAAGGTATCCTTTTCCCCCTTTTATTTAAACATGCAAAAAGATTAGGTTTAGCCCCTATTTTTTTTACACTACAAACATTAGTTTTAACATATATACCTTTTTTATATAATAAATTAAAGCTAAATTTGCTGTTTTTTGAATTTTTGTGGATTTTAAATAATTTTCTTTTTAAATAAATAACCATAATGATCAGTTTATTATATTGATTATTATACAATGCCCTGTTTTTGTATCTGCTCGCCAAAGTGTTACAATTACGGGGTTCTTTTTATTTCTATGTTCTTCTCTATTACTAGCGATTCTAGATGTTCATTTTTCTGAACAACAAGAAAACTAGTAACTTATATAAGATACTTTTTAAACTTAAGAGTTATTTTGGTTGTACTATTAATTACTACTTAGTAATCAAATTAGAAAGTCAATGTCTAATAAAAGATTCTTTGTGTTTCTTTTTTCTAAAATTAGAGTATAAATTATTTTCATATTTTTTCCGGGGGGTTTAACTATGCTATTTTATTTTCTATAAAAAACCGTACAATAATAATATTGTAATATTTTCTTCGTTATACATTTTAGAGGAATATAACTTTTGTTCTTTAATTATATTTTAGAATAATAACTGAACATATCAAATATATAATTTTTTCATTACATATGTTAATTTTTTAAAAAAAAATATCAAAACAATAATCTTTAGCATAATTGTTTAAACTTTTAATAAAAAACATTAAACAAAAAAAACATTCAATACAACTCCTATAAATACACATAAAAAACTGAAAATCAAATAAATAAAATCAATAATACTATTAATACATATAAATTAATAAACATCTTTTTTTCTAAAAATTAAACAAATAGATTTTACGTTTTTTTTCTTTTAATATTGTTAACTGGTATATTTATATTAATTCTCTATAATATTTTAACATTTTTGTTAAAATTTAACACTAAATATTTCTTGAATTTTTAAAAACTATTGTGTTGTTTTTTAAAACTATGTTAATTTTCTGATAAAATTACGTCGTCTATCCAAATTTTACGTTCTCCTCCTTTTTTTTGATAATCTACCCAACCTAAAGATATTATTTCAAAAAATGGAAATGTCCATTTTCCCTTATTCTCATTCTCTAAACATCCTTTATCAATATTATTCACATTCAATTCATGGATTAACGTACCTTCTAGCCATAGTTTCATATTATTTTCCTCTCTATTCATATACCATTGTAATGTAACCCATTTTTTTTCTGGCATTTTAAACTGCGTATGATGCCAACAGTCTGATTTAATTTCTTTGGTATCATAATTTGCCATTATTCTTTTATTGTGCTGCCCTCCGTATCTTACTTCTGCATGAAATCCTTCAGTTGTTTTTCCTGAAGCTTGAATCATAGTCCAATGTATACCATCTGGAGAAGCTTCTTCTACGTACATTTTCATACTTCCATGATAACTTTTTGTTTCTTTAGGAAATATATTTTTGAGTGAGATAAAAGCTCTGTTTTTAAATCCTTCTCCACTTTTAAAATGAATAGATTTTTTTCCTGAGTATGCTTTTAGAGTATCCACTACTGTAATTCCTTCTCCTGAAACAATCCAAGGTTCTTCTGGTTGTTTTTGTGCTTCATATTTTTCAAAGTCTTCTTTAAAAAAAACCTTTTTTTTACTTTCACAAGATTTAAGGAATACAAATAACAATAGTGTAAGAATTAGTTTATAAAAAGTTTTCATATTACATATTTATACACATTCTAATAATATGATAAGGTGATTTCCACATATCTACTTTATTAAGATTAATCGGTTTTTTATTTTCATCTAATTTTTCATGCCATTCTCCATATTCATTATCTAGGAAATAATTTTTAACAAAATTCCAAATTTGGTTTATTAGGTGAATATATTTTTCTTCGGATGTAAGTTTATATAAATATTGAAAAGCTATCATACTTTCTGTTTGCATCCACCATTGAAATTCTTTTGTGTAAGTGTTATTTTGTAATTCTCTAAATTGATAAACTCCTTCTACACTATTTATCAAACTAACGATTTCTTTACTATAAGATTCTATTTTTTTTTGTAAGAAAGGAGTATAATGCTCTATTCCTATCTCCTTACAGGCATCGAATAAAATGCAAGGAACCTCTACATTGTGCCCTAGTGAAATTAATTTTGTTAAAGAATTCCAATTTACATCTAAGTTTAACTCACAAAATTCTTCATTAAGTAAAAACTTTTCTGTTATAATAATTAGTAGATTCTCTATTTGTTCTTTTAGTCTTTCTTTTTTATTTATTTTGTAAAAAGTAGTATAGGCTTCTAATATATGTAGATGCGTTCCTAAGCTTTTTGTTTCACTTTCTACTACTTTAAGATCTCTAGTTAAAGAGTTGTAATAATAATTACCTTCTACATTGTATAAATACTCTTCTATAAATTCATATAATTGTATACATTTTATTTTAATTTCTTCTTTTTCTGAAAAGAGATATGCTTCTGATAATGCTAATAAAGTATAAGCTTGCGCAATAGCTTTTTTCTCTGAATTTAGAGTTTTTCCTTTGTAAGAAACCTCCCAATATACTCCTCTATATTTTGTATCTATAAAATAAGAGCTTATGTATTTATATGCTCTATTTATAACAAAAGTATATTTTTCTGTTTTTAAATGATTGGATGCTTTTGCAAATGACCATAATAATCTCGCATTTAAAATAATCCCTTTTGTATTTTCAGATAAAGGATTTCCATAAAAATCTAAAGCTCCATAAAAACCTCCATTTTTATCATCTATTACTTTGGTAAACCAAAATTTTAATGTTTTTTCTAATGTTTCAAGTGTTTCCTCTTTTAAAAAATTCATTCTATCAATAAAGATTAATCTTTGCTTCTTTTTTTCTCAAGCTCTATCTCTATTTCTTTCATTTTCTTAGAAGTTAATGGATATACTAATAAAGCAACAATTCCTATTAATACAAAAGTGGCAGGTATTACACTCATATTTAATTTAATACCTTCTAACATTTCTGCTGTTTTAGTTACTGCTTTACCATCATAATTATACCAATTAAGCACTCCTAGTGTAATGGCCCCTGCTACTCCTCCTCCAAATTTCATAGAAAAAGTACCTGCTGAAAAAATTAAACCTGTAGCACGCCTTCCATTTTTGTACTCTGAATAATCCGCGGCATCTCCTAACATTGCAAAGAATAAAATAGGCATTAATCCTGCTCCAAATTCAGAAATAATACCGAAAGTAAAGATTGAATATATTTGATTTGGTTCTAACCAATACATAGCTGCTGCTGCTGCTGCGGAAAATAAAATACTTATAATAAATAATTTTACTTTTCCAAAAAATTTAGTTAGTGCTGGCGCAAATACAGTTGAAATCATTGATATTACTAATAATGATAATATGTATACACCTGCTAATCCGTTTTTACCTCCCCATTGTATTATATCTCCAAAAATATTCTGTTCATTATTTACATAATGTGAAAAATAATACATTGCTGAACTTTGCTTAATAATATTATAGGTAACAAAAACAAAGCCTATAAATAATAAAATTAACCACGGTTTATTACCTATTAAATCTTTATAATCTTCCTCTAAATTATTTTTGTCTGTTACTACTGGCTTTACTCTTTCTCTTGTTGTATAAAATGTTACTAACGAAAAAGATGCTAATATAAATGCTAAAATATACATGGTATATTGGTATCCTATATTCTCATTTCCATTCCCTAAAAAATCTACTAGCGAAATTACTCCTATGGTTGCAATTATACCCCCTAAGTAAGCTCCAAAAAAACGATAGGACGATAGTATTGTTCTTTCTTTTACATTAGAAGTCATTACTCCCATTAATGCTGAATAAGGTACATTATTAGCTGTGTATGCTAAGGTATAGAAAATAGAGGTTCCGTACGCCCAAATTAATTTACCTGTTAAACTTAAATCTGGTGTTGTAAACTGTAATACTAAAGCAACCCCAAAAGGCAAAGCTGTCCACAATAACCATGGTCTAAATTTTCCCCATTTCGTTTTTGTTCTGTCTGCAATATTCCCCATTATTAAATCAGTAATACCATCTCCTAAACGTATTACTAATAATAATACTGCTACTGCCGCGGCTTCTAAGCCAAACACATCTGTATAAAAAATAGGTAAAAAAGGACCTATTGTTCTCCATGCTATATTTGCAGCAGTATCACCAAGCGCGTATCCTATTTTTTCTTTTATGCTTAGGTTCCTTTTTTCTGACATATTTTGTTATTTGTATTTGGTTGTTTGTCTATGAATTAGAGTAGTATCTATGGTTATTGTTTTTAACTGAGATGCTTCTTTTTTCTCTATTCTATTAATTAATAATTCTAAAGCTTTTCTCCCTATTTCTTCCGTATGTTGGCTAATTGTTGTTAGTTTAGGATTAGTAAAAACTATAATATTTTTTCCTGAAAAACCTATAATAGAAATATCTTCAGGTATTTTTTTATTTTCCTTTTTAATTATATTTAATGCTACCACTCCTAAAGTATTATCGATAGCTATAATTGCATCAATATCTTTGTTCTTTTTAATTATTCTTTCTACACTAATATCTACATCTTCTTCATTAGAAATTTCAAAAACAATTGGTTTTTGTTTGTATAATTTTGATTCAACAATTGCATGTTTATAACCATCTACTCTTAATTTACCAACATTTAAACCTGTTAAAGAATCTAACAGAATAATTTTCTTTCTTCCTTCGGAAATTAGATAATTAGTAGCATTAAAAACTGCTTTGTAATCATCTATAATTACCTTATCACAATCTATTGATTTTACAAATCGATCGTACATTACCATTGGTATATCACTGTCTAAAACTTCTTTTAAATGTGCTGTTTCATTTGTCATTTGTGTTTCTTCTGAAACAGAAATTAAAAAACCATCTACACTACCATCTGTTAAAAGTTCTATACTTTTTTTCTCTTTTTTTATAGTTTCGTTGGAAATACAAGTTATAACACTATAATCATGTTTAGAAGCTTCTTTCTCAATACTATGCAACGATCTTGCAAAAAAAGGATTTAAAATATTTGGTATGATTACTCCAATTGTTTTGGTTTTACTTTTTTTGAGACTTAAGGCTGCTTTGTTAGGTTTATAGTTATATTTTTTTGCTAAATTTTTTACTTTAGCAATGGTATTTTCACTGATTTCGTAACTATTGTTTAATGCTTTAGAAACAGTTGATACTGAAACGTTTAATTCTTTCGCTAAGTCTTTAAGTGTCACCATAATGCTTATACTAGTAATGATAAAATATTAATTATTATAAAACTTGTTAAAGCTAATATAGTTGTCATTACCGTCCAACTTTTAAACGTTTCTTTTTCAGTTAATCCTAAATATTTTCCTACCAACCAAAAACCACTATCGTTCACATGTGACATTATAGAAGAACCAGATGCTATGGCAATTACTAATAATGCCTTATCTATTTGCGATAAATCTGCGTGTAAAATTAAAGGAGCAGTTACACCTGCAGCCGTTATCATTGCTACTGTTGCCGACCCTTGTAACACCCTAACTAATACTGCTATAAAAAATCCAAAAAACAATACTCCAATTCCAGCACTTGCAAAATAATCTGCTAGCATTTTTCCTGTACCTGTATTTATTAGCATTTGTTTAAAAACACCCCCTGCACCTGTTAACAAGATAATAAGACCAGCTGGTCCCATAGAATTTGTAGCTATTTTCAGTAATCTTTCTTTAGATAATCCTCTTTTTATACCCAATAAGTACCACGCAATTAAATTTGCGATAATTAATGCCACAAACGGATTTCCTATCATTCCTATCCATTCTTTTATATTTTTAGACACTGCTTCATTACTTACTAAAGGACTATTTAAAAAGGTATTACAAATTATTAATACGATTGGAATTCCTATGATAAAAATAATTAATCGCACTGCTGGATATTCTACATTCTCTTCTCTATTAACTGTTAATTCAGGAGCTTGAATATGTATTTTTTCTGAAATATAATTAGCAAATAATGGTCCGCATACAATAGCTGTAGGAACCCCTACAATAAAACCAAATAAGATAACCCAACCTAAATCTGCTTTTAAAATATCTGCAACTGCAACTGGTCCAGGAGTTGGTGGTATAAATGAATGTGTAATAGCTAAACCTGCTAGTAATGGAATTGCATAAAGTAATAGTGATTTTTTTGTTCTTCTTTGCAAAGAGTACACCATTGGAATTAAAATAATAAAAGCTACATCAAAAAAAACTGGAATGGCTACTAAAAATCCTGTTAACATTAGTGCCCATGATGCTTTTTTATCTCCAAATTTTGAAAGCAAATAATTTGCGAGTGCTTCTGCTCCTCCAGATTGTTCTAAAATAGCTCCAAAAATAGCTCCTAGTCCTACTACTAACGCTACAAACCCCAAAGTTCCTCCCATACCTTGTTGCATGGTAGTAATGATTTCTTTTGGGGGCATACCAGCAATAATACCTACTGTAATACTTGCTATAAGTAACGAAATAAAAGCTTGTATTTTAAATCGTAGGATTAGTATTAATAAGATAGCGACTCCAGAAAAAACTGCCAATAATAAATTATAATCTAGCATAGTTAACTCCAATTATGATGAAAAGATTCTTTATTATCTGCATCGACTCTTTGAAATCTGTGTGCTCCAAAAAAATCTCTTTGTGCTTGTATTAAATTCGCTGACGATTTTTCTGTAGTCATTGCTATCCAATAATTATATGCCTCGTAAAAACAAGGAATTTGTATTCTATATTTTAATGCGTATGCAATAACTTTTACTATTGCTTTTTCATTTTTATATAGCTCTAAAAGAATACTTTCTTCTTCTAGTATTGTTTCTACTTCTCTTAATAAATTACTGTATTTTTTAACCTTTTCTGATTTTATAATACATCCATTAGACCAAACTCTACAAATTTCTGAAAGATTTAAATCCCAATTATACTCCTCTGAAGCTGTTTTAATTAACTGTAATCCTTGATGTAAGTTTATTGTACGTGCAAAATCATATGCTTGTTCTAACAATTCTATATCTATTGATTCATATTGCTTCTCTACTTTTCTATAAGATGATAATTTAACTCTATCTTCTTTAAATGAAGATGTATAGCGTGCATTTACTGCTGCTGTTTTTAAAGTAGTTGGTATACCTAGTTGCAATGCAGCAATACTAGACCAAGAGCCCGTTCCTTTATTTCCTGCTTTATCTAAAATATAATCTAATAAATAAGTGTCTTTTTCTTTTTCTTTTAGAATTTTAGCTGTTATTTCTAGTAAGTAGCTAGCCAAATTTCCTTGGTTCCATTTTGAAAATATTTCTGCTATTTCCTCATAATTTTTCGATTTAGAAAGTACATCGTATAATTCTGCTAAAAGTTGCATATCTCCATACTCTATACCATTGTGAACCATTTTCACAAAATGCCCTGCTCCTGAAGGACCTATATAGGTACAACATGGGTTTCCTCCTTCATCTTTAGCAGCTATTTTTTCTAAAAAATCAGCTATTTTTTTGTAACTTTTTTTATTTCCCCCTGGCATTAATGATGGGCCTTTTAACGCCCCTTCTTCTCCTCCTGAAACTCCTAAGCCTATAAAGTTTATTTTTTTCTCTTTTAAAAAAATTTCTCTTCTTTCTGTGTTTTTATAATGTGAATTTCCTCCATCTATTAAAATGTCTCCTTTTTCTAAATACGGAGTGATCTCTCTTATTACACTATCCGTAACCTTTCCTGCTTTTACCATCATCAGAATCTTTCGCGGTCTCTGTATAGATTCTACAAAACTTTGTAGCGTAATAAACCCTACTACTTTTTTAGAATTTACACTTTCTACAAACTGACTTACAATCCCTTGTTCTTCTTCTGACTCTCTGTTATATACTGATATGGAAAAGTTATTATTTATTAAATTTAAAGCTAAACTTTTACCCATAACACCTAATCCGAGAACACCAAAAGAAGATGCATTCAATGTATTTATAATTTTCTTGACTATTTTTTTCGTTTTTTTATCAATATTTATAGTAGTTGCATAGCTTGGCACTTCTAAAGCATCAAATTGAGATTGTAACAAATCACTACTCATAAAATGATTTTCTCTTTCTTCAATTCTGTGCTCTATTAACTCAAAACTTCCTTTTAAATAAAACCATTTTATATTTTCTATCTTTTCTTGTAAAATTTCTCTGTAACTTTCTTTTAAAGCTGAGCATGCTAAAACTATACCTCCTTGTTTTTCTCCTTTTTTTAGTTCCTCATTTAACGTTTGCAGCCAAGGTTTTCTATCTTCATCATTCAACGGAATTCCAGCGCTCATTTTATCTACATTTTGCTGTGGATGAAAATCATCTGCATCTATAAATGGTATATTTATTTTATTAGAAAGTAATTTTGAAATCGTAGATTTTCCGCTACCACTTACTCCCATTATTACAATTACTTTATTCATATACAAAACTACTTTTTAAACCGTTTGCTGCGTTTTTACCTACCCAAATTTTGAAATCTCCTTTTTCTAATCCGTAAACTAACTCGCTGTTATAATATTTTAAATCGTTTGCAGATAGCGTAAACTTCACTGTTTTTTCTTCTCCTGATTTCAATAAAACTTTTTTGAAACCTTTTAATTCTTTCACCGGTCGTGTAATACTTCCTACCACATCTTGCACATATAATTGCACCAATTCTTCTCCTTTTCTTTCTCCTGTATTTTTAATAGCAACTGTAATTTCTAATTGATTAGAATTCGTTAATTTATTTGTTGATAATTTTAAGTTACTATATTGAAAAGTAGTATAGCCTAAGCCATAACCAAAAGGAAAGTGAGGTGTAAAACCAACATCTAGATAATGAGATGTATTTCCTAATGAACTTTGCCAAGCACCAATTGGGATACTATCTATATGCACAAATTCTTCTTTACTTGCTGGTCTACCTGTATTTTTATGATTATAAAATAATGGCAATTGTCCTGCTGTTTTTGGCCAAGTAACTGGCAATCTTCCTGTAGGTTCTTGATTACCAAAAAGCATGTCGTAGATAGCTTCACCTCCCATAGTACCTGGATGCCAAGTCATTAATACTGCATCTACCTCTTCTATAATGTTTGTTAGTGTAATTGGCCTACCTGCCATGATAACCAATACTACTGGCTTTCCTGTTTTTGCTAGTTCTTTAATTAATTTTTCTTGTGCTCCTGGTAAGTTTATATTTGCTCTACTGTGCGCTTCTCCAGATAAAATAGCCTCTTCTCCTCCAATAAAAACAATAACATCTGATTTTTTTGCAGCATTAACTGCTTTTTTAAATTCTTTTTCAGACGTATCTCTACTAAAGCTTAATCCTTCTACAAAATTAAAAGCAACTTCTTCTTTTGTAAAAGCCATTGTAGGTGTAATGCTATGTGCTTTATCTCCATCAAATGTCCAAGTTCCCAATTGCTCTCTTGGTTTATTTGCTAGTGGCCCTATTACTGCTATTTTTGTTTTTTTATCTAACGGAAGTATATTTTTATCATTCTTTAATAATACTGAACTCTTTATTGCTGCTTGTTTTGCTAATTCTAAATGCTCTTTAGCATATAAATTTCCTGAATTATTAGCATCTCTTTTAGGGTTTTTAAACAATCCCATTCTAAATTTTACTCTTAAAATATCTGCTACTAAACTAGTTATTTGTTTTTCTGAAATTTTACCTTCTTCCAATAATTTCTTTGCATGATTTTCATAAGATTTACTAGTCATTTCCATATTCATTCCTGCATTTATACCTATTTCTGCGGCATGTTTTTCATCTTTTGCAAAACCATGCGGAATCATTTCTGTTACCGAGTTCCAATCACTTACTACAAAACCATCAAAATGCAATTGCTTTCTAAGAATATCTTTTAATAATTTTTTATCTCCAGATGCAGGAATTCCATTGGTTTCATTAAAAGAAGTCATTACTGTTTGGCTTCCTGCCTTAAAAGCTGCCTTAAAAGGGGGTAAATAGACGTTTTGAAGCAACTCTTTGTTGATAATGGCAGTATTATAGTCTCTACCTCCAATTGCTGCTCCATATCCAATAAAATGCTTAGCACAAGCAATCATACTGGTAGGATCGTTTAAACTATCTCCTTGAAAACCTTTCACATAAGCTTCTCCTAATTTAGAAGCTAAATAAGGATCTTCTCCTGGCGATTCTGCAATTCTTCCCCATCTGCTATCTCTAGCAATATCTAACATCGGAGCAAATGTCCATCGAACCCCATAAGAAGAAGCTTCTACAGCTGCAACTCTAGAAGATGCCTCTGCTACTTTTGTATCCCAAGATGCTGCTAAACCTAATGGAATTGGAAAAATCGTTTTAAATCCATGAATTACATCTCTAGCAAAAATTAGTGGTATTTTATTTGGACTTTCATTTATGGCTATTTTTTGTAATTCATCTACATATTCTGTATTCATTACATTTAAAAAAGCACCTATTTTACCTTCTCTAACCGCTTGTTTTAACTCTTCTGGCAAAGCTCCTTTTACTCTGCTTGAAGTTCCTCTTAAATTTAATTGTCCAATTTTTTCTTCTAAGGTCATTTTAGCTAGTAAATTATTTACTTTTTTTTCTAAATGATCTGTAGTAGTAGCAACTGTCGTTTTTTCTTCTTTACAAGAAATTATTCCTATTAAAATTAGTAGTATATATAGTTTCGTTTTATACATTTTTTTTGATAATTTTAATTTAATTGTGCTGTTTTAATAATTGGGTTTTTAAAGAAAGAACTTTTCACTCCTTTTGTATCTAATTTCACTTTGAATACAGATCCTGCTAGTGGAAATTGTTTTTTTTCATCTTCTGTCATATCAACAGTTGCTGTGGTAATATATAGTTCATCTAAATTTTCTCCTCCAAAAGCACAAGAGGTAACATTATGAGCAGGCACTTTTATTTTTTTCACTAATTCACCTGTCTTCGGATTGTATTGTGCGACTGCATTTCCATTCCACATACCTACCCAAAGCATGTCATTTTCATCTATAGCCATTCCATCTGGAAATCCATCTTCAACATTCACTTTTACTGCAACTCTTGCATTAGAAATTGTACTAGTGGTTGTGTTAAAATCGAATGCTTTAATTTCTCCTGTAGGTGTATCAATATAATACATCGTTTTGTTATCTTTTGTCCAAACAATTCCATTTGAAATAGTAACACCTTCTAACATTTTTTTAGATCCTCCTTCTTGGTTTACTCGGTATAAATTTGCTTTTCCTTTTTCTTGTTTTAGATGCATAGACCCTACCCAAAGATTCCCGTTAGGGTCGCACTTTCCATCATTAAACCTATTTTCTACTTTATCAGATTCTACATCAGACAAAATAGAAAGCTCTTCTGTTTTAGTATCCACTACATATACGCCATCTTCTAAAGCAACAACAGCTTTATTTTCTTTATCTGTTGGTACAACTGTACCTATTCTGCAAGGCATTGTTATTGTTTTATTCTCTTTATTTGTTGGCGAAAAAATATGCAACTTTTTCCCTTCAATATCTATCCAATAAAATTCATTTGTTTTGTAATTCCATATAGCTCCTTCTCCTAATTTAGAAGCTATTTTATAAGCAAGTTCAACTTTATTATTTGTTGTTTTCTTCTCTGCTTTACATGCTATCATTAATCCTGTTAACACTAATAGAACACCTATTTTCCTCATTTTTTATTCGCTTACTTTTATAAATTGTAAATAATCATTATTCTTTGCAGAAATGATGTAATTATCATTTCCTATAGTTATTTTTTTTAAATCTTTTACATCACCATTGGTGTAAAAACCACTCTCTTTTACTGGAACAGAAAGAAATTCCCCTTTTCCATTACCTTTTAAAAACAAACCTTTACTCCCATCATTTCTAGGTGTTTCCACTTCAGAATTATATAAATTACCTGCTATTAATGCATCTATATTTCCGTCTTTATCAAAATCTTCTACTAAAATTTGCTGTATGCTAGAAAACTGTGCTTTAACAGGTAACTTATGACGTTTAAAAGATCCTCCTTTATTTTCTAGATAAATACTGGCAAAAGATTTTACTTGATAGTGCAATGCTTTTTCCAAATTTTTTTTCCCATACACATCTATTAATGTTGCTTTAGAGAATTCGTCGTAGTTTTTAAATTTATTTTTTATTCCAGGAATCTGTTCCGTAGAGCATTGCTTTCCTCTTACAGGATACTGTTTTCCTTTATTGTAATAGCTTAATACAATATCTTCTTTTTGATTTTTATCAAAATCTTTTACATAAATATCAAAGGTTTCGTCTTCTGATGCTTTGTACTTATAGTTTAAGCCATTATTTCCTAAAATATAATCTATATCTCCATCTTTATCAAAATCTCCCTGTGCAATGCTCCACCACCAACCTGTCGTATTTTTTGATAGCCCCATTTGCTCAGAAACCTCTTTAAAAACCCCTTTATTATTTTTGAAAATTTTAATCGACATCCATTCACCAACAATAATAATATCTTGCCAAGAATCGTTATTAAAATCAGTAATTATTGCACTAGTTGCCATACCTAAATTAGTTAATGTAGGAGCAACTTTTTCTGTTACATTTTCAAAGTTTACTTTATTTTCTTTAGAGGTATTTTCAAGTATGTATGAGGATGCAGCCATTGGATATTTCCCTGGAACTTGTCTTCCTAAAACTAACACATCTTGTTTTCCGTCTTTATTAAAATCGAATTTATATGGTTTAGAACCACTTATTTTTAATTCTGGAATACTATTCGATTTTGAGAATTCTCCTTTTCCATCATTAATATACAATCTATCTACCAAGTGGTTTGACTTTTCAGCAAATTCATACCCTCCACTGATCACAAATAAATCTTGATCTCCATCATTATCTGCATCAAAAAACAAGCTCCCTACATCTTCTGAAAGTTTATCTTTTCTAAAATCTGGGTTCTCTTGTTTTTGAAAACTATTATTTGTTTGAAAGTATATACCTCCAACTTTACCATAAGCACCACCTAAGAAAAAATCATCTAGCCCATCATTATTAACATCTGCTACTGAAATTGCTGGACCTAGAGTAGACATTTTATGTGGTAATAATACTTGGTTTTCAAAATCGTCGTATACATTTTCTTGATGTTTTATAGTATTTGATAAAAAGGTAGTATTTGTAAAAACCTGCTCTCCTTTTTCACTCTTTTTGTTTGTTTTTATAGCTGCTTTGGTATAATCTAAAACTAACGTTTGATTTGTTTTTACTTGTTTTATTATTTGTTCTTTATTTTTATTCCAGACAACTTTTATACTATCTATCTTAGAAATAGTATCTAACCCAAAATGTAATTCAGGAGCAACGGAAGATTGAAAACCTCTTGTTAATGTAAGCTCTTGAACTTGTATTTTTCCTTTATGATAAAGATAAGCTATAGCTCCAAGCCCATTAGGGTTTTTACCTTCTCCTTTAAATCGTAGTTTTAAATAGTTGTTTTTTTGTGAAGAAGTGTTTTCAAAAACCATCGCTTCTTCATCTATATTGTTTACAATAATCTCTAAATCTCCATCATTATCTAAATCTCCATAAGCAACTCCATTAGAAAAACCTTTATAATTCACGCCCCAATCTTCATTTACTTTTTTAAATTCTAAACCACCTTTGTTTTGAAACATAAAGTTTTCTATCGGTTCACTCGGTATTAATTCTACTTTTTCTACAAAAGATAATTCTTCATATTCTTCATCATCAATTTTATTAAAAAAATCTTTATTATTCACTTCTCTTCTCGTTCCATTGGTAATATATAAATCTTTAAATCCGTCGTTATTAAAATCTGCAAAAATCGGTGCCCAACTCCAATCTGTTGAGGAAGTACCTGTTAATCGTGAAATGTTTGAATACTGCGGAACCCCTTCTTTATTATACCCAGAATTCAATTGTAAACAGTTGTGCATATACTGATAATGAAACCCGTACAGAACTGTTTCGTAGAACAATCTAGGATTCATACTAGACATGTTGGCTTTTTGACGACGATTGTCATCGGAATCCATATCTGCTTGAAAAATATCTAAATATCCATCATTATTAATATCCGCAATATCGATTCCCATACCATAGAAAGCTGTTTGCGATGTAGCCTCTTTTATCACCTCTTTGAAAGTACCATCTTGATTATTCAGGTACATAAAATCTGGAATACTATAATCGTTAGAAACATACAAATCTTTCCATCCATCATTATTTAAATCTGAAACAGTAATTCCTAATGAGAAGCTGTAATTTTTAACTCCTGCTTCTTTTGAAACATCTGTAAACTGCTCTCCATCATTTCTATATAATTTATCTGATTCTACATCATTTACATTTTGCATTTTACTTCTATACACCATATTTGATGTTGATGGATGTGCTATTGGATAATTTGCTACATACAAATCTAAATCACCATCATTATCAAAATCAAAAAAAGTAGCTTGTACAGAATTTCCTACATCAGCTATTCCATACTCTGCTGCTTTTTCTGTAAAAGTATTATCCTTATTATTTACGAAAAGTTGGTTTTCTTTCACTCCATTTTTTCCAGACACAGAACAATAAATATCTAAATACCCATCGTTATTAATATCTACCATTGTTGTTCCTGTATACCACCTATTATCTCCAGAAACAGAGGCTTTTTCTGTAATATCTACAAACTCTAAATTCCCTTTATTCAAATATAATTTATTAGACACTTGATTTCCTGTTAGAAAAACATCTATTAATCCATCATTATTAATATCTCCTAACGAAACTCCTCCTCCCATATAAATAGAAGTATATTTAAAATAATTTAAAGAGTCGGTTTCTTTTAAATTATTGCTAAATGTAATGTTTGTTTTATTGGAAGATAATTTTGAAAAAACTTTTATATTATTATTCTTTTGATTTTTAGATACACAACCTATTAAGGTGATAAAAAAAAGCAACAGTACTTTCTTCATTTATAAAAAAGTTTAAAATCAATAAAGCAGTATGAAAACCACACTGCTTTATTTTTTGTTAGATCATTAATTCAAATACAATCTACAGTTATGATATTTTATATTAATACCCAGGGTTCTGGTCTGCTTCTGTAAGCGCTGTATTCTTATCTATTTCAGATGCAGGAATAGGAAATAAATCATTTTTAGAAGTATATTCAGTACCTACTAATTCTGTACTTGTTTTGCCCCATCTTACTAAATCCCAGAAACGTTGTCCTTCATGTGCTAATTCTAAAAATTTCTCGTTTACAATAGCTTCAAATAAAGTATTTCCAGCTAATCCTGTTACATCTGCTAATCCTGCTCTAGCTCTTATTTTATTTAACTCAATCATGGCTTTCGAATCATTCCCTGATTTATTATATGCTTCCGCAGCTAACAGTAATACTTCAGCATATCTAAACAATCTAAAATTCGTACCGTAATTTAATGCCTGCACGCCATCTTTACTAGTTTCTTGAGATCTTGTAGTATATTTTACCCTAAGAGCTCCATCATAATCCCATATAGACTCTTTAGGAACAATAATAGACCCACCTAAAGCTATAAAATCCGACTCAGTTAATAACGTTGCATTTTTTCTTTTATCATCTCCTGCAGCTTCGAAAGCTTTAACAAGTTTGCTTGTAGGTAAATTCATACCCCATCCACCTATCCAACCATCAACACCTGTTTTCGGAAGATCAAAAAACTCACCTCTAGGCCCCATTAATTGAATATGTAAATTACTTTCATTTCTTCCCCCCCAAGCAATACTTCCATCATTCCAAGTTCTCCCTGAAGTAGTTACATATCCTATTTCTAATAATGATTCCTTACCAAATTCACTATCAGCAGACCATACATCTTCTATATTAGCTTCTAAATCATGAGAAGGATTATTAATTACAGATTCAAAAAAAGGAATTGCTTCTCCATATTTTTCTTGAAAAACTAGCACTTTTCCCATTAGTGCCTGAGCTGCACCTTTAGATACCCTAAAAACATCAGGAACTGCTGATTTTTCTGGCAAATTTCCTATAACTTCTTTTAAATCTTCTTCTATTTGCTGGTAAATTTCAGCCCTAGGTGATTTTTTTAGAGCAAAATCACTAGCTGCTTTTGGCACTTCTATTCTTAAGGGAATATCTCCAAACATCGTTGTTAATTCAAAAAAGCACCAAGCTCTAAAAAATTTAGCCTCAGCAATTGCTCTATCTTTATTACTTAAAGTACTTTCTTTTAAATTATCTATAACAAGATTAGACATAGCTATAGTTCTATAAAATAAGTTCCAAACACTTTCTGTTGATGAATTTGAACTATCTAAAGGAGCATATTTATCGATATGATCTAGCTGTACTTGATCTTCTTGATTTTCACCTCCTTTTCCAGCTTCATCTCCTGGTAATAATTTCACCAAAAAAGCACTATGCCAATCTCTATTATAATTAAACTGCATTAAGTCATATATTCCAATAACAGCTTCCTCAACATTTTTTTCAGACAAGAAAAACCCTTCTAAATCTTGAATGTTTTCTGGAGGATTGTTTGTAAAATCTTCATCACATGAAGTAACTCCAAAAAACAACACAAATGTGATATAAAAAATTATTTTTTTCATTTTAAAAAGTATTTTGTTTATTAAAAATTTAAAGAGAATCCAAAAATAGCACGTGCAGGAGTTGGGTAATACCCTCTATCTACACCTATATCATTAAATCCAAAATTCCCTATTTCAGGGTCTAACCCTTTATAGTCAGTAAAGGTAAAAAAGTCATCTAAAGATACATATAATCTTAAACTATTCAAACTAAGCTTACTAGAAAGACTCTCAGGAAGTGTATATCCTAACTGTATTTGTTTAATTCTCATATAAGAGCCATCTTCTACTACTAAATCTGTATCGTATGCAGATTTCACAGATGCAGCACCTGGAAAAGTAGCATTATCACCTGGATTAACCCATCTATTTTCATAAAAATGTAAAGGTTTATTTGAAAAAGTTCTGGTTGGTTGATGATAAGTAGCAAAAATTTCATTCCCTATAGTTCCTTGAATCTGCACATTAAAATCAAAGTTTTTGTACCCTAATTTCACATTACCCCCATATAAGATATCTGGGTGTGGAGAACCTAAAAATCGCTTATCACTCGAATTTATAACTCCATCATTATTTTCATCTATTTTAACAACTTCTCCTGTTGCAGGGTCAATACCATCTGTTCTATGCCCAAAAAAATACCATACTGGTTGCCCTTCAGAAAACCTAGTAACTCCATCATTATTTTGAGGAGCACCTGCACCTTCAATAAAAGAATCTTTAGGTAAAAAAAGAATTTCAGTAACTTCATTATCTAAGGTAGATAAATTAGCGTTAATTTGATACGTAAAATCACCTTCTGTGGTATCAACATACCCTAATTCGAATTCAAACCCTTTATTTACAACGGTTCCTGCATTAAACTCGTTTAAATTAAACCCTGCAGAAGGAGGAGTAATTAGACTACCATCTGGCACAATTAAATCTTTTGTAGTTTTTTTATAATAATCAGCTGAAAAACTTAATTTATTATCTAATGCTTTTAAATCTATTCCAATATCTAATTGTTCAGAAGTTTCCCAAACTAAATTCTCATTACCAAAACCAGTAACTTGAACCCCTGAGAACCCCAAATAATTAAGAGTACGTCCGTTATCTTCATTTGTTATACCTGTAAGATCAGAATTTCCATTTAAATTTTGCTTATTACCATTCTGCCCCCAACTACCTCTTACTTTTAAATAATTTAAAAAAGAATCATCTTTCCAAAACCCTTCTTTAGAAATTACCCAACCCGTTGAAAAAGAAGGAAAAGTTGCAACTCTATTATCTGAAGGGAATTTATCTGATCTATCTCTCCTTACTGTAGCTTCAAAAAGATATTTACCCATATAGTCATATGATAATCTAGCATACATTGACACTAAATTATCTCTGAATCTACGATTTACAGGAGAATCAGGATCAAGAACAAATCCAGAGTTACTTAAAGATCCTGGATTTAAATCAAAGCTTACAAAATCATCAACTGGTGCAGAAAAATTAAACCTAGTAAATGTTGGCCTTCTACTTTCTTCTGCTGAGTACCCTGCTAACACTTTAAAATTATGGTTATTAAACGACTTTTCATAAGAAGCAAAATTCTCCCATAACCACCTAGTAAACTCTACTTTTTGAGCTGCAATATTGTATGTCGTATTTGTAGCTAAATCCCCTACATGGAAAGGATTAACATTCTGTTGATTAACAAATTGATTTTGCTCATAACCATATCTTGTCGTAAAACTTAACCCTTCTAAAATATTAAACTTCAAATACGCCGTAGTTAAAAACTGATCGTTTTCATTTATATTTTGCTGAATAGCATTAGCAAAAGCCACCGGATTTACAACCTCTCCATTAGAATATGCAGGATATCCATATACATTTCCATCTTCGTCTCTCAAAACAGGAACCCCTTTTGCTGCAGACCTATCAAAAACATCTACAGGTACTCCATCTGTATAAATCACAGGTGTTAATGGATCAATAATCAACATATTTTGAATTACCCCTCTTGTATCATTATTTTCTGCAATACCAGTTCTATCTATAAAAGAAGTATTCGAATTCACTCCAAATTCTAACCAATCTGTAATTTCACTTTTCAAATTAAATCTAAATGTATTTCTCTTAAACGAAGAGTTATCTCCACCTAATATTCCTTTTTGATTTGTATGTGATGCTGAAAAATAATAGGAAGTACTCTTTGTAGCACCAGATAAACTCATATCATAACGTTGCATAAATGCAGGGTCAAAAGTTTCATCTATCCAATTTGTATTAACTTCAGGATCTAAAATACCATCTCCATCTACATCTACAACACCAGCAAGTGGATTACCTCCTTCAGCCATATAAGTAGCAAACTGAGTAGCATTCAACAACTCCATATTTGTATTTACAAATTGCATTCCTAATTGTGTATTAAAGCTAATCTGTAAATCTCCTTCTCTACCTTTTTTAGTAGTAATTATAACTACTCCATTCGCTCCTTCTGTACCATAAATAGCCGCTGATGCTGCATCTTTAAGAATTTCCATATTCGCAATATCCGAAGGCGCTATATTATCTATGGTAGAAACTTTCATTCCATCAACAATAAATAAAGGATCTGCATTTCCACTAGAACCTGTACCTCTAATTCTTATTTTAGCACCTGACCCTGGTGAACCAGATGATGACGAAACAGTAACCCCTGAAGTTCTACCTTGTAGTACTTGTTCCACTCTTTGATTTGAAACGCTCTGAATTTGTTTACTATCTATACTTGAAATTGCTCCTGTTACCAAACTTTTCTTTTTAGTTCCGTAACCTACTACAACAACTTCTTCTAGCGTACCTAATTCTTCTTCTAAGGTAACATTAATAGTACTATTACCGTCAACTGCTATTTCTTTCGTTTTATAACCAATAAAACTAAATACTAAAACATCATTTGGTTTCACATTATTTAATGTGTATTTACCATCGAAGTCTGTTTCTACTCCCCTACTGGTTCCTTTAACAATTACATTAACTCCTGGCAATCCGCCTGAAGCATCTGAAACTACACCTTTAACAGTTTGTGCATTTAAACTAAATGACAGAGATGTTAAAGCAAATACTAGTAGAAAAAATGTAAATATATTTTTTTTCATATTCTGATAATTAATTTGGTCTTTTTTTGCTACATAATCAATATTAAATAAACATATTTATTATTTCTATAAAAGTAATTATATTGATTAGCAAACAAAATAAAATTGTTTTCTACAAAAATATGCTCAATATTAACTAATTGTTAATAGAATTTTATCATTCATTAATAATTTTTTAATATTATTGACCTATAAAAATTATAAAATAAATAAAAACGACCACTAAAAATTATAAAATGAATAAAAACATCCACAGAGAAATCACACAATTATCTCCTTCGGATAGCTTTTTAGTTTACTATAGAGTTAAGAATGATTTTGATTTCCCAATACACTTTCATCCTGAGTACGAATTAAACTTTATACACAAAGGAACTGGTGTAAGAAGAGTTATTGGCGATCATATAGGAGAAATCAATGATTACGAATTGGTATTAGTAGGCCCCAACCTACCACATTGCTGGGAACTACACAATTGTACCAATAAGGAAATTCACGAGATTACCATACACATACACAATGATTTATTAGACGAAAAGTTACTTTCTAGGAGAGTATTTAAATCTATAAGAGACATGCTAAATAGATCTATACATGGTATTTCTTTCTCTGAAAAAACAATAAAAGAAATGATGCCAAGGCTTTTTGAACTTCCTAAAACCTCTGGCATCGATTATTTTTTAGAGTTTGTTTCTATTTTACACGATCTTTCTATCTCCAGAAATCAAAAACTCTTATCTACCTCTTTTTCAAATTATAATGATTTTGAAAATAGTGATAAAATTAAAAAAGTATACGAGTATGTTCAAAATAATTTTCAACGAAAAATATCTCTTGATGAAATATCTGAACTTATAAACATGACTCCAGTATCTTTTAATAGGTTTATTAAAAAGAGAACTGGAAAGACCTTTGTTTCTTACATAAATAATACTCGTGTTAGTTATGCAAGTAGATTTTTATTAGAAACTGATTTAAGTGTTGGTGAAATTGCTTATAAGTGTGGATTTAACAATTTAGCAAACTTTAATAGAATGTTTAAAAAAATAAAAAACAATACCCCTAGTGAATTTAGGACAGAGTTTAATGGTATTCAAAAAGTATTATGATATTATTTTATCATTATTAACCATAAAATAAACTTAAAAGAACAAAAAAATATCATATTTTGATTATTTGAGCACATTAAATACAACATGTGTATCATAATTTTGTATCACTTTCCAAAACAAATCACATATGAAATATCAAATTAGAAAAAAACTTATAATTTTTGGAGCTGCTTTATTTCTTTTTAGATGTTCGAGTGATCAAAAGAAGAATTCAATGATAGACACTAAAAATACCACCATAAATAAAAAAGTAGATTCATTACTTTCGAAAATGACTATCGAAGAAAAGGTAGGCCAAATGAATCAATATAATGGTTTCTGGGATGTTACTGGGCCTGTACCTGAAGAAGGTAATGCAAAAAATAAATACGAACACCTTAGAAAAGGTTGGGTAGGCTCTATGCTAAATGTTAGAGGTACCGAAAACGTAAAAGCAGTTCAACGAATTGCGGTTGAAGAAACACGATTAGGAATTCCTTTAATTATTGGCTTTGATGTTATTCATGGTTATAAAACACTAAGCCCTATTCCCCTTGCAGAAGCTGCTAGTTGGGATTTAAAAGCTATTGAAAAATCTTCTAGAGTTGCTGCTATCGAAGCATCTGCATCTGGTATTAACTGGACCTTTGCTCCTATGGTAGACATTTCTAGAGATGTACGTTGGGGGAGAGTTATGGAAGGCGCAGGAGAAGACCCATATTTAGGTTCTAAAGTTGCAAAAGCTCGTGTTAAAGGGTTCCAAGGAGACGACTTATCTAAAAACAATACTATTGCTGCTTGTGCAAAACATTTTGCTGCATATGGTTTTTCTGAAGCTGGTAAAGAATACAATACAGTAGATATTGGTACTTCAACTTTACATAATATGGTATTACCTCCTTTTAAAGCCGCTGTAGACGCTGGGGTAAAAACTTTAATGAATTCTTTTAATGAATTAAATGGGGTACCTGTTACTGCTAGTAAATATTTACAGCGTGATATTTTAAAAGATAAATGGAATTTTGATGGATTTGTTATTTCTGATTGGGCCTCTATTAATGAAATTATAATTTGGGGGCATGCAGAAAACAAAAAAGAAGCTGCTAAATTAGCTGCTACTGCTGGTTCTGATATGGATATGGAAGGCTATGTATATGTTAAAGAATTAGCTAATCTGGTAAAAGAAGGAACCATTAAAGAAGAAATAGTAGATGATGCTGTTAGAAGAATACTAAAAGTAAAATTCGAATTAGGGTTATTCGATGACCCTTATAGATATTGTGATGCTACAAATGAAAAAGAAAATATTGGTACTAAAGAACATCACGATGCTGTTTTAGATGTTGCTAAAAAATCTATCGTATTACTTAAAAATGAGAACAACATTCTACCTTTAAAAAAGAAAGGTCAAAAAATTGCTCTTATTGGGCCTTTGGCAGACGATAAAAATAGTCCGTTAGGAAGTTGGAGACTAGGATCTGATGATAATACTGCCATTTCTCTTTTAGAAGGTATGCAAAATTATAAAGAGAATACCTTAGTTTTTGAAAAAGGAGTAGACTTATTTAATGGTGACGTTGCCTTCACACAACAAGTACATGTAAATACTACAGATCGTTCTAAAATTAGCAAAGCTGTAGCTGCTGCTAAAAATGCCGATGTTGTAATAATGACACTTGGTGAACACGGTTTTCAAAGTGGAGAAGGAAGAAGTAGAACAGAAATAGATTTACCAGGGCTACAACAAGAGCTTTTAGAAGCTGTTTACAAAGTAAACAAAAACATTGTACTTGTTTTACACAACGGTAGACCTTTAGCTATTGAATGGGCTGACGAAAATATTCCTGCAATTGTTGAAGCTTGGCAATTAGGTTCGCAATCGGGTAATGCTATTGCGGAGGTACTGTATGGTGATTATAACCCGAGTGGAAAACTTCCTATGACTTTTCCTAGAAATATAGGACAAACTCCTATTTATTATAATTATAAAAGTACAGGTAGACCTAATAAAGAACCACATGTTTTTTGGTCGCATTACATAGATTCTGAGAATACTCCATTATATCCTTTTGGACACGGGTTAAGTTATTCTTCTTTCGAATACACTAATTTTACTGTGCATGGTGGAAATAGTTTTTCTGTAAACGATACCGTAAAAGTTAGTGTCGATTTAAAAAACACAGGTGCTATTGATGGTAAAGAAGTAGTACAATTATATATTAGAGATTTAGTTGGTAGTGTTACTAGACCAGTTAGAGAATTAAAAGGTTTTGAATTGGTTCCTTTAAAAGCAGGAGAAAGTAAAACAATTACGTTTAACCTTTCTAAAAATGAATTAGGTTTCTTTAATAATGATGGTGATTTTATAGTGGAACCAGGTAAATTTCAAGTTTTTATTGGAGGTAGTTCTATTACTAAACTAGAAAAAAGTTTTGAACTGATTAAAAAATAATACTTTCATGTAGTATTATACTAAGATTATAGGTTTTAAAAACGCTCTTTTATTTTATAAAAGGGCGTTTTTGTTTTTGAAAATTCCACTAATTATTTATAGATATCTATTTCGTACTAAAATATTTATCTTTTAAAAATATAAGCATTCAAACACTTCATCAAAGTTAATATAATACCATTTATAATATGATATTACTGTAATATTTTGTATCTTGTATTATGCCCAAGAAGATAAGTTTACCG
>CANMJA010000042.1 GCA_947498055.1 uncultured Tenacibaculum sp.
AACCAACAAGATTACAATCCAAAACACCAATGGTAAAAAAAAGGGCAGAAAATTCTGCCCTGAGGATAGTTGAAAAATAACTTCCTAGTGAATTATAAATTTACAAAAAATTTAAATAATAAATTTGATTTTTAACACAGTATCTGTGAGGTCTGTAGAAGTTATTTACTCTAGTTTGATAAAATTAATAGGTGAAATTTAACCTATAAATCGTATTATTATAGCCTAATTTATTTTATGAAAAACTTTGTTATTTTAATCCTTCTTTTATTCGCATGTAAAATAGTTGCTCAAACCGAATTAGAAAACCTACATAAGACTTCAAAAAGTATTTGTAAAAAAGAAAAAGAAAGTCTTTTCTGTAAAGCATTTGATTATTATGTTGCAAATAACCACGATTCATGTTATATTTTTAGTAGTAAAGCATTAATAAAAGAAACAAATAATGAGAAGGAAGATTTATTGAATTATTTTCAAGGATATAGTGCTATTCAAAAAAACCTTTTAAAAAAAGCATTGCTTAACATCAATGAAATTTCTGATAATGGAAATTTAAAAAATTTGAAAAAAATTAAATTAGGTTATATCTATTTACAAAATAAAAAATATAAAAAAGCAATAGATAATTATTTAATTTCCGTAAAAAATAAACTTAATAAAGATCAATTAAAAACAGTATATCATAATTTAGGTATAAGTTATTTACATGATAAAAATGTTTTAGAAGCATCTAAATACTTAAATAAAGAATTTGAATTGCTTAATAAACAAGATACAGTTTCTATTATTCGTTTAAAAACCGAATTAGCAAATATTTATTACCAGCAGTATTTAGATGAAAAAGCAATTCCCTTGTTTTATGAAGCATATAATTTAGCAAGTGTCTTCTCTGAATTAAATCACAAGCAAACTTGTGCATTCAATATGGCAATAGTAGAAAAGAACAGAGAAAATTATAAAGCTAGTTTAATGTATTATGAAGAGTTTATAAAAATAAAGGATTCTATCACTAATAAAGATAGAATATGGGAATTAGCAGAGTTAGATAAAAAAAATGTTATACAAAGTAAACAGCAAGAGTTGTTTGTTCAAGAACAAAAATTAAAACAACAAGAATGGATTATTCTAGTATTAATTATCATCTCTGGGTTAATTATAATAATAGGATATTTAATATATTTAAATAGGAAAAAGAGATTGTTATTTAAATCGGAGATTCAGAAATTAGAGGTGGTAGAAGAGGAGCGAAAAAGAATTTCAGAAGAATTGCATGACGGAATTTTAGGAAAATTGTTTGGTGTTAGAATGAACTTAGGACTTATAGATTTTAATAAAAGAGAGGATCAGTTTAAGAATAATCATGCTGTTTACTTAGAACAATTACAGGAAGTTGAAAAAGAAATACGTAATGTATCTCATGAATTAGGAGCTAATATTCCTGAAATTTCAAATTTTAACCTTACACTAAATGATTTAATAAAATTGAAGAGTAAACAAGGTAATTTTAAATATGAACTAAATTTTTTATCTAAAATAAATTGGAATGAATTTGAAACAAAGATTATTATAAATATTTATAGAGTTTTACAAGAGTTGTTCCATAATATAGTAAAGCATGCTGATGCAAATAATGTGAATTTATCAATAAAAAGAGATCAAAATAGTTTGTTTTTTTACCTTAAAGATGATGGAGTAGGTTTTAATAATAGTTTTAAAATGAATAATGGTATTGGAATAAATAACGTAATATCAAGAACAAATAAAATGAAAGGAGAGATAAAAATATATTCTGAAATTAATACAGGAACAACGATAGAACTAAAAATTCCTTATTAAAATATACCTAGGGTACTATTTTTCTTTTCTATCTAAAATTTTATTGTAATTTAGTTGCACTAACTAACCAAACAATAATATAAATATGTCAAGTCAGCAGATTTCGTTTAAATTAAAAGATTTTGAAAAATTAAAAGAAGGAATTTTATTTGAAAATAAGCCAAAAGGACCATTAGTAAATATGTCTGATGTTGAAAAAGGGAGTTATAAGCCTTTTATGGTTACGATTTTAGCATATTTACCAAGTAATGAGTTAAACAAAGTTTGTCTTTCTCCTGATGTGATAAATAAATTAGAGTTACTAAAAAACTATATTTATTTAACGTATTATGGTGTAAAAGTAGTTACCACAACAGATAGAAATGGTAATAGACAATTGGTAGATTGTAGAGATTTTCGTGTGGAGTTTAATTGTAAAGAAATAGCAGAAACGTATGATTTATATTATATTCAATTTGAGTATCAATTAGTAGGTGAAACTTTACCAGTAGATGCAATTATTGTTAGAGATGATGATGAAGATCCAGAATTAGATAGAGGTACTGTTACTACGCCTGTATTGGACGATGAATAAGTTATTTATCTTGTTTTTATTTTATGCTATATTTTCTTTTTCACAAACAGATATTGAAAAATTAAAGAGAGATGCAAGTAATTTATGTCTTAAAAATAAGCGTAAGTTATTTTGTAAATCTTTTAGTTTTTATAAGGAAAAAGAATATGATTCTTGTTATTTGTATAGTGAACGTGCTCTTACAAAGGTCGATAAATTTTCCAACGAGTATAATTTATTAAACTATATTCTAGGTTTTAGTGCTTCAAAAAAAGGATTATTTAAGAAAGCTATACATAATTTCAACGAATTACCAGATAGTTCATATTTCAAAAGTTTAAAACTTTTAAAACTAGGAAGTATTTATCTTTTATTGAAAGACTATGATAAATCAATAGAGTTTTATAATATTTGGGAAAAAGATAAAGGGAATTCGAAATTGAGTTTTGAAAAGAATGCATATCATAATTTTGCTCTTTCTTATCTTCACAAGAAAAAATATTCAAAGGCTAAAGAGTATTTCAATAAAGAATTATCATTGTTAAAACAAAAAAAAGATACTGCTTCCACAATAAGGACTAAAATGGAATTAGCAAATGTTTATTATAGTCAATATTTAGATAATGAAGCCATTCCTTTGTTTAAAGAAGCTTATAATTTGGCTAAAATATTTCCTGATTTAAAATTGAAGCAAAATTCGGCTAAAAATATGGCAGCAGTGGAGCGTAACAGAAAAAACTACAAAGAAAGTGTTGGATATTACAGAGAGTTTATCAAATGGAAAGATTCTATTTCTAAAAATGATAATATTTTAGAACTAGCAGAGCGAGATAAAAAAATGGCTATTGCTCAAAAACAACGAGAAATAGCAGTACAAGATGAAAAACTAAAGCGTCAAAAAGTAGTCCAAAAAGGATTGCTTTTTGGAGCTTCTGGTTTATTGGTGTTTTTAGGTTTATTAGGTTTCTTTTATAAAAAATTAAAAAATCAAAATGCTTTAATAACACAACAAAAAGAAGCACTTAATAGTGCTAATAAAACAAAAAATTATTTATTTTCTGTAGTGTCTCATGATTTACGTTCTCCAATGAATACGATTAAATACCAGCACGAACAGCTTAAAAAACACATTGCTAGTAATAATTTAGTAGGAATAAAAGAAGCAAATAATACCGCAATAACTGTAACAGAAAGTACCAGTCATTTATTAAATAATGTACTGCATTGGTCGTTAGAGCAAAGTAATCAAATGGTATTTAGTAAAAAAGAACAGCCATTAAAACCAATTGTAGAACATGTATTGGTAGATTATGAAAATCTAATTGAAGCAAATGATATTGAAATAACAACCAATTACATACAAAATTCATTAGTTACGATAGACAGAGAATCTATAAAAATTGTACTTAGAAATTTGTTAGATAATGCGATAAAATATAGAAATGGCAAAGATAAAATAACCGTGGAGGTGGGGGTATATACTTCTAATAATGCATTTATATCAGTACAAGATACAGGAATAGGAATTTCAGAAGAAAGACTTCAAAAAATAAATGCATTACAAAGTGTGAGTATCGATAAAATAAACCGTTCTGAAGGAGTTGGTTTGGGATTAATCTTATGTCAAATGTTAGTCAAAAAAAATGATGGCTCATTAGTTTTTGAAAGTGAGGAAGGTAAGGGGACAAAAGTATCGATTCTATTACCTGTTTTCAATTAACAATTCTCAGTGATCTTTTTTCAGTTAACAAAGATCTTTCTTTATTGGTGATTGAGCGAAGCCGAAATCATTTCTAGTTGTAGCTTCGACTTCGCTCAGCTACCGAGTTGTTTTTTTTCAATTATCAATTATCAGTAATCATTTATCAATTATTTCTATTTAATTTTTTTGCGTAGCAAAAAAATACTGATTACTGATTACTGATTACTGATTACTGATTACTGATTACTGATTACTGATCACTATTTCTATACATTTCTATCTTATAACTCCAATCTTTTTGTTAAATTTACATTACAACTATTATCCAATGGAGAACCTTAGAATTTTACTATTAGAAGATTTAGATAAAGAAGCAAAACAAGTAACAACTTTACTTGAAGAAAATAATTACCAAGTAGTTAGAGCAAAGAATATTATAGAAGCAGAGAAGGAGGTGAAAAACCGTTATTTCGATCTAATTATTTTAGATATTATGATAGATGGTAAACCAGAGGGAATCACATTTGCGAAACGTATAAATAAAGAAAACATAGATATTCCATTTTTGTTTTTAACAAGTATGCAGAGCAAAGCAATTTTCGATGAAGCTAAGTTAACAAACCCTTTAGTATACTTACTAAAACCTTATAACAAATTAGAATTATTATATTCTCTTGAATTAGCAATAGAATCTTGTTATCAGCAAAATAATAGCATAAGTTTTGCAGAAGAAAGTGGTGTATTAAGTCCGAAATACCTATTTATAAAACACAAAAGAAGTGTAGTAAAAGTAGATGTAGACGCTATAAACTATATAGATGTAAAAGAAAAATATTGTAACCTACAATGTAATGAAGGAAGATATCTAATAAAGTTATCTTTAATAAAGTTAAAAGAAATGCTTAATAACGATAATTTTAAACAAGTTCATCGAAATTATTTAGTGAATATGAAAAGCATAAAAGAAATTTATTTAGAAGACAATTTAATCATTTTAAATAATTTAGAAAAAATTCCTTTTAGTGAACGCTATAAAAATTCCTTCGTTAGAGAAAATACTATTTTTAGATAAAATGATCATCTGTTGAACATTTTTAATGTATTTAAGCAAGGTTCAATACTTCGATTTTATGGGAATAATTTAGTTATTTCTAGAAATTAAAGAGTAAAAGACAGTAATTAAGGAGAATATTATTCACTCTTCAGAAAACTTTTTATAACAACTACTATTTTAGGAATGTACTTTTTAGTTGCTTTAAGAAAAATTAGATCTTTCAATTTAAGCAAGCATTAGTTTAGTTGAATAGTTTATTCAAATTAGCAAGCTTTATAAAAATATAAAAGGTAACACTCAGCCACAAAGTAGTATGTAGTATCGTATTACCTTTTAATATAATCCCCTAAAATTATATTCGTTTTAATTTGCTGATGTTACAGGCACATCGTTAATTTTTTGATTTCCATAGGTGAAACCACCAGTACCATTCCATTCATTATTTACATCTAAATAAGCCGTAAAATTTTCTAAATAACTACCAATAGAAGGAGGTTGAACAGAAACTACATATTCACCACTTAGATTTACAATTTTTGTAATATCTCCATATCCAGTATGTCTAATATTACCAGCTACATTTAATTTAATAGAAGGTTTATCTATGGCCTGAGTAATTTCTACAATTCCAGACACCGTATTTTCTTCAGGAGAAACAACCAAAGAAAAATGAACAATAGAAGCACCAGGCATTCCTACATTTCCTATAGTTCCTTTAGTTAAATAAGCTGTTTCTATTAATGTTTTTGGTTCTTTTATAGTTGCCATTTGTAATTAGTTTTGAGGTTGTAAAATTTGTATAATAAATGAAATAAAATATGCTTTTTTATTTCTATAGCTAAATTAACTATTGAAATAAGAATTTCTTTTTTTTTAACCCTAAGCGTCTAATAAAAAGGTATAAACGTCTAATAATTAATTTTTATCCTATAAAATAGAATCATTAACATTAAGATAAACTACAAATAGCAATAAAAACAGTATATTTGCCTGCAATTAATTAACAACACAACAATTGATTGCCATATGATAGCTCATCAGTCTAAAATTGTAGGAGAAGGATTAACATACGATGATGTATTACTAGTTCCTGCATATTCAGAAGTACTTCCTAGAGAAGTTAGTATTCAAACAAAATTTACTAAAAACATTACTATAAATGTACCAATTGTATCTGCTGCAATGGATACTGTAACAGAAAGTGCTATGGCAATTGCTATAGCAAGAGAAGGAGGTATAGGTGTTTTACATAAAAATATGACTATTGAGCAGCAAGCTCGAGAAGTAAGAAAGGTAAAACGTGCAGAAAGTGGTATGATTATAGATCCTATAACGCTACCTTTAGACGCTGTTGTTTTAGATGCTAAAAATGCCATGAGAGAGCATAAAATAGGAGGGATTCCTGTAGTAGATGGTGATAAAAAATTAGCAGGAATTGTAACCAATAGAGATCTTCGTTTTGAAAAAGATAATGACCGATCTATTACAGATGTAATGACTTCTGATAATTTAATAACAGTAGCAGAAGGAACTTCATTAAAAGAAGCAGAAATTATACTACAAGAAAATAAAATTGAAAAATTACCAGTAGTTAATGATGCTGATGTTTTAGTAGGTTTAATAACTTTTAGAGATATTACAAAAACAACTCAGAAGCCTATCGCAAATAAAGATACTTTAGGACGATTAAGAGTAGCGGCTGCATTAGGAGTAACTGCAGATGCTGTTGAAAGAGCAGAAGCTTTAGTAAATGCAGGAGTAGATGCAGTTATTATAGATACAGCTCACGGGCATACAAAAGGTGTTGTTACTGTTTTAAAAGAAGTAAAAACAAGATTTCCTAATTTAGAAGTAGTAGTAGGTAACATTGCAACTGCTGAAGCAGCAAAATATTTAGTAGAAGCAGGTGCAGATGCTATAAAAGTAGGTATAGGACCAGGTTCTATTTGTACAACAAGAGTCGTTGCTGGTGTTGGTTTTCCTCAGTTTTCGGCGGTATTAGAAGTAGCTGCAGCAATAAAAGGAAGTGGCGTACCAGTAATTGCAGATGGTGGAATTCGTTATACAGGAGATATACCAAAAGCAATAGCAGCAGGAGCAGATTGTGTAATGCTAGGTTCTTTATTAGCAGGTACTAAAGAAAGTCCGGGAGAAACGATTATTTACGAAGGAAGAAAATTCAAATCGTACAGAGGAATGGGATCTGTAGAAGCAATGAAAAAAGGTTCTAAAGATCGTTATTTTCAAGATGTAGAAGATGATATTAAAAAGTTAGTACCAGAAGGAATTGTAGGAAGAGTACCTTACAAAGGAGAGTTACAAGAAAGTATCCATCAATTTGTAGGAGGGTTACGAGCAGGAATGGGATATTGTGGATCTAAAGATATAGAAACATTGAAGGAAACAGGTAAATTTGTTCGTATTACAGCTAGTGGTATTAACGAAAGTCATCCGCACGATGTTGCCATTACAAAAGAAGCACCAAATTATAGTAGAAGATAGAGAATCTTAAAAAACAATTTTCTCAATGTGTTTATATGTTGAGAAGATTTTTTACTAAATTATTTCAGAAATTTAGTAAAAAAACCTAAAGAAAAGTTAATTAATAATCAGAAGCGTAACAATTAAGAAGATGCCGCGTCTTATAAGTAGTTACTACCTTTAATGTTAGTGATTAGTTAGTTTTTGATAGTTGATTTAAGCCTCACAGATTTTTAAAATTTGTGAGGCTTTTTCTTTTCTAATAAAGCCATATAAAATCCATCATAACCAGATATGTGTGATAATACTTTATGATCTTTTACAAACGAAAAATCTTTTCCACTATCTGAAGCTAAGAAAAATTCTACTTGTTGTTGATTTTCAGAAGGTAAAACAGAACAAGTAGCATATACTAATTTACCACCTGGCTTCACCATTTTTGAGTAATCTTGTAAAACTTGTTGTTGTACATTTTTAATGTTTTCTAAAAACTCAGGTTGTAACTTCCATTTACTATCAGGATTTCTTCTAATAACACCTAAACCAGAACAAGGAGCATCAATTAATACTCTATCTGCTTTATTATATAATTTCTTTATAGGTTTTGTAGAATCTAGTACACGTAAGTCAATATTATGAGCACCATTTCTACGAGCACGCACTTTTAATTTCTTTAATTTACTTTCGTAAATATCCATGGCAACAATTTGCCCTTTATTTTCCATTAAAGAAGCCAAATGCAACGTTTTACCACCAGCACCAGCACAAGTATCTATTACTTTCATGCCAGGTTGTACCTCTAAATATGCAGCTACTAATTGAGAAGAAGCGTCCTGAACTTCAAAATAACCTTTCTTAAAACTTTCCGTTTTAAAAACGTTTGCTCGTTCTACTAATTTTAAAGCATCAGGATATCCTTGAATGAATTCTGTTTCAATACCTTCAGAACGTAATTTTTTTTGAAGATTTTCTTTAGAAGTATTTAAGGTATTAGTTCGTAAAATTACTTCTGCCTGTTTATTTAAAGAAGCCATTTCTTTCGTCCAAACCGTTTCTCCTAATTCTTTTAAACAAACTTCATCAATCCAATCAGGAATCGATTCTCTAAATTTTCTAATTTTAGATAATTCATCAAACTTTCCTTTAATTCTACGAGTAGGAGTAGGTTCTATTTGATTCCAATCGGGTAATTTAATACCTCTTAATACGCACCACACAGAAAAAAGACGCCATAAATCTGGACGAGAAAATGGAGTTTTAACATTTGCTATTTCTGCATATAAACGTTTCCAACGAACAATATCATAAATGGTTTCTGCCACAAATTTTCTATCTCTAGATCCCCAACGCTTGTCTCTTCGTAAAGCAGTTTCAACGGCTTTACTTGCATAAGCTCCTTCATTAAAAATATCACGTAAGCTATCTATTACGGCATATGTTAAGTTTCTGTGTAATCTCATTGAATGATTTTAAGGCTGCAAAGATAGCTGATTTTAATGGTTTTTTGTACTTTCGTTTTAGAACATACCTCGTTGTGAAAAAAATTATATTCTTATACATAACATTAATATCAATTGTTTCTTTAAAAGGACAATCAAGAGATGTTGAATTTCATTCAAAAGATGAATTTTTAGATAAAAATAATGCTATAGCGTATGTATTTGGAGACAAAGTAAAATTACGTTCCGAACCCAATATTAAATCAGAAATTTTAGATATTATGAGAATATCTGAAAAGGTAACTGTTTTAAGTGGCGGAGCATATAAAAACAATAAGCTATTATACAATGGTATTTATTGGTTTTGGAGTAAAGTGGAATATAATGACAAAATAGGTTATGTTTTAAATGGGCTACTGTCTCAAACAAAAAAAAAAATAGGAAATACTACCTATTTAACATCTTTAAGAAAAGAAAACGATCAGTTTTATATTTTACTTAGAGCTAAAAATGAAGGGTTTTCCTATTTCGAAAATAAGCTAGAGTTTAGTAAATGGGATAGTTTTTCTATTTCAGTCTTTGATGATAAGGGAGTGCCAGATATTAGCAATATGATTAAAATTGATGTCAGACATAATATCTCAAGAACTGAGTATTATTTCTTTAATACTGTAAATTCCTTGAAAAAAGCTATTGAACTAAGACATCATGAAGATGGAGGGAGTTATCTTTTTCATGAGGTTGTTACGTTTCCAAATGAAAAAGAAGGTGAAACAGGGAAAATTAAATATCAATGTTTTCGAGATGAAACAGGTAAATCTTACGATGATGTAAATATTAAATTTGTCTGGAAAGGGCAAGAATTAAAATCGAACATTGAAGTAATGAAGATTAATTAGTCTTTCAATGAATTTAAATCAACCGATAACATACATTAAAGGAGTTAGCGTAGCTAGAGCAGAACTTTTTTTTTCAGAATTAAATATTAAAACGTGTAACGATTTATTACATTTATTTCCATTTCGTTATGTAGATAAAACTCAGTTTTATACAATTAACCAACTACAACAAAATACATCGGAAGTTCAAATTGTAGGAAAAATAACAACCGTTAAAACGGTAAAGCAAAAAAGAGGAAGTAGATTGGTTGCCACTTTAGCAGACGCAACAGGAACTTTAGATTTAGTATGGTTTAAAGGAGCGAAATGGATAAAAGATTCTTTAAAAGCAAACGAGCCTTATGTAATATATGGGAAATTGAATTGGTATAATGGAAAAGCTAATATGCCACATCCAGAAATGGAGTTGGTTTCTGAATATAAAAAGAAACTACAAACGGCAATGCAGCCGATATATCCATCTACTGAAAAATTGTCTAATAAAGGGGTTAGTCATAAAGTAATGCGAAGTATGATGCAAAATTTATTGCAGCAAACTTTTGAAAACATAGAAGAGGTTTTTTCTACAGAATTTCGAAATGAACATCAATTATTACACAAAAAAGAAGCTTTACTTAACATCCATTTTCCAAAAAATCAAGAATTACTAGCAAAAGCGCAATATCGTTTAAAATTTGAAGAATTATTTTTTATACAGTTGCAGTTATTACTCAAAAAACTAATTAATAAATCAAAAATTAAAGGATTTCTTTTTGAACATGTAGGAGAACAGTTTACGAATTTTTATGAGAATAATTTACCTTTTAACTTAACAAATGCTCAAAAAAGAGTACTAAAAGAAATTCGGAAAGATGTAGGTTCTGGAGCACAAATGAATCGATTGTTACAAGGAGATGTTGGGTCTGGAAAAACAATTGTAGGTTTATTAGTAATGTTATTAGCAATAGATAACGGATACCAAGCAACCATTATGGCGCCTACAGAAATTTTGGCAACACAGCATTTTAATGGAATAAAAGAGTTGTTAGAAGGTACCGATATAAAAGTAGATCTATTAACAGGTTCTGTAAGAATAAAAAAGAGAAGAGAAATTCATGAGAATTTAGAAAACGGGAGTTTGCATATTTTAATTGGTACACATGCCATTTTAGAAGACAAAGTACAGTTTAAAAACTTAGGATTGGCAATAATTGATGAACAACATCGATTTGGAGTTGCACAACGACGAAAACTTTGGGAAAAAAGCCAATTTTCATTATTGCTTAAAGAGGTAGATGTTGCTGCTATACATGAAAAATATAAAACAGCAAACACTTCTATTTATGAATTATTAAAAAAGTATCAAAAAGATAGAAAAAAGAGCATTAAAGATGCTGAAAAACTTTTATGGGAATATTTAAAATCAGAAAAAACAGGTTTTAAAATAAGGAGACAACAATTATTAAACGAATTTACGGTTGATTATTTTTGTTTGGAGAGGAATGTAATTATAGAAATTGATAAAGAAAATGATAATTCAGATGAAGAAAAAGAAGTAGATGCTTTAAGAGTAAAAATATTAAAAGACTTTGGTTTTGTAGTAATACGTTTTACCAAAGAAGAAATACTAAAAGAAATTGAAGTGGTTGTTGAAAAAATAACCCAAAGATTAAAAGAATTACCATTAAAGGAATTTGAAGGAGCTGTACCACCACATATTTTGGTAATGACGGCTACTCCAATTCCAAGAACACTAGCAATGTCTGTATATGGAGATTTAGATATTTCTGTGATAGATGAACTACCCCCAGGAAGAAAAGAGGTGAAAACGGTACATAGATACGATAGTCACCGATTGGGAGTGTTTAAATTTTTAAAAGACGAAATAGAAAAAGGGAGGCAGGTATATGTCGTATATCCATTAATAGAAGAATCTGAAGCAATGGATTATAAAGATTTAATGGATGGTTATGAAAGTATAGCTAGAGAGTTTCCAAATCCTAAGTATCAAATAAGTATTGTACACGGAAAAATGAAGCCTGCCGATAAGGAATATGAAATGAATCGTTTTGTAAACGGAGAAACGCAAATAATGGTAGCTACTACGGTGATAGAAGTTGGTGTAAATGTGCCTAATGCTTCGGTGATGGTTATTGAAAGTTCTGAACGATTCGGACTAAGTCAGTTGCACCAATTACGAGGTAGAGTAGGACGTGGAGCGGAACAGAGTTTTTGTATTTTACTATCTAGTTTTAAATTATCATCAGATTCTAAAACACGATTACAAACGATGGTAGAAACTACCGATGGTTTTAAAATAGCAGAGGTAGATTTAAAGCTTCGTGGTCCAGGAAATATTATGGGAACACAACAAAGTGGGGTTTTAAATTTAAAAATAGCAGATGTTGTAAAAGATAGCCCTATCTTATTTACAGCACGCCAGTCCGCTATTCATTTGTTAAATGAAGATCCTAATTTATCATTAAAAGAAAATACTTTGATATTAAAACGATTAACCTTATTACGAAAAACTAGTGGAATTTGGAGTAATATTAGTTAGTAGTACTCTTTTAATTAACAACTGCAACTACAGAAATTAATTTTAAATAGCTTTTTACAATTTAATATCTTTATTTTTTTAAAAAAATTGTATGAAAGTTATAGACTCTATAAAAATTTCTGGAAAAAATTTAGATGAAGCAATAATTAAATTTAAACAAAGTATAGAAAAAATACTTTTAGAATCTATGAAAGAGGATTCTTCTAGGTTCTCTTCTAAGAGCATATCTAGCATGCCTACAGGTATACGATTGGCTAAAGTATTGATGTGGATAAAGAATAATTTAGGAAAAACGGAAGTAAGTATACCACCAGATTTAATTTCTTTTGAAGAAAAATTTAATGGAGAAGTAGTATTTATAGAAAGATATTCTTTAAAAAATAGTTTTATAGATTTTACAAGTAACCCAGTTTTTGAAGTATCCCATTTTGGTATAAACACACACTTGTATTACATTATTAAAATTAAAAACACACATAATAATAAAGTAATACAAATTATTATGAGTTCTTACGACTCAATGCTTCAAATAGCTAAAATAATAGGATATAATGTAGAAATTTTAAATACGAATCTTTTCAAACAATTTGAAGAGATGGTAAAAAAAGCAGGTACTAATAAAAATAAATTAGATACCTTATATGAAAGAATACCCGAAAAATTTCTACGTAAATTAAAAAGTTTTGATGTTATAGCATATGATTTTGATATTTTATTAGATACGAATTGGACAGATTGGTTGGGAACAAGTGAAGAAAAAGCAATTTTTAAAGCACTTACAACCTTAGTAAAAATAGATGAAAAAAAATTATATGTTCTGCTTTTTAATGCACCTCAAAAAGTATTACAACTTTATGATAAACTTTCAGGGGTTCGTAATGATTTTTTAAAATTGATAAATAAATTAGCTTTTGCTCATGGAAAAAGAAGCTCTGAAGAATATTTAAAAGCTTTTGTAAGTAATAAAGATTCGTTTATTTTAAAAGATATCTTTTTAAGTACAGTTAGAAATTCAGAGACAGGACTTATAGATGTATATTCCTCAAAAGGTTTAAACTGGACAGATTTTTGGAAAGGTTTAGGAGGACAATACAATCCTTTTAAGCCAAATATGGATACTACTAATCCAACATCACAATTAGTAACCAGTCCAATAATTAATGCAAATCCGTTAGAATTAGCTTCTTTAAGAACTAATGGAAAAAAAGAAAATGAAGCAATTGAAAAAACGGAAACCATATTAACGATTCTACATCTAGCGGAAAAAGAAAAAAGCAAACGCTTTTGGGAATTAGTAAGTCTAACAACTTCTATAATGGGTACTACCGCTGCCATAAGAGTGCTTACATTAGGTGGTGCTTCTTTAACAGCGAAAGTAATTGCAACAATAGAAATAGCTAAAGAAGCTACAGAAATAGCAATGCTTATACCCAAAGTAAGAAAAATACTTAAAGACAATGATTTAGGTTGGTTGGTAGATAATTGGAATAAAATAAGTATTGCTACAGATGTTACTACTTTAGGAATTGAAGGACTAATAAATTTAATAAAAAACGGTAGTAAAGGGGCTAGAGTTTTAAAGGAAGCAGGGCATTTAGAAGAAGCAGCTTTTTTACGGAAAAAAACAAAAGAGGCAAGAACAAAACTAGATGAAATAATAAATGTTGAAACTAAGTTAGCTAGAAAATTAAAAAAAGAATTAGATACATTTGGTTATTACGAAGAAGTTAAGGAAGTAGAAGATTTTATTAGAAAAAGAATGGATAAGGAGTATGGTTACTTTTTTGATGATGAAGGATACAAATTATTAGACGACTATATAGTAAGTTCTGCAAAAGACGGAGCCTCTGTATCAATAGCAGAAGCTTTAAGATTTGCGAAAAAGAGAAATAGACAATATGGAGGAGCTCCTAACAACCTTGTGTTTACACATAATCATATAAATGGAGGAGCTTTAAGCCCTTCTGATGTTCTTGCGGCTATAGATAATAATTTATTAGAAGTACGTGCTATTGGACGTAATGGTATTGATTATAGTTTAAGAAGAACTAAATCATCTTTTCCTTTAGTCAATTCACCAAAATATGATTTGATGATGAAAAAAGTTGAAAATATTGTACAAACAAAACACCCTAAATTTTCTTCAGAAATATTCTTTAAACTAAAAAAACCGCCAATAGATGTAGCTGAATTTTATGCTGAAACACTCTTAAAGCAATTTGACGATTATATTGTTTATACTAAATTTACAAACTAACATAAAGCTTATGCGAAAATTACCTAAACTCGATTTTATTTATATCAATTTTGAAAAAACATTTGAAACGTGGTGTAATAAAAATGAAATTTATTTAAATCTTTTAGGGGAAGAAAATGTTGATGACAAATATCATTTTGACGATTATATAAAAGTTTGTTCACTTGATGATCTTATTTATTTATTTATTTATTTATATGTAGATAGATATCCTAAAGATCATAAATTTCCATTAGCACTTTCTTTAGAATCTAAAGATGATGTTATAGAAGAATATATTGCTGAAAATAAAAGAAAAATTACTGAAGAAATACACGATTTTTATGATTTTGAAAGAAAGGATATTGTTAAGTTTATATATCAATTCCGTCTTGAAATATATGGAGTAGATGAGCAAATAGAAAGTGGTTGGCCAGCTGCTGGTTATTCAAAATATTTCTTTTTAGAATTTACAGAAGAAATAGCTACAGTTACTATAGAGGAAGTAATAGCACATAAAAAATATACCAAAACAATAAAAGATGGTTTAATTACTTATGTTTTAGAAGATAGTCCAATAGCTACATTAGAGGTGACAAAAAAGAGCATTAAGCTTACGATTAATGAAGATAAAGTAATTGATTATGCCCATGCATAACTTATTTCTATTGAATATATGAGAAAATTACCTAAACTCGATTTTATATATATCAATTTTGAAAAAACATACGATACGTGGTGGGATAAAAATGAAATTTATTTAAATCTTTTAGGAGAAGAAAATGTTGATGATAAATATCATTTTAAAGATTATGTAAAATCATGTTCCTTAGATGATCTTATTTATTTATTTATTTATATGTAGATAAATATCCTAAAGGTCATAAATTTTCATTAGCACTTTCTTTAGAATCTAAAGATGATGTTATAGAAAAATATATTGCTGAAAATAAAAGAAAAATTACTGAAGAAATACACGATTTTTATGATTTTGAAAGAAAGGATATTGTTAAATTTATATATCAATTCCGTCTTGAAATATATGGAGTGGATGAGCAAATAGAAAGTGGTTGGTCATCTTTTGGATATTCAAAGTATTTATTTTTAGAACTTACTGAAAAAATATCGATAACTACTATAGAGGAAGTAATAGGGCATAAAAAATATACAAAAAAAGTAAAAGGTAACGTAATTATCTATGTTTTAGAAGATAGCCCAATAGCTACTTTAGAAATAACCACGCATAGTATTAAACTTACTATAAATGAAGATAAAGTAATTGATTATGCTATGTGATTTTTAAATTTTAAAAAAACTTATATGAGAAAACTACCTAAACTCGATTTTATCTATATTAATTTTGAAAAAACATACGATACGTGGTGGGATAAAAATGAAATTTATTTAAATCTTTTAGGAGAAGAAAATGTTGATGACAAATATCATTTTAAAGATTATGTAAAATCCTGTTCCTTAGATGATCTTATTTATTTATTTCTTTATTTCTTTATTTATATGTAGATAGATATCCTAAAGATCATAAATTTCCATTAGCACTTTCTTTAGAATCTAAAGATGATATTATAGAAGAATATATTGCTGAAAATGAAAGAAAAATTACTGAAGAAATACACGATTTTTATGATTTTAAAAGAAAGGATATTGTTAAGTTTATATATCAATTCCGTCTTGAAATATATGGAGTGGATGAGCAAATAGAAAGTGGTTGGTCATCTTTTGGATATTCAAAGTATTTATTTTTAGAGCTTGCTGAAAAAATATCGATAGCTACTATAGAGGAAGTAATAGCAAATAAAAAATATACCAAAACAATAAAAAATGGTTTAATTACCTATGTTTTAGAAGATAGTCCAATAGCTACATTAGAGGTGACAAAAAAGAGCATTAAGCTTACGATTAATGAAGATAAAGTAATTGATTATGCTTTGTGATTTTCAAATTTTAAAAAAAACTTATATGCGAAAATTACCTAAACTCGATTTTATCTATATCAACTTTGAAAAAACACTTTAAAATTAATAAGGTCAAAGAGTTTTTTCTTTGACCTTATCATATATAATAAATAGAAATTTTACTGTTGTAATTCTTCTAATTCCTTTTCAGTAAAAGTTCTAAAAGCAAATTTATACCCTTCATAACCAGCTATTCCGTAGAAAACAATATCCATAGGATTAAAAGTTTCAGTCATAATAGGAATTATTTGAGAAAAATCAATCATTGTTAAAGTTTCAATGTATCCTAAAGACTCTGTATTTGCTAAAAAACCAATGATGCTTAAAAAATTACCAAGGAAACAACTTAAAACAGCAATAATAGCACCAGTAATACCAAAAATTTGATCTATTCCCTTACCAAAAATTTTCATAGAAACACCAACACCAGCTCCAATAGCAATAGCAACATAGCCTATTTGATAGCCAGTAGTAACAGTTATGATTCCCCATAAAAGAGCACCAAGTAAACCAGCAATTAAACCAGCGGTTAAAGCTTTTGGAAAATTTTGTTCTAATTTAAATTTTTGTAATTGTTCATCAGATAATTTTATTAGTACATCTGCATGATCTACTTCATCAGTATCATTTAGGTTTTCAATGTAAGATTCATCTAATTTAAAAGTAGGGCATTCCGTTTCAAAATCTGGCTTTCTTCCTGTTAAATTACAAGTAATACCAGTATGTAAATCCATTTTTCTGTTTAAACATTTTTTACAGAATTCTAATTGCATTGTGTTTTCCATAGTTTAATTTTTTAATAAATAATAATGCTAATAAAAGAGAAGTTTTTTCTTTTTTCTAGCAAGTTTTAGCGAAAATAATTAGGAAAAACGAAATGGCAAAATAAATGATAATTAGAAAGCTTGATTTTTTTTAGTATAAAATAATTAGCTTCTGTAAATTATTTTAAATGTAGTGAAATTTATGTAGTTTTGGTAGTTCTAAAAATACATTCATTATTCATTTTATAGACGTCATATTACCCATACCAATACAAAAAACATTTACGTATTCGGTAACTAAAGAAGAAGCAGAATTTTTACAAAAAGGTATGCGAGTAGCCGTTTCTTTTGGTAAAACGAAGCTATATGCAGCGTTGGTGTATGCAGTACATGAAAAAGCGCCTCAATTGTATGAAGCGAAAGAAATTCATCAAATTTTAGACGAGTTTCCTATTGTTACTACAAAACAATTACAACATTGGAAATGGATTGCTACTTATTATATGTGTTCGTTAGGAGAAGTATACAGGGCGGCAATTCCTTCTGCTTTTTTATTAGAGAGCGAAACCATTATTTTAAAGAATGAGGCTTTTCAGAATATAGAATTATTGACAGATGAAGAGTTTTTGGTATATGAAGCATTAGAACGGCAATCGCAATTAACAGTACATGAAATTGTTGCTGTCTTAGGAAAAAAGAAAGTATTTCCAATAATAGATAGTCTAATTAAAAAAGCCGTAATTTCTGTTAAAGAAGAGATATATGAAACCTACAAACCAAAATTGGTAAAGTATGTTCGTTTAAATGCCAAATATAATGAGGAAAGTAAGTTACAAGAATTGTTGCAAGAGCTAACAAGAGCAAAAAAACAACGAGAAGCAGTACTAACATTTTTTCAACTAAATACTAACAAAAAGCCAATTAAAGTTAAGTTATTATGTGATACTGCAAAAGTATCTACCCAAATTTTAAATGCTTTAGTAACCAAAGGAATTTTCGATTTCTACCATATTCAAACAGATAGAGTTCAGTTTGGAGGAAAAGAGAATGCGTTAAAAGAATTAAATGAATTTCAAGAAAAAGCATTAGCAGAAATTAAAAATAGCTTTCAAGAAAAAGATATTACGTTATTACATGGAGTAACAAGCTCTGGTAAAACAGAAATATATACAAAACTAATAAAGGAAGTTCTAAAAGAAGGAAAACAAGTGTTGTTTTTATTACCAGAAATAGCATTAACGACTCAAATAATTTCTAGACTTCAAAATTATTTTGGCAATCAAATTGCCGTTTTTCATTCTAAATATTCTGTAAACGAAAGAGTAGAGGTTTGGAAAAATATTTTGAATAACAAACCACAAGCACAAATTGTTTTAGGAGCACGATCTTCTATTTTTTTACCATTTTCTAATTTAGGACTCATTGTGGTAGATGAAGAACATGAATCTTCCTATAAACAATACGAACCTTCCCCAAGGTATAATGCTAGAGATAGTGCTATTGTTTTAGGAAAAATTCATGATGCAAAAGTATTATTAGGCTCTGCCACGCCTTCTATAGAAACCAAATTTAATACTGTTCAAAATAAATTCGGATTGGTTACTTTAAATCGACGTCACGGGAGTGTTCAGATGCCAAAAATCGAATTAATTGATATTAAAGAGAAGAGGAAGAAGAAAGAAATGAAAGGGCATTTTTCCGATCGTTTAATACAATTAATAGAAGAAGCATTAGAAGAAAAGGAACAAGTGATTTTGTTTCAAAATCGGAGAGGTTTTTCACCGATTATAGAATGTACTACTTGCGGACATTCTCCGCAGTGTCCTAATTGTGATGTAAGCTTAACGTATCATAAGTATAGAAGTGAATTAAAATGTCATTATTGTCATTACCAGAGAGCTTTACCTAATAGTTGTGGAGCTTGTGGTAGTAATACCTTAGATACAAAAGGTTTTGGAACGGAGCAAGTAGAATTAGAATTGAAAGAGCTGTTTCCAAATCATGCTATTGGTAGAATGGACTCCGATACCACACGTGGTAAATATGGATATCAAAAAATAATAGAAGCTTTTGATGCTCAGGAAATAGATGTTTTAGTAGGTACACAAATGCTTTCTAAAGGATTAGATTTTAAAAATGTTTCTTTAGTGGGAGTTTTAAGTGCCGATGCGATGCTAAATTATCCCGATTTTAGAGCGCATGAAAGGGCATACCAATTAATGGTACAAGTTTCGGGTAGGGCAGGGCGCTCCAAAAAACAAGGAATGGTAGCTATACAAACCTACAATCCGTACCATCAAATATTGCAACAGGTTTCTACCAATAACTATCCAGAAATGTATAAAGAACAGTTGCAAGATCGTTGGCAATATCATTATCCGCCTTATTATCGATTAATAAAGATCACCTTAAAACATAAAGATTATAATAAGGTAAATGACGGTGTTAATTGGTTAGCTAAAGCATTGCAAAATGTTTTTAGAGAGCATGTTTTAGGACCAACCGCACCAGCTATTTCTAGAATAAGAAATCAGTATATTAAAAATTTAATCATAAAAATACCACCTAAACAATCGTTAGCAAAAACAAAAGAGCAGTTACAAAAAATAAAAACTTCGTTTGAAGCGGTAAAAGAATTTCGACCTATTCGTTTTATTATAGATGTAGATGCGTATTAAATAAAGACTACATATTTAATAATTATATTTAAGCCAATCCATAAGAAGAATTTACTTTTGTTAGTTGAACATAATATTCAATAGCGTTATTAATTTTTCTCAGCATCTTTAATAGTATCATTTATAGAGATATTAGAATCTCCTAGTGTTTTTTATCATCTATCTCTAACTCTTTTAAATGGGTAAGCTACTATTTAAAAATTTGCATTGTAAGTACTAAATTAATGTTGTTATATTTACTTCAATAAAATAAATTTAAGAGTTTATAAAGGGATACAATTTAATGTTTGTAAATTAAGGTATAATGAATATCAAAATACCAATTTAATAGTTGTCATCCGAAAGGATTCGGGCGAGAACAAGGAACTTTTAATTTTACAATAAGTGATTCAGGTACTATTATAAAACTAGATTAAGATGAAAACGAATAAATGGATAGCTACTTTAAATACAGAAGTGTTTGATTATGATTTGATGATACCTATTACTAAAGATGATTTTATTGAAAAAATAAATATAATAGAAACTACAATATTAAAATATGGAAACAAATTTAACATCCTTAAAGTTATTCCTGATTTTTTATTAAATAGATATAAACAAAGTAAGTTTAATGCATACAAAAGGCTTAAAAAATCAGATTTTATTTTTCTTTTCGATTTTGGTTTATGTACAGATGAGAAAATTAAAATAAAAGGTTTAGAAGAAGAATCAAATTTTTATATGTATTCAGAAGAGGGAGAAATAGTATTAAAATCTTTTAATCATACTGAAAATATAATATTCTATAACTATGGTGATGCAGTTACATATGAGAAACTTCAACAAAACGATGTAAATGAGATTTCAATTGGTTTTAACTCTTATAGTAATATATGGTTTGATGAAGTAGACAGTGAAAATATTATTGCTTATTCTGAAAATAAAGAAGAGAATGAAGATAATATAGAGCTAGCCTTATTGAATACCCCTCGCCTTAATAGTTTTTTCAGAGAAATCAAACAAGTAACTGAAAAATTAGGAGGAAAATGGAGTTTAGAAACTAATTATCCAGACAAAGTTACTGAAGATGGTATTTTGATAGATGGAAGAATTATCTATCAAGAGGATATAGACAAAAGTAATAGAGTTATATGACTACCCTGTAGCTAGTTATTGAATCTTTTCGAATGTCATGTATGATAAGCAATGGATTTAAAAAAGAAGGACAAAATAAAGTTTAAAGAGTAGAGTTAAAAATAAGATTGATTATTAATAATTGTCACCCGAAAGGATTTGGGCGCTAACAAGGAGTATCCAATATTTAAAAGTCCGCATTGTAAGTCGTTATTAATGTTGCTATATTTACTAAAAATCTAAAATAAAATCAATGAACTTCGAAAAAGAGTACGATTTAATCTGTGTAGGTGGAGGTATAATGAGTGCTAATTTGGCATTGTTAACCAAACTAATAGATCCTTCCAAAAAGATATTAATACTAGAACGTTTAGATAAAGTAGCACAAGAAAGTTCAGCAGCATGGAATAATGCAGGAACAGGACATTCAGCTTTATGCGAATTAAATTATTGTCCAGAAAAAGAAGATGGAACCATCACTACGGACAAGGCAATAAAAATCTGCGAACAGTATGAAATATCAAAACAATTATGGTCGTATTTAGTAGAAGAAAAACTAATGGACTCTCCAAATGATTTTGTAATGCCAGTAAAACATCATAGTTGGGTAGAAGGAAAAGAAAATTCAGAGTATTTAGAAAAACGATACCATGCATTTAAAGAGCATTTTATGTTCGATACTATTGAGTTTACACGAGATATTGAAAAAATGCGGAAATGGTTTCCATTAATAATGAAAGATAGAAAAGAAAATGAAGTAATGGCAGCTTCTAGAATAAATAGAGGAACAGAAGTAAATTATGGAACCTTAACGGAAAAACTATTTCAAATTTTAGAAGAGAAATTCGATACCCCTGTGCACTGTAATTATGAAGTTCTAGATGTAGATCCGGATACAGAAATTGATTGGACAGTTGAGGTAAAGAATACAAAGACTAATAAAGTAGAAAATATAGACGCGAAGCATGTTTTTATTGGAGCAGGAGGAGGTAGTTTACTATTGTTACAAAAAGTAGAAATAGAGGAAAAAGAAGGTTATGGAGGTTTTCCTGTAAGTGGAGAATGGTTAGTGTGTACTAATAAAGATATAATTAAACAGCACAATACAAAGGTATATAGTAAGGCAGGAATAGGAGACCCGCCAATGTCTACACCTCATTTAGATACACGATATATAGACGGTAAAAAAGCTTTGCTTTTTGGACCTTTCGCAGGTTTTAGCCCTAAGTTTTTAAAGGAAGGATCAAATTTAGACTTATTTAAATCTATTAAACTAGATAATATTTCTCCATTGTTAGGTGCTTTTTGGCATAATTTACCATTAACGAAGTATTTAATACAACAAGTATTAATGAGTAAAGAGGATAGAATGGAATCTTTACGAAAGTTTGTAAAAAAAGCAGATAGTAAAGATTGGAATATTGTAAAAGCCGGACAAAGAGTACAAATTATTAAAAAAGATGAATTTAAAGGAGGTAAGTTACAATTTGGTACCGAAGTAATAAGTAGTAAAGATGGAAGCATAACTTGTTTATTAGGAGCATCACCAGGAGCTTCTACAGCTACAGCCATTATGTTACAGGTTATAGAAAAAGCATTTCCAGAATTATTATCATCTAAAAAAGGAGAAAAAAAGATGCAAGAAATAATTCCTTTTTACAATAGAGAAATAACTCAAAATCTTTTTTCAAAAGAACTAAGTAGAACTAAAAGAATATTAAAACTATAAAAAAATTACCACAGTATTAAAAAGAGAAAAGTTGTTATAAGTCGTTCTAAGCTTTTTCAAATTGAATTTTAAGTACTAGTGAATTTTAATATTTAAAATAGGTGTAGTTTCTTTTTAAAAGTTTATGATTTAACTTCATAAAAAGTAGCTATATTTACACTTTAAACTAGTGTAATTTTCATGGAACTATACAAGGAAAACCAACTTAAAATATACAATTCATTATCAAAGACTAAAGAAGTTTTTACCCCAATAACAGAAGGTAGGGTAGGAATGTACGTTTGTGGACCTACAGTGTACAGTAATGTTCATTTAGGAAATCTAAGAACATTTATGTCTTTCGATATGATTTTTAGATATCTTTTGCATTTAGGATATAAAGTACGTTACGTTCGTAATATTACAGATGCAGGTCATTTAGAAAGTGATGCAGACGAAGGGGAAGATAAAATAGCTAAAAAAGCAAGATTAGAAGAAATTGAACCAATGGAAGTGGTACAACGTTATACCGTGAACTTTCATGAAGTTACTAAGAAATATAATTTTTTACCACCAAGTATAGAACCCACAGCAACAGGTCATATAGTTGAACAGATTGAAATGATTAAAGAAATCATAGAGAAAGGTTTAGCATATGAAGTAAATGGTTCTGTTTATTTTGATGTATTAAAGTATAGTGAAAATAATCATTACGGAATTCTTTCTGGTAGAAATATTGAAGATGCAATTCATAATACGAGGGCTTTAGATGGGCAGTCTGAAAAACGTAATCCACAAGATTTCGCCTTATGGAAAAAAGCAGATGAACGCCATATTATGCAATGGCCGTCTCCTTGGAGTGATGGTTTTCCTGGTTGGCATTTAGAGTGTTCAGTGATGAGTTCTAAGTACTTAGGAGAGCAGTTTGATATTCATGGAGGAGGAATGGATTTAAAATTTCCACATCATGAGTGTGAAATAGCACAATCTCATTCTTGTTCAGGAGTACAACCAGTAAATTATTGGTTGCATGCAAATATGTTATTGTTAAATGGTCAAAAAATGGCTAAATCTACTGGGAATAACATTTTGCCAGAAGAAATATTAACGGGTGAAAACAAAATTTTAAGCAAGGCATTTGGAGTAGGAGTTGTTCGTTTCTTTATTATGCAAGCACATTATCGCAGTATTCTCGATTTTTCTGATGAAGCATTATTAGCTTCAGAAAAAGGCTTTCATAAATTAATGGAAGCTATGGAAGTTTTAAAAGAACTAAAAGTGGCAAAAACATCTACATTTAATGTAACAGATTGGAAAAATAAATGTTACCAAGCAATGAATGATGATTTTAATACGCCAATATTAATTGCAAATCTTTTCGAAGCTGTAAAATTTATTAATCAAATTAAAGATGATAAAGCAAGCATTACTGCTACTGATTTAGAGTTACTGCAAAATGCACTACATGTTTTTGTATTTGATGTTTTAGCATTAGTAAACGATGCAAAAGAACAAAGTTCCGATAAATTAGAAGGTGCTGTAGAGTTGTTAATTAAGTTAAGAAAAGAAGCAAGAGAAAATAAAGATTGGGCATTATCAGATCAAATAAGAGATGAGTTAGCCGATATAGGAATTCAATTAAAAGACGGTAGAGAAGGAACCACTTTTTCTGTAAACTAAATATTGAAAAAAATACTTACATATCCATTTATTTTACTAGTTCGTTTTTATCAAACAGCTATTTCACCATATACACCTGCAACTTGTAGGTACAATCCAACATGTTCAGCATATACCGTAGAAGCTTTACAAAAACATGGATTGTTTTATGGAGGGTGGTTATCTATAAAAAGAATTTTTAGTTGTCACCCTTGGGGTGGTAGTGGTTATGATCCTGTACCTAAAAAAAAACATAAAAATTAAATTTATTTATAAATGAATTACTTAGCAATTACTTGGAATTGGAATCCAGAGATTTTTAATATTGGTGGATTTAGCATTCGTTGGTATAGCTTAATGTTTGTTATAGCATTTGTATTAGGGACTTATTTAATGAAGAAAATTTTTCTGGAAGATAAAATTCCACAAGAAAAAATGGATCCTCTTTTTATGTATACGTTCGTTTCCATGTTAATAGGAATGCGATTAGGAGAAGTGTTTTTTTATAGTTGGTCAGATTATCAAGATAATTTATTGCGTATAATACTTCCATTTAGAAGACAAGAAGGAGCAGAAATGCTTTTTGGAATTGTAAAAGGATGGAAATTTACCGGTATTTCTGGATTTGCTAGTCATGGTGCTGCAGTTGGTATTCCTATTGCGTTGTATTTTTATGCAAGAAAGCATTTAAAAAAATCATGGTTATTCATTTTAGATAGAATGGGAATTATGGTTGCTTTAGCTGGATTTTTTATTAGAATAGGAAATTTCTTTAACTCTGAAATTTATGGTAAACCTACAGGGTCTAGTTTTGGAGTTATTTTTAAAAGAGCTGGAGATAAAATCCCGAGTCATCCAACCCAATTATACGAAGCATTTAGTTATTTAATACTATTCTTTGTTTTATGGCATTTATATTGGAAAACAGACAAGAAATTTAAAGAAGGATATCTATTTGGTGTATTTATGATTGCTTTATGGTCATTACGTTTTTTAATAGAATTTGTTAAAAAGGCGCAAGTAGATAGTAGAGAAGATTGGGTGTTTAATTCTTTAAATACAGGTCAGGTTTTAAGTATTCCTCTAATATTAATAGGTATTTGGTTAGTGCTCAGGAAAAGAAAAGCAGTTTAAATTTAATAGAAGAGAATACCATAAAATCAAACTAAAAATAAACTTTCTTGCGCTGAATACCTCGTAGGTTTGTATTTATAAAACTAAACAAGAGAAAATTACTACGATTTTCAGTAGATAATCGAACCAAGATTATTTTTTATAAAAAACGAATGCTACTAATTTTGCCATTGGTAATTTGGTAAATTACAATAGAGGTAAAGCTATTTTTTTTGTTATTATTAATAGAGTTAACAGTTGTTAAGTACTCATCTATAACAGCATTATTTCTTACATATCTTTTAACTAATTTTTGATGATTTTTTGTATTTGCCATTACTTCACCAATATGAAACTTAAATACTTTTTTATTTTTATATTCTAGTTTTTCGAGACCACTATAAACTTTTACATCATCGGTAAAAGCGCTAATATATTCTTCAATATTTTGATTATTATAAGCGTTTAATTGTTTTTGAACAATATGTTTTGGAGAAATTTCTGCGGTAATAGCTAGTTTAGTACCATTTTTATTTACTGTAATTCTTGAAATGTTATTAACATCTTCTTCTTTAAATTCATGAAAAACAGACCATCTTTTATCTTTTTTAGGGGTGAATTTAAATATTGTATTTCCCAAAGAAGATAATAAGATACCATTAGGTAGCCAGCAAATATCTTGAACGCCCTCATAAACGTAGATAATTTTATTAATTTCTTTTGTCTTAGGATTTAAAGAGAAGATACTCCATTGAGAATCTCCTGTTTTTTTTATAAAACTAACCAAGCTAGAATTGGGTATTTTATGAAAAGAACGTCCCGTATTTTTTGCAATAGTAGTATTTGTTTTTGTTTTTAAATCACTCAAAATTAAATGTAAAGAATCATTTACGATTACTGAAGATAGCACCGTGTTTTTATCATACCACATTGGATAAGCAACTACTAAATCTTCAATTAACTTTGTATCTTTTCCTGTTTTAAAGTCATAGGAATAAAAACGCTGTTTTCCATCGGTATCCAACCTAACAGCAGAAATATTCATAGAGTTAGGTATTCTTTGCGGAGAATACTCTCCTCCATTAGGAGTGTTGCTAATATAAGTTAGTTTACTTGTATTAATGTTATATTTTGCAATGTCTGTTTGCTTATTTCTTGTAGAGGAAAACAGAACTGTATTGTCATCATAAAAATAAGGTTGGCTATCATATCCATCATTATTAGAAATGTTTTTACCATTAAAAATGTGCCATTTATTTTCTTTATTTGAAATATCAAAGAGATGAATTTCGGTATTTGTTTGTGCTATTGATAATAATGGAGCTAGAAAGAAGAATAGTTTTTTCATTTGAAATGAGATTGGAACTCGAAAGTACTAAAAAACATTCTGAAATTATTTTAAGAATACATAAACTCCAGAAAAGTAATGTAATTAAAATATATAAAGCATAACAGATTAATAATTATAAAAAAGTTAATTACTTTTTTTAATAGATTCTTTAAAATAACTCCTCAATCGATCAATCGTAGTTTTTTTTAGAATACGTATTAATTTTCCTCTTTTATACATTCTACCAGTAAACTTAGTACCTTTTTGTACAATAGACATTCCTGATATTGGTTTTCCTTTCTTATTATATTGAACAAAAGAAACCCATTGATGTTCGTTAAAATTAGGGTTATTATTTTTAAAAAAAGATTCAATATCACTAACTCCCTTTTTAAAATAGTCTTTATTATTTATTAAGATAGGGTATATTTTAAATAATAAATTACCACTATATGCATTGTTTTTTTCAATTTCGTAGAGTTTTTCTTCTAAATTAATATCGTAAATATTTTTTTTAAGCTTTTTGTTTTCTTCATAATAAATAACTCTTTTATTTATTAAGTTTTTTTTCTTCAAGATAGTTCTTAAAATTAGTTTCTTTTTATCTTTAATAGATAAAGTATTTTTATAAAGAGTTAATTTTAAATTAGGGCTTCTACCTTCCGTTATTACAAATCCATTATCGTTAAATGCTACAGTAATAAAATTCGCATAGTGCTTAGCAAATACCCAAAATGTTTGACTAGTAATTTCCCCTTTTTTTAAATTGCTTATTTCTAAGCTTTTTTCTTTTAGTAAATAAGAGGAACCATTATATATTTTCCCGTTTTTATAAGTAGATTTTAAATTAAGCAGTGGGTTTTGATAATGATTATCAAATAAATTTCTTTTAGAATATTGATATTTTTTTTCTCCTTTTTCATAATAATCTACTAATAAAATATCTTTAGATTCTTTAAGGAAGTAACCATTATAAGGTTTTCCTCTTTTATATTTCCCAACAGGTTTTTCTTCGTTTTTTATTTGAAAAAAATTATATTCTTCTTTAAGAATTATTCCTTTATCATAATATTTTACTTCTTCTCTTGTAGAGTATTTTTTCTTTTTTACTTGCTTACCATGAAGTTTTCCATCTTTATAGGAAGTAACATTACCATAATCATCTATATAAATTCCATCATGTAAATTATGGTCATTTTCTTGTGCTGAAGCAGAAAAAAACGACCATAATAGAAATACTATATGTATCCAATAATTTAGTTTCATGCCAATTAAATATAGTCAAACACATTTTAACATATATTATTGTGATAGTTAAAAAATATTTTTAAGATTGATCTAAAAATGTATTTCTTTCAGTTAAAAAGAAGCAATCCATTTATCAATTTTGTTTTCTAATAAAGCTAAAGGAATACATCCAGTTTCTAATACTTGATTATGAAACTCTCTAATATCAAACTTCTCTCCTAGGGCTTTTTTAGCTTTAGCTCTTAATTCTCTTATTTTTAATTGTCCTATTTTATAAGATAAAGCTTGTCCTGGGTTCGCCATATAGCGTTCAATTTCAGAAATAATACTAGCTTCACTTTCAGCCTCATTATCTAAAGAATACTGAATAGCTTTTTCTCTACTCCAACCTTTAGCATGTAAACCTGTATCCACAACCAAACGAATCGCTCTATGCATTTCCATTCCTAGCATACCAAAATATTGATATGGATCTGTGTATAACCCTAATTCTTTTCCTAAATTTTCAGTATACAAAGCCCAACCTTCACCATAAGCACTATACCATAATGTTTTTCTAAAATTGGGTAAATTATTATTCTCTTGTGTTAAAGAAATTTGATAATGATGCCCAGGAATAGCTTCATGTAAAAACAAAGCTTCATCAGAAAACACATTATATTTAGAAGCGTCAGGAATAGGAGTATAAAAAACTCCTGGACGAGTACCATCTAAAGAGCCAGGATTGTATTCTGCACTTGCAGAAGCTTCTCTAAATTTTTCAGTTTGTTTTACTATAAAAGGGGTTTTAGGTTTATTACCAAATAACTTTTCTAATTGCGGTTTCATTTTTTCATGAATAGCATTAAAGTTATCTATAATTTGTTTAGGAGTTGTATAAGGCATTAATTCTTTGTTTTCTCTAACAAAATTAAAGAAAGCTTTCAAATCTCCTTGAAAACCAACCTGTTCTTTTATTTTTTTCATCTCAGACAAAATACGAGTAACTTCTCGTAAACCTAATTGATGAATTTCATCAGCAGTCATGTTTGTCGTAGTATAGTTTTTTATTGCATGTTCATAATATGCTTTTCCTTGGGGAATTGCAGAAATACCACTTTGCTCTAATCCAGCAGCTAAATAATCTGTTTTTAAAAAATGATATATATCCTTAAAAGAAGGAACTAATTTGTCATTTATGATACTTGAATATGCTACAATTAATTTCTTTTTATCTTCTTCTGAAAAACTTTTAGGTAAATTATTAATAGGAGAATAAAATAAATGAGCCGATAAATCTTTAATTCCTTCAGAAGTTTTAGAAAGAGTAGATAAACCCTTAAATTGAGGAATCACTTTTTTGATTAACGATTTAGGTAATACATATCCTTCTTTTATGCCTTGTTGCATTCTAGACTTAGCAGATTGAAGCCAAACATTATAGTGTTCTAAACGACTTAACCAATTTTCATAATCTTTTACTGTTTTAAAAGGTTGTGCACTACTACCACTAGCTAATTGGCCCATAGTTAAATTAACAGTCCACATTTGATTAATAGGTAATAAAAGATCATTTTTAAAACTACCCTGAGCTAAAGCCATTTCACAGTCCCAAGCTAAAACCTCTTTACTCATTTGTTGACTTTCGGTTAATTCACTATTAGAAAAGTCATTTAGTTTTACTTTATAATTGGTATAAAAATCTTTAGCTTTTAAAGAATATGCATCAGATAGAAAATTAGGAAAAAGATCATTAAACCTATTATCTCCAGCATAAGTTGCATTAATTGGATTTAATTGTAATTTACCTTCGTTATAGTCTTTTAAAAATTGCTCAAATTTCTTATTTGTCTCTACTATTTTTTTTGTAGAATCTTCTTTTTTTGTTTCTTTTTTACAAGCAACAAATAATATAGAAATAGTAAGTACTGATAAAATTATTTTTCTCATTATTGTTTTTATTTAATGATAAACAAATATAGTTTATTATTAGTCTTTGTAATACCAGAAAGGAATTTCAATTACTTTTTCAATAATCTCTTTTTCTTTCGTTTCTTCTTTCTTCTCTTTAATAAAGTTAATTCTACTAACTTTTAAAATATGTTTTCCTTCGGAAATATTTTTTAATGAAAGTACAGTTTCAAAACCTACTTGTTTATTCAATTTAGTTATAATAAAATCAGATGTAAATTTTGTGCTATCTATTTTTAATTGATATATCTGATTAAATGTTTTTAAATATGGTGTATAAATACTATCTATTTGTTGAAGTTTATTTCTATTTCTTTCCGATTTGAAAAAAGTATTTGTAATTCCTCTAGTATCCTTTTTAGGTACTAGGTTTTTATTTTTTTTAAAAATTAGATCTTCTGTTTCTTCTTTAAAAAGAATAAAGACTTTAGCATAAGAATTAGTGATAATTTTAGAATCGATAGCAATATCCTTTACATATTCATTTTCTTTAATCAGATTTAAATAATTACTATCATTAGAAAAGTTAGCAGAAGTATAAGAATTTTTAATGATATAATTAGATGGAATGTTTTGTATTTTACTTAAAATAGAAATAGAGAAATATAGGGGGAGTAATAAGAATAGAATTCTTTTACCGAACTTATTATCCAAAAAATTATATAAGAGAGGTCTATACAGAAAAGATAATGTTATATAACTAAAAACCTTATATAAAGGAAAATAAAAAAAAGTAGTCCATTTTTTCTTTTTTAAGAAACCTTGAGTTATAAAATCAATAAAAATGATAATAGACGATATAGAAAACAAGATAAAAAAGATGATAGCAATAAATTTTTCTGAACTAGGAGAGAGAATACCTAATTTATCAAAAGAAGTGGTTGTAATAATAATAATAATCAAAGAAAAGATAAAAAGAGAAATAAAATAAAATAGAACCAAGAATGTCATAGCAAAAAGAATACTACACAAATCTTCTAAATTAGAAATATATTTATCAAAAGTACCAACTTTCTTTTTTAAATAATGAGTAAACTTCTTAGTGTAATTTAGGTTGTCATAATTAATGTCATTAGAAACATAACGTAAACCAATTGTCCCAATCCATAGGCCTCTTAATATTACATGAATAACAAGATTTAAAGTTAAAATAAAACAACAAGATATTACAAAACTATAAACGATAGTATATGGACTTCCTTCAGCTAATGCTTCATTCATTTTATTTTGAAGAGGATCCATAGAAGAAGTCAGCCCTAAAATAGAGAATCCCGAAATTAGTAATTCTAATTGCCAACTTTCTTGTTGTAACTTATCTAACCATTGTTTAAATTTGATACTTGTGTAGTTACTTTTCATAAATAAAATTTCGTCGAATATAATTATCAGTTATTTCTTTCTTTCTACATCTTTGTTATAAAAGAAATAAAGCTACAAGTATAATAATAAAGTAGGAAGATTTAAAATAACAATTACAATCTAATATAGATGAAGGTAAACTTTTAGACGATGTAATGAGAAAGAGCATTAATATAATCCTCTATAGAGATTAGACTTAATAATGTTTTGTAGAATGAAAAAACAAACAAATAGTATTTACTAAAGTATCTAATCTCTTTCCATAAAAAGAATAATATAGTGTTCGTTTCATAGAAACCAGAATAAAGAAGTGTTTTGTTTTAGAGTTATATTATTGGTTAGTAGCGGACTATGTTTTTGTGGTGTTTTTTTATTAAAAAAAAGGCAGAAAAATCGTTGTTAGTTTAAAGAGAGGTTGTATATTTGCACCCGCAAACGGATAAGCTTTAGTT
>CANMJA010000043.1 GCA_947498055.1 uncultured Tenacibaculum sp.
TGCGTTTGGTCATAGCCCCAAACATAGTATATTTTAGTGCCGTTTTTTTTGCTTACTTCTACAGGGTTTCCTTTGTCGTCATACTCATGAAATACTACACGATCTTCTAAACTTTGTCCTGCTTTGCTTGTTTGTACTTTTTCTGGTAAATAAATACCATCAAAATCTTTGTAAATGGTGTTTTGTTTGCTAATCGAAGTAGTGTTTTTAAAATTTTCCACTTTTATAGGCATCGAAATTCTATGCTCATTATGCAAACGGGAACCTTTGGCAGGATAGGTGTTTTCTGTTTTTAATATCTCGCCTTTACTGTTTATAACTTCTGAACCTGCTAATTGGTAATGCTTATCATAGTCATAAAAATAATTAGTGGTAGTACTTATTTCATTTCCTTCTAAATAATCAATATTGGTAGTTTTATATAAATCTATAGTACCGCTTGTTAAAGAATATGTTTTATATATATTGGGATTTGTTACATCACTATTATCTGAATTTCCAAAAACAGCATAGGTAGCTTTATAAGCTACTTTATTATTAATAAACCTTTCAGATGTCCCTAAAACAGATGGAGGAATACTAGAAACCACATCGTCATATTTATACTCATAGACTGTTTTTTTTGTTTGTGTAAACGAAGTTCCATTCTTTTTAAAGAGAGTGACCGAAAGAGGTTGCCCTCTTAACCATTCATTATCTGTAGGGATGGTATAAGGTTTTTGATAAAAAGCACCACCATTTTCAAAATTTGTAAAATGGTATTTGGTTAAATGTGTTTTATCGTTATTAGCATCTAAATAATATTCTGAGACATTACTATAACCGATAAAATTTCCTTGAAAATAAGTTAAAGGAGAACCCGGTTTTGCGCCATACTTATCGTAAGCTATGGGAATACCGTTGGCATTATAGGTAACAAAAATATATGGTGGTGGCGAAAAAATTTTACCGCTACTGTTAGTATTTATTCCCTTGTATTCATACTCTTTTACAATTTCATTTATTTCTCCTTTATTTAAAGTGATTCTTTTTATTCTACTTCCTGCAGCGTCAATAAGCTCTGGTAAATCTTCATTTGTTAATTGTTGTTCTTCCCACATTAAATTAACTCCAAAAAAACTCTCAAAACTAAGCGGGTCTTCACTATTTCTGTTTTTTGGAGTTACTCTTATTTTATAACTATCTGGAGCAATATTTAAATCACTTCTTCCCATATTTAATCTATAGGTATTAGTAGTTCCTATAAGTTGAATTAAATAATGACAGTTAGTCGTATTTTGAATAGGATCACAATTTGTATTTGGAGAGATATTAGTGATTACTGCTACACTTCCTGTTATAGAGGTACCTATTTCAAAAGCGTCGTTTGTTTCATAATAGTAGCCATTCCAAGTAGCTGGATTTTTTCCTAAAGAAGCATTTTTATTTACCAGTTCATTAGTATTATTGTAGAATATAGTATTTCTAAAATAACTAGGTGTAACAGCTATATTTTTTTCATACTCATAAGAAACCTTTCCTTTGGTAGGATATATAATTTGATTTAGTAAACCTATTTTTGATTTAGATTCTCTTACACTTCGATCAATACTGATTGTTCCATGGTCAAAAAAAGTTAAAAAAGAACCATTATTCGCCCCATTATAATACCCCCAAGCATCTTGAGAGTTTGAAAACCTATTAGGTAATTCATTTTTTGTTAGGTAGGAAAAAGAATATTCAGAGAGTTTATCTGTACCATTAACCTCTTTTATTTTTTTTAAATAAAGTCTTTTTTTTCCAGTAGGATCTAACGTTAAATATGAAGAAAGTAGACTTGTTGTTACCTCACTGTTACTATATTCATGTTCTAAACTATACTCTTTAATTATTTTAGATGTAATATCTTTAATTAGAATACTTTCTAAAGCATGTGCATTGTTTAAATCTTCTCTTTTTGTTAACTTCTTTTTAAATTCTATACTACCTAAACTAAATAAAATCGTTTTTAATTGATATTGAATTGGTTTTACTTCAGAAAAATAAGAAGAAGCTACTCCTAGTTGTACTTTATCAAAACTTCGTCTTACATAAATAGGTTCTTCTTTTTCATAAGAAAAAGTTACTCTATTATTGGTTGGACTTATTACTTCCAACAAATGCCAAGAAGTATATGCCCCACTTGATTCCACATTTGTATCATAACTTAGTCCAGATGTTAAGCTAAAAGAGCCGCTCTTCAAAACTCTTTCTTGGTCTCTTGCTTTTATGCTTTTATTTTGAGACATTCCAAAATATGCAACAATACCACTTGGGGTAGTTGCTTTAAACCCTTTAATAGAATGCGTGTTTACCCCAGGTTCTGTCCAAATAGGTTCTATTTTTAAATCAGAAAACTTCTGTATGATTATTTCCTCACTTTGCTGATCAAATATAAACTTACCAGAATATCCTAAAAAATTAAACATAAATTGATCTGGAACTAAATCTATTAAGGGACTGTGTGTATTGGTTGATTTATTATAAACCTCTCTTCTTTTATTTTCTCCTGCTGGTGTGTTTTGAAAAAATGTTTCATTGAAATATTTAGATTTTATAAAAATATTTCCAGATAAATTGAGATCATCTGCTCCTCCTCTAATCTGTCTAGTAATAGATCCTCCTGCATTCAAACTCCAACCTATTCCTACTCGAGAAGCTAATTCACCTACTTGTACCCCTCTAGCATGATAATTTATACTTACAGGAATAGAAATATCTTTTTCTTGAACCGTATAAATTGGTACAGATATATTTGGTAAACCTGTATAATGGCTTACTGGTACATCTGTAAACTTAGCTAACGAAGTAGCTTCTGGTGATGGTGGTATTACCTCAGGCAAATCCTGCCCATACATAACAATAGACGATAGCATTATAAAAACACTAAACAAAACTTTTCTCATAAAAATATTGGTTTTTAGCAATTTATATTAAACAATTATTTTTTTACAAAGGTAGAATACAAAATAAGAATATACAAGTAAAGAGGTATTAAAAATCACTTAAATCGAACAAAAACAGGCTGTTTAAAATGGTAACTAGGTGTATAAACAGGTGTGTTTTTTGTAAAAGAATACCAAGGAGAAATATCGGTGTTTTCAAAGTTTTTAAGTAGACAAACATTTTGAGCAGGAGTATTCCCTTGTGCTAATAAAAACAATTTTTCTCCTTTCTCATTTATAATTTCATCTGCAATAATTTCTATATGCCCAGGGAATCCAGGATTTACTAGCATATCACCTATAGTTAAATCTTTAACTTTAACTTTTGGTAATTCCTTATGTAATGAAGCAGTACCCGCATACATATATATAAGATTCAAGTATTTGTAAAATGTTTTTTTAGAGCTATTTGGAGCTGCCGTTTTATGAAAAGACACTTTATTTCCTTTAATTTTTGGGCGATAACCATTCGCATATTGTTTCCATGAGCAATAATGACCAGAGGTGAAGTTAAAACCAATTTCATTTTTTCTATTGGTATTCCACAAGTACTCAGCACGTATTCTCATTAAAGCATCCGCACATTGTTGTAACCCATTTTTGGGTACTGGTACTTCTAAAATAGCATCGTGCCAATGCTGTGCAAAATATTTAGATCCATTATAGTTAATAATAGGACTTCCGTATGGTTTTAATTTATAATTTCTTAAATATTCTTGAAAAGATTTTTTAGGATACGTAACCCTTTTATATCCTTTAGGAAGTAATACTCTTGTTTTAATAGAAATTCCTTTTCTATTTATGAGGTTTGGAGAAGAAACGCTACTATTAATAAGACCTTTTAATTGGTTGGTGATTTGTTTTCCTTTAGAATTAGATTTGAAAACAAGAAATAAAACAATTACAGAAATAAGAATAAAAAACAATTTTTTCATAGGAATACTACTTTGGTAATGTCTAATTTTTTGTAAAGTAACTAAATTATAGTACTTTAATTTGTTAAAATGAAGTGTTTTTACATTTTTAATAAAGAATTAAGATGAAGGAAAATTTTTCTAAGTGAAAAATAGTAAGGCACGAAATAAATTGTAAATAAATAAAAGAATACATTTACTTAATTAAATAAAGTATACAATATGAAGTTTTTATTAAGAACGAGTTTAGTTTTTCTATTATTCTTTTTTATTCTTGCCATCAATTCACAAGAGAAGGCGAGTATCTTAAAGTATCCAAAAGATTGGAGATTAGAAAGTAAAACTTTTCCTTTAGATTTTGCTAGTGATATAAAGTGGAAAGGCTTTGAGGAGTTGCGATTTTCTCCAGGAATGTTTCATAGAGATAGTCCTAATTATTTTACCTATTACTTTGGAATACAATTAGAAGATAAAAAAGGAATAACAAAAGAAGAGATAGCAGATTTTTTAAATAAAAATTATAGAGGACTTTGTAAAGCAGTAAATAGCAAAAGAAAATTTTCTATTGATTATGAGAAAATAAAATCAGTTGTTAAAAGAATAAAAAGAAATTTATTTGAAGGAGAAGTAGTGTTTTATGATAGTTTTACCAACGGAAAAGAAGTGATTTTAAAAATGATAATAACAACTAAAAAGAAATCGAAAAACAAACTTTTATTGTTAGTTTCTGTAACTCCAGAAAAAAATAAATCAGAATTGAAACTGTTGCATAAAAATAACCTAAAAAATAATTTATAAAGAGCTATTTAATTTGGGAGATTTAAAGATGATTCGGAAAAAAAATAGAAGAATTTTAATAAATTTAGGCATGTTTTTTGTTAAAAAATAAAGAAATTTCAATACAATGAGATACCTTTTTTTACTATTTATTTTTATTTCTTCGTCTTTTTTACAAGCGCAAGATTTTTCTAAAATCAAAATGAAAACGGATACTTATAAAACCGTTTTAACTGCGGAAAGGTTAAGTGAAATAATTGAAAGAGATTTTCCTGATAAAGAAGATCAAGTAAAAGCAATTTATGCTTGGTTAACGAAGAATATTAGATATGATCTGAAAGAATTTTATAATCCAAATCGTAAAAAGATAACTACATTTAGATATCAAACGATACAAGAAAGAGAAGAAAAAATTAAACAGATTAACGATAAAATTGTAAGAGAAACATTATTTAAAAAGAGAGCAGTTTGTGAAGGATTTGCTAGAACTTTTGCAAAAGTGTGTTCCTTTTTAAATATAGAAAATGAATTGATAGAAGGATACGTAAGAACCTCTTTGAACACTATTGGAAAGCCAGTGTATCAACCTAATCATGCCTGGAATGCAGTGAAATTAAATGATACTTGGATATATATAGATGCTACTTGGGGAGCTGGTTCTGAAAATAATGGAAAATGGTTTCGAAAGTTTAATACGTATTATTACAATATACCTAAAGATAACTACTTTAAAACACATTTACCAGACAAATCTATTTGGAAACTAAGAGTTGGGCGTATCAGTAAAGAGCAATTTTATAAGCAACCTATTTTTAGTAACGACTTTTTAAAATTAGATGTAGAGCTGGTAATGCCGAAAGAAGGAATATTACATAAAAATGAAAAAGGTATCGTTTCGTTTACGTTAAAAAATATGCAGGATAAAGAAATATTATTTGGCTTTTTAGGATCTAGTATAGCTATTAAACCAACTATAAATACGAAAAATAATAAAACAACTGTCTCTATTATACCACCAAAGAACTCGAGAGAATGTTTTTTATTAATAGATAGAAAAGTTGCGATGCAGTTTTTAATTGCAGAATAAGAATTTTTTAATTGTAGGTAGAAGGTTTGATATTTATTTTAAAATTGTTTCATTAGAAAAATTTTATATATTTAGATAAATGTTTGTTTATGAAAAAAGGAGTTTTTTTACTTTTATTACTGTGTTTTACTAATTCTTTGGTTGGTCAAGATTTAAAGAAAGTAGATAAAATAATTAGATCATATAAAGATCCAGTATCAATAAAATCATTATCAAAAAGAATAGATTATGATTTTAAAAAACCAATAGAAAAAGTTAGAGCAGCTTTTACTTGGGTTGCTTTAAATATAAGGTACTACAAAGAAAACTCAAATTTGTTAAAAGCGCCAGAATTTACAGCTTATTTTAGTGAAGATGATTTGAAAAGAATACACAAGAGAAAGAACGAAGAATTAATAAATAAAACTTTCTTAAAAAGAGAGGCTGTTTGTGAGGGCTATGCATTATTATTAAAAAAAGTGTACGATTTATTACATATAGAAAATGAATTAGTTTTTGGTTACTCAAAATCATCTGTTAAAAGTATAGGAGTTATTCCTTCTACTAAAAATCATGTTTGGAATGCAGTAAAAATAAGTGGAAAATGGATGATGCTAGATGCTACTTATAGCTCTGGAGAATTATATTTTGATGGTAGTTGGAAGAGAGAATTTAAAACAGCATATTTTAATGCCCCAAAAGAAATATTAAATGCCACTCATTATCCTTCTGATAAGCGTTGGCAAGATTTTTTAAAACAAAAAGAATTGAAAGATTTTTGTAACGACCCTTTTATACAAAACGCATATTTTAAGCATAAAATAGCTGTTGTAGAGCCTACACAAGGAATTATTAAATTAAAAAAGGGAAGAAAAATAAGATTCAAAATTAACGGATTAAACGATAGTAAATCTGTTAAATACCTTTATTTTTATGATAGAAAAGTAAGGATTCCTAAAATGATTTCAAAAAGCTTTTCTGAACAAGAGATTTATTTTGAAAAACCAAATCAAAATACAACCCTACATATTTATGTAGAAAATGAATTAGCATTAGAGTATAAAGTTGAGCTACCTAAATAGTATTCTTTTTTTTTTTGTTGATTAACTCATTTATTTCACCTAAAACACTGATTAAAATAGAAGTGTCAATATCTTGCATAGTGTAATAACGTAGAGATTTTACCATTTTTCTACCTTCAGAAATTAATAGATTGTTATGTTTTTTAAATTTTTCTGTAGCATAAAAACCAACATCTACATACCCTTTTTTAGAAGAAGGATTTAAATAACAAAATGGTTTTCCGTCTAAATAATAAAAAGGAATTTTCCATTTAAATTCTAGAGTGGCTTCAGGAAAATGATGCTCTATAAGTATTTGTAATTGCAATAAAATAGATTTAAAAGGTTCTGGTCTATTTAAAATGTAAGCTTCTGCAGGTTTCATAAAATAAAAATAATACATTTTTTTCTTGTGAGAATTGTTTTTTTAATTTTACTTTGTAATTCAAAGTTCTTTACTATGAGTTCAGAAGATTATTTAAAAGACATTTCAGAAATTAAAAACTTAATGAATAAATCATCTCGATTTATCTCATTAAGTGGATTGGCAGGAGTATTAGCAGGGATTTATGCTTTAATAGGAGCGGGGTTTGCTTATTGGTTAGTAAGTAAAAGTACAAGAGGCTATTTAATTTTAGATGGAGAGATTTTTCGAATTATTCTTTTAGATTTAATATTAGTATTAGTTTTTAGTGTTGGTACAGCAATTTATTTAACAACAAGAAGAGCAAAAAAGAATGGAGAAAAAATATGGGATGCAACCACAAAGAGATTGTTGATTAATTTTTTGGTACCATTAGCGGCAGGAGGATTGTATATTATCATCATTTTAAATCAGCATAAATATGGACATACAGGAGCATTAATGTTATTGTTTTATGGCTTAGCATTAATAAATGCCTCTAAGTATACTGTTAGTAATATTAAGTATTTGGGATATACAGAAATAATATTGGGTTTAATAGGTGCTCTCTTTCCTGGCTATGGATTTTGGTTTTGGGTAATAGGTTTTGGAGTAATGCACATTTTTTATGGTGGATTAATATATTTAAAGCACGAAAGAGGGCAGTAGTTTTAAAGAAAAATAGCAGTGTGAAAAATATACTCAATAATATAAATAAAGCATTAGATCATAGAATTAGATTAGGTATTATGTCTATTCTAATAGTAAATGAATATGCAGATTTTAAAACGTTAAAAGAATTGTTAGGAGCTACAGATGGTAATTTAGCAAGTCATTCTAAAGCACTAGAAAAAGTAGAGTTTATTAGAGTAGAAAAACAATTTATAGGTAGAAAACCCAATACAAGATATTATGCAACAAAATTAGGGAAAATGGAATTTAAAAAACACGTTGAAGCATTAGAAAAATTATTAAAAAGGTGATTTTTTTTTGAATTTAAACTTTGAAATACAAAGTTCTTTTAAAAAGTGTAAAGGGGAGAATTGCTAAACTACCTAACAGGTAACGTGCCGAAAATGTTAGGTAGTTTAAAAGTAAAAACAAACATATTAATAAGATAAAGAATAATATAATGGATAAAACACAAGGAAAAACAGGGAAATTAGGAAGTTGGATTAAAACATCTATCTCGGCGAGAATGATTACAGTAGGAATATTAATACTACTTCTTTTAATTCCATTATCGTATGTCACAAATTTAATTAAAGAAAGACAGTATCGACAAAAGGAAGTTGTGAACGAGATTAATAAAAAATGGGGAGAAGAGGTATTGTTATATGGTCCTATTTTAAAAGTTCCTTACAAATCATATAAAACAAAAAAAGTTTTTGATCAAAAAAGTAATAGATATAGAGAAGAGATTACAGAGATAATTAAAGAAGCATATTTTTTTCCAGATACACTAGATATTTCTTCTAATATCAATCCAGAAGAAAAGAAAAGAGGTATTTATAAAACAGCAGTTTATTCAAGTAATATAAATGTTACAGGAAGCTTTATATCTCCTGACTTTAGTGAACAAGATATTAAAGTTGAAGATATTTTGTGGGAAAAATCAAGGTTAATTGTGAAAACTTCTAATTTAAAAGGAGTGAGCAGTTTAATAGAAATACAATTCAATAAAAATAAATACCCATTAACCTCAAAATACAAAGGAACTCTACATTCTGCCTCTCTTGGTAAAGAAACAGATTTGTATCATGTGAATAGTGAAAGAACGTACGATGGTTCGATTTTGCATAGATTAGAAAGTAAGTTTATAGCAAAAGAAGATATGCCTACTAAAAATAAAGTAAATTTCTCTATGAAAATTACCATTAATGGTAGTAAACAAGTACAGTTTGTACCTATAGGAAAAGAAACTAACGTAAGTATTGTGTCTAATTGGAAAACGGCAAATTTTATTGGAGAATTTCTACCTTATAATTCAGATAAAATTAGCGAAGATGGATTTAATGCTAAGTGGAAAATAATAGATATAAACAGACCTTTTCCGCAACAATATTTTAACGCAATACCAAATGTGAAAGAATATGCTTTTGGAGTAAATTTTATGATTCCTGTAGATGAGTACCAAAAAAGTGAACGTTCTTCTAAATATGGTTTTTTAGTAATCGGACTTACTTTTTTAATTTTTTTCTTACTACAAACCATTAGTAAAGTATCTATACATCCTTTTCAATATTTAATGATTGGTATTGCATTAGTAATGTTTTATACTTTGTTAATATCTATATCTGAACATAGCAACTTTTTAAAAGCGTATGTAATTGCTGGTATTTCTGTAGTAGTTTTAATTTCATTATATGCAAAATCGATTATAAAGACAATAAAGTTTGTTTCTTTTATAGGAGTATCGTTAACTCTCTTATACACCTTTATCTTTATTATTATTCAGTTAGAAAATTATGCACTGTTAGTAGGAAGCGTAGGGTTGTTTGTAATACTGGCTTGTGTAATGTATGCTTCTAGAAAAATTGATTGGCAAAATGGGTAAATAAGGGGTTAGAAGTGAAAAGTAAGATTTAATAGATTAGTTTAAGTATAAAAAGATGAAAATGAAACTTGTTAAGGTTTTAGTAATAATTGGTCAAGTATTCGTTTTGTTTTTAATATCATTTTTTGGATGGTTCTTAATTGAAATGAAAATACCTGGTAAGGGAGCTATTTGTGATGCTGAACAATTATATCTTTTTCTAACTTGGTGTGTTTTCATTTTTATCTCAGTAGGAATGATAATTAATTCTAGTCTTTATTATATGAAAAGTAAATGGAAAAGATATAGAGTTATAGTGATACTATTTATTTCAAGTCTTTTATTCTGTTCAATTTTTTTAAGAGCAATTATTATGACAGTTTATTATGGAACAGAAAAATATGTAATTGAGGCTGAAGAACTAGTTTTTATAAAAATTCAATTATTTGAAAATAAAAAGTTTTTTGCCTATACATATAATGCTGCCTGTGAGTTAGAAAATATAGGTACTTATAATATTATTGAAGGTGTTCTTACTCTAAATTATAAAAATGAAAAATCGGAGTATTTAGGAACAAAATATCGAATAGAGAATGATAAAATAGATTGCCTGAATTGTGAAGTAACAAATGATTTTAGAATAAAGAAAAGTGAATAATGTTAATGAGAACAATTTTGTAATGATTGAAATGAAAAAATATTGAAAATGCGAGAAAAAATAATACTGTGGTTATTCGATAACACACAAAAAATATATTTAAAATTTAAGAATAGAGAACCTTGGAATATATCAACAGAAGATTTATTTCTATACAAAGAGAATAGTCTTGGTTACAATTTAGGAGTTTTTCTTAAAAGAAATGGCTTTCAGTTATTGCCTAAAGTAGAAAGACATGATGTATTTCATGTAATTACAGGAATAGGAACAAAAGTGAAAGACGAGATAGCATTACAGTATTTATGTTTTGGTAATGGAAAAAGAGGAGCTTATTTATATTTAGCAATTTTAGCAGGTATTATTTTGTTTCCAGAATATATATCCTATTATTTTAAATCGTATAAGCTAGGAAAAAACAGTGCCATATTTCATCATTTTAATTTCAAAAAATTATTGAAAATAGATGTAAAAAAGTTAAGAACAATGATTTTTTCAACACAACAATTAGAACAATTACATGAAATTTCAATTTGATTTTAAGAGTTTAATTATTTTTATTTCTCTGTTTATTATAGAGATAATAATAGCAAAAACATCTGGTTTTATAAGGCATACAGTAGGAGACTATTTGGTGGTTATTTTACTGTATTACTTCGTGAAAACGTTTGTAAATGTGGCTCCTAAAAAATTAGCAGTAGCCATTTTAATTTTTTCTTTTTCTATTGAAATACTACAGTATTTTAAATTGGTTGAATTACTAGGACTACAAAACAACAAATTAGCAAACATAATTATAGGAAGTACGTTTAGTTTTGGTGATTTAATAGCATATACACTAGGAATAATTACGGTTTATTATATAGAAAATATTTATCAAAAAAAACCAGCAAAAAACATCTAATTTTCACTTATGGAAGTACTAATACATTTTGTTTTTCAATTATTTAAAATAGGAATCCTAGCTTTCTTATATTCATTTTTGTGGAGAAAACTTTTAATAATAATTACATTATTTAAACCAAATTGGAAGGTAAAGGAGCAAATGAGTTATTATCCAACTATATATGTTTCTTTATTAATTTTTTCATTTACTTATTTTGGAAACCATGGATTAGGAGATGGGCCTAAAATTCCTATTGGGTATTGGGAAACCGTTGAAAATGTTAATTGGGAAGATTATGGGTATTTAGAAAAAGTGAAAAGTAGCGATGGTAAAAAAATAGAGTTCGAAAAGTTTTTAGTTAAAAATAATAAGCTTTGTGGAAAGTATGGAGGCTTTTTTTACAACTATAAGCATTCTTATTTTGTGTATGACTTGTGTACTAAAAAGCTTATGGAGTTTGAAACCAAGTTAGTTTATAACAAACATGCAGATAAAAATGATTTGCCTAAATCAAATGAATTACTAAGTTTTTATAAAAATTATAATAATTACTGGGGAGGAATTAGATTTTTGATATACCCATAAAAATAAAAAAAATGATCACAAAATATTTGACAAAAAAACAGAACGGACTATTACTATTAGTTATTTTTTGTGCATTCTTACAATTACTAAGAGTACAGTTAACACAAAGTTTGAAATTTAGTTTTTTACTATGGAATTTGTTTTTAGCGTTTATTCCTTATGTAATTTCAGAGTTTATTAAAGTAAATACTATTAAAAAGCAATCAAAAATAAAAATGGTTTTCCTTTTAGCTTTCTGGATTTTATTTTTACCCAATGCTCCTTATATAATAACCGATTTCATTCATTTTAAAACAAACACTTACATGGTTTGGTATGACTTGTTTCTCTTGTTTTGTTTTGCAAATACAGGGTTATTATTAGCTATTATTTCTATAAAAGATATACATGCAGTAATTATAAGAACATGGAATATAAGAGTCGCTAATACTTTTACAACCAGTATGTTTTTTTTATGCGGATTTGGTATTTATTTAGGTAGGTTTTTACGATTTAATTCATGGGATATTATAAGTTCTCCTATGTCGCTTTTTAATAAAAGTATATTAAGTTTTCTGAAAATAGAAGCTTGGTATGTTACTTTAGGTTTCGGATTGTTTCTATGGGTTTTATTTTCTTTTTATAACACCAACTTATCAGCAGAAGTTAAAAAATAATTTCGCAAATTAAGTGGTTGTTTTTTAGGGGTTTGTTTTTTTAGAAGTTGAGAAATAAAATAAAAATTTAAATCGGACGTAATGTTCTCATTTTATCTCGACGAATGTGTTACTAAAATTAAAAAAATGAAAAAAAGTAACAGATTTATACTATCTATTTTTACAATGATAGGAATGTCAAGTATTTCAAATGCACAAGGATTATTAGATGGCTTTACTCCTAAAAAAGGAGATTTATCAGTAACAGCTTCTTATTCAAGAAGTCAGTTTGATGGATTTTATGTAGGAGAAATGAAAGTAGATGGAGTTCCTGTTCATGAAGAAATTAATCAAAATATATTCTCATTGTATGCTAAATATGGAATTACAGATCGTTTATCTGCAGTAGTTAGCTTACCTTTTATATCTGCAGATAATACTAGTAATGCACCAGATCCAATAAATGGAGAAAATTCACTTTCTGAATTACAAGATATTTCGATAGCATTAAAATTAAATGCTCATAAATTTAATTTTACTGGTGCAGATTTAAACATTATTACAGGAGTTACAGCTGTAATTCCAACAGGGTATGAACCAAATGGAATTTTATCTGTAGGTACTGGAGCATTTGGAGTAGATGTAACTGCTGGTTTACATTTAAATACGGAAGTAGGTTTCTTCTCAACACTTTTAGCTGGATACAATTTTAGAGGAGATGCAGATAATAATTTAACACCTGGAGGTGATTTTGGAGTACCAAATTCTTTTGTTACCACTGGAAAAATAGGATATACAAGTGATTTTATTTACGTAGAAGCTTGGGCAGACTATTCTAGAGCAGAAGAAGGAGTAGATATTGCAAGTCCTAGTTTTAGAGGTAATTTTCCAGAAACTAAAGTAGAATACAGTAGAGTGGGAGTTAGTTTATATAAAAATATCATCCCTGAATTAGGAGTTAGTTTAGGCTTTGGAAAAGTAATAGATGGAAGAAATTTAGGAGATTCTACTATTTACTCGGCTGGTTTAACATACAATGTGTCTTTATAAAGAAAGAAATTTAAAATCAAAATAAAAAGAGCTTTTTTAAGCTCTTTTTTATTACCCAAAAATTAGAATTAAAAAGAATGATGAAAGCTATTTAATTCTAATTTTTCGTAAAATGTCATCCAATCCGTTTAGTTGTAATTCATAAACTAAAGCCATCATTTTACCCAGTTTTCCAGAAGGAAACCCTTTATTCTTATACCAAACTAAGTAATATTCAGGAATATCTACTAAATATGTGTTTTTATACTTTCCAAAAGGCATTTTCATATTGGCAGTATCTATTAAAAATTGTTTGTCAGGTTCCATATTAAAGATATTTATTAAGCAAACCAAAATCAAATAAGGTCCAATAACAAGCTTTTAAACCACTTTCTTTAAAAGCTTTATTAGCCCAAGTATTACATGTTTTTACAGGAGAATAAGATCCTTTAGCTTTGTAAAAAAGATTATTCTTACCATAAATATTTTGAGGTATTATTATTTTTTGATTTAAAGAATCAAGAACAAATGTTTGCTGAATAAAATCATTTAATTTAGATAACTGTATTTCATTGGTTTTTACAGGAATCCAATCACTTCTTTTATTATAAAAAGAAGTAACATGAATAGCAGTAGGATTATTTAAAAATAAAGCACCAAAGGCATATTTAAATTTAAACTCATTCCAAGTAGGGGTATTTAAATAAAAATTTTCATCTCCCCAACCAAACATCATAAACTTTTGATTCTTATTTGTTTGTAAGTCTAGTTTTAATTTTTTAGAAAGTAATTTAGCAGGAATTATAATACTTAAATGTACTCCATTAGTATCTAAATAAATATCTTTTGAATTTGTAGATATTTTTTGTTGGCTATTTACTGTAAATAAACTAACCACAATAGAAAATACTATGTATATAAGCACACTTAAAATAGAATATCCGATATACTTAATTATTTTTTTTAGAAATAACATTTATTCTTTAGTATCTACGTAATCTTGTAAATAAGCATATCGCTCACTTAATTCTCCTGTATTAGTGGTCATTTTAGCACGGGCTAAAATTCCATCTTTATCCTTGTTATAAAAAGCAGGAATAACATGTTCTAAAAACATATCGCCAAAACCTTCACTAGCATCTTTAGGTAATTCACAAGGTAAATTATCTACAGCCATTACTACAATAGCATCATCATTTTTAAAATTTACTTCTATTTCTTTTTCAGGATGATAACCATAAATAGGTTCTGCAATAGTAGAAGCTCTTAAAGTAGTTGCTACGGGACCGTCTACATCACAAGAAATATCTGCTACATATTTAATTTTAAAATCTTCTGATTTCACATCTTCTCTAGTAAATAAATAAGGAGCGCCATCTCCATAAAAATGACCAGCAATAAAAAAATCTGTTTCTTTAGCATAAGGCATAAAGTTACTTTCATAACCTGTAGGGTCTTTATAAAACTTAAATTTATCACCTACCTTTCCATCTATACGTCTATTATATTCCATAACATCAACTAAGCAAAATACAGGTTCTGAAAACTTAGAAGTTAAATACAAGGCATCACTTACTTGTTTAATTTGTAAATGGTCTAAAATTTCTTTAGCCCCGTAAGCAACTTTCCCAGTACCAGATAAAAGAATTTTAAGATTCTTTGGTATTTCAATTTTAAGGAGTTCTTTTTTAACAGCATTTAAATCTGGTAATGCTTCTACTTTTGGTAAAGAAAAAGTTTCTTCTTTAAGTCCAATAGCTCTAAATCCATTATAAGCACCAACCAAACCAGCATAACGACCAAATCCAATTAGGCGAGCACCATCGGCTCTAATAATAGTTTCATGATCGTACATTTCTATATTCTTAGCCAAAATTTCTTGTAACAATTTACGATTATAAGGTTGTTTTTTTATAGTATGACTAAAAAAGAAATATTTTTTATTTGGAATTAAATGTTCTGTAGGAACTTCTTTTACCCCTAATAACACATCACATTCACTTAAATCGGTAGTAACTTTAAATCCAGCTTCTCTATATTCGTTATCAGAAAAAACTCGAATATCTGAACTTTCTATGAGAATTTCTGCTTTTGGAAATTGTGTTTTTAACTCTTTTAACTTCGTTGGAGAAAAAACCACTCTTTTATCAGGAGGATTTTTGCGTTCTTTTAAAATTCCGAATTTCATTAACTGGCTTAGTTTTAAAGTTATTAGTGAATTTGATTACTGTTTTTTTGAAAGTATGACGAAATTACAAGTTTTTATAAGTTTGTACAAACTTGTTTTTTATCTTTGTCGCCCGCATTAAAGATTGAATAGCTTGTTTAATTCTTTTTGAAAATAAGAGTAAGAAATGAATAATACAAGCATGATATGAATTGTAATGCATAGAAAATGGTACGTTTTTTGACGTATTATGTATAATTCTTTGACATATTGGGGACGACTGGTTTTGACAGCAAGACTAGTGAAAATGTAAGCATACCGAGGACTGAAATGAATACTCGTAAAAATTATTTCAAACATATAAACGGTGAAAATAACTTCGCTTTAGCTGCTTAATAATCTGAATTATAGTAAGATTCTAGCCTCGGCGCACTAGGTGCGCAAGCTTTATGTCCACGAAAAGCCTTGGTTTACGGCGTTTCATTTTTGGGCATCGTAAAAGTAAACATAGAAAACTTAGTACTTCGATAGGTTTTTGAAATTAAAGAAGATAAGTTAAGATTAGGCGGTTTTTGGTCAGGTCTTAAACGAAAATTAAACAAAAACTAAGTATGTAGAAAGCCTTTTAGCTACTTGTTTGGACCCGAGTTCGATTCTCGGCGTCTCCACAAATAAACCCTGTAAGTGCCATACTTACAGGGTTTTTAATTGATTACTCCTAGTTTTTTAAATAAAAACACTTTACTTTCTAGTATTTTTTCTCTATTATCAATAATTCTTTTCCTTACTTTTTTATTTTGATACTATAAACTTCTTATTTCTTAACTGTTTTTTTTCTTTTCTTAATCTTTGGTTTTTCTCTTTTAATAATATTCTTTGCTCTTGCATTTTTTTTCTTCTTTGTTGTCTTTTTTCTATAGCTAATTTTTTTCTTTCTTCTTTTAATTCTGCTCTTTTTCTGTTTTTAATCGACCGTTGTTTTAAACGGTTAGCTTTCATCAATTCTCTATTTTTTTGTATACTTTCTTTCTTTTCCTTTCTAAGCGCAATCATTTTTTCCTTTTTTGATTTTTCTTGAGCAAATAAGAATGTATTAGATGTAAATGTGAAAGCTAATAAAACTAAAACTGTTTTTAAAAATTTTACCCTCATAAGATATTGTATTTATGATTTTTATATTTTAAAAATGAGGCAAACTCATTTTGTCTCTTTTTTTAGTTTAACAACAGTTTACTTACTGTTATTAAGTGTTTTAAATGAGCACACAAATTACATATTAACTATTTCAATTTACGGATAATTAAGACTAACGGTTTTAAAAAGTAGATGAACGGCCTTGTTTTTTACGTTGTTTTGAATGTTGTAATGTGTTTTATTTCAGGTTGTAACGATTTATTGCATCTTGTTCTCTTTATATTTTAGAGCAAAACTTTTTTAATTTTTTGTAGAATTAGTTATTCTATTGTTTTTAAATTTTAAAAGAGAGATAGGAAAAATAATAGAGTTTTAAAATTCCTTTACAGATAGATATTAATTAAAGAAGAGTAGGTAATTATGTAAAAACCCTATAATATAAAATTATAGGGTTTTTGTGAGCGGAATTACTACACGAATAATTCCAAGTTAACAATGTGGGGATTATTAAGCTATTTTTACAATGTTTTATGGTAATAATAATAAGATGTCATATGCACCACAATTAATATTAATAATAAAACTGTAATAAAAGTTGAATCTTTATGTGCTATATGGGCTATTAATGCTGTTATAAAGAAAAACATTACACCAGCATAACTCCATTCTTTTAATGTGTTTGAAATATTTGGAGCAATTAATAAAATAGCTGCAAAAAGTTTAAAAATTGCAAGTTGAATTCTAAAAAAATTGGGAAAACCTAATGATTTTATACCTTCAATAGTTTCTTTACTAAAGAAATAAGTATAAGAACTTAATAGTAAAAAACTACTAATAATTACGGTTGTAATCCAATATAATTTACCCATTAATTATAAAAAATAAGAATTTACTTGATTTACCAATTTTGTTCCATCAGGATCCATTTGAGTTTTTAAACTGCTTAAATTTTCAGCCCAATCGGAAGTTCGAATTCTAAGAGGCGGGTTTTTAGATTCTGCTACTTTTAAAATTATTTTAGCAACTTCTTCTCCAGTTTGATAAGGAGAAGCTTCTTCTTTTCCGGCTCTATTTTGTGCACCGCTTAAATATTTTTGAAAAATAGGAGCGTACTCACCAGTAGCTAATTCTCCTTTTTCGTTCTGAGTTTTTTTAACAGCACTAGTCATAAACTCCGTAGCTATTCCGCCAGGTTCAATTAAAGAAAAATTAATGTTAAAAGGCTTAGAAATATAACTAGCTAAAGATTCTGTAAAACCTTCTACAGCAAATTTTGCTCCACAGTAAAGTTCATTAAAAGGCTGACCCACTATACCTCCTATAGAAGTAACATTAATAACATGTCCCGATTTAGAAGATCGCATGTGCGGTAAAACTGCTTTTGTTGTTCTTACTACACCTGTATAATTAACATCTGTAATCCAATCTATTTCTTCTTGATTAGCTTGTTCTAATGTTTTAGCAAAACCAGCACCAGCATTATTTAATAGAACATCTATTTTACCTTCTTTTTCAATAACTTTATTAATAGCTGAAGTAATAGAACTATTGTTAGTTACATCTAGTTGTAATATTTCAATAGATAAATTATTGTCTTTTATAGCTTTTTCTAAAGCCTCAGATTTTTTTAGATTACGCATAGTAGCGTAAACAGTATAATTATTTTTGGCAAATAATATGGCACTTTCTAATCCTACTCCAGAAGAAGTACCCGTGATAATAATATTTTTTTTCATTTTTTAATATTTAGATTGAATATTCATTCCAATTTTTTTTCTATTTTTTTATACCATCCCAAACAAGTTGAATTAAATTTGAAACAGTTGCCTTTTCATCACTTTCATCTCTAAAATGCCATCGTAAATGCGCAATTAAAGTACCAGCTATAAATTGAAGCAGTTCTTTGGTTTTTATATCTTTTACAATACCAATTTCTTTCCCTTTTTCAATCAAATGAAAAACATTTCCAATAGCTTTTAAACTAATTTCTCTACTTTCTTCTGTTATTATAGGAGATGCATGCAATTGCTCTATAAATTGAAAGTATTGAACATTGTCTTTATAAAATTGAACGGCTACACTATAATACTCTTTAAATTGTGTTTTAATATCTTTAGTAGCAACAAATGTATTAAACAGCTTTTTTTCTTCCTCTTTTATATAAACAAAAATATAATTAATTAGTATTTCTTTGGTAGGAAAATAGTTGTAAATAGTACCCATACCAGTACCAGCTTCTTTTGCTATTGCTGACATTGGTGTTGCGTGAACCCCATTTTTACCTAATAGATTTAAAGCAGCTAAAACAATATCGTTCTTTTTATTCACGAAACAAAAGTAATAAAATTAGAATAAACATTCCAAGATAATTAAATGCAAAGAAAACGTAGCCAATTCTAAAGCGAATTGGCTACAAAAAATCAAAAAAAATTCTCCCGACTTTCTCTGATAAAATTATCTATTTCTTAATTATTTTTTGAGTTCTTAATAGCAGATCTCCTTGCTTTATAAGTAACATATATATACCTGATGTTTTTACATTAGGTGTTATTATTTTACTAGTATCTTCAACGGCAATAAATAGTTCTTTATAAACTTCTTTTGCATTACTATCAAATAATTGTATGGTTATTGGGGTGTTAAAATACGATTTTTTGATTAAAATAGTAATATTCTTTGCAAAAGGATTTGGATATACCTCAAAATTAGTGTTTTCAAATATGGGAGGATGTGAGATTGTAACATCTAAGGTTGTTTTTCTACTTTCTGAATTACAAGCACCTAAGTTGTTCCAATCAGAAGAAGTTCGTTCAAATAAATTACCTTGATAAGTTACTTTTTCTCCAACAGAATATCTTCTATCACTTTGCCATGCATCTATTCCTGCGCATATGTTTGTAGAAGGGTTCTTAGATTTTATGGTATAAGAAACTATCAATCTTGCTGCTTTATTAGAGCCACCTTCATAAGAATCTGCTACACGTTTAGCAGAAGTATTTGTTAAGCTTTTTCCTTTTCCTCTTATAATAAAACTAGCGTTATTACCAGAGATCCAATTACTTTTATTCACTAAATTTTGAACCATCGTTTTTAAACTAGGAGAGCGCTGTGCATTTCCATTTTGATTTCTAGACCAACTAGAAGGACGCCATATAACTTTAGAAGAAAAAGTATTTCTATTGGAAACATTATTAGAGTTTGAAAATGCTGGAGAATTACCATGATTGTGCAAGCTTATTTCTAATTCAGTATCTGCATCATTGGTTTCATCTGCAGTAAACTGTATGTAAGCATTTGTAATTGTTGCATTTTTAGGTAAATTAACTCTTCTGAAACGTATTCCTACTTTTTGATAACCATTGTTATTATGACTATCATAAACCATTTCTAAATCACTACTATTATCATAAATAGCTCCGTTTTCCCCTTCTTCAACGTCATCACTTCCACCAGAAACTGCAACATCTATAGTTCCACTATCCGAATTTCCATCTCCTGTAGAGGTTTCTTTATTGATGGTAACAAGACTTCCATTAGATGGTCTCCAAATATCTAAATTAGAAGGAATTTGAAAAACATTATTATTAGACACTTCACCTACAGTAGAAGCATTATCTACTTGTATGGTTCTTGTTTCTATCTTGTTTTTATCAACAAAAATCCATTTAAATTGATTAAATCTACCCGAATTTCTAGTCCAGTTTTTAGAATCATTGTTAGATCGTAGAGGTGCACCCCAGCATCCTTCTCCCACATAAACCGTTCCTTTAGCATTATCTCTAATAAAGCCTTCGTCGTTTCCTGAACCAGAAGAAGGCCTAACTGGCCAAGTGGTTTTTACAGTATGAGCATCACATTCTACCACTAATTTCAAATTATTATCGTAAAACAAGCGAGCCCAATTACTATATTGGCTATTACCTTCTCTTTTTGAAGATACATGCGGACGCATTGGTTTGTGATATTGGGCCATTTTCCAGATAGTATTTGAATTAGAAGCTAAATCACTTCGTAACCAAGTTGTTTGATTTCCAGAAATGGAGATTTCAGTATTTAAAGTATAGGTTCTTATTAAATTATTACCAAACGTAATTGCATAATAAGCACTGCTAGATGGTGTGTCAAATAAATTATAAATACTATTATTACTTCCTTCATGGTTTCCTCTTGCGGCTATAATAGGAAACATTCTTCCATCACTAGCAATGGTTAATTGCCAATCGTTAAACCAAGTTCTCCATTGACTATTTGTATCATCATCTGTCATATCTCCACCAAATAAAACAGCATGAGGTTTTAATTTAGAAACTAATAAATTAGCATTTCTTCTTGGAGTTCTATTATTTCTAGAGTCTCCACCTGCTATAAATGATAATTTACTATTGTTTGCTGGTGCAGTTTTAAACCAAAAACGATTACTTGTTCCTTCGCTGTCTCTAATAACAAAATAATATGCTGTATTGGGTTGTAATCTTGTTAATCTAACAAAATTATTATTCATTCCTCTATAAGACACAGCTCTGTTAGGGGTTTGTGAATTTGGGTAACTGTTATAATTGGTGCCAAAATCAGAAGTGCCATAATATACTCTAGGATTATTTCCAGAAATCTGATTCCATCCTATAACAATAGAAGTTGCAGGATTTCCTCGTAAGGTCAATCGATATTTGTCGTTGGTAGCATAAGTGTTATATCCTATGATAAGAAATAACAAGAGAGTGAATATTTTTTTCATGATATGGAAAGTTGGTTAATACTACGAAAGTAAATAAAGTCGCATATTTAGAATCTATAAGTTTTAAATATTAATTATAAGTTAACTCTCTTAACTATTTTTTTAAAATAAGATAACGGTATAATAGGTAATGGTTAACATATAATATGTTTATTTTGAAAGCATGAAAAAAAATGAGCTTCTTAAAATTTCTGTTTTTCTAATTTTTTTAGGTAGAGCTTGGCAACATGTATTTTGGGATGCACCGTACCGTACTTTTTTTTGGGATGAATCTTTATTAAAACCAATAGTGGAGAGTTGGTTTACAACTACCTGGACAGAATATGCTACAAGTGCTAAAACAGATACTCTTGTGCAATTTTTTATAAGAAGCAAAGGAGTATTATATGCATTTGCAGCTATTTGTACTGTGCTAATTAATAGAAAAAATAAGCGGTTACTTAGAATTCCTATTTTTATAGGAGGTATTAGTTTAATTATTTTATCGATACTATTAACGAAAGAAAAATTTTACCATGCAGCACAGTTTTTTGAACATAGCATACAATTTGGATTGCCTTTTATTTTTTTATACTCGTTAAAAGAAAATTATAAGGAGGTTAAAAGTATTTTATTAATTAAAATATTAATAGCAGTTACTTTTTTTTCACACGGACTCTATGCATTCGGAGCATATCCTGTTCCTGGTAAATTTGTAGACATGGTCATACAAATTTTAGGATGTTCAGAGTCTTTTTCGATTTCATTTTTGTATGTCGCCGGAATTCTTGATTTTATACTAGCAGTTTTAATTTTTATACCCAAAACAGCTAAATATGCATTGATTTATGCAGTTATTTGGGGTTTACTAACAGCATTGGCAAGAATTGTAGCTAATTTTTATTGGGATTTTCCTTTACAATCTTTACATCAATATTTGTACGAAGTAATTTATAGATTATCTCATGGTTTAGCACCTTTAATAGTTCTTTTAAGTATTAAAAAAAATAGATAACTATTGTTTTTTTATTTACATATTTAAGGATGAAGTAAAAAATACGACTTTTAAAAGGTAAAGTTATGTGCTTTTTAAGAAAGCAGTACTAAAATTTAATGATTGATGTTTATTACTAAAATTATTTATAATAGTTTACTGTTTAATCGTATTGTAAGTTGATGTTGTCGTCGTTTTTTGTTCATTCGTCTACAATTGAAACCTTTTCTCTTTTTTAAATGATAGCTTTATAATGGTTAGAATTAGTTTCATAACTTTTGAGTTTATAAAATTAATGATAGAAAAACAGAAATCCCTAAATTAAGTATGATGAAAACCAATATACTATTAATCGAAAAACTAAATTTTAAACAGATAGATAAAAAAACAATTATTGAGTTGATTAATAATTATTATATCCATGAAAATGAAGGAGAAGATTGTTTAAATGAAAGAGAATTGTTAGAGTTAGATCGATTACAATTTGAAAATTGATTTTTTTTAGAAAAGTTTTTTACAGATCATTAGGATCTATACTTGTACCTATATCACTACATTTTTGTTTTAAAGTATCCTTATTTAAAAGTCCCATTCTGTAACATCTAGTGAGAAAATAATAAGCAGCATTTGTTAATTCTTTTCTAGCTATATCTAAATCACTACTTGAAGTTCGAGAAGGTGGAGTTGGGGTTCCATTTGTGAGTTCACATTTTCCATTACAATATGGGCAATAATCGTAAACTTTTGTATCATGGTTTTCGATCCATTTTTTCTGACTGTTAGTCATATTTTTAAATCGAGTATTATACATATCAATGACTTTTTGAGCTTCTTTTACCTCATTTAACCAAAAGTTTATATTACCAAATTGCCCTACTACATGATGTGGATACCCAGAAGTAAAACGTTTTAACTGTTCAGTAATCATGTTAGCTTTTTCGATGGTATAAATCATAAGTGTTTTAATCTGTTATTCAATTCAATTCTTAAAAAATGCAAAAAAAGAAAAATACGGGTATCAATTAAAATAAACTCTAGTTATTAAATTTCATTTAATATTATTTCACCTCCACTCTTACACCTTTAGAATGACTACTAAATTCAGGAGCATACATACTTTGTATGGTGGTAATTCCGTTACTAAAACTTCCTTTGTTATTTACACGAACATCATATTCAAAAACATACACTCCTTTTGGTAAACGATTAAAAAAGAAATGTGTAGCAGCATCTTTAGTACTTTGGTAATAGCCTAAACCATCTTGCCATTTGTAATTAGAAATTACATCAACAGGTTCAAAAGCAGAAGCACGCATGTCTTTCATATGAATAAATTCCATAGATCGATCTACGCGTAATTCCACACGTACAGTTACCAAATCTCCTACTACTAAATTAGAATTAGTAACTTCTATTAATTTTTTTCCAGTATCAGAATTTACTTTTTTAAACAACTTTTTACTAAGTTGTAATGGTGTTTTAGCAGAAGTAATTTTATCTAAATCTTCAAAATACTGCCAATACAATCCGCCCCAAGCAATACCCTTATCTTTTTTTGTTAAGGTAACAGAACTCATTTTTGGAGTAATTTCATTACCATTCCAAGAAGTTTTAAAATAACCAGTACCAGCTTCTACTTTGGTATTTTCTAATTTAGACGGATCTATTTTTTTACCGCCAATTTTTACGTCTACCAATTCGGTAGAAGAAATCCAATTACTTCCTTGTAATAATAAAGCATATACTGCTTCTGCAGTAGCTTTGGTAGTTTTCCACTGACTTACTTGTTTGTTTTTTAATAACCAAATTTTTAAATTATCTACAAGTTTGGTGTCTTTCGCAATTTCTGAGAAAGCTTCAATTAATAACGATTGTGTTTCTATAGGAGCTTGATGCCAATACCAACCCGCTTTATTTTCTTTCCAGTACATCCCTAATTCCTCAGAAGTGATACTGTTTTCTTTTAATGAATTTAGAATTTTGTTAGCAGTAGAGGTATTATTTGCTCTATATTGATGTAAAGCAATTTGTCCTTTTGCATATAAATTAAAATCGTTCCAAAAAGTTACAGATTGGTTTGCATAATAATCAATGGCTATTTGTGTAGATTTGTTAATAGAAATATCATTAAAAAAACTACGCATATATAAATACTGAATTTGTGCATACCCAACATGTTTTTCTTTTAAGAATTTTTCAGCGGCTATATTCCCTTGTTTTACTCTTAGATTATCCGCTTTTTTAAGTAAACGCTTGTAAGTATCAGCAAACTCCATATCTAAAAAACGAATTGCTTTTGTAAGAATATTTTGAGAAGTTTTATCTAGTTTTTGAACTCCTAATTTTTTTAAATGACCAAAACCAGCAACGATATAATTGGTGATAGAAATACTAGGATAACGACTTCCTTTAAACCAAGGAAATCCGCCATTATTCATTTGAATGTTTTTCAATTTACGAATTGCACTGGTTTGTTCGTTTTGCATTTTATTTAAATCGAATAACAAGGCAATACGCTTCTTTTGTTCCGTTTCTGATTGCGCATCTCGTAACCAAGGAGTTTCTTGAATAATTAAAGATTTTAAATCTTCATTTTTTTCTAAATTACTCAATAAAGATTTGCTCGATTTCCATTGGGCAAATACTTCTTGAATTCTCGGATTCGAATTGGCAATAAAGCTAGCTAAGGTGTTTGCATAATAACGAGAAAAGGTTTGTTCGGCACATTCATGCGGATATTCCATTAAATAAGGAAGTGCCTGTACAGCATACCAAGCAGGATTAGAGGTTATTTCTAAACTTAGTTTATGATGTTTTAAAGTAGTAGAAGTATTGTTTTTAAGTTTATCTAATGTAAATGTTTTTGTTTGATTAGAACGAACCCACATTGGTAAGGTTTCGGTTACTAACATTCTATTAGACAATACAGGTAATACACTTTGTTCTCCATCTGAAAAATTACCTGCTTTAGCAATCACTTTGTACTGTACTGCTTGTACCGTTTCTGGTATTGTTAAATTCCAAGAAACGTTTGTATTTCCATTTTTGTCTACAGAAAAAGATTTAGTTAAATTATCTGAAGAAAGATTACTGAGCGGAGCCGAAGTAATAGCGTCTGTTAAAATTAATTGGCTAACGCCTTGTAAATTTTTATCACTTAAATTACTAATTTTTGCACTTAAAGTAATTTGATCTTTTTCACGTAAAAAACGTGGAGCATTTGGTACTACCATTAATTCTTTTTGCGTAACAGTAGTAAATGTTTTAGTAGCAGAATGTAGTTCTTTGGTATGTGCCAATAATTGCAATTTCCAACGAGTTAAAGCTTCTGGCGCAGTAAAAGAAAAAGAAACATTTCCGTTACTATCCGTAGTTAAATGCGGGTAAAAGAAAGCGGTTTCTTGTAAGTTTTTACGTACAGGAATATCTTTTAAATCAACTACTTCATCACTATGAATATTAAGCTTATCTGAATTACCAGGCGTAAATTTATCTGAGTTTTTAGGAGACCAACCAACTTCATCATTTTCAACTACCATTTCAGCTTCTAATCTTACTCCTGCAGCTTTACCCGCCAATTTTCTTTCTAAAGGTGCAGCTTGGTTCTTATTTTTAATGCTTCCATATCTAGCAACTACTACTTCATTTAAAGTTTGACTATCGTCCTCCATAGAAATTAGAAGATTACTAAAATCACCTACCTCTATTTGTTTTGTTTTGTACCCTATATAACTGAAAATAATAATATCTCCTTTATTTGCTTTTAAGCTAAACTTACCATCAAAATCTGTTACTGTACCAAAAGAAGTTCCTTTAATTATAACAGATACTCCAGGTAAAGCGCCAGAACTATCTTCAATAACACCAGAAAGAATGCCATCGAATTTAGTTCTTTGTATAGCTAAACTTCTTAAATATTGTTGCTGTGCCCAACGTTGATTCCTAAAACTAAATCCAAACCAATTTAATTGATGATAAGAAAGAGTAGGGTAGGAAGAGTAATTATTTCTATATAAATTATCTATTCTAAAAGCAGTCTTTCCAAAACTTGTAGTTGCATTAGCACGAGAATATACATAGTATTTTGGTTTGGGTATCGGATTAAAATCCCATTGGTGTTGTTTAAACTGATCTAAAGAAGCATCGTACATACTTGCTAATAATTCGGCAGAAACTTTGTCTTTTTTAGCACCTTTAACCGTAAAACTCCAAGTTTCTTTACTTCCTGGTTGTAATTTGTCTCTAAAAGTATTTGTGGTAATTTCTACCTCTGTTTTTGGGTACGGAACGTTAATAATTAAATGACCATTTTTAAATGCATTATAATTTACATAATGATAGCGTATGCCAAATCCGCCAACATCTTTATTGGTAACGGGCACACGAATCGTCTTGCTATTTTTATCTAACTGTAGGTAATGAGAAGCAATTACTTTGTGTTCCTTTTCAATAAAAACCATTATAGTAATATCTTCAGAATTACTGCTAAATGTAATTTCTGCGGTATCTCCTGCATTATAGGTTTCTTTATCTGTTTTTACGCTAATGAGTTTATTATCTGCTGGTAGCTTGTCTTTTTCAGAAAAAACAGAAAAATACTTTTTATCGGTTACTTTTTGGTTGAATTTATCTTTTGATGATACCTCGATTAAATACTTACCTGAAGTCCATTTTTTTATATTTTTTAAGCTAATTTCTTTGGAAGACTCTGTGTTAAAATTACTAGAAAATACTTTACTGCCTTTTTCCCATTGTAGTGGTTTGTCTTCATTTTTATAAGCATCGTGCGGAAATTTGGTTGCAAATTCTTTTTTAGAAATAGTTTGATAATCTGGAGAAGCCCAAGGACGTTTTCGTAAAGGTTTTTTGGGAGCTGTTAATTTATAAATAGCAATTTCTCCAGAAGCAGGAACAAACTCATTATTTAAATTTTTTGTGTTTATTGTAATACGATGTTCTTTTTCTGTTTTATCTATTTTCTCCTTTATTTCTACAGAAGCCAATAAACTATGATAACCTATTTTAACTAAAGAATTTGTACTTCTTGTTTCTCCGTTAATATCGGTAACATCTGCAGTAATTTCATAGGTGAAAACGGGTAAATTTTCTTTGTCTACACTTTTATCCGCTAAAGCTGTAAATGTAATTTCAAATTCCCCTGAATCATTGGTTTTGGTTTCTCCATTAGTAATTCCTTGAGATTCAGAAGCTAAATGTGGGTAATACCAATAACACCAACGAGGATATTGCACTTTTCTATGTACTTTATAAACTACTTTAGCGTCGGTTACAGTAGCTCCAGCAAAAGATTTAGCGAATCCAGTTACTTTTATTTTGTCATTTATACGATACGTATTGGTAACAGGTTTAAACTCGGTTTCAAATTTTGGTCTTTTATATTCTTCTACAGAAAAAGATTGTTGGCTTCTTATTCCTTTTATACTAGCATCAATAGTAAAACTACCAGTTAATCCAGTATTCGGAATAATAAATTCTCCAGAAAAAGAACCAAATTCATTGGTAGTTAATTCTAGTGTTTTAATTTCTTGATAGTTAACGTCTTTTAAAACTACAGTAACATTTTTATTTGTAATAGTAGTAGAGGTACGTTGGTGGTTTTCTAACGAAATTCCTTTAAAATAAACAGTTTGTCCAGGTCGGTAAATACTCCTGTCTGTAAATAAAAAAGTACGCGTTTGTGTGCTCGAATTATTACTATAGTTGTTTCTTTTTCTTAAATAATAATCACCAAAAACTGCTTTGTCATTTTTAGAAGAAATGTAAGCTTTTACATTGTCGTAATAAGTATTTGGACTGAAAGTGAATTCGCCATTTTTATCGGAAGTAAATATTTTATCTATTTTTTTATTATAACGAGATTTTTCGTTCAAAAAACGTATTCTGGCTTTAGATATTGGTTTTCCTGTATTTCTATCTACTACTTGGTATATGTCTTTGTTCCCTTCGTTTCTAGAAACTAATGTAAGATTGGTGGCTTGTATAAAAGAAGTTCCGAAAATGTCTTTTTCAGAGATTGTTTCTTTTTCAGAAGCAACTATTAAATACATTCCTCGTGGAAGTTGCGGAATAATAACTTCGTTTGTATGACTTAAATAATCAAATTCATTAGGTAATTCCGTATTCCATTGGGTTATTTTTTTTAGTTGTTGAATAAATGTTGTTTTTTCTTTTGGCTTATAAATTTTGTTAAATTTTTCGCTCTTTTTTTGATCTATTTGATACGCTGTAAAATAAAGTTTTTCTACATTTTTATAACTAACTAAGAGTCTAGAAAATGTATTTACTGCAATATGTTTCTCAGAAGTAATTTGTATACTTTTTCTTTTTATTTGAGAAATAAGAGAGTTTGCTTTTTGAGCAGCTCTACTTTTTGGAAATTGTTTGATAATGTTTTCACAAAGAGCAAGAGCTTCTTTGTTTTTAAATCGAAAAGACTTGTTTTTATTTTTAGAATAACGATTTGCCTGTGCATGGTATATGTTAGCAATCTCAAAAGTGTATAAACCACTTTCAGTTTTGTTTTTATATTGATTTTCTGATGTTTTTAAAGTTTCCAGAAAAACAGTTTCTTTATCAGAAAAAGTTGCATGCTCATTTATAAAATCAAGACGTTCTAAATCTACATTTACTAAAGCATCTAAATGTTGTTTTTTTTGATGTAAAGTAATTAACTCTTGGTAAATTTTTAAGGCATTAAATTGTAATGAAAAAACATCTTTTGTTGTTAGTTTTAGTTTAGAGAATAAGGTGGCATCGCATAATAAATCTGAATTGTCTATTTTGAATTGATATGCAGGTTTGGTAATGTGAGTTTCATTTGTTTTATAAAATTCTAAAGCATTGTGTGCTAAAAAATCATACAGTGTCGGGCGATATTTCTTCGTATTACTTATTGTTTTTAAAATAGCAACAAATTTATAAACATCTGTTTTTTGAAGTTCGTTTTTATCGCGAAGAGAGTTTTGATAGTGTGTATGAATTTCTTTAAATAAGGTTTGTAAGTCCCAAGTTCTAAAATCGTTTATGTCTACTTTGGTAGCGGTTTGTGTTCTATTGTAAAATTTCCAACGATTTTGATTAAAATATTGCCAATATAAATTGGCTAAAATATTCTCTAATAAATTTTTAGTAGGAGTAGTACTTTTTCGAATTTCATTTTTAAACTCATTAATAATCTTTAATTGCGCATCTTCTTCTAAAGTAAGTGAAAATTTACTTTTATATAATAATGTTTTTATCAATTGCGGACTATTATTGTCCTTTACCGCTTTAGCATAAATTTCTTCTACAATTTTTAATGCAGATTTTGGTAAGTTTTTAAGTTCTTGTTCGTAAACTTTTTCCCAAAGGTTTTGGTAGTTATTTTGAGCTTGCAGAGTTGTAGAAAATAATAGGAGCATGGAGAATACAATCAAATTTTTCATGATATTTACTTATTTGGCTTATAAAAGTACTTTAAGTACTAAAATATAATAAAGTTAAAATACGTAAAATAGTACATACAATAAGTTAACTTCTTGTTTTAATTAGTTTAATGGAAATTAAAGAACCAAAAAACGAGCCAATTGGCTCGTTTTTGTATTGTTTTTATAAAAAATGTTATTTCTACTTATTCAGTAATTTTTGAACTAATAATTTTAATTCTGCTATTTCTTTTTCTTGTTTTTCAATTTTGGTATTTTGTTTTTTTAATGCTTTAATTTCTTTTTCTTGATGGATAGTATAAAGAGTTAATTCTTCTATTTTTTGAAGAAGTTTACTATCCATTTCACCTAGAAATATTCCGTTTTTTTCAACTTCTTTAGCGCTAGGTATGTCTTTTAAATGCCCTTTTTCTTTAATATGGTTTTCTACTTCTTCTAATGTTGGTAGTTTATAGTTCTCGTAAAAAACAAAGTCAGCCCAATTAGAGTGGGTTGCTACTTTTACTTCCTCTGCTGCTATTTTTCCCTTTACACCAAGTTTAAAACCTTTTGTATCAGTGGTTCCTATTCCTACATTACCACCTTGAGGATTTAGAAACGTATTTCCTTTACTGTAATGGTTTAGATAGGTTGCATTTCCATTTTTTGAATCTAGGTGTAGGTTTCCATTTGTAGAAACTACAGAGGCATAATTGGTAACTCTTCCGTTTCCTCCAACCTGAAGATATGCTCCCCAAGTAGTGTTTGGACCATAAAGGGTGTATTTGTCTTTATACATGTGTAAGCCAGAATTAGAGTTTGGGGTAGATGTACCTATTCCAACAGTACCAGAATTAGATACTATAAAATTATATTTAGAATTAGTAACATCATAAATACTAAACCCATTTGTATTAGCTCCTATTTGCCAGTTTAATACATTATTTCCACTAGGGTAAAACTGTAACCAAGAATGCTTACCATTAGTCCCTTGTAGCCTTAATTGATGGTGATTAGTATTACTTACAATATGAAGTGGAGTAAAAGGAGTAGTCGTACCAATACCAGTAAATCCACCACGAGCATTTAAAAAGGTATTACCTTTACTATAATAATTCAAATAAGTAGCTTTACCATTTTTAGAATCTAAATGTAAATTACCATTAGTTGTGACTACAGAAGCATTAATTGTTCCTCTACCATCTCCTCCAACTTTCAAATATTCATTCCAAGTTGAATTTGGGCCATAGTAATGATATTTATTTCCTTCAATAGGAATTGATTGAGCATTAATAACTCCAACTACAAAACACATAATAGCTACTGTAGCAATTTTAATTTTCATAATAATTATTTTAAGTTTTTACTATATAAGAAGCTATGAAGTACTTTTAAATCATAGCTGTTTTTGTGACAAAGGTACAAATATTTCAGAAAAAAGAAATTTACAGCGATATATAAAACCTCCCAGGTCTTTAAGACCTGGGAGGTTTAGTTTATGGGCATCTCTAAAAACTCAATAAAGAATTAGAAATTATAAAAGACGTATTTTGTGTTGATGAAAAAATTCAAACGCT
>CANMJA010000044.1 GCA_947498055.1 uncultured Tenacibaculum sp.
GATTTTATAATGGCAACGTAAAGAAAATTATAGAAGCTCTCGAAAATTATTATGAAAATAACGCAGAAAGCACTATGCACAACAATGGCTCATAATTAATACGGGGTTTGGTGTTTAATCCAAAAGTTAGTCTATTTTATAAAGTCCACCAAATCTTTTGATTTGGCTTTAAAATCAAAAAATAAAAACAAAATAAAAAGTTTTGGCTAAGTGCTTAATCGAAAATTAATAGCTTATTTATTCCAGTACTAATCATAGCTGAAGCCGTTGGCAATAATTAAGCGCACTCAAAATTGAATCGATATTATCTAATGAAAACGAAACTTTCTTTATTATTTTTTATTTCCATAATATTTATTAGTTGTGACCCTGAAAATGACTTCTATTTGAAAGGAAAGATATCTGATAAGAACGATAAAAGTAAAATTACCAACGCAGAAATTGAATTCATATGTTATACTGGCAATAGAGAATGGAACTTTGAAAAGAATATAGCGGAAACCAATAAACACGGAATATTCAATGACACAATAGTATCTTTAAGTCGTTTTGATAGTATAAAAATTGTAATTAATGAAAGAGGTTATTTGACCAAAGAGATAATGTCAGAAAGAAATAAATGGAAAATTAATAGTGGATTTATGAAAACAGAATTTAATATTGATTTTGGAAATATTGAACTAAATAAAAAATAACTATTGCCAATCGAGTAAACGGGTCTTGGTTTACTTAGGAACGTTACTTCCTCGTAATCGGGATTTACACCCTTTGGGACATTCGTTATTTTGAATTGTATTTACCATTCAAGGCACACACAATGTATAAAAAACATAGGACATTTATGCTAAATCGAAAAGTCCGTGCCTATTTGCAAAGTCGCCAACTATAAAATTTGGCGTTTATGAAAAAAAGATAAAAGCAAAATATTTATATTTGGCTTAGTATCAATCCGAAACGTATCGCTTATCACCTGCCCTACGTTTCTTATACGAATCGTTAGTGGTAATTACCAAAAATATGAATACAATACGATTAATCGGATATTGGAAAAGTGCATTTGAGATGGCATTACCACATCCAATTAACTTTGTTGATTCAGAATGGAATCAGAAGGAGAAAAATGACGTAATTAAACATCTAAAAAAATCTCAATTTCTTCCATCAGTTTCGGCTGGTCATAGCTATTGTAGACTTTGTAACAAAAAAGACAATGGGAATAGAGAAAAGTCGGACGGAAAATTTGTTTGGCCAGAAGGCTTCTTACACTATGTGGAAGAGCATAACGTAAAACCTCCTAAAGAATTTATAGACAATTGTATTAATAACGATAATAATCAATTAATTAATTGGGATCAAGAATGTGAATTCGATAATGAGTGGTGGAATATGCAACGTGGTAAAGAAACTCCTAAGTCAAAATCTTTCAAAGACCCCTATATTGAGACTTACCCAAAATTCTATAATATTAAACTCAAGACTTTTGATAAGAATAAACTCAAATTCGAATACAAGCAGTTTCTTAAAGATATGGCTATTGAGCTAGATAGCACAACAGCTCAAATACACCTAAAATTGACAAAAAATGAAATAGCCTTTATAGTTTCTGAGAAAACTGCTAAAAAAATAGACAGTATATGCAATAAAAAACTCTTCGTGGATATAAAAACAACCACTAATCGAGTAGACGGCTCTCTCCATAATTGAAGAGAGTGGCTTACTTCAGTCTATGGATCACTCCAAACAACCTTGCCATTTGCTTTACTTAGAACCGTTACTTCCTCGTAATCGGAACTTACACCCTATGGGACATTCATTATTTTTGAATTATATTTACCATTCAAGGCACACACAATGGCTATAATTAATACGGGCTTTAATGTTTAATCTAAATTAATTCCTGTACTAATAATAGCCGAGACGTTGTGTACAATACAGACTTTACTACTAAATTAAATGATATGTCCTTTGAAAGAATATTTAGAGAATCAAAAGTAATTTTAACAGAAGGAGCATTAGTTGAAAGACTAAAAACTGAATTTAACGTAAAAATGGATGCTTTCTTAAATCACGCAATGTTGATTTATGATGACCCAAAGGCACTTGAATTGTTATATAAACAATATATCAGTATTGGTCGTAAATATAACCTACCAATTATGATTATGACACCAACTCGTAAAGTCAATTTTGAGTCAACCTCAAAATCTAAAAATCTAATATCTGATTCGTGTGTTTTTTTAACAAACATAAAAGATAGTTATCCTGATTATTCTAAAAACATAATGATTGGAGGGTTATTAGGGTGCAAAGGAGACGCATATAGTGGAGAAAAGAAATTTGACATTAACCAAGCATATGACTTTCACAATAAACAAACGTCAAATTTCAAAAAAGAGAAAATTGATTTTTTGTTTGCTGGAATAATGCCGGAAATTAATGAAGCAATTGGAATGGCAAAAGCAATGTCAGAAACAAAAATTCCATATATTATTAGTTTTATGATTAGAAAAGATGGTTGCCTAATTGACGGAACAACGTTGTCAAATGCAATTAAATTGATTGACGAAAAAGTAAATCCAAAGCCTATTTGTTATATGGCTAATTGTATACATCCAACAAATCTGAATGAAGCTTTAAATAACAACAAAGATAAATCAAAACTAATAAGATTCAATGGAATACAAGCTAATGCATCAATTTTAAGTCCTGAAGAATTAAATAATTGTGGAGTTCTCCAACAAGATGATTTTGATAATATCATTGATGAAATAATTTTATTACATAACCGATATAATTTAAAAATCGTAGGTGGTTGCTGTGGAACTAATGATAAATTTATCGAAAACTTATCAAAAAAAATAATAAGTACTGTACACGTCGAGTAGACGGCTCTCTCCATAATTGAAGAGAGTGGCTTACTTCAGTCTATGGATCACTCCAAACAACCTTGCCACTTGCTTTACTTAGGAACGTTACTTCCTCGTAATCGGGACTTACACCCTGTGGGACATTCATCATTTTGAATTATATTTATCATTCAAGGCACACGCAATGTATAAAAAACATAGGTCTTTTCTGTTAATTCCAAAGGTCTGTGTTTATTTACAAAGTCTACTAAATATAAAATTTGGCATTTTCAGTCAAAAAGGTAAATACAAAATATTTATATTTGGTTAAATGTTAAACCTGAAATGTAGTGCTTATCCTCTGCCATACGTTTCTTATACTGACCGTTGTATGCAATCCCTCATAGTTCTCAAAACTGTTAGTACTATGCTAACGGCAAAAAGCAAGAAAATCAGGATCTTTCATAAATCTTAAAACACTAATTATCAATAAAATAATTTAAATTCAGTCAGGGTTAAAAAATTACAATTAAATGAAAACATTAGGATTAATAGGTGGAATTAGTTGGGTTTCAACGGTCGATTATTATACTCAAATAAACAAAGGAATAAATGAACGATTAGGTAGATTGAACTATTCTGAATGTATCATTCATTCTTTTAATTATCAAAAAATAAAGGATAATAACGACACAGATGATTGGGATTCTACGCTAAGAATGGTAGTTTCTGCCTCTAAAAATTTAGAAAAAAGTGGTGCAAAAGGAATAGTTCTTTGTGCAAATACAATGCACTTTATTGCAGACAGAATTCAAAAAGAAATAGATATTCCAATTATTCATATTGCAACTGCTACAGCTCTTGAAATTAAGAAACTTGGATTGAAAAAAATTGGGCTCTTAGGAACAAAATTTACGATGGAATATGACTTTTTTAAATCTAAACTCAATGATCAAGGAATAGAAGCTTTGATTCCTGCTAAAACTTCTGACAAAGATTTTGTTCATAATACAATATTTGAGGAATTAGGAAAAGGAATTATAAAAGAAGAAACTAAAAAAAGGTATTTATCCATTATAGAGGACTTAAAAAATAATGGTGCTGAAGGAATTATAGCTGGATGTACTGAAATTCCATTAATAATTAAAGAATCGGATATTGATTTACCATATTTTGACACAACCTTAATTCACGGAAAATCAGCAATTGAATTTGCTTTGTCTAAATAAAAACTGGCTACAAAAACATATGAAAAACAGCGATTTAAGATTAACTCAAATTTTTGCGTAACCACAACAATTGGACATGATCCTAAGAAATGTCGAATTCTTCCTATACAGATTAACTCAAATTTTTGCGTAACCACAACAATTGGACATAATCCGAAATTTTGCCGAGAAAAAGAATTAGATATGATATGAAAATTTATTTCAAAAGCGGATTTCTAAAAATGCCTGAATAAGGGATGTAAGTGCAATTTCTTTTCTTTTTTAATAACCTTAATAATTGTGGATTATATATGGAATTCAACTTGGTCAGTTAAAGTAGAGTGATGTTTTATAGGGATTATTTATAGTCACAAAACTATTACTTACATCTATTTACTCTACTCAACTGACAATATATCTTGTTTGTACAAAACCATACACTCCCCGTATGATTAAGTAAACAAAATTATTAGCAAAGTATTCTAAAACTTTACTATAAAAAAACTTACTCATCAAAAGTATTCATTTTTAAAAGACAACTATTGATTAAAATGTTAAAAAAAACATAATGTTAAAAACAAGATTTTGAATTCCAATTCATTACATATAGCAAAACAACACTTTTTTTGTTACTTTTCACATTATCTGTAATAAGAAAATATAAAGTTAGAAGTTTCTCTATCTCATGTTTTTATTTTTTAATAAGAATCATATAATCTAAAGAAACTGCATTTACTTCTTATTTTTTGATAAAATTTAGTTGTATTGTATTTCGTTTTTAACGCCTCAAACCCTTTTCTAATAAATGTTTTTTCATTTTCTCCGCTATATCCTCTATAACTATCTTTCCATTTATTATTATAAAAATCATTCAGTTCACATTTTGCTATCATGTAAGAACAACGTGCGTTTAATTCATTATCTGAAGATAAATCTATTGTTTCTTTGTAATAATTTTTTGCTTTATCTGCTAATCCGTTATAGGTATTTAAATAGCCTCCATTAGGAAAACTATAGGTTTCCTTTTTATCTATTACTTCTGATATATCAGGTCTTTTTCTACCAAAATAATAATTATACCAATACGATCCTGCATATACTATAGTTCTATAATACCCTGTATTTGAAACATTAAAAAAGTAATTACCTAATAAATAAAATGCTAGTTTTCGTTGCCATTTTTTAGCATTCTCGTCTTGAGAGATTTCTTCTAACTTCTTTAAATTTAAAAGTAGATCGTATCTATTCATCTTCTTATTTAAAAATGAAAAAACGGCTGCTTTATACACCTCATCTTCCATTACAATATGTTCTTTACAACTAAAACATTCTATGGTATTGTTACTAAAAATAGCAGGAGATATTTCTTTTTTTTCTGAAGAATTAAAATAAGATATCGCTTTCTTAAAATCACCGCTTCTAAAATAAATATCTCCTTTTGCTTTAGATATAATACCTAATATAGTTTGATTATTAAATCTTTTACCTTTTAAATCTTTTAGTAATAATTTTTCTAAAGAGGTTTTATTTTCTTTGTTTACAAAGTTTGTTAATTCATCTACTAACTTATGGGAAGAAATTTCATGAATACCTTCTAAATAATTATGTAATAAATAAGTTTGTGCAATTTTATCTTCTTTTAAGTATAAGTGACTTAGTTGCTCTATAATAATATTTTTTAAACTACAATGTAGCCTTTTATGCATGTTATCTGTATAATTACATTGCCCAACTACTGTTACGCCTTCTTTATCTTTTAAAAATAATTTAGCTATCCATTCCTCATTTTTTATCGTTAAATTTTCCCATGAAAAAACTTCAAATAACACTTCTAAATCCTCTTTTTGTTTTTTAAATTTTTCTGCTTTAATGAAGCTTATTTTTCTTTTAGCTTCTTTCATGTTTTCCATCAAAAAAGAAATATAAGCATCTGTTAATTTCCAAAATTCGACATTGTGGTTATTCGCTATTTTTTCAGCTATAAAACTTTGTAATTCAATTAATTTTGATTTTGTTTCTTCTTCTTTTTGAAAAATATTTTTTTCAAAATTAATATGTAAAATAGATCTCTCTAAATTATTTATAATACGAATTACCAACAATTCTTGCTTGTCTTCTGCAATACCCAATTCTGTAATTTTTTCTAAATCTTGCATGGTATCAGAAAAATCTCGCAGTGCACTTATAAAAATTTGATTTGCTTCTTCTTCTTTGGTTTTTAATAACGTTTTTCCCTCTGCTTTTTTGTATGTACAAAACTTATAACTCACAAAAGCAGATTTCTTTTTATCGATACTTTTATCAAATACTGTTAAAAAAAGATATGCTGCTTTTTCGTATTGTTTTGTTTTGTAGTAGCAGCCTCCTATTTGATCGAGTATGTAATAATAAATTTCATTTTTAGATGTAAATAGTTTTTTCTCATTTTCAAAAAACTCTAGTGCCAATTTAAAATCATGATTATATCTATACAAACGAATTAACTGGTATGCATAACGTTGTTTTAAACTTTCATTTTTTTCTTTATGATATAATTTTAATCCTTGGTTTATTAGCTGTGGTGCATTTGCTTTTCTATTTTTTATCAGCTTTTTATAATCCCAATAATATCGTTCTTTATTTACGGTTATTTTTTGGGTAGATTTTGCAAATTTTAAATAGGTTATTGCTGCAGCTTCTTTTGTTGTATTCTTTTTTAATAAATGAAACATTTCATTTGTATCGTATACTATTTTAGCCAAAGTTTCTTTTGTATACTTCTTATTAAAGAACTGATACCATAATTGTATATTTTCTGTTTCTTTTGGCTGCATACTAGCATAAAACGGACTTTGATCTGTTCTTAAAAAAGGGTAAAATGCTTTTTGAGATATATTTTCTTGATTGAATAAATTATAGTAATAATAATCGGGGTCGTAAGACCACCCTCCGCAATAATAAGCAGGTTCTTTAGCATATAAATTACTTACGGATAGACTAAAAAACACTGTTAATAATACGTACTTCTTTAAAAAAAATATTTTTCTCATTTTAATGCATGTATAAATTTTTCGAATGTATGCTCTTGTAATTCTGTTTCGTCTAAATGATACAAAACAATATTTCTGGTTTTTAAGTTACTTTTCTTTATCATTTCATAGCTTTTTACCACTTCTCTTTCATCACTTTTTTCTACTTTCAATAAGAAATCTTTGTATAAATAATGCCCTCTATAAAGAGTTTTCTCTTTAACTTTATATATATTTTCATGCATCTTTTTAAAATGAATGGTATCTTTTTCTAAGTCATTTACCACTGCATGATTAATTAATCGTAAGCTTCCTTCTTTGTTTTTTACTACTATTTGCGAAAACAAGGGCAAGGCTACATCTAAAGTTAATGGATAACTAGATTTTTTATCTATATATTGTTTTACAACTGTATTATTTAAAATAGAATTCTCTTTAAAATTACTTAAATCACTAACATTATAGAGCATTAAAACACCATAATCAACCGGTGGAACTCCTGTTTTTTCTGCATACTTAATTTGATGCAATCGTATAGTAGCACTTGTTGTTAATTTTTGATTTAATAAGTTTAAAAATTGAAAATATTTTTCTTTGGTTGTACCAGACCAATCACAATCGATTTGAATTTCTTGGGTGTTTTTATTGAAATACTGTTGGTGTATTTGTTGTACTAATTTCTCTGTTTTTTCTGCTATTTTTTCGATTGATATTTCTTTGTTTTGAAATACCGAATTTCTAATAAAAACAACTGGTACTACTTCTTTATTTTTGAAAAACTCATCTATATTTTGAATTACTGCTACTGGATGTGCTACGTTTTCTGTTTGCACTACATCAAAATAATGTATAAATGTTTTTTCCTTATCAGTTATTGTTAATGCTTCTTTTTCTTTTTTGGTTAAAGTAGCATCTACTTTCCAATGATAAAAGTGAATTTTTGTCTTTTTATTTTCTTCTTTTTTACAGGAAAAAAATATACTAACGATGATTAGTAAGTTTATTAATTTATAATTCATTAAATATGAATACTTTCTGTATTATTTTTTTTCTTATTTTATTCTATAATTTTTAGATACTTGGGTTCCATTTCTAAAAAACCAACTAAAACATAATATTTCAATGATGTTAATCGATATGTAATTTCCCATTCCATTTCTCCTTTTTCCTTTTTTCCAATACTAACTCCGTCAAACTTTAATTCAGAATCTAAATTTTCAATTATATCGTTTTCTATTTTTTCTTCAAATTCTTTTTTTAAAAAAGGAAGAATTATTTTCTTATTAATATCAATATATTGTGTGTTCAGCTTGTTAAAAAACTTCTTTTGTTCTTTTGTTGGACCGTTTTTATCTGCTGTGATATCAATTCCTATATATTCTCCTTGAAATTTAACTTCTCCGTAATAAAAATTTTCAGATTCCTCTTTAAATGTTTTGTAAGTTAACTCTCCGAATATATCATCTTTAAACTTTCGTTTTTTCTTAAAGAAATTTAATATTTTCATTCTCAACTTTAATTTTTAATTACAAAACACGTCAACCAATTAAAATTATACTTTCTTTACAAATAGTTCTTTTAATTTTTTAGACTCTGTTATTTTTTCTTCTAAAGCTTCTGAATTTTCTTCGCTTTTTTGCTTTTTAGGCCAAATGTGAAAACCTCCTCTATACTCTCTAGAAGATTCTGTAAAATTCCACATACCCCAAATACCATTCTCATCGATATCTCCTTGATAATTTACTGTATGTGTTGAATAGGTTTTTATCATTGCAATTTTAAATGTGTCTAAACTATAATCTCCTTTCCAAGTAAAAGGATCTATATCGTCTATACCTGAACCTGAAATTTTTCCTTTTTTAAAGGTTAATTCTATAAACATCTTATGTTGTAAAGGTGTATTATCATAACAATAAAATCCTTCCCATTCTCCACTTGGTAAAAATGGATGTGTTTCTAAATCTTCTGTTTTCATGATTATAAAACTAATTATTTTATTGTTAGTTTTATGTATTGAAACTCTAAATTTTCGATATTTTCTTCTTTAATATATTTTCTTATTGGATAGGCTCTAAAAATTAGTTCTGTATTAGAAATCCAAAAAAGGTGAGTAGGGTCTTCTGAAGGCATCCAACTTTTAAAATTCACTCTTATAATTGGTTTTTTATTCTTCCCTTTATTTTTCAAGTGATACATGATTAATTCCGCAGATTCATTATGTCCGTAAGTAGCAGTATTTGGAAATAAATCTATTAAAACCTTTTTATCTGGTGAAAAATGTGGAAACCCACTCGTGCCTATTTCCGATCTCTTTCCTGTATCTTTATCTATAAAAAAATGGTTAGATATTTCGAAAAATGATTTAATTACATATTTATTTATAGCTTTAATTTCTCCAACATAATTAAAATACTCTACATAAGCTTCAATAGGTTTTTCTGATTTTATATGTATTTTTTTCTTTCCTTTTAAAATAGGCAAATCAAAAGATCCATCTTTATAAAATTTTACTTTATTTTTTGTTGTATCTACACAGTATGGATTTTTAATTTTAGAATACTTTTTTATAGTATCTATAAGCTCTAGCTTTATATAATGTTGTAACGTATCTACACTTTTTTTTGCATATTTTTTTGGAAAAAAAATGGGTTTTGAAACATTTGAAGTATAATAATTTTTATACTTATTAGGAAAATGGGTCTTTTCTGGGTAACGAATATTAAAATTGTCGATAGTTAACTCATAAAAATGATACAATGAGTTTTTAGGTATTTTTGCAATACTATCTTGTGAAAAGACAGTAATTATGCTAAAAAAAAGAACTATTTGAATACTTTGTTTCATTTTCTGTTTCTACATTACTCCGTTTTCATTAAGATTGCAGTATTAGTATCTATTTCTGGTTTATAATACCCTGGTTGTCCTTCAAAAAAATGAAATGTATTTTCATTTAAAATTTTTATATGTATTAAAAATATGTCTTTCTTTTTTCTCTTAAATCTACTTGTTGATGGCCTTTCTTCTTTAATAGTAGTACCATCTACAACCGTCCATGTTCCTTTTTCCATTTCTTTTCCTACTCCATCTACATAAGTTCCATCTGCATTATATTTTTTCCATCGTTTATTACTTCCATTAAATAATTTTGTTATTCTTTCATCTAATTTTCCTCTTACATAGATTTTCTTTTTATCTTTTACAACAGAAAAAAGTAACTCTGAGTCTTTTATAAACATGGCTTTATTTAATATCATTTTTGCCGTTTCTATATTTTCAGGAGTTTCTTTAGGTATTTGCACTTGAAACGCATACTCCTTTATTTTCCATTTTTTATTGCATAATAATTTTGTGATAGCTTCCGATTGTTTTTCTTTCTCTTTCTTTTTTTGTTGCTTTCTCTTTTCTTCTTCTTTTCTTTCTTTTTCTATTGCTATAGAGTCTTTTCTGTTTTGTATTTTTCTTTCTGCTTCTTCTAAAATATTTGCATAAAAAACACCTTCTAATGGTTCTTTTTTAGCTTCTTTTTCTAAAATATAACTTTTAAGTAGAGTTAATTTTTCTGGTGATATTTGTTCTACCATCTCTTCAAAATCTTTTTCTTTAGATATTGATGTGTATTTTTTATGAATTCCTTTTTCACAAGAAACAATGATGAGTGCTAAAATTAGTAATAGTATTTTTTTCATTTCTTCTTTAGTTTTAGGATAATAACCTAAGTATTTTGCTAATTATTTTATTAAAGTCTGTAGTTACTTACGTACTTATTTACAGTTCCTTCTAAATGATGTTAAATTGAACGCTTTTGAGATTTATTTAGAATCTAACAGATTCTCGACTTTACGATAACCGATATTTTTTAACTGTTTATTTTTTTAAGCAATTACAAAATTTTAGCGTATCTGATACCTTTTAAAAACACCTTCGAAAACACTTTCAGAAGATTCATACTGTAAAAACTGATTTGTCAATCCCCATATTTCATCTATTACATCTTCTTCTATATTAAAACTTCCTGTTCCTATATCTTCGGCTATTTCTCCTTCTGAAGTAATATATTTTCTTTTTAACTCTTCCTTATTATAATGCTCAAAATAGTACGTATCTGAAACATCAGAAACCATAAATTGAATTACTTCTTCTTTCCTATCAGAAATATCATACAACCTTCCTAATTCATATACTAGTAAGGTTCCTTTTTCTGTATGTAAAACATCTACGACATTTTCTTTAAAACTAGTAACTGCATCTTCAAAACCTACCTCTTCTGTATAGGTTACTTTTTCTTTTAATAATTTTTCTATTTCTACAGTGCTTTCAAGTTTCTTACGAATTAATAATCCGCCTAAATTATATCCCATTTTATTTTTTTAAATGATTGATGTTATTTCTGTTTTAATATTCAAAGTGAATAACTTTAAAACCTCTTAATTATTCACGAAGTTAACTTGAATTACTAAAAAAATGTTTTGAATATATAAAAGCGTACTATTTAAATAAATATTTGAATCCTTTTTTAAAACATTTGCTTTTACCTATTAACCTGAGTTCGATTATTATTATGAATAAAATTAACTTTTAAATTATTGATTGTCAGCTCAAGTGTTGACGATAAGTAGATGTATTTAGAAGACTTCGATAGCATCTCGATACAATTTTTCTTCCTTTTAGTCTGAAAAATCATTACCATAGACCTTTTTTTTTAGTTGTTTGTTCTTCAATTTCATCATATTTATTTAACGTATAGCATTTTAGAGCATTTATTCTTTAATTAATTCACCAAAAGAATTGTATTTTTTATTATTTACAGTATAAATTTTTTCTCTTCCTTTCCAACTTGTAGAAAAATCTTTATATCTATTTCCTTTTGCTATTACATTTCCTTTTGTATTTATAATATAATTATAATCACCTATTCCCACTACTGCAATTCCATTTGTAAATGCATCAGCTCTATCATACTTAAATGGTAATACTACTTTTCCTTGTTTATTTATATATCCAAATAATCCATCTTCTTTTGCCACTGCTGCTAAACCTTCACTAAATTTACGTGCATATTTGTATCTAAAAGGAATCATTATTTTTCCATTCACATCTATATATCCGCCTTTATCTTTCTTATCATAAGCTATTATTAACCCTTCAGAATAGCCATTATTTGTTATATCAGCTATATTTTTTAACTGTTTTATCTTTTGCTTGTCATTTATTAAAAATAAATTCCCTTCTTTGGTATCACTCACAATAATACTCTTGTTATCTAATATTAAAAAATGACTATATTCCTTAGTATTTATTGGTTTGTTGTTCTTATCATAAATTTTAAAGCTCCCATACTGTTTTTTTGATAATCCAAACAGACCATTCTGAAAATCAATAATTCTAATAGCTTCAATAGGTATAAGCTTTTTTTCAGATGCACTCAAAAAATAAACAGGATCTTCTTTCTCTTCTCCTTCTCTATAATAATTACCATAATTATTTACCAAGTTTGTTTTATTCGTTTCAAAAACTTCTTCTAAATTCTCATCTATAAAAACGATCTTTCCTCCCTTATTTATCATAAATAAATCATTCTCTATTTCTAAATTTACAGCAGTAAATGTTTTTGTTTTTTCTTCTCTATCTGTTTCAATATAGATTCTTACTTCAGCTATATTTCCATTATAATAAAGTTCATGATGATACACGTTATCTTCATCCCTAAGAAAATCTACACTTGTTATATTCTCATTTAAGTGAGTTATAAATTCTTCTTTTGTTTTAAAAGAATTTTCTTTTGTAAGTTTATGTATTTTCTTTAGAAAATGTATAAATTTACCCAACCTTTTTTCTGTTTTTCTAATTGACATAGAGGAAGTTGTAGATCCTTTTTCACTTAATGGTTTTCCTTCTTTATTAAATGCATAAATATGATATCCTAACTCTTTTAAATTATCGCTTACTAATACGTAAGCATAATTATTCTCTAGTTTTTTTATTTGAATTTCACCATTCTTATATTTCTTATTTCTTGCGTTATTTGATAAAACAACAGAATCGTACGCTTTTAAATAACTTAATTTATAAGCTATAGAAACACTATCTATAATTTTTTGGTTACCCCAAGGTCTTGAAAAATGACCAAAATTCACAGCATAATTTTTTAAATTCTCCGTTTCTCTTTCTTTATTTTTATAATAGATGGTATTTACCGAAAATGATTGTGTATTCACTGAAGAAAAATCTGTTTTATTTTTAGTTAAACTGATGGTTTCATCTTCTCCAAACTCTTTATCTGCTCTATAAAAAGTAAATTCAGATACGGTATCTTTAATTGTTTGACTAAACCGTACCTTCTTAAATTGTTGTAATACTTTAGCTATTTTAGAAGTATCCATTTTAAAAAAGGATCTAAATTTTTCATTTTCTTTAGCTATATTTTCAATTTTTATTTCTGAACCTCCTAATTTATTATAATATTCTAATGTTCTTATGGTGTTATTTAAATGCATTGAAATTTCTTCTAAATTCATTCCGTCAAATTCAGCAACGAATTCATCCATTTCTTTAGTACGAGGTTTTTCTTGACAACTAGTGAAAAGAATAGTAAATAAACCACAAAAAATTATAATATGTTTTTTCATTTTTTTTTTAATTATAAAAATAATCTTTAACTAAGATTAGCTATTAGTTTTTTAAAATGAGGATAATATATTCTTCCCCACATAGGATTTTTTTCGAACTTAAAAATCTCTTTGGCCTCTGAATCATAGACTACAGGAATTGAAAAACCTGCCCATTTTTTTCCTGATTTCAGTTTTCTACAATACTCTTTAGCTTCTTCTGTTATGTTATTTGAGATTAATATTGAAATAACCCCAACACCAGATTGCAATCCTCTTGGCCAACCTTTATAATTTTGCTTAGAAAACTTAAAAGATTCAGATAAATGTTGTTCAATAATCGTTTTATTTATTTCTTGATTTCCAAAATCGGTAACCATAATAAAGGTATTTAATTGCGTGGCTGCCCAACTCCATTTAAATTTCTTTTCATATCCTATAACACTTTTGTTATTTAAAATTTCACCCTCTGAATGAAAAATATTAGCTTCCTTTAGTTTTGCTTTTACCGTTTCTGTATTCATTTTTTAAATGGTTGATTCTTATATTTTATTTACTCTTTATACTCATTTACATGTACATTATGCTTTCCTAATAACGTTCTTGCATGTTTTATAAAACGCATCATTTTATCGTAATCTTTCTTTTTTGCAAAAGATGCTGGTTTTTTAGCATATGCATCTGCTGGTAATACATAATATTCTTTTTTACCATTTACTACTGGTTCATATACCCAAGTAAGTAAATAATCTGCTTTTTTAATATGTATTTTCTTGTCTTTGTCTTTTGTTAATGATAGTTTTAAAACAGCTCCTCCGTCTCTAGGAAATGTACGTTGGTGCGATACAAAATTCCCTAATGAGTATACTACCAAATCTTCTTTCGGATTTTCTTTTGTTGGCTTTGTCCATTTCATGGGTTGTAATACATGCGGATGGGCGCCAATTACAATATTTACACCTAATGATTTAAAGTAGGCAAACATCTCTTTTTGTTCTTTATTTGGTAAGTTTTTATACTGTAATCCCCAATGTACAAAGGCGATTATTTGATCTGGACTCACTTTACTATTTATATAATTTACATCTTTCTTTATGGTTTCTTTATCTAAATAGTTAACAACGTTTGGTGGTGTTGGTTTTATACTATTAGTACCATAAGTATAGCTTATTACAGCTATTTTAAAATTGTTTTTTTCGATAACATATGCCGGATTTTTTGTTTTTTCTACAGAATTGATAAACGTTCCCGTATGTCCGATATTTAATGAATCTAAAATTTTAATCGTTCGTTCTACTCCTTTCTTTCGCTTGTCGCAAGAATGATTATTAGAAGTTGTTACTATATCTACTCCTGCATTTTTTATTGCCGATGCATATGATGGCGGCGAACTAAATTGCGGATATCCCGAATATGGTTTTACTCCTAAAGTAACTTCTAAATTACCTAAAGTAACATCTGCATTACTTAATATTGGTTTTATTTTAGAAAAACATGAATCATATTCGTACAACTTTGTTTTTTTATTATATGCTGCTTTTATTTGATCCATATGCCCCATAAAGTCTCCGATAAATAACAAACTTATTTCATCATCCTTTTTAGGGCCTAATTTCTTTATGATTTTTTTAATTGGCTTTTCAACTACCTTCTTTTTATCTTTTTTTACGGTAACTGTATTTTCTTTTTTTGCGTCTTTTTTATTTTGTGTTTCTTTTTTAGAAACACATGCATATTGTAAAACAAGGGTTATTAGTACACATACTATTACTTTACCTATCTTCATTTTTTAAATAGTTTTAAACTTACGAAAGCTAATGTATCAATTATTTTATTTTATTCTCTCTATTCTTTACTATATATAATCTACTTAAATGATCTTTGTGATATCTTAACAACCCAAAATTTAAAGTTGTTTTTGTATAATATTCTAATTCCCCTCTAAAAGGTATTTTATAGGTATTAGAACTTCCTAACTCATAATTCAACAGCATCTTAAAAGGAATGGTATCTCCTTTAAATAGTAAATGCATATAACCATTGCCTAACCATTTGTCATAAGATGTGTGATGTATTGGATTAAAAAGAGAATTTCTCCTTGCTTTTTCAAATTTCTTTTTTTGAAAATGTAGCAATTGTATATCTGCATTAGTTCCATTCCATACACTTTCTTCTTTCACTATATTCTCCAACTTTGTCCTTTCTTTGATTTTATTAGGATACTTTTCTCTATTTGTATAATCTAACTGTGTTTTTCCAAAGAGTATGTTCCATTCTTTATTAATTAAAAATAGAGAAGTACTAAACCTAATATTCTCATAATAAATATCATAGTACGAACCTGTTAATTCCGCTTTTGTATATAATTCTATTAATTTTTTGCTGGCTGCTTCTTTTGTTAGTGTATCATCTCTATTTATAAGTTTACATTTTTTCTTATGTTTATTCCCATCCAATATCCATGTATAAAAAGAATCTTTACTAATTAAATACCCGCTATATAATTTAGTAAACTCATTTACTAGCACTAACGAATCTTTTATTGTTCCATTCCTATCTAACTTATAAAAAATATTTCTATATACTTTTGTTTTTTTTAAGGTATGTGCTGCATAATTCTTTGTTTTTATGATAACTGTAGTATCTTTTTCATTAAAATATTCTATATCTATATCTTCAAATTCCTCACTCCCTAAAAACTCTTTTAATACATGTTTTTCTGTAACTACTCCTTCTCTTGCATAGTTGTAAGATTTGTATTTATTAGGCAATTTCTTTATTGGCAAAAGCTGTTTATAGGAGAAGTTTACATACAGATTATATACAATAATTAGTAGTATAGATATTACTAAAATTTTACGTTTTCTCATAAAAACCACTTATTTAAATAGAAATATTTTATTCCTTTTTGTATTTTTATTATTGGTACACTAAAGTATGTAAATAGTTCTTTTTAAAAATTATAGAGTTTATTTTTGTAGTTGATAATTATATTTTCGCATTCATTACAACTTGTTTTTTATTTATAATATTTTTTTCCTTCTAAATCTACATACCCTTCTCCATATTTTTCATGCTTAAATTCTGCCAAATTAAATTCAAACGGTTTTAGTTCTAAGTATGTTGTGGAAGTTGTATCATAATATCCGTATAACTTGTTTCTCTTTACTTTAATAGGCCGCTGAGTAATATTTATAGAATCAAAATATTCTATTCCATATTTTTCAGATAGAATACCAAAATAAGTCCCGAAATCTATGATTACAAGTTCTTTTTTAGGAGAATTTTCATCGTATTTTAATACTCGTTTCTTATTTAAAAAATAAATATCTTTTACGCCTATTTTCTTTACAGAATCGATAGCTTCATAATTATCAAAATTATAACTTGTAAACCCTATTGCTTTTTTTAAAATAAAACACTCTGCAACTTCTTCAATTTTTAAAACATACGTAGTAACATTCCCACAAACTTCTTGATTATTTTGCTCTACATTAGGAGCACTTTCAAGTTTATTTAAATCTGCATCATAATACTCTATTTCAGTAGCATTATTTAGCACTTGAAACCCATTAGATATTCGAGAAATATGCTTAATGTTTTTTAATACTATTTCTCCTTCTTTATTACTAACAGTTAATCGATTTCCTTTTTTAGTAACCTTATATTTTTTATTTTGAATAAAAAGATTCCAAGTATTTTTTACAGGATACGATTTATCGTATTCTCGTATTATTTTAGTGTTTATTTTTCTTGGTAATTTAATATAAATCTTGGCTTTCATATACAATTCATCTTCACTCCAAAAAAAATGGTCGTCTACATGTGAAATCATCTTAACAGAACAAGAAGTAATTAGCCTGTCTTCTAATTCATCATACAGATGTACTTTTCCGCTAGCATCACCAAATTTTGTGAATGGTAGATTCAAATTAAAATACTTACTCCTAGATGCATATATACTGTATTGCCCGTCTGGACTATAACTTTTATAATACTCCCCTTCTGTTATAGTACTAAAACAGTATAGTATAATAATTAAACCAATAAAAACTCCTACTATAATTTTAGATCTAAATTTCATTTTTAGAATTTGTTAACTGCATGAAAGCATTTCTTTTATATGTGTATTCTTCTTAAATTCTAGTTTAAAAAAGTTCACCTTTTTTATAAAAAACTTCAATTCTTGATTGTTTTTTATAACTCTATTCTATTTAATGTTGCATCAAAAAACACTACTTCTTTTTCTTCTTTTAGCTCTTTCATTTCATCTGCTAGTTTTTCTAAAATTGCCCATTCACTTTCAAAAAGTAAATCCTCATTATCCGTAGTTATAAAATCTACTGTTTTTGACACATATTCTTCCTTTTTATATCCCCAAGAAATCGGTCTTGGTTCAAAGTGCCTTCTATATCCTTTTACTGCCATTCCAAATAAACTCACACAGGGAATTTTTTCTCCTAGTTCTATTTTATGGTTAGGTAAGTTTTTAATCGTCATTTTTTGACAACCCCATATTACTTTTTCTTGCTCTGAAGAAGATCGCATATCTGCCAATGCAATAATTGTAATCGGATTTAACTCTATTATTATTGCAGGAATAATTAATCCATTTTCGTATGCTATTCTTTTGGTTATACTTCCTTTTCCTAGAGATACTGAAAGCATTGCTAAAAATAGTGTTATAGGAACTAAAAGCGATCCCCAAATCCAATGCCCTGTATAAAATGAATACACAGTACTACTTAAACAAGCTATTGTTAAAATAAGGGCAACATATTTAAGCGGATTTGCTTTTGCTTCATATTCATCAAATTTTTCTATTTGATCTTCATCTGGTTCTATATTCATTGCTCTAGAAGCTGCACTTAAATTTAATATATCACCTTGGTCTCCGATTTCTTTTTTTGTTTCCATTAAAATTATTTTCTTGTTTAACTCATTAATTTTCACTCATGAATTTAACTCCTTAATTATCCCATAATATCATACACCTTCCCAGAATCGATTAGTTTCCCTTTACTATTGTATAGTTCTTCATAAGCTCCTCCTTTTATTGGTTTCTCTATTTTATAATTCCCATTAGTATAAAAAGTTTTTATCACTCCGTTTTTATATGTTATTCTCTTTTTGGTTTTATTTTTTGAATCAAAATTTTCTACTACCTCTTTTATATTTCCTGGTAAATTTTTAGTTTTTATTAAACTTATTAATTTTCCTTCAAAAAATTTTTCTTCAGTCCCCTTAATAAAATCTATTTTAGAGCAATCGTCTATTTTAGAACTTTCGTAATAATTACGGCATGAATATTTATAAATTTCTTTCCCTTTTATTTTTTTTAGTTTATAATAAACAATTTTAGTTTCTTTATATGATTTCGTTATAATGGTATCTCCCTTTATATAAGTTTCTTCTTCTAAATATCCTTTTTTTTGATGATATTCTTTAATGCTTAAAACGACTCCATTTTTCACGTCTATTTCGGCTAATAATTCCCCTTCTTTTTCAATTCCTATTCTAGCTTTTATGCTCCCATTTATTTCCCCTTTTTGTAATACTGAAAACCAGAACGATAAAGGTTGTCTTCCATCCTTCATTTTGTACATGTAGCTACCTTCAGATAACATTTGTCCTTCTTTATGTTTTACATAAACTTTTTCTCCTATGTTTACATCATCAAAATTAATTTCATAATTTTTTTTAGAAATTATTGTTTGTCCAAATGTTAATAGAGTCACTAGTAAAAAAGTGGTAGATATTATTTTTTTCATTTTTAATTTGATTATAGTTTCTTATCTTCTTTTTAAATCTGTTATTAATAATGGATTATCTTTTCGTAGTTTTTCTAATAACTTTTCTGTTTCTGTAGTTTTAGGGTTTGATAGTAGTTGTTCATATTCTTTAGAAGTAATACCTACCATTTGCAAAAATTGAACTTCACCATGTGGTGTATTTATTTTTCCTAGTTCAGGATCGGAAACAAAAGCTATCGCTGTTATTTCTGTATCTGTATTTAATCGAATAGGGCCGTTAGCTGGAATAAAATGAAACTCTTCAAACCATTTTTTACTATTAAAAACATACCTAGCTAAATTTTGCATAAGAGATACTACCCATTGAGGGTCTTTGTCTTCTTCGAAAGGAATTAAACGAAAAGTAAATTCAAATCCCCAACCACTAAATTCTCCTTCTGCACTTTCTTCATCATAATAAAGGCTAGACATGCCGTAAGAAATAAAATGATCGTGCTTCTCTTGTTCATCCGATTTATAAACACTAACTCCGTCTAAAGGATCTTCTCCTCCTAACATCATTTTTAGAATAGTTGCATAATGCTTTGGTTCTTGATTAGGATATAGTTTTTCTATTACTTCATCCATACTTTTCCAACCAACTGCGTCATCTTCATTATATTTTTTTCTATATTCTTCTATGTTCATTTTTATTCGAATTAAAAATTACTAATAGTAAATGTATAGAAAAGCTATGATATTAAAAGTAGTAAAACTATTTCTGCGAGTAGCAAATATTTTTTCGTTTTAAAACTACATCAATTTGTAATACCAAAAGATCCCATAGGTTTTAAAACCTATGGGATCTAGTAATATATTACTAACTTGAATAAAATTATTATTATGAATAAAATTAACTTTTTAAATCATTAATTAATTCTTCTTTACCGATAATAAATTCGCAAATAATTTATATGCTCCAGGAACTCCTGCTGGCAATTCTCTAAAGAAACTTAAACCAGTGTATATGTAATTACCTTTCCCATATTTAGCAACTAACAGACTTCCTTTTTTAGCAGATTCTCCTTTATCATGCATAGATAAAATAGGTGTATATTCACTACTCCACGAATTCGGAAAATACAAACCTCTTTCTTGTACCCAATTTTCAAAATCTGTTGCTGTAATTTTATTCGGATAGTTTAAAACGGAATGTTTTTTAGCTAACATAGTAACTTTTGCAAACTCATCTGTAACCCTATCTCTAGATAATTGTAATTGATATGGGGCTTTTACATCTACTCTTCTATTGGTATTATACTGTACAATTACATTTCCGCCATTTTTAACATAATCAAGAATATATTTTTGCTTAAACTGCAATTCTTTTTTAGTGTTGTAGGCTCTAATTCCAATAACAACCGCATCAAACGATGTTAAAGTAGTTTCATTAATGTTTTCTGGTGAAATTTCTGTTACTGTATATCCTATTTGACGTAAGCTTTCTGGAACAGCGTCTCCAGAACCTTGAATATAACCAATAGATTTTCCTTCTTTTTTAATATCTAAACGAACTACTTTTGCTTTCGACGGTAATAAAAGAGATTGTTTTGGTATATGAGTATAATTAATCTCTATTAATTCTTTATCAAAAGAAGCTCCATCTACTGTGGCTATAGCTTCTAAAGATCCTTCTGATTGTTTTTTCGAAGGAGTTACCATAAAATCAACTACTTGCTTATCTCCTTTTTGCTCTATGTTAAAAGGAATGCTTTTCGGAGTTATTGCCCATCCTTTAGGTGCTTTTAAACTAACAGAACCTTTAGTATTCATAGCTCCTGAACGTACTTCTATAGCTATTTTTTTCGCATTCCCGTCTGAAAAAATAATCACTTTATCTTTTAACTTTGTCGTTACTTTAGGAAGTACTTCAAAAGGCTCGTAAATTTCTCCTTTATCACGTTGAGAATATCTTCTCACTACATTTTTTGTAAAGGAAATAGGAATATTTTCTATGACTAAATTAAATTGAACTTGAACTGGTCGCTTAGATTCAGGATCTCCAATTAATTGTTGGTCCTTTACCGTATACATTCCCAAATCCCATGCAGAAGCCAACCAATAAGGTGCTGAATATTGAAGGTTTCCTACAGATAATGTTTCTGTAAAAGTTTGCTTTTTATTGGGTGATAAATCAAGCGTTTTTGTTACTTTTTTATTTGATGGTAGCCATTCTATAGAAGCGATTTCCATAGAAATTGAACTTCTGTTTAAAGCTTCGATATCTACTTTTACAGATGAATTTGGTGTTACACTAGACAGTTTAGCAGATGCTTCTAAATACAAACCTGCACAGGCCTCTATAATTTCTTTAATTTGTGCTGTTTTAATTGTTTTCCAATGATTGTCTTCTAACTTATCAATTAAAGTGTATGCTTTTAATAAACTTGGTAAATGTTTTGCTGGATTTGTAAAATCAAAGTTCTTTTCTACTTCATATAAAATTGCGCCAATTTTTCCACCTCCTGCTACTCTATTCCATGTAGTATTAATTCCTGAAAACAAGTCTTTCTTATCTTTAGGAAAATCTCCTTTTAAAAATTCTACATATTCTGTTTGACTTCCTCTAGTTGTTACCCTACCAAATCCTTGACATAAATGTTGGCTACTTGCAATGGAAGCTAACTCATTATTTGAAACCCCTTTTAAAGGATAATATACTCCCACATCAAAATTTAATAATTTACTTTGATCTGCTTTTGCAAACTTTTCTCTACTACCATAAAACCACCAAGAGGTATTAAAAAACAACCGATTTGGTTTCCATGTATCTGTATATTTTAATTGCTCTGCATATTTAGTTTTATCTCCTGCTAAATCAAAAGCCTCTACACTTAACATTGCTGAAGATGTGTGGTGCCCATGCGTGGTTCCTGGAGTTCTGTGGTTAAAACGATTAATAATTACATCTGGTTTAAACGTTCTAATTGCCCAAACTACATCAGACAATACTTTATCTTTATTCCATATTGCTAAGGTTTCGTCTGGATGCTTTGAATATCCAAAATCATTTGCTCTAGAAAAACGTTGTTCTCCTCCATCTACTCTTCTTGCTGCTAGTAACTCTTGTGTACGAATTACTCCTAATTGTTCGCGAATTTCTGGACCAATTAAATTTTGCCCCCCATCTCCTCTGGTTAAAGATAAATAAGCTGTTCTTGCTTTTACATTATTTGCTAAATAAGCAATTAAACGTGTATTTTCATCGTCTGGATGTGCAGCAACATACAAAGCAGATCCTAAAAAATTTAGTTTTTGAATTTTTTCGTATACCTGATTTGTTGTTAATTTTTTTGGCTTTTGTGCTATCGCTGAAGAAAAGGTTAACACAAGAAAGAAGAATCCTAATAATTGTTTTTTCATTTAACTATAAATAAAAACGTTAAGTCGAGCGGAGTCGAGACTTAACTATTTTACCTCTCGACTCCGCTCGAGGTGACAAATAAGTCATGAAACAAATGTACTCTTTTTACGTTTTTAATAATTGAGTTTAACAAAATGCTAACACTTTAAGGTAAAAGCACAAAAGTTACTGATTATAAACACAATAACTTTTTAGTTTTCTTTTTTGTGTACATTTACAAATAATTAATCAATCAAAATTTCAACTACTATGAAAATTAATTTTTCTATTCTATGTATGTGCGTTTTATTTTTAACATCTTGTAAAGGAAATAAAAACGGTGAATCTGGAGCGCTCAATTTTTCAAATAAAAATACTGCTGCGCAAATAATTACTTATTACAATCTTATTATAGATTACGATGCTAATGCTTCTGGAAAAATTTCTAGATTGTTAGATGGTGATTTAAAAGTATTAGATAAAATGGTTACTGCCAAAAGTAGTAAAAAGGGAATTATTACTTGGACCACTTTTGTAGGTATTGACCCTAGAGTAGAAAAATGGTCAGGTAGTACTAAAGTGAATCTTTTAAAACCAGAAGCTTTACTAGACAAAGAGATGGCTAATAAAGTTTTACCTTTAGTAAAAGAGATGAATAACGCTTATAAGGAAACTAAAAAAAATTATTTAGAATTTAAAAAGTATTATAACAATGAAGATTATAAAGATGATAATTGGAAAAAAGGAGCTGAATTAATACAAATAATAGGCGATAAAAGTAAAGCGTATTATGAAAACAGAAATGGTTTTTATAAAGTGTTTGAAACCGTTATTGATAAGGCTGAAGAAGATGTTTTAGCAGATCATCCTATTAGAGATGAAATTATACATGCAAAAAGAACCTTAAAATTAATTGATCAAACCATTGCTTTACTTCAAAATCCAGAAACTCCTATTACTGATATAGAGGAGAATTATAAAAAGCTAGAAAATCGTTTTAATGAAAGTAAAAAAATGGATTTAGCAAAATTAACTGAGCAAAAAAAGGATCGTAAGTTTACTTCTTTTTATGGAGAAGTAGATGAATTTTTAGGTGCCGTTAGAAAAGTTAAAAGAGATGGAAAAATAGAAGATAGAGAATATAAAACTGTGTATTATAAATACAAAAATGTAATAAGTGACTACAATAGTTTTGTAAAATAACCTACATCTATTTATACTAAAACCTAAAAAAGTCAGAAAAATTTAATTTTCTGGCTTTTTTAATGGTGTAATATTATATTTCTCTATGTTAAGAAACTCTCTTCTTTAAAACCGATTAAATACAATTTTTCTTGCGCTCTAGTTATTGCTGTATATAACCATCTTAAATATTCAGTACTTAATCCGTCTGGTAAATAAGGTTGCTCAATAAAAATCGTTTCCCACTGCCCTCCTTGCGATTTATGACAAGTCATTGCATAAGAGAATTTCACTTGCAATGCATTAAAATATTTATTCTTTTTTACTCCCATAAATTGTTTGTACTTCGATTTTTCATGGGCAAAATCTTCTTTAACTGCATTGTATAACTTATTAGAATCTTCATAAGTTAATGAAGGAGTTTCGCTAGATAATGTATCTAATAATAAAACCGTTTCAAAAGGTTTCATATCTGGATAATCTATCATTCTAATTTCTACCTCAGCAAATTTAAATCCGTATAACTCTTTGATGGCTTGAATTCGCATTACTTCACAAATATCTCCGTTAGCTATAAAACCAGCAGAAGAAGATTCTTTTAACCAGAAATAATTATTTTTAACTACCATTACATAATCTCCAACAGAAATCTCATTTTCTTGTCCTCTTATTTTGGTTCTAATTTGTTGGTTATACTGATTGGCTCTTTTATTAGATCGTACGATAATTGCTGTATCTTCTACTCCTATTTCACCATCATAAGCCTGTGTAATTGCATCTTGTATATCGTAACCGTCTTGTAATCTTATAATATCTGGGTAATTAACATCGAATTTAAAATCAACTCCATCATTCTGAATTAATAATCGTAAGTCTGTAGCATTTTCTAATATTCCTGAATCTTGTTGTTGCCTTACTACTTCGTCTAATTCAATTTCAGAAACATCTTTATTATAATTAAGTGATAATTTATCTGCATCTAAAGCCGGACTTACATTTAATTTTACTGGTGGTAACTGCGCAGTATCTCCAATAAAAATAAGTTTACAGTTATTTCCTGAATACACATAAGAGATTAAATCATCTAAAACAGAACCATTTTCAAACAATTTAGCGTTCTGAACTTGGTCGGAAATCATAGAAGCTTCATCTACTATAAATAGAGTATTAGTATGTTTATTTGGTTGCATAACAAAACTTACCCCTCCATTAGATTGTTTTTTTGGAAAATATATTTTCTTGTGTATTGTAAATGCTTGTCGTTTAGAATATCCCGAAATTACTTTAGCTGCCCTACCTGTAGGTGCTAATAATACCGCTTTCACACCTACCTTCCATAAGCTATGAACAACCGTACTTATAACTGTAGTTTTACCAGTACCTGCATACCCTTTCAATAAAAAAAGAGCTTGCTTATTTTTGTCAAAAAGGAACTGCGAAAGTTCATTAATTAACTCTAATTGTTTTGATGTAGGATCGTAAGAAAACTTCTGAATTACCTCTTTGTGAAAATCACCTGCGGTTTTAATCATATTTCAAATAAATGACCAAAGATAAATCTAATTATAAAAATTGTTTTCATGATTGAAAAAAAATTGTAGATTTGCGAATATCACACTTAAAAAAATCTAAACACAATGAATTTAATATTAATGATTTTAGCTGCTGTTGTTGTTGCTGTCCTATTAGCTATTGTAATAGTTAAGTTTGTGCCTTTAAAATTAAGGCCTTTAGTTTCTATACTTCTGTTAGCAGTATCAGTATATCTAGGATACTTAATTTACAATGGTGTTATGGAACCTATTAGATTTAATATTGAAAAGAAGGTTCGTTATGCTAAAGTTATAGAAAGACTTAAATTAATTAGAAAAGCAGAACTTAAATATAAAGAAGCTAAAGGAGTATATACTAAAAGTCAAGATAAATTAATCAACTTTATTGAAAATGATTCTTTAGTATTAACTGAAACTGTTAACTATACAGAAATGGAAAAAAGAGGAGCCATTGAAGTAGAGGTTTCTAAGAAAAGAATTGATACAACTGGTCGTGAACCAGTATTAAAATACTTTAAACAAGATGATTACACTAAAATGTTTAAAGTACCTGGATCTGATAAAGATTTTGAGATTAAAACAAGTGAAATCGAAAAGATACCTGGTTTATTCGTTCCTGTATTTGAAGTTAAAACAGACAAAAAGTCTATTTTAAAAGATTTAGCACCTCACTTAGTAAAACAAGAATTAGAAGCTGTAGAAGCAGATCAAATTAAAGGAGCTAACATTTCTGTAGGATCTTTAGAAGAAGTATCAACTGGTGGTAACTGGCCTCCATTCTATGATAATCCAAATGCAAAAATTAACACAAAGAAGTAAAAACTTCCAATCAGAAAATAAAAATCTATCCATCCAATTTAGTTTGGATGGATTTTCTTTTTGTATTAAAGATGCTATTTCTGGAGAAATTGGTGTGCTTTCTGAGTATGTTTTTACCAATAAATTAGCTACTCCTAATTTATTACTAGAAAAAATTAAATCTATATTTGAGACTGATCAAGAGCTACAAACTAAATTTAATAGTGTAAAAGCTATTCATTTAAATCAATTAGCTACTCAAGTACCAAATGAATATTTTGAAGATACTCATTTAAAATCTTATTTAAGTTACAATATAAAAACTCTTGCCTCAGATTATATTACATATGATAATTTGCCTAATGTGAATGCTAAAAATGTATTTATTCCTTATGTAAATATTAATAATTTTTTATTTCAAAATTTTGGAGAATTTGAATTTCAGCATCATTCTACAATCTTAATTAATAAATTAACTGAAAAATATAAAAATGATGCTAGTGATCTAATTTTAGTGAATGTTGTTTATGATCATATAGATCTTATAATACTAAAAAAAGGAACGTTTTATATGTATAATTCATTCCATTTTACCACAAAAGAAGATTTTTTATACTATATTCTTTTTTCTGCTGAACAATTAGGCTTAAATTTAAGAGAATTAGAGCTTGTTTTTTTAGGAAATATTACTAAAGAATTTACTATTTATCAAATTATTAATGATTATGTAAAACACATACGTTTTTTACAACCTAGTTACGATTTTTTAAACGAAGCAGAACATTTTTTTCCACATTCAAACTATATTTTACTCTCATAAATGCGTATTATTTCAGGAAAACATAAAAGCAAACGAATAACAGCACCAAAAAACCTACCTGTACGTCCGACTACAGATATGGCTAAAGAGTCTTTATTTAATATTTTAAACAATCTATATTACTTCGATTCTATTTCTGTATTAGATTTATTTACTGGCACAGGAAACATTAGTTACGAATTCGCTTCTAGAGGTACAGAAACTATATATGCTGTAGATGGTCATTATGGTTGTATTAAATTTATAAATAAAACATCTGAAGATTTAGATCTTAATATTACAACCTTTAAAAGCGATGTATATAAATTTTTAGAAAAAACATCTTTAAAGACAGATGTTATTTTTGCAGATCCTCCTTATGATTTTGAAGAAGATAAATTTCTTTCTATTGTACATCTTGTTTTTGAAAAAGAATTACTAAACGAAGATGGTGTACTTATTGTAGAACATTCTAAACATACCGATTTATCTAAACACCCAAAATTTAGTTATGACAAAAGATATGGAGGCAATGTTTTTAGTTTTTTTGAATTTTAATTAGTAAATGTTAGCACTTGTAAGCTCTTACTAATTTTATGTACAATATCTAAATTAAATTCCTTTTTTCTATAGTTTGTTACTGGTTGAATTCCTACGATTGCATTAGTAATAAAAACTTCGTCTGCTTTTTGAATTTCAAAAGGAGAAATACTTGTTTCTTCTATAGTATAATCAGGATGTTTTTCTAAAATATCTATTACTTTTTTTCTTGTAATTCCTTTAATACATCCCTCTGATAAGGCCGGAGTTTTTATGATAGCATCTTTAATTACAAAAATATTCCCATTGGTAGCTTCGGCTACACCTTTTCTTTCGTTTAAAAGAATGCAATTATCTAAATCATTTTCTTCAGCAAAAATAGATGCTACAGTATTTAGCATTCTATTGGTTGTTTTCACAGTAGATAACAAGCCACTGTAGTTATAAAAATCTTTATATAAATCTACTTTATACGTATCTTTTACTAAAATATTTATCTCTTTTACATCAATTAAATAATCTATTTCATTAGTCTTTGGCCTATATAATCCGCCATCTTTTCTATAAACATTTAATCTAACTCTAAAAACACTTCCTTTAGTTTCTTTAACTGTTTTTTTTATTTCTTCTTCTAAAAATTCAAATGTAAATTTCATAGGAATTTTCATACGAAGCATTCTCATAGAAGCCATTAACCGAAAATAATGATCTTCAAAAAACACAATCTTACCATTCTGCACTTTAATTGTTTCAAAAATTCCATCTCCGAATTTAAAAGCCCTATTTTCATGAGTCAATTCTAATTCAGAAGAATCAATTAAATTTCCGTTATAGTTTAACATTTGTAAAAATTTAGAATGCGAAATTACTAAATTCTATGTGCATTAACATAAAAAAACTCGGCATTTAGCCGAGTAGATTTTATTATTATTTTTTAAGCTCCTATTAGATGTCTTAGTTCATCTATTTGGTTTTCCCATAGCATTTTTGCTTCTTCTGCTGCTTCCTCATCATCTGCAAAATCAGTTATTATTAATGCTACATCTTTCGTCAAAGGATCTACCTGAATTTTAAATTCAAAATAACTATCATCTCCTTCGCTCTCTGTCCATTTATATTTAACACGTTCGTCTGTTTTTTTAGTGATGACAGTAGCTTCTTCTTCAGAGTCATCCCACAAAAATGTGATAATTTTTCCTCTTGAATTTACTCTATCTGCAAACCATTCTTCTAAACCTGAAGGTGTTGCAAAATACTGATATAATAGAGATGGGGAGGCATGTACTGGAATTTCTAATTCGAATTTGACTTTACTCATTTACATTATAGTTTGGCTTACAATATATATAAATATTCTTTTTAAAAAAAATATCTAGTATTTGTTGTTAGATTTGAAAAAAACTATATATTTGCATCCGCAAAAGGCGAGGTAGCTCAGTTGGTTAGAGCGCAGGATTCATAACCCTGAGGTCGGCAGTTCAAATCTGCTCTTCGCTACACAAAACCCTGAACCCCCAGTAAACACTACTAGTTCAGGGTTTTTTACTAAAATAGCGTGCCAAATGCGTGCCAAATGATAATTTAACTTTTACATTCAATTTTTTATAAAACAGTATCAATATACCTATAGTAGGAGATCGTTATTTATAAGACTTACCCCTCAATGTATAGATAAAAAATCAAGGTAATTCAACAACCTCTTCTAATCTGCTTAATAATTTAAAATACGGTTGATGTAACCATATATTTTTATCGGATCATGCCCAATTGTTGTGGTTACGCAAAAATTTGAGTTAATCTGTATAGGAAGAATTCGACATTTCTAATTTGTGGAAAGAAAAATTCAATTATTGATGAGTTTCTCTAATCTCAGAAAATCGTTGTTCTTCAAAAGAAATATCACGTTCTATACCAATCCCTAATGACGATCTATAAGGCTTTCATTTCTATAAGCAAGGTATACCCCACATTCATCACAATGAAGTCCTGTAACGTAATAACAAAAGAAGCATTGGTCCTCTGGACTAAATTCAATTAAATACCAAGTACCAGCACCCGAAGGATTGAAAAATTTAGCAATAACAATTGGGCCTGTTTCATCTCTTTGAGAGCCTATTTCTTGAAAACGTTTACGTAATTTATTTGTTAAGAGTTCCATAATTGAAAAAAATAAAAAACCTCCGTTAGAAACGGAGACTTTGATTTTCAGATTAGCCCCATAGGGGCAACACGTCAAAGACTATTGATGTGATGGATACTTGACATATCTTTTTATCATTTCTTCATCTAAACCTACAGTACTAACAAAATAACTTCGAGATCAAAAGTGATTTCCCCAATATGGCTTTTGCTTTAATTTAGGGTAAGTCTTGAATAATTTAATAGCTATTTTTCCTTT
>CANMJA010000045.1 GCA_947498055.1 uncultured Tenacibaculum sp.
CGTTTGAATTTTTTCATCAACACAAAATACGTCTTTTATAATTTCTAATTCTTTATTGAGTTTTTAGAGATGCCCTAAAGCTAATAGTGTTTTAATTTTTTAAAATATACTTATTAAAACTTAATCCATTTATTTTGGTATACTTGGAATCTATTTCATAGTTTACCTTCATATTTTTAATATTAAAATCACCATTTACTTTTGTATATTTTATGTTTAAATCTTCTTCAAACTTTACATTATTAAAAGACACACCCTTTTTAAATTTTGTGTATTTATAAGTAGCTGTTTCCTTAAAAATAGAGTTAGCAAAACTCACAAATCTATTGAACTCAGCATACTTAAAAGTAGCGGGTTTTTTAAACTGTACACTTTGAAAAGAAATATCTTTTTGAAACTTAGCGTATTTAAATGTACTATTACCTAAAAATTTGGTTCCACTAAAGTTAGAATTTTCTATAAAATCAGAATATTTAAACATTGCTTTCCCTTTAAAAACACTGTTTTTTATAATTACATTATTTTCAAAATTAGCAATAAAAGTATACCCACTGTCTTCATCTGGTATGTATGCTAAAACATCGTCATTAAAAGTACAATCAATAAATGAAATTTTACTTGTTATTTCTTTTTCAATGGTATTAGAACCTCCTTTATTCCACCAACCTTTTTTTCTTTTAGGTAACTTAGGCAAAGCTTCATTCATATAAGTCATATCTAAAACACCTTCTATAATAGCATTGCTAATAGTAATATCTTTTCCTTCTTTAATATCTTTTAAAAGATCGGAAGCATAAATTTTTTGCTGGCTATGGGTACTTATTGCAAAAGCGAATGTAAATAAGACTAATAAATATTTCATGGTATATATTTTTATTGTTTTATTATAAAGACATGCTTTTTTCTGAAATGTTACAGTAAAAAAAAACACCCAAAAAATGGGTGTTTTATATGAGTTTACTTTTGATTTCTAGTTTACAGAGTCACTTAAACCAGCACCTGCTTTAAACTTTACTACGTTTTTAGCAGCGATTTGAATCTCTTTACCAGTTTGAGGGTTTCTTCCTGTTCTAGCAGCTCTTTCAGATACAGACCAAGTTCCCCAACCTACTAAAGCAACTTTATCTCCTTTTTTAAGAGCTCCAGTTACATTGTTAGTTAAAGAATCTAATGCAGCTTTAGCAGCAGCTTTAGAAATTCCTGCGTCAGCAGCCATTGCGTCGATTAACTCAGACTTGTTCATAATTATAGATTTTAAAATTAATTAATAAATATTGCATTAAATGCGTAACAAATATAGATTTAATGAGGTATTGCGCAAATTAGAACCCTAAAAAACAGGCATTTTGTTAATAAGTCATATACATTTGTTAATAACGTCAACAAAAATTAGCGAAATTTACTTAAATCCCACGTTAATAAAGGGCTAGAGAACTTTTGCCTTGTTATGAAATGAAAAACCATTTAATAAACTTTTTACTTCTAGTTTTTTCTTTCCTGAAAGTTTAATCTCTTGTATTAATAAAAACCCATTTTTAACGGCTATCTTTAATTCCTTTTTAGTTGCTATTATATTTCCTGTGGTATAATTGTGTTTTATTTCTTCTTTACCAACCTTATAAATTTTTGCAGATATTTCATCATCTCCATTTTGTATAGTAGTCCATGCAGCAGGATATGGATTTAAACCTCTTATATGATTATATATTTCATGCAAAGACTTTGTCCAATCTATTTTACAATTATGGGGAAATAATTTTGGTGCTGATTTTTCTTCTAAATCGGGCTGTTTTATAGTCGTAACATTTCCTTTAGCAATTAAATCTACAGTCTCTGTTACTAAATCAGCTCCTAGGTACATTAATTTATCATGTAATTCTCCTACAATTTCATGTTCCTCTATATCAATAGACTTTTGTAATATAATTTCACCTGTATCTATTTTATCATCAATAAAAAAAGTAGTCACTCCTGTTTTCTTTTCCCCATTTATAATAGCCCAATTAATAGGAGCTGCTCCTCTATATTCAGGAAGTAAAGATGCGTGTAAATTAAAAGTACCAAACTCAGGCATTTTCCAAACCATTGTAGGAAGCATTCTAAAAGCAACTACAATTTGTAAATTAGCTTTTAAAGCAGCTAATTCTTCTAAAAAAGAAGGAGCCTTTAAATTTGTAGGCTGTAGAATCGTCAAATTTTCTGAAAGAGCGTATTTTTTTACTGCCGATTCATTTAATTTACGCCCTCTACCTGCTGGTTTGTCAGGAGCCGTAATAACTCCAGCAATTGTATATTTTTGGTCAACTAATTTTTTTAAAATGGTAACTGCAAAATCAGGAGTTCCCATAAAAACAATTCGTATATCTCTCATCTACTTTAAAAAATAAGTGTTATAATCTGTTATATTAATTATTTCTTCTGCAAGCAATTTTCGCAAATGTATTAAAATGTCTCTTTCTAAATAGGATATTTTTTCTCCTATTTCTTTAGGTGTTAATTCTTTATTTTCTTGTAATAACTTTATAATTTGAACAGAAATATTTGCATCACTTTTTTTATGTTGTAAGCAAACATCGCAAATACCACATTTTTCAACTTTATTTTCGTTAAAATAATCTAAAATTTGAATGTTTCTACAAACACGATCATTTTTTATAAATTGAATAAAAGAACTAAATTTTTCATTTTTATATTTTAAATAACTTTTAATACTTTTTGCTATTCTATTAATAGTTTTATCATCTTCACGAGGTTGTAAGAAAAATAGCTCGCTATTTTTAGTAGATTTATTATACGTAATAAGATCTAAACTATGTAATTTCTCTAAATTTTCAATTACTTTATAAGATGTTAAACCTAGTTTTTTAGCTATTTTAAATTCATCAATTTTCACTGCTTTTTCAAAAATCCCTCCATACATTCTTAAAATGGCATCTATAAAAAAAGTTTGTTCTTTTGTAGTTCTTTTATAATTTATAATTTGAGAGTGTGTTGCAATAAACTGAATAGAAGATTTTTGAACTCCATAATTATTTAACTCAATAATTCCATAGTTATTTAAAATTTGTAGAGCATTAAATGTTTTATTCGGAATTAATTGGTATTTATCACAATATTCTAATAGATTAAAAGCATAACTATCTTCACTTAATTCTCCTTTCGATATTTGAAAGTGTTGGTATAGTTTATGATGAATTACTTTTATTTCGTTAATAGTAGGAATTGTCTTCTTATGAAGATCTATAGCCAATTGTATGTCACTATTATTGGTTAAAGTAACTCCAAAAGACTTTTCGCCATTTCTACCGGCTCTTCCTGCTTCTTGTATGTAATTTTCTATAGATTTTGGTAAGTTATAGTGAATTACAATTTTTACATTCGATTTATCTATTCCCATTCCAAAAGCATTGGTTGCTACCATAATGGGAGTTTTCTCAGACATCCAATTATCGTATGCTACTTTTTTTTCGATAGAAGTTAATCCACCATGATAAAAACTACTTTTAAAATTATGTGCATTTAGATAATTAGAAAGTTCTTTAGTTTTTGCTCTAGAATTAACGTAAACAATAGAAGGGGAGTGGTTCTTTTTAAAAATTTGTTGTAGCTTAGATAGCTTGTCTTCTGTATAAAAAACTTGATATGCTAAATTTTTTCTAAAGAATGATTTTTTAAAGAGATTAGGATTCTTTAACTCTAAACTTGTACAAATATCTTTAATAACCTTATTGGTTGCTGTAGCTGTTAAAGCAATAATATTGGTGTTATTTAATTCTTTTAAAATATGTAATTTTAAATACGAAGACCTAAAATCGTGGCCCCATTCAGAAATACAATGTGCTTCATCGATTACAAAAAAGGAAATGGATAATTCTTTTATTTTTTGTTGAATAAACTTAGATTGTATTCTTTCTGGTGATATATATAGAAATTTACAAGAACTATACTTAAGATTATCAAAAAGAATAATCATTTCATTTTGAGAAGTGCCAGAAGGAATGTGTAAAGCTTTAATTCCTTTGCTATCTAATTGTTTAATTTGATCTTCTATTAAAGCTACTAAAGGAGAAATTACTACACAAACGCCCTCTAAAAGTAATGCAGGTATTTGAAAGCAAATAGATTTTCCTCCACCAGTAGGCAATAAAGCTACAGTATCTTTGCCATTTAAAACAGCGTTAATAATTTCTAACTGTTTTGGCCTAAAAGAATCAAACCCCCAATATTTAGATAAAATAGCGTTAGGAGTGTTCACTGTTATATAGAGTTCAGAATAAATTTACATCTATTGTTTACAGTATCAAAAGGAACGTTTATAATTTCATATCCTAATTCATTGTATGCATTAAATAGAAATTTACTAATTAATTGCGACTGTTCAAAAGTTTCGTAACGTTCATTATCGGATGTGTAAATTTCTTTCCAAGGAAGAAATTGAAAAATTTTTGTGTATTTATATTGCTTACTTTTTTCTATAAATTCTGAAGGAAAATCGGTATTAAAATATCTCATATATGCATGAATACTCGGAATTCCTCTGTCAAAAAAAATTACTTTATCTGATGCTTCATTTGCCTCTAAAAATTGTTTTTCTCTACCTTCTAATAATTTGTTACTAAACAGAATAGGTTGCGTTAAAAACAGTTGATCTATTCCTTCTTTTTGTGCCTGTATTGTAACTTCTCTAGAAATTTCTGGCATACATTTATACCCTTTGTTTTCTAGTTGTTTTAAAACAGATGATTTTCCTGTACCAGGACCTCCTATAAAAACAATTTTTTGTTGCATAACGCAAAAATACTAGATTCGATGGTTTTATATGATAAATAACGTAATTTTGTATCCAATTTTTTTTAGAAAAATTTTAATTAATTAAAACTTATTTAAGTAAAAGTCGTTTTATGTCAGATAGAGAAGCATTTTATGTAAATTTAAAGCAGAAATTAATAGAAACAACCACGTTTCCTTCTCAATATTTATATAAATTTATAGTGCCTACCACAAAAAATCAGGTAAAAGAAGTGCAAAATTTATTTAATAAAGGAGGAGCAGTAATTAACACAAGAAAATCACGTACAGGTAAATATATAAGCGTTTCTATACATTTAAATATAACTAGTGCAGAGGAAGTAATTTCATATTATAAACAAGCAGACAAAATAGAAGGTATAATTTCATTATAAGTTAAATGAGAAATAAAATAATTTTAATTGTTTTTTTAGGGATTCAAATAATTGGTTTAGCACAACAAGAAGATAAAGTGTTGTTAACCATAAATAATCAACCAGTGTATGTATCTGAATTTAAAACAGTATACGAGAAAAATTTAGATCAAATAAAAGAAGAAGAGAAAGATATTGATAAAAATTTAGAACTTTTTATTAACTATAAGTTAAAATTATTAGATGCTTATCAATTAAAATTAGATACAAGTAAAGCATATATAAATGAATTAAACTCGTATAAAAATCAATTAATGATTCCTTATTTATATGATAAAGATTTTAAAGAAAAGTTATTAAAACAATCTTATGATAGAACTTTAGAAGAAATAAGAGCCAGTCATATTTTAATTACAACTAAAAAAGCAGATTCTTTAGCTATTAAGCAAAAATTAAAGACAATACGAGAAAGAATTGAAAAAGGAGAACCTTTCGAAAAATTAGCAAAAGAGTTTTCAGACGATCCTTCTGTTAAGGTAAACGGAGGTGATTTAGGTTATTTCTCTGCTTTTAGAATGGTATATCAATTTGAAGAAGCTGCTTACAATACTAAAATAGGAACTGTTTCTGAACCATTTAAAACTCGTTTTGGTTATCATATTTTAAAAGTAACAGACAAAAGAAAATCTAAAGGAGAGTTTGAAGTAGCACATATTTTAATTAGAGACAACGAAAAAGAAAAGAATAAGCAAGAGATAGAAGCTATTTATTCAGCTTTAGAAAAAGGAAAGTCTTTTGAAGAAATTGCAAAAACATCATCACACGATAAAGGATCTGCTATGAATGGAGGAAAATTGCCTAAATTCGGTGCAGGTAGAATGGTTTTACCTTTTGAAAATGCTGTTTTAAAGTTAAAAAAAGAAGGTGATTTTTCTAAACCATTTAAAACGCAATTTGGATGGCATATTGTTAAATTAATAAAAAAACATCCTGTAAAATCTTTTTCAGAAATGAAAGAAGAATTAGAAAGTAGAATAAGATCTAGTAATAGAGAGAATTTATCTACACAAAAGCTTATTAGTAATTTAAAGAAAAAATACCAAACAAAAGAACATAACGCTTCTTATTCTTTCATTAACTCTATAAAAAAGAATAAAGAGATTAAATTTACAGAAAGACAAAAAAAAGAAGCTATTTTTACTATTGAAGAAAAAACAATCGCCTTAAATTCATTTTTAAACTACATAGAAAATAAAAGGTATTTAGATGTTCATAATTTATGGGAAAAATTTAAAAATGAAGAAGTTTTAAATTATTATAAAGAAAATCTAAGTAGTATATATCCTGAATACAAAAACACATTACAAGAATATAAAGATGGTTTATTGTTATTCGATTTAATGAAATTAAAAATTTGGGATAATTCTCAAAAAAATGCTTCAGAATTAGAGATTTTTTTTAAAAACAATAAAAAGAAATACCAAGAAAAAACTCTAGAAGAAGTGAAAGGAAATGTTATTAGTGATTATCAACAACATTTAGAAAAAGAGTGGATCGATAAATTGAGAGACGATAACAAAATAAAAGTAAAAAAACGAGTGTTAAAAGATTTAAAAAAACACTACACTAAATAATATATTATTGAAAAAAGTAATTTCTTACATACTGTTTGTTCTATTATTTTCTTCTTGTGATAAATTAGATTTATTAAAATCTAAAAAAACAGAAGTGAAAAATGAACCTATAATAGCTTCTGTAGGAGAAATAAACCTTTATTTATCGGATGTTGGTAATGCAATACCCAAAAATATTCCAAGTAAAGATAGTATTATACTTATTAAAAGTTTTATTAATTCTTGGGCTAAAAAACAATTATTATTATTAAAAGCAAAGAAAAATATTTCTGATGTTAGTAATAAAGAGGTAGATCTTTTGGTTAAAAATTATCGAGAAGGACTTTATATAAATGGATATAAAGAAAGTCTAATTAATCAACAATTAGATACCGTAATTTCTGATATAGAAATAAAGAAATATTATTTATCCAATAAAGATAACTTTCGATTGAATGAAGAGTTACTTCAAATGAAGTTTATTTATTTTGGAAAAGATTTCTTAGATAAAGAAGAGGCAATTAAAAAATTTAAATCAAATTCAGAGGAAGATTTAGAAGTGTTAGAAAATTTAACAATTAATTTTAAAGATTATAAACTTAGAGATTCTACTTGGCTTACCTACGATAAATTTCTATTAAAAATACCTCCATTTAGGTATACATCTAGGGAAAAACTGTTAAAAAAATCAAAATTCATTCAAAAAGAAGATAGTTTAGGAGTATATTTGGTCGCTGTGAATAAGATTTTAAAAAGAAATGAAGTAGCGCCACTAAGTTACATTCAAAATAATATTAAACAACTTATTTTACACAAACGTAAAATAGAATTAGTAAGAGAGATAGAAAAAACGTTGATTAATGATGCAATTAAAAACAATGAATTTAAAGAGTATTAGTTTAACCGTAATTTTTGGATTGCTAACCGTTTCTATGGTAGCTCAAAAAAATAAGATTGATGGAGTATCGGTAGTTGTAGGTAAAAATATCGTGTTAGATTCTGATATTGATAAGTTTAAGCAAGAAATTGAATCGAGAAGTGAAGGAAAAGTAACCATTTCTGATTGTGAAATGTTAGAAGAATTAATGCAACAAAAATTATTAGCACACCATGCTATTATAGATAGTGTTACTGTTTCTAAATCGGAAGTAGATTCTAGAGTAGATAGAAGTATTAAGTTCTTTTTACAAGAATATGGCTCAGAAGAAAAAGTAGTAGAAGCTTATGGATTTAATGATATTGAAGATTTAAAAAAAGAATTAGGTAAAGTTCAAAAAGAAAATCTTTTAATAGAGAAAGAACAACAAAAAATCACAGAAAATGTTGATGTAACTCCAGAAGAAGTTCGTATTTATTTTAATGGATTAAAAGATAAAAAAGAGCTTCCAGAATTTCCTGCTGAAGTAGAATTATCGCAAATTGTTTTATTAGCAGAAGCTACTAAAGAAGAAAATAAAAGAGTAGTAGATAAATTATCTATGATAAAAAAAGAAGTAGAAGAAGAAGGAGCTAGTTTTAAGTTAAAAGCAATTATAAATTCAGACGATCCTTCGGTAGCTCAAAATGGTGGTTTACTAGGTGCAATTACTAAAGATACTAATTTTATTAAAGAATTTAAAGAAGTAGCTTTTTCATTAGATGAAGGACAAATTTCAGAGCCTTTTAAAACAGCATTTGGATACCATATTGTTTTTTTACATAAAATTAAAGGAAACTCTAGAGAAGTTTCACATATTCTTATAGAACCAGAGATTACGGATGCTAATTTAAAAGAAACGAAAGAAAGATTAGAAGCTTTAAAAAAAGATTTAGTTGCTGGTAAAATACCTTTTGAAGAAACAGTTAAAAAGCATTCTGAAGATAAGGATACAAAAAATAACGGTGGTATTATTGTGAATCCATATACAGGAGAAACAGCTTTCGATTTAACAAGAATGGATCCTGCTTTATATGGTAGAATTAATGAATTAAAAAAAGGAGACTATTCTGATGTTTTTTATGACGAAGTTAGAGGTGGTGGAAAAATGTACAAATTAATTCTAATGAAAAATAGAACCAATACACATACTGCCGATTTAGTTGGAGATTATGTAAAGGTGCAACAATTAGCATTAGCTAAGAAAAAAGAAGAAACTATTGCTAAATGGTCTAAAGAAAAAATAGAAGAAACTTACATAAAGCTTAGCGATAATCGTAAAAAATGTACTTTTAAAGCTAATTGGAAAAAAGAGAATCAATAATGTCAGACGTAACAGCAGTTAATAATTTAGTTAAAAAATATAAAGAATTACAACAAGAAATTGGTAAAATTATAATAGGTCAGAAAGAAGCTGTAAACTTTACAATTCTATCTGTTTTTTGTGGAGGACATTCCTTATTAATAGGAGTTCCTGGTTTGGCAAAAACATTATTAGTAAATACTATTTCAGACGCTTTAGGTCTTCAATTTAACAGAATTCAATTTACGCCAGATTTAATGCCTTCTGATATTTTAGGAAGTGAAATTTTAGATGAATCTCGTAAATTTAAATTCATTAGAGGTCCCATATTTTCTAACATCATATTAGCGGATGAAATTAACAGGACTCCTCCAAAAACGCAGGCTGCATTGCTAGAAGCTATGCAAGAACGTTCGGTTACTATTGCTGGAAATCATTATAAATTAGAATTACCTTTTTATGTTTTAGCAACACAAAACCCAATTGAGCAAGAAGGTACATATCCTTTACCAGAAGCACAATTAGATCGTTTTATGTTTTCTATTCATTTAGAATATCCAACTTTTGAGGAGGAAGTACAAGTGGTTAAAAGTACAACAGCTACTCAAAATAATACAGTAAATCCATTATTTAATGGTGCTGAAATTATAGAAATTCAAAAATTGATTCGAAAAATACCAGTTCCTGATAATGTGATAGAATATGCTGTATCGTTAGTTAGTAAAACCAGACCTAATTCTGAGCATGCTGCCGATTTAGTTAAAAAATATATCGATTGGGGAGCAGGGCCAAGAGCTTCACAAAATTTAATTTTAGCTGCTAAGGCACACGCTGCTGTAAATGGTAAATATTCACCAGATATTGAAGATGTGCAAGCAGTAGCAATACCAATTTTATCGCATAGAATAGTAAAAAATTATAAAGCAGAAGCAGAAGGAATATCTCATAAAGAAATAATTACTTCGTTATTCTAAAAGGCTACTGTTTTTTAATTTTCGATTTTACCAACTAGTATAATGAATTGATTTATAGGTGCTTGTTGTTTATTTACTGAAAAAATCGTATCTTTAAAATATGAGAACTTATATAAGCTTACTAATTGTGTTATTTCTGTTTTTCAGTTGTGCCTCTAGTAAGACAGAGATATCTAAAGAGGAGTTAAAAAAAGTAGCAAATTTAATTAACAGCAAGTCTTTTAAAATAGAATCTAGTTGGGCATATCCTAGAGTTACCAACTCTTTAGTTGCACTTCAAAATGCTGGATTTTTTGTCAATGGAAGTTCTGCTAGTAGTATTGATATCTCAGGACATTCAAATTATTTTATCATGAAAAATGATTCTGTAGATATTAGTTTACCTTATTATGGAGAAAGACAAATGGGAGGGAACTATGGTTCCACAGACACTGGCATTGTTTGTAAAGGTATAGCTACCAAAATTAAAACTTCAAAGAATAAAAATGGTAGTTATAAAATTCGTTTTTCTGTTAATGATAAAAATTCTACTACTGAAAATTATAATTTAACCATACTTATTTATCCTAATTTAACAACAAATATTACAGTATTTAGTTCGCAAAGAAATTCAATTCAATATAGAGGAAGAATAAAAAAAGAAAGTTAGTTTTTATTATTTTCTATCATAGCACCCAATTTTTTTCCACCTAACAAGTGCATATGTAAATGAAAAACGGATTGTCCTGCATCTTCATTAACGTTAATAGTTAATCTATAACCAGATTTAGATATTCCATATTTTTTCGCTAATTTCTTAGCCACTAAAAATAATTTACCGAGTAAATTAGTATCTTCTTTGGTAATATCGTTTATGGTATAAATTTCTTTTTTAGGAACAATTAACAAATGAACAGGAGCTTGTAATCTTAAAGGTAAAAAAGAAATAACATCTTCATCTTCGTAAACAATTTTAGCTGGTAATTCTCTTTTAATTATTTTAGTAAAAACCGATCCTTTACTTATTTTTTTCTCTTTAATTTTTGTGTAGTCAGAACTCTGTCCATCAATAGTAAGACATAAAAAAGATAACACTAAAAATAAAAAAGTTCTACACATATTATATAATTCTATAAATCATAATTTATAAAATTATTCCTCTATTTTTTTCCATATTAATCCAGAATCTAAATAAAAGCTACCTAAACAATCAAAATTGCACTCATTGGGAGCAATAAGAGATAAAAAATTTTCTTTTTTACTATTTATATACAAGTGGTATTGTTCTCCAATAATAGGTTCAAATGAAAATTTAGAAGATAAAATTAATTTATTTACTCATATTCTTCCAACATTTTATCATATTCAGCTTTTAACTCTAAAAATTTACTTTTTATTTTATGATTTACTTTATTAACACTTCTGTTTTTCCAAGCTACTGTATCTTCTACAGTAATTACAGGTGCACCTACAGAGGTAGCATAAGGTTTTAAATGCGCATCATACGTGTTATTATCACTATTAAATACTACATTATCAGGTTTTTTATTAGACATATAATTTTTATTTTTAGTGTAAACGTTCTATCTCTTTCATTAATTCTTCCGCTTCAAATACTTTTTGATCACTTAATTTTCTATTAGAAGTAGAAAGAGCATGTGCTTCTTCCATCAGTTTCTTGTATTTTGCATACAGTTTCTCTTTTGTAGATTTTTTTTTAAATATATGGAACATAAAATAAATTTTCTATAAAAATACAAAATGTTTAAAGATTAACTATTTTTGTTAAACAAAATATTTTTAATTACATGAATAAATATGCTATAATTGATATAGAAACCAATGGAGGTGTAAAAATAACGGAAATAAGTATTTTTATTTTTGATGGAAAATCAGTTATAAACGAGTTTACCACCTTAATAAATCCAGAATGTAATATACCACCGCGCATAACGAATTTAACAGGAATTGATAATTTTATGGTGAAAGATGCACCTAAATTTTATGAGGTAGCAAAGAATATTTATGAAATAACCAAAGAGTGTATTTTTGTAGCTCATAATGTTAATTTCGATTATGGAATTATAGGAAAAGAATTTAAAGCTTTAGGCCTAGATTATAGAAGGAAAAAACTATGTACTGTACGATTATCAAGAAAGTTATTACCTAATAAGCAGTCGTATAGCTTAGGAAAATTATGTCTTTCTGAAGGAATTGAATTGAGAGATAGACACAGAGCTAGGGGAGATGCCGAAGCTACAGTTACTTTGTTTTCTAAATTATTACAACTAAATGGAAAGAGTGAAATTAACGTTTTTGAATCTTTTTTGAATCCGAGATCTAGAGAAGCAACATTACCGCCTTTATTACCAAAAACTGTTTTCGATAATTTATCGGAAAAACATGGTGTGTATTATTTTTGGAATGAAGCAAAAGAAATAATTTATGTAGGTAAAGCAAATAATATAAAACAACGGGTATTAAGCCATTTTTACGATAAAAAAAAGAAAGAAATAAGTATGTGTATGGCGACTGCTAATATTACCTTCAAAGAAACTGGTAATGAATTGATCGCTTTACTGTTAGAATCCTCTGAAATTAAACATATTTATCCTAAATTTAATAGAGCGCAAAGACGATCTAGCGAAAGTTATGGACTTTTTAGTTACAAGGATAGAAAAGGAATTATTCATATAGCTTGGAATGCTTTAAAACTGGTTAAAGACCCGGTTATTAAATTTTATTCGAGCTCGGAAGCGCGAAGTTTTGTTGAAAAATTGTGTGAGAAATACGAATTATGTCCAAAATATTGCCATTTACAGACCAATGTTTCTAGTTGTTTTCATTATCAATTAAAAAAATGTCATGGTATTTGTAGACAGGAAGAAACTATACATGATTATAATGAAAGGGTTGAAAAAGCATTATCGTCTGTTAGTTTTAATGCAGATAACTTTGTTATTATTGAAAATGGATTAAAAGAAAATGAAATTGCTTTTGTATTGGTTTTAAATAATATTTACAAAGGTTTTGGATATATAAATGACGCTTATGATTTAACAGCTCAAGATTATTTGAATGCAGTTATTCCTAAAAAAGACAATAGAGATATTCATAGAATTTTACAAGGTTATATTAAAAAACATACGGATTGTATGATTGTCTTAGATACTAATTTTAATGAGAAACAGAGTAGCGATAAAAAATCGGATATTTTAGATTTATTTAGTAGTTAATGAGTAAGTGTGCTTTTTAAAATATCCTATTTGACATAATATTAATTATAGTACAAATTGTATATAAAAAAAAGCAGATTGTTTTGATAGCATAATTACTTTAAGTCATTAATACAAAACGTTATATATGTCAAAGAGCGGTTAATAATTTCTCAAATGTATGCAAAAAGAAAACAATTTGCAAAAAACAAGAGAAAAAGCATAAATTTTTATAAATAAACACAACGGATAACGCTACGCTTTAAGGCTTCTTTTTCATGCAATAATATTTAGAAATAATTTTAAAAAAAATACAATATGTCATTCAGTCGCCATTGGGCTTTTTATTGAAAAACATAACGGATAACGCTACGCTTTAAGGCTTCTTTTTCATGCAATATTAATTATACCCAAAACTTCCTTTTGAAGTATGATAAAAAACTTTATTACCAATAACACCTTTGCGATATTCAAAAATTTGTAAATAATGATAACCACTAGTATTCGAGAAACGAGATACAATTTTGTCTATACTAGCATTTGATTTTTGTTGATACCAACGAACACCGCCATTAGACCATTTGACTTTAATAATAGAATAAGAATTTAATTTTCCGAATTGCATTTTTTTTAATTAAAATTAAACAAAAAAAATAAGAAAACCCCGCAAAATAATAACGAGGTTTTATATATACATGAAAACAAACAACTAACGACCCGAAGAAGGAAATACATTTTGATTATTAGTAGAATTAAAAGGCGAATAATCTATAGGAAGACCGTTTGGAAAAATATTTGACAGTAAAACAGACACGTCTGAACTATCCATTAGATTGTAATTCTTGTAGGGAAACTCAGCCCTTATCTTAACACCATCGAAAGCAACAAAACGGAAATTTTCAATATAAAAATCCTTTATAAGGAAATTAGAATGATTATTATGAAGCAAATAAACATCTTTCAAAAAAAACGGTCTATCGTCATCATAACCATATGCTGTTAAAGATGTCTCATTTTGAAAAGGTAAAAAATTACTTGGCTCTGTACCTGAAAGAGAAACTTTGTAATCTAAAATTGTAAACCTACCAAACAATTGCTCATTATCAGACAAGAAATGCGGATGAAGCCTATATTTAAAAGATTGAGCATCAGCGACAACAAGCGGCAAAATAGTATTTACTGGCTCAGAAATATAACTAACGCCATTTAAAATTATAGAAGTATTCATTTTTTTTTTATAGTTTTGAGTTAAATAATTAAAAAAAGTAAAAAGATGAAAAAAAGTATTAAGACAAAAGATTTTTGGTTAGGGTTATTTACAGGAGTAATAGGAACAATAACTTTGACTTTTATAATACTCAGCAGTTAAGACACTAAGGGAAAAGAAAGACCTTTAGAACGGTAAATTTCTTTAAGCTTTAGTATTTGAGAATCACCAAATTCTTTATCGAACAAAGAAGTTAAATTAACTTTAGTAGTGAAACCTCTCCAACCCCAAGTGTCAACGAGTTTATACTTACCAAAAACAGAATTGTAAAAACGAAAACCAAAATCATTATGTAATTTTATTATTTGGGTTTTGGAAAGCTTTTGGAGCAATGGAAATATACCTACATGATCACTATTAAAAGTACCCCAACGATCAAACCTAGAATCTAAAAAAGAGATAGCCTCTGAAACCTCATTATCATTACTAAGAGGCTGATCTGTTTTAGAACGCCTTCCCTTAAAATAGAAGTACAAAGCAAATATCAAAAAGAGAACTGATCCGATAATAATTTTAGTAACTTTTGACATAATTTAATTAGTATTATGGAGGAAAGCAACAAAGCAATGAAATTAATGATTACAATTGTAATTAATAAGCTAAAAATCTTTGACACTTCCCTCCTGTTTTAAAATTTATTTTTTCTTCTTAGACCTCTTATACAAATAGTTACCTAGCATCACTAAAGGTGTTACAATTGTAACTAAAACAGCAGCAAAAGACAACACAGTATACCACGAAAATTTACCTAACAGGTTTTTTTTTTCATACCATATAGTAGGCTCACCATTCGCTAAAGATGCTCTAGTATCAATATGTATGAAATTAGAATTTTCATAAATTCCAATAGCATTAATACCCAAAGCCCTAAGCGATTTATAAAGATCGTTTTTTGTTTCAACAGCCTCTTTAACAAGTTTAACCAAGCCTACCCCTGTTAAGTCCCAAGCCATACCATAAGTATGCTTACTCTCTCCACTCCTACCTCTATACAAGTCCCATTCCTGAGACCTGAAAGAAGAAGTTAAATACATTGGCTTACCAAGAGCATTCCTAAGCAATTGAAAAGCCTTAGGCAACGCATTATCGATAGGTATATAAGTTAAAGAAGCCTTTTCAAAGGAACGTACAAATGCTTTATCGTAAACCTCATACAAATAAAGGTTTTCAGATAATTTTGTATTTCTGTCCTTACCATCAAAAGGAAACGGAAGAAAGATATTATGTTTCTTTACATTAGGAGGAAAATCATTCCTATAAAGGGGAAACCTAGGATTACTCATCTATTTCAGTTTTTAATGGTACACTATCATCGTTAGGAGTTTGTGTCTTTGACACCTCAGTATTACTTTTTGGCTTAGACCAAATACGTTGCCTATCCTGTTCAAAGGATTCTAAATGTTCCCTGAAACTCTCTGCTGTCTCAAAAAACTTCTTAAAACCACCAAAAAAATTTATAATAATTTTGATGTATTTAGCAAAATCTAAAAACTTTTTCATTAGTTATAATTTTTAGAAAGATGTTTCCCGAAGTAACCACCATTTGGTGCGCTAGGGTTGATAATCATATTCCATTCTTGGATGTAAACCTTATGGTTTTGAATATTCATAAGAGGGTAAACAATCACATCTTCCTTAAATGCCTCAGAAAGTACAAGAGTAACTTGCACCCACTCTTTACCACTTTTAGTAGTAGTTGGTGCATTTTTCGATTGCCTCTCACTTCTAAAGACTTTAACACTTTTCCCTTTATTCCAAGCAGTAATGAAAACACCTTTTTCACTACCAAAACGACTATGTAATTTAGCACCTGTTGTCTTTTTAAGATTATTACTAAAATTATTATTTTTCGAATTTCCCATTACTTATATTTTTTTTTTGGTTTGAATAAATAAACAATCAACACCACCAATAAAATAAGCGGAAGGATTGCAATAGCCCAGTACGGTACACCGTAAAAGGTTCGAAGGAAAAACTCCTTTATATTTGAAAAAAATTGTTGCATAATTGATTAAATTAAAATGGTTATTTCTTCTTTGTCTTTTTCTTGTTTTTGTTCTTCACAAATAATTGATAAATCAATACAGGCAGCCCAACTATTAAACCAAGGATCAAAAGAATCCAAGCAAAAACATCAAAAGTTAAAGGGTAAGAATCGTTACTAGTATTAGGACTAGCTACTTTTGAAGGCGCAAAATTACCGTCAACATTAGAAGGAGGTAAATTCACAGGCAAAACTTTCTTACGAGCCTTCAATTTCAACTGCCTGTAAGCTGTATTTCTAGAAGGTGCTCCATTAAAACCTGAGGTATAAGAAGCGTTATGGTTAGAAATAGTTACAGTAAAAGACGTATTTAACGAAGAAAGCAATTGATTTGCATATTCGGCAGAGATACGAGATGCTAAGTACTCGCCGTCTCTCGTACAACCGCTACGACCATCACCAGTTTTTTCACGCCAGTAGGTCATATAATCTAAAATTTTAAGAACCTTATTAGCCGAAATTTCAATAGATGAAACATTACCCGAAATAATAGCAGAATTGTAACCCGAAGAGTTTAAAAGCCTCTGAATAAAAGAATTTGTTTCCTTTTCAGCCTTTTTAGGGGGAAAAGCTGCATGAATGCAGTCGAAATCAATGTCAAAAAGATTAACAAGAGATCCTGCAATTTCACCAATTAAGGGGATAGATGAAGCAGGATTTGCTTGATCCTTTTTAACAGCAACACTACTAGTAGGAAATGATTCAGAAGTAGATGAAGTAGTATTTATTAAAGGATAATTTAACATAGGATTTTTTTTTTAGTTAAAAGCGACTGAATAAAACTTTACGTCAGTAGAAGTTAAAGAAGATTTTTTCAAATAAACCTGAGAAACACCCCTAACATCAAGTACAACGGCATATTTAGCACCGTAATGAGCGGTAGTACCTTCTAAAGCTATCAATCCAAAAATATCATCCTGAAAGGCTAAAAGAGTAGATTTTGACAATTCCTGTTTTTGTTGATCTGCTAAAAGATCAATAGTATCGGGTAATTGACTTGGATTAAAAACCAAATAATCCACATTTTGTAATTCAACCTTTTTCTCGTCAGAAGAAGCACGCCAAGTGTTTTCTCTAAAAGAGTACAACAAGTCTGAGTTCTTGCGACCCCCTATAACATCGATCTTAGAAGATTCAACTTTAGAAAGATTAGAAAGTGTTAGTTTAACTTGGTCGTTTGCCCCTAATTTGATCTCTCCATTTACCCCTAAATCAATAATAGCGGTTTTAATGGTTTGAATATCAGTATCAGAACCAGCAACAGAAGATTGCAATAACTGATAACTTTTAGCGGAAAAAGGCATTTGAGTAACGCCAATATTCGAAAGGGCTTCAATTTTCTTTTGAGCCTCTAAGATAAATCCTACTTTTAAGTCAGGAAAAATCTTAACTGTCATTTCATTTTCTCTAGAAAGTTCAACTTTAATTTTAGCATCTGGACTAATATTAGAACATACAAGTTTCGAAGGATCGTTTCCCGATTCTATTGAATGAGTTTTTGAATTTGTACCATCTAAAGTGATTTGGTGCGCCATAATTTTTGTACTTTATTAATTAATATTATTATTAAACGAGTACAATTTTACGGAGATATCAACACTATTTTAAGGCACTATGCAATAGATGTTTAGTCTGTTTTACAGGTAGTAATTATTTAACATTATTAGACCATAACGCAGGATTGCCAAAATTAATTTGTTCCTGGACCAAAATAGGTTTTTGTGTAACCTTAACATCTGATTTAGGAACTAATGTTTTTTCGGGCTTATAGACCTTAGAACGTATGAACTCTTTTTGCTGTATAGTTTGAGGTAGTACATTACCATTTTGAAGTTGATAAAATGCCTTTAAATCGTGCCATAAATACTTATAGTACTCGCTTATATAGTGAAAAGTTCTACCTGAAAAGTAACTAAAAAAGTCCTCTTTAATAACTTGTTTTAAGTGACCTTTATTGATAAAAGCGACAACGTGGTCAAATAACGGATAGCCTTCTGAATACTTAGGATAATCAAGTTTTTTTGTAGCATCTGAACAACCCCACAAGCTGCCAAGTATAGGACGTTTACCAAACTCTAACTTGGTCATATACTTGATGATATAAGTAGTAATATTTTTAAGTTTTTTGCCCTTCTTATCCTTCTTTAAAGAATGTACATCTATTGTATTAGGATTACGGTCACCATGTTTGTTGAAATAAGTATCTAAATAACCAAGCTTATCTAACTGTTTATTCCATAGTTTCCTATGGACTGTCCAATCTATCCACTTATCAATAAGTAAATGAAAATGTATATTTCCACTCTTTTGAGCTTCCGCCTTCCACACGTAGTATTTAACGCCGTAAGTTTTTTGAAGATTTTCTATGTAACGGGTCTGTAAACGCTTGATTTCTTTATCACTATGAACTTGTTTAGACGGGAGAGTTAAGGTAACAAAAGCAATGTATTGACCACTTTTATAATGTACTTTTTTATCCTTAGAAAAGATAACAGTATTTATCATAGTTTCACAAGCCTTCTTACAACTTTTCTTTTGATTATTAGACAAAGTACCTAACTCCTTGATGTTTTTACCCCTTTTAGCCATTATTTGGCGGTGTAGATCGTGTTTAAACTTAACACGCTTAACTTCATCTAAAAAATTATTAGTAGGATTAAAACGCTTAATAACATCATTAAAAGGGGTCTTCTGATTCTGTTTTAAAACAGAAGTATCACCATTACGGGTTATATCTAAGTAACTGACATCGAAGTATTGAGAAATACCATTGTTTTTTATAGAAAAAGTACACGGCGCGTTCATAGGGGAATGGAATGTGAGCGTCTCAAAAACTCAGGAGGCATGCGCCTCAGCTTCGTTTTTTCGACAGAACCGTTATGTTTTGCCAAGCCAATAGAAAAACCGCTGTAACGGCTTAAAAAAGCTTGGTTATAGCGGTTTAGTTAAAATTAAATGAGAGTTGTTGAGAATTAAACAAACTACGTTGAGAAATAACACTTTCTTCTTGAGATAGTTGTCTTTCTTTATAAGGAATTCTAGCACGATGAACCGTAGAGGGATCTACAAATAGTTTATTTTCAGCTATATACGTGATAGCTGAAGCTACGGTATTAACAGAAATAGATGGATCGCGAAGTAATTCGTCAATCCACCCTTCTATTGCTTCCCTTCTAGCCTCGTACTCAATAGGGTTCTTACAAGGCATAAACTAAGGTATTAGAATCAACAAACTCTACAATACCGTCGAAATGCTCGATCTCTGAAATCCCACCAACAGTGGAAATGTAGTTAAAAATCCTGAGAGATGGAGAACCTTTAAAACATCTAGCAAAAGGTTGATTTGGTTGCAAACTCGATAAGATTTGCGGTTTTTTTCTAAAAGACATAATTTTTAAGATTATGCTTTTTAACAGATATCACGTTTTGAAGTTACAAGGCTTAAAGTTTTGGACTTATAATCCAAACTAGTTTTAACACCTGAAAAAATTTGATTGTATTTTTCATAAAAAAAGTAAACCATTTGTAAAGAGGAATCAATTCTATTAACGTGAAAATAATCCTTTTTAGACTTAAAATATGATTTTAATTTCAACGCAGAATCTTCTATATGATTCAAAATACTAAAAAAACCAATTAGCTTTAAAGACTGCCAACCTTCTCCGTAGTCCTGAGACCATTTGGTAGAAATATCCAAAAAACCATCTAACGAGATTTTTAAGTCATTGGTTTCATACAGAGGCATTGAAAAGCAATTCTGTAGATAAATAGAGTAAAGAGAAACATGTATATCGAAAGAACTACGAATAGTGTCCGATACAAATTTGCTAAAAGTCCTTACAAAGTCCTCAGCTTTCCTTTTACTCTTAAAATACAAAATTTTCCTGTCGGGAAAATTAATAGAATACTTATGCGATACATTATCATCATTAAATCTAATGGGGAGGTTCAATTTTTTCATTAAAATACTTTCCTTTTCAAAAAGTAAAATACTAACAAAAAAAACAAGGGCAAAAAGAAAACCATGCAAATAGATTTTTTTTTGTTTAAAAAATCCTGCAAGTACTGTAAAACCTAGGTTTAGTATTTTGCATACTATTAATTATAGTACATTTATACAATATTGTGTATCAACATGTTAATATATGATTCCGCTCATATAGATTCTTTATCGTTGTCAATACCAATTGAAAATTGTACCATTTTAAATTCAAATTTTACTTCACGTATTGTTACTTATTATTATGATACCGAAGAATTTGACGAGGAATTACAAAATTCTAAACCGTTAGTTTTTACTTACGATGGTATTACAGTAAGATTTAGAATTGCTGAACGTTTTACAGGAAAAACAACACATAAATTTATTATTTTAACATTATCAGCTAAAATGCTGAAAACACGTTATTTTCAAGGTATTACTATATATAATACAAAGTTTTTACATCAAGAAATTTTAAATCTTGGTGTTATTGATATTTCTTATGCTGATTTTTTAGATTCTCGGGTATCAGACGTTGACGTTTGTACAAATTATAAAATTGATGAATTTACTTTTGTAAAAGCTAATAAAAAACTAATAACATTAGCTCAAAATGGTAAAGATCGTTTTTTCAATTTTTTCGAAAAAATGAACCGCCAAAAGCAGTACATAAATCTTGGTTTAGAAGTCAATTCACGTCCTAAAGCCAAACCTTCTACTCCTTATTTTAAGAACTATTATAAGACAATTGAACTTACAACAAAGTCTCTTGAGTTTTATAATAATTTTCTTAAAAATGAGATGCTTAAAAATAATCAATCTATTAGAAATTTAGCCCGTATTGAATACACTATAAAAGGCTTTAAACATAAAGAAAGACTAATTAAAAAAGGTTTATTAAAAAATAATTTTAACACGTTAAAAGAACTCCTAATGGTACCTAAAGACCAATTAAAAAAAATTATTTATTCAGGTTTTAAAGAGTATTTGGAAATACCAAAAAACCTTGGTTCTAAAAAAAGTTATTCAGGTTTATCTCCTACTGATGCTTTAATTATTAACTACATGGAACAATTGATCTTGTCAGGTAAAGATAAAATCGATTTAATGGAAATCATTTCTATGTTCCAAGGCACACAACGAGCACGTTTAAAATCAAAAATCAATAAACTTTGGTCTTTTATACAATCTAACAATGAAGCATTAATTAATAAACACAAAGAAAATGAACAAGTCCAACAATTTATTAGAAAAATCGAAGACAACAGTTAAACAAGTAGATTTATTTGATATAAATGTACATGGATTAATAGAAATTAATGAATTAGAGTTCCTCTCTAGCATAAAATTAGAAGAATGTACGGAAAATTAAAAAATTATTCAATAATCCAGGTTAAATGGTCTGGCGGTGGTCAGAAATGGTATAAAACTAAAAGCGGTCGTAGTATTGATCGTATAGTTGCCAATTTTTCTAATACTAACGGTTATTTATGGTTGAAAATTTTCAATTATAGAAAAGGACAAGTAGGAAATAAAGTATTCTATCATACATTTTCAGGAAGTTACGGCTATAATTAATAATAAATAGCATGAAAAAGAAGCCTAATTGCGTAGCTTATTCACCCAATAGCACTTATAAATATTAACATTAACCCGTAGCTTTAGCTACATTTTAAATTCCACAAAATGAACTCATTAGAAAAATTTTTACAAGACAATTTAAACCAGTTTAACAAACACCAAGATAATACTACTAATTTATTAAGAGGTTTTGAAGAAGAAAAAGAAATAAGCTCCTCCCCTTTTGATGTTACTTTTATTATAGATATGAAAGGAACGGAAATCCCACAGTATTTATTTGATTCTATTTGCTTAATTAAAGAACATTTATTGCCCGAATTAGACGTTTTAAATATAAAAGTAGTTCCTAATTCCTTACAAGAAAATCTTATTTCTATGGCTCTAAAATCTGTCCTTAAAGGTGTGCTTTCAAAACCATTCTAAAAAAAGAAGGGAGCGACCTATGATAGTCGCTCCCAAAAACACATTTTTGTATATAATCACCATTTTAAATTCCACTAAAAAACGATAATAAATGAGACTATTTCACTATCCAAATTTAACCTCTAAATTAAAAGAAGATGTCAACATATAGCCCACTACAAAAATTGCGAATAAAAGATATGCAAAATATCTTAAGTGTATCAAGAAATTCTGCTATTAATTATTTAAAAGATATCAAAGAACATTACTCAATTGAATTGGTAACATATCAACATTTATGCCATTACCTAAAAATACCAAAAGAATCTTAAAAGTCCTTTTTTTCTCTTAAAGATCCTTTTGCGAAAATACGATTTATGCTTAAATATATCTTTGTTAAAAAAACAAAATTTAAATTCCACAACATGAAAAAACAACATTTTCAAAAAGGTTTGTTCTGGGGCTTAGGCATCGGTGTCGCCATTTTAATCATTTCATGGCTAAAACCAGTACGAGAAACCGTAATTAAAAAAATTACACCAAAAGAAGAGGAGAAAAAACAAGTAGATCCTCCTGTTAAAGAGCCTGTAACTACTTCTATTGATCCAATTTTAACACAAGCAATGCTAAAACGTATTTAATTATGAAGTTCGTCCAATCCGTACAAAAAACAGGTGTTCCCTTTTCAATCCATACAGGTCATTTAAATAACCTTTTGTTATTTCCTACTTTACCTGAGGATTTTGAACAGTTGTCAAATTCAACTATTAGTATTATTTATACCTCAGAAGTCGAAGGTAATACAAGAGATATTATGAAAGACATTCCTTTTTCTTTCTTCGTAGAAGGGACTTCTTTTAATATTGAGTTAGGTTCAGTATATTTAACTACCAATGGTTCTTTAGATATTGTTGTAAAGTCTTATAACATTGCTCCAGAATCTAACGAAGAGGTTGAAATTCCTTTTAAAGTTTTTCGAGAATCAAATACTTTATCTCCTTTTTTCTTTACTACATTATCTTCATCTAATGACGATTCTGTTTTCAAAAATTCTTTAGAAGTATATGCTCTTGGTAGTACTTTAACTAATTTTTCAATCGAAACACAAGATTTAAGCTTTTTATACGAGGGCTTCAATTATTTTCAAGATCCTTCTTTTATTCCTATTTTTCAATCTTTGTCAGGAATTCCACAAGATGTTACTGTAACTGTTGAAGATCATAGTTCTTTTTCCCAGGGTTTCGGAAGTATCAATCCCGACAAAATAACACCTATTTTAATTTCTAAAAGTATTTATTTTCCCATAGGAGAATTAGGAAAAGAGATCCAACAAAATTTATTGTATAGTGAAGCTATTATGAAGAATTTTGAAACTGATAATTATTTGCAATCATTAGCTTTAATTAAGGCAGGATTTGGTTATTCTTCAAGCTATTATCGCGAAATATTAGATTCTTTTTAATCATGGGTGTCGTACAATCTTTTTTAGGAATATTCGGATCTCTCTTAGGAGGTTCTCTAGGTTCAAAAACAGAAGAGGAAAAACAGTATTTTTTAGTTCAAACTAGATTACTAGGTCAGCAAAATACATATTTCAATAATTATGTAGAAAATAAGCGTTTTTATTCTATGATAAGAGCCTTTATTGTCCCTATAATTTTTGTTATAGTAGTTATTTATTTAATATATAAAAAGAAGTTATAAATGAAGTCTTTAGAAACAATTTTTTCAGGATTAAACAGTATCATATCTCAATACTATTCTAATCAAAATGTAAGTATAAAGAATGAAGCTTTAAATCAATATAATCAACAGTTATTATCTCAACTTAATAACAACAACAGATCAATAAATATACCAACAATACTAACTTTAGTTTCAATAGTAGTATTATTAATCGTTATCATTAGAAAATAAATATGTCACATTCACATCATTCAAAAGCAACAGTAGTTCTTGGTCATAGAGTTAATAAATACAAAGGACAAGAGTTTGGACAGTTCTCAGGAAAACTTAAAATAGGTAAAAAAGAATATTTACTTAGTATTTCTTGTGATGGATCTGATTCCGAACCTAAACTTTACCAATCTGATAAAGATGGTACTAACTTAATGTTTCTCAATGTTATTGAGTTAGATCCTAATTACTCTAAAAAGCGTAAAAACGAACTTTAAATTAATTATTAACCCTTTTATTAAATTCCACATTATGAGTATTTTATCTAAAGTAGTTGGTTTCTTAAGAACTGCAAAAACCGTTATTGATCTTTCAATTCCTGTATTAGAACAGATAATTAATAAAGATTTAAATAACGATGGGAAAATAGGTCGTTAAAATCTTACCTATTAATCTCTAAAATTAATTATTAAAAAAGTTCCTTCGTTTCCTGGAGGAACTTTTCTAAAACACCTCATAATCAGTTTCTTAAATTCCACAATATGAAGAAATTCAAATTTTTTTTAAAAAAACATAGTGTAAAAATCATGTTAATCCTAGCCGGTTTGATAGTATTCTTCATCCCTAAATTACGTGCTTTTTTTTCTCCTAAAGACTCTAAAAAAGTTGTTAATAAGGACGGTACAAAACCAATAGATAAGGACTTCGAAAAGTTATCCGATATTGACAAAGAAGCTTCTATTTTAGCAGATGCCATATATAATATTTTACACCTTGAAAACGTACCAATTCTTTCTGTTGATTATTTATATGCTAAAGAAACTTACGATATTAATTCACCTAATTTTAAAGCTCCTAACTATCATGATGTTATTACCATAATGGTAAATAATAAATCTATAATAGGTGATATTCAAGAACATTTTTTCCTTAAGTATAAAAAGGATTTTTTAATATGTTTCCCATATTTTAATAATCAATCAGCTTTAGATATTTTATTAGCAGCTTTTCCAGATGTTACCAATTTTACACCAAAAACACCTCCAACTTATACAACAGAAAAAAAATTCGGTGTTCATTTTCCTAAACCCAAAGTTTACGATTTAAGTAAATATAAAAACCTATCTCTTTATTACTCTGATTTTTACAATCAGTTCAAAGGTATCAACCTTAAACACAATACTTATAAACCTTACTAAATTAATAAATATGAAATTTTCAATATTCATTCAAATTTACATCGTCAAATTGTTATTCCCTAAGTATTACCTTTTACCAACATCTCTTATTTATGCTCAAGCAGTACACGAAACTGGTAATTTTAAAAGTGCCATTTACAAGCATAATAAGAACTTGTTTGGAATGAAACTTCCAAGAATTAGACAAACCACTGCAAATGGATCGGAAAGAGGTCATGCTACTTACTCATCCTACTTTAATTCTATTTATGATTACTTTTTAAGACAGGAAGCTTTTAATATTAATTTCTCAAATACAACTCAATATGTTGAAAAAACGTTTTCCACAGGCTATGCAGAAGATAAGGCTTATAGGGAAAAATGGCTTGCTCATTATTTTGGTCTTGGTATCTCTCGTTACCTTGGTTATATCTTTATTCCTAGTCTTCTTCTTATTGCTTTTTACTTTCTTTATGATAAAACTCTGGGTGAATTATGGGCAAAGTAAAACCAAACTTCCATAAGATTGTTACTATTCTGTTAATTCTAATAAAGTTAACAACCGAAATGATCGCTTTAATTTTTTTAATTAAGAAATTTTTCTAAATTTGTCTAATATAATATAATGACCTCTAAATTATTTTTATAGTGCAAATTCCACACCCCGAATACTAGTAACGTTTATTGCATATCTCCCCTAGCTAGGAGGTATGCATTTTTTTTGTATTTTAGAGAAAAAAAAAAGGAAAGTTGTCTAGTCCTCAACTCTCCTAATTTATAATTTAGTTTAACGAGAAGTGCTAAGAATTCGACCCCTTACACTCTCATATTTTTAACCAGTACAAATGTATGAAATATTTTTATTATTTACACCATAATATTAATTATAGTACAAATTATATCGTATTCACGTTTTAACACAAACATTGGTTTTGTAAGCTATTTCTATATTATGTAAAATATCCAAGAATATTCTCGTTTCTATATAAACTGTATTACTTGGGTCATTAAACATTCGTATTTGGCTTTTCGTTTAAATTGAATATTCTGACAATGGGTTCAACATTTTTCAAATACGCGATTCTCAGAAACGTTTACAATAAACATTCGAACAACATTTTCCAACGTTTGCAATCCTACAAAAGATTACATTTAGTTTCTTAATAAAATTTTAGTTGAATATGATATTCTCATTGTAATTTTTTACTAGAACTTTACGTTAAGCTATGCGCAACAGTACAAAATTACTCTGACGAGATAATTTCTGTGTTACTTGTTAACTTTCTTTTTTAACTAGCTTTAACATTATACAAACAATAGAATTTAATACTAACCATCTATAATATGGACGCTCATTTCACCTATTGTTTTAACCAAAATTCTCTGAGGCAGTTTTCTTTAATCCTAACATCTATTTAACATAATATATGGGACTTAATATTTTACTATATATTATCTCTTTTTTATTAAGCCATGAATAATTCGATTTGCTAACACATTTAAGCCCATTGTATTTTTCTCATTGAAATTGTTTCCATATCCCAACCATTTAAGATATTTTATTAATAAATTCAATTGTTTAGAATTTCTTAAATCATATACACTGTAGATTATTCTCCACGGTTTTGGTAAAAAAATCCATCTACTATTGACAAAACACCAAACGTTATATGATATACCACCTATTTTTAATGTGTAGAACACAGAGTTTCGTTTGAAGCAATTAAATTCCTCCATAACCATTCTCATACCACCTGGAAGCATATCTTTTTTATTTTCCATATCTTCTATTGTAGATTTATATATCCTTATCTTCTTATTCAAAAAATCATTACTAGAAATATTCTCAAATTCTAATAGACCTTTGTATAAACTATAATAATTATCGCTAACCTCTCTATAAATTTCTTCTGAAAATATTTTTTTTAAGTCCATGATATTTGGTTGAGCTTGAGCAAAAAGCTGCTTTAAATCAACCTCTGGGTTTATAAATTGGTTGAAAAAATCATTGATTTCAGCTTTTGAAGGTTCCCTATCGGTATATGCATCATGATTTCGGAAAACATTAGTAGCATAATATTTTCTTCCGATCTGAGGATATTTGAGCATAAAAGTAAGAATTTCGGAATGCCCCCAATGTTTAACTGCTATATTAGTTAAAGAAGCAATATCTTCTAACCATTGGATACCATGTTTAGTAAAATTATCGGGAGTAACTAAAATCCATTCATCCATATCTGGAAAATTGTCAATCGCATTAAATAAAGATTTCTTTAAATTTGATTTATTATGACTTTTTGGATTTCCTTCAAAAAACTTATATTGAAGTCCAATCTTTTTAAATCCTTTTTCCATTAAGGCATCTACTCCTTTATAATCTCCTGACGAGTCTGAAAATGATTGAAAATAGTAATTATACATTTGAGAGTCCTCAAATAATAATTGATTCATTATTCTTGAAAATTCAAGCCCACCTTCACTTCCACTATGAATTATTTTGGTTAATGATGGTGTATTAGGTATAGACATGACAATTTCTTTTTTTAATGATAATAGCTATACTTTTTAACTTGTATTTAAAAAGTACTTTTTCTCTCCTATTCTAGTTTGATTTTTTTGTAGAAACTAATAGTTCCCTAATATCCACATCAAGTATTTCTGCAATTCGTTTTAAATCCTTTAAATGTGGTTGCGATTTATTATTGCAAAAAGCCGTTACAGAAGTTGTGCTTTTCCCCAATTCTTCGGCAAGCCAAACTTGCGATTTTCCTTGAATTACTAATACTTCTTTAATTCTATTTATTCTTTCTACTGCCATAATTATTCGATGTATTCTACCTTAAGGATATATAACACATACTTATTAAAATATAAGCTTAAGTTAACTTTTGGTAATCTAAACTTGTGTTTTTGAAATTTAATTTATAAGTTTAAATTAACTTTATGCAAGTTAAGATTATATAAATGAATATTTGTTCAATTGTGGTATTGTATTACTAGAAACTTTAATCTCCCAATTGGATAAACTTGGCATTAATTTCACATTATTGTCTATAAAAAAATCAACTCCTTCCCTCACATCGGTTTTAGTGGTTAATTCTAAGTTATAACTTTTTAATTCTGATTTAATAAATTCTTGTATTATAGATATCTTCTTCAATATTTGTTTCAATTGTTAATTTCATCTAATCCCATATAATGTTTCCAAATTTGAACATCATCATTTGGAACAGCTAGCCAAAGTAATACCATTTTTCAATTAAAAATACTGTGATAAGAGTTTGTGAGATATTTATAAGCAGTAATTGATTTGACTTTTTCT
>CANMJA010000046.1 GCA_947498055.1 uncultured Tenacibaculum sp.
GGCGCGTAGCTCAGTTGGTTCAGAGCACTTGGTTTACACCCAAGGGGTCAGGGGTTCGAATCCCTTCGCGCCCACAATTATTCTTTGCTTGTTATTGTTTGTTAAAATAGGGCGCGTAGCTCAGTTGGTTCAGAGCACTTGGTTTACACCCAAGGGGTCAGGGGTTCGAATCCCTTCGCGCCCACAAAAAGATCTTCGAGTAATCGAAGATCTTTTTTATTTTATACTATTTTTTGTTTTTGTAAATTCGAAAATTATAAAAACATAAAGTAGTAGATTTTGAACTATTAAGTAGAAAAGAGAATATGGATATAGAACTTTCGCAAAAAAAAATATTAGTAACGGGAGGAGCCGGGTTTATAGGTTCAAATTTGTGTGAAGAGTTGCTTAATTTAGAGAATGAAGTGGTGTGTTTAGATAATTTTTCAACTGGAAAAAGAGAAAATATAGCTACGTTTTTAAATAACGCAAGATTTGAGTTGATAGAAGGAGATATAAGAAAGTTAGAAGATTGTCAAAGGGCAGTGGGTGGATGTGATTTTGTATTGCATCAGGCAGCATTAGGTTCAGTACCTCGTTCTATAAATGATCCTATAACTTCTAATGAAGTAAATATATCGGGTTTTTTGAATATGTTGATAGCTTCGAGAGATGCAAATGTTAAACGTTTCGTTTATGCTGCAAGCTCATCTACTTATGGAGATTCAAAAGCATTGCCTAAAGTAGAAAATACTATAGGGAAACCATTATCTCCTTATGCTATAACTAAATATGTTAACGAATTATATGCAGATGTTTTCTCTAAAACTTATGGATTAGAAACTATTGGGTTGCGTTATTTTAATGTTTTTGGAAGAAAACAGAATACAAATGGAGCTTATGCAGCTGTTATTCCAAAATTTGTAAGTCAGTTAATGAAAGGAGAGTCACCAACTATTAATGGAGATGGTTCTTATTCTAGAGATTTTACTTATATTGATAATGTAATACAAGCAAATTTGCTAAGTATGATTTCTACTAAGGAAGAATCACTTAATACTGTTTATAATGTTGCTTATGGAGATCGAAATACATTAAACGAATTAATTATTTACCTAAAAAAATATTTATCTGATTTTGATAAAGAAATATTAGATATTAATGTCAACTACGGGTCTGTTAGAATGGGAGACATACCTCATTCACATGCTAGTATCGATAAAGCAAAAATATTGTTGGGATATAAACCGAAATTTTCTTTGCAAGAGGGATTAAAAGAAGCTGTTGAATGGTACTGGGAAAATTTATAAAATGAATTTAGAGGAAATTAAAATAGGAGTTATTGGTTTAGGTTATGTAGGTTTGCCTCTAGCTAGATTATTTGCTACCAAATATGCGGTTGTAGGGTTTGATATCAATCAGTTAAGAGTAGATGAGCTAAATTTGGGTAAAGATTCTACTTTAGAGTTAGAAAATACTGTTTTAGTATCTGTTTTAAAGCATGAAAAATCAGACAGTAAAGGATTGTTTTGTACCACTTCAAAAGATGAGTTAAAAAGCTGTAATTATTATGTAATAACAGTTCCTACCCCAATAGATAAAAATAATAGACCAGTTTTAACTCCTTTGATAAAAGCTAGTGAATTAGTTGGTCAAGTTTTGGATAAAGGAGATATTGTGATTTATGAATCTACTGTTTATCCTGGAGCAACAGAAGAAGACTGTGTACCTGTTTTAGAAGAGATTTCTGGATTAAAACTTAACAAAGATTTTTTTGCAGGGTATTCACCTGAAAGGATAAATCCGGGGGATAAAAAACATACCGTAGAAAAAATATTGAAAGTAACATCAGGTTCTACAGAAGAAGTAGGAATAAAAGTAGATAATTTATATTCGTCTGTAATAGAAGCAGGAACTCATTTGGCTCCTACTATTAAAGTAGCAGAAGCTGCTAAGGTTATAGAAAATTCTCAACGAGATATTAATATAGCTTTTGTAAATGAATTGGCAAAAATATTCAATTTAATGGATATTAATACCCATGATGTATTGGCAGCAGCAGGAACAAAATGGAATTTTTTGCCTTTTAAACCAGGTTTGGTAGGTGGGCATTGTATAGGTGTTGATCCATATTATTTAGCTCAGAAAGCACAAGAGTTTGGGTATCATCCAGAAATTATTTTAGCAGGAAGAAGGTTGAATGACGGTATGGGAGAATATGTGGCTTCTGAGTTGGTTAAACTAATGATAAAGAATGATGTTCAAATAAAAGGAGCAAAAATTCTAGTGTTAGGAATTACATTTAAAGAGAATTGTCCAGATGTAAGAAATACAAAAGTAGTAGATGTAATAAGTTCATTACAAGAATATGGCACAGAAGTATTGATTTACGATCCATGGGCGAATGTAACAGAGGTAGAGAAAGAATATGGATTAAAATCAACCAAAGAGATGCCAAATGAGCTATTTGATGCTATAGTTTTAACAGTTGCCCATAAAGAATTCAAAAATATTGAATACGAGAAATTGAAAAAAGAAAAAGCAGTGGTGTATGATGTGAAAAACGTTTTAGAAAAGAAAAATAAAGACAAAACACTTTAAGGTGAAGAATTTTGCATTATTGGGAGTTGCGGGCTATATTGCTCCAAGACATTTAAAAGCAATAAAAGAAACAGGTAATAATTTAATAGCGTCATTAGATAAAAATGATAGTGTTGGTATCTTAGATAATTATTTCCCTGACTCCGCTTTTTTTTTAGAATACGAACGTTTTGATAGATATATAGAAAAATTAAAAAGAAAAGAAAATATAGAATTAGATTATGTAAGTATTTGTACACCCAATTATTTACACGATTCCCATGTTCGTATGGCGCTTCGTTTAGGAGCAAATGCGATATGTGAAAAGCCATTAGTTTTAAATCCATGGAATTTAGATGCTTTAGAAGTAATTCAAAAAGAAACTAATAGAGAAATAAATACAATTCTTCAATTACGACTACATCCAGATATAATAAAATTAAAAAAGAAAGTCGATTCTGAAAAACTAAATAGCAAATATGATGTAGATCTAACGTATATTACCTCAAGAGGAGGTTGGTACCAGGTTTCTTGGAAAGGAGATGAAGCAAAATCAGGAGGAATTACGACTAATATTGGAGTTCACTTTTTTGATATGCTAGGATGGGTTTTTGGAGATTTGCAAGAAAGTTATGTTCATTTGCGAAAAGAAAATAAAGCTAGTGGATATTTAGAGTTTTCAAAAGCAAGAGTTCGCTGGTTTTTATCTATTGATAAAGAAGATGTGCCAATAAAAATAAAAAAAGGAGATAAAAAAACTTTTAGGTCTATAAAAGTGAATGGAGAAGAAGTTGAATTTAGTACTGGATTTGATGATTTGCATACAAGAAGTTATGAAGAAATCCTTAAAAATAGAGGCTTTTCAATAGAAAAAATAAGACCTTCTTTGTTGGTTAATTATGATATTAGGAATCAAGAAATTGTTAATAAAGGCGAAAAACACTTTTTATTATAAATTAACTTAATATATTTGCTTCTGAAAAATAGAAATAGAAATATGAAAGTAGGCATAACTTTTAGTGCGTTTGATTTACTTCATGCAGGTCATATTAAAATGTTAGAAGAAGCCAAAAGGCAATGTGATTACTTAATTTGTGGTTTACAAACAGATCCTACTATAGATAGACCAGATAAAAATAAACCGGTACAATCAGTTGTTGAAAGATATATTCAGTTAAAAGGATGTAGATATGTTGATGAGATTATTCCATATGCTTCAGAGCAAGATTTAGAAGATATTTTGAGATCTTTTCATATAAATGTTCGAATAATAGGTGATGAATATGCTAATAAGATGTTTACAGGAAGAGATTATTGTGAAAAAAAAGGGATAAAGTTATATTTTAATAAAAGAGAACATCGTTTTTCTAGTAGCGGTTTACGAAAGGAAGTTCATGAGAAAGAAAGTTTGAATTCGAAAGATAGATAAGAAACTAAAATTAAATACTTTTTAAGTATGTTAAATTTAAATGAGTTTATATCTAAACATGTGATTTGTAGAGATGTCAGTATGTTTACTCAAGATATAGAAAATAATAAAGACCAATTATCAAAAAAAATTAATAATAAAAATGTTTTAGTAATAGGTGGTGCTGGAACTATAGGTAGTTCATATATTAGAGCTTTATTAAAGTTTAAACCTAAATCGCTTGTTGTTGTTGATATTAATGAAAATGGGTTAACAGAGCTTACTAGAGATATAAGAAGTACAAATGACCTTTTTGTGCCAGAAGAATATGTAACCTACCCGATGAGTTATGCAGATCCCGTATTTTATAAAATGATTAGAAGTAGGAAAGGATTTGATATCGTTGCAAATTTTTCTGCTCATAAACATGTACGAAGTGAGAAAGATCGTTTTTCTGTTGAAGCATTAATTAATAATAATATAATTAATGCAAAAGCATTGTTAGATGTTTTAGTGGAATATCCACCCAAACATTTTTTTTGCGTGTCTACTGATAAAGCAGCAAACCCTGTTAATATAATGGGGGGGAGTAAGAAAATTATGGAAGATATGATTATGACATATTCTTCTGAATATCCTGTAACAACTGCTAGATTTGCTAACGTAGCTTTTTCTAATGGGTCTTTACCTCAGGGGTTTATAGAAAGAATATCAAAGCATCAACCTATTTCTGCACCAAATGATGTTACTCGTTATTTTGTGTCACCTGAAGAAAGTGGGCAAATTTGTTTGTTAGCATGTATGTTGGGGAATACAGGAGAAATATATTTCCCAAAATTAAAAAAAGAACAAGTAATGACTTTTTCCAATATGGCTATAAAACTGTTGGAAGAAAAAGGATATGAAGTTGATTATTGTTCCTCAGATGAAGAGGCTGTAAAAAAGGCTGCTGTCAATTTTAAAAATAATTACCCAGTACATTTTTCAGGAAGTAATACAACGGGAGAAAAACCCTATGAGGAATTTTATACTTCTAAAGAAGAAGTAGATATTGAACGATATATAGCATTAGGAGTAGTTACAAATTTAAAGATTAGACCAATATCTGAAGTAGATAAATTATTGTCTCTATTTAAAGAAGCTTTTGATGAAAAAGAAACTACAAAATCTGACATAGTAAAAATAATGAAAGATTTTCTTGTTAATTTTGATCATAAGGAATTAGGTAAATCATTAGATTCTAAAATGTAATGCGTAAAGAGTTAATTAATTTTATTAGAGATAAGTTTAAAAATGAGGGCTTTATACCTCTACACGTGCCTGTATTTAAAGGGAATGAGAAAAGTTTTTTAGAAGAATGTATTGATTCAACATTTGTGTCAAGTGTTGGAGAATATGTTAATCTTTTTGAAGATACTTTAAGTAAAATAACACAGACTAAAAAAACTACAGCTGTAGTTAATGGTACAGCAGCTTTACAAGTTGCTTTAAGATTGGTAGGAGTAAAAAAAGATGATGAAGTAATAACCCAAGCATTAACTTTTGTTGCTACTGCAAATGCAATAATTTATAATAATGCTCAGCCAATATTTTTAGATGTTGATATAGATACTATGGGGCTATCGCCTCAAGCTGTAAATGATTTTTTAGAAGAGTTTGGAGATGTTAGAGAGGATGGTTGTTATAATAAGAAAACAGGAAGAAAAATTGCAGCATGCATGCCTATGCATACATTTGGATTTCCAGTACATTTAGATGAACTTCTAGAGGTTTGTAATAAATGGAATATTCCAGTTGTAGAAGATGCAGCAGAATCTTTAGGGAGTGAGTATAAAGGTAAGCCAACAGGAGGTTTTGGAGAAGTAGGTGCTATTTCTTTTAATGGTAATAAAATCGTTACTTGTGGTGGTGGTGGTGCAATCCTTACTAACAATGTAGAATTAGGTGAAAAGGCAAAATTTCTTACAACAACAGCAAAACAACCACATTCGTATGAATATGTTCATAACGAATTAGGATATAACTTTAGAATGCCTAACTTGAATGCTGCATTAGCCTGTGCTCAACTAGAACAATTACATTCTTTTTTAGCTAATAAAAGAAGTTTAGCGGTAGATTATCATTTATTTTTTAAAGAAAAAGGAGTGAATTTTAGAACAGAAACAGCTAATACTAAAGCTAATTATTGGTTAATGTGTGTTGAGTTAAATGATAAAAAAGAGAGAGATTTATTTCTTAAAACAACTAATGAATCAGGAGTAATGACAAGACCTATTTGGCAATTAATGTTTAAATCACCTATGTATGAAAATTGTCAAAGAGATAATCAAAAAAATGCTTTGTATTTAGAAGAAAGAATAGTTAATATTCCGAGTAGTGTTAGATAAAAATATAGATAAACCATATATCGTTCTTATTGGAGGAGGAGGGCATTGTGTTTCTGTTATAGATGTAATAGAAAAAGAAGATAAATATATAATTAAAGGGATTCTAGATTCTAATAAAGAAGAGAGTAATGTATTAGGTTATCCTATTTTGGGGAGAGATGAAAAAATATCAGAATTAATAGATGAAAATACTTATTTTTTAATAACTGTTGGTCAGATAAAGAATTATAGTATTAGAAAGAAAATTTCTGAAAAATTAAATAAAAGTAAAGCTAAATTAGCGACAGTAATCTCCCCATATGCTTATGTTTCTTCTCATGCTATAATAAAAGAAGGTTCTGTTGTTATGCATCAGGCTTTTGTTAATGCGAAATCAATAGTAGGGAAGCACTGCATAATAAATACAAAAGCAAATATAGAACATGGAGTTGAAGTAAAAGATTTTTGCCATATATCCACATGTTCAGTTATAAACGGTGATTCATTTGTAGAGGAAGGAACGTTCATAGGAAGTAATGCAACAATTTCTAATGGGGTGATAATAAAAAAAGATAGTGTTATAAGTGCCGGGAAATTTATAAAAAAATGAGTAAAACATTAATAATAGCTGAAGCAGGAGTTAATCATAATGGAGATATAAATACTGCAAAAAAATTAATTGATGTAGCTGTTGATGCTAAAGTAGATTTAGTTAAGTTTCAGACTTTTAAAGCTAATAGTATTGTTAGTAAAATTGCAAAAAAAGCAGACTATCAAGTTAACAATACTAAAGATGAAAGTAGTACTCAATATGATATGCTTAAGAAATTAGAATTAAGCCATGAAGATCATATTGAATTAATAAAGTATTGTAAATCAAAAGGAATAGAGTTTTTTTCTACAGCTTTTGATGTTGAAGGAGTAAATTATTTAGATAGTTTAAATTTTCAATTATTTAAAATACCAAGTGGAGAGGTTACTAATTATCCATATATAAAATCTATAGCACTTAAAAACAAACCAGTAATCTTATCTACTGGAATGTGTAATTTATCAGAAATAGAGCAAGCGATTAATATACTTATGGAAAACGGTATACATCGTTCAGATATTACAGTTTTACATTGTAATACGGAGTATCCTACTCCTATGGAAGATGTGAATTTAAAGGCTATGAAAACTATAGAACAAGCATTTGGAGTGAAAATAGGTTATTCAGACCATACATTGGGTATAGAAGTGCCTATAGCAGCAGTTGCTCTAGGAGCTACAGTAATTGAAAAACATTTTACACTAGATAGGAATTTATCTGGACCAGATCATAGAGCTTCTTTGGAACCTTTAGAGTTAAAAGCTATGGTGTCTGCTATAAGAAATATAGAAGAAGCTATTTCAGGTAATGCTATTAAAGAGCCTAGTAAGAGTGAAAAAAAGAATAAAAAAATAGCTAGAAAAAGCATTCATTTAAAAAAGAATGTAAAAGAAGGAGAAGAGATAACTGAGGATCATATTATTTCCTTAAGACCTGGAGATGGAATTTCTGCAATGAAGTGGAATGAAGTAATAGGACAAAAAGTAAATAAAAACCTAAATGAATTCCATAAATTAACTTGGAACGATTTATTATGAGAATAGGTATATTAACTAGTTCAAGGGCAGATTTTGGTATTTATGAGCCTCTTATAGATGAATTAATTTTGGATAATACTTTTGAAATAGATATTATTGCATTTGGAACACATTTGTCTAAATTTCATGGTTATACAGTATTTGACATACAAAAGAAATATGATAAAGTTAATATACATGAAATTACTTCATTAATATCGAATGATGATGAAGTGTCAATATCTACCTCTTATGGGGTAACAATACTTAAGTTTGCAGATTTTTGGAAAATAAATAAGTATGATTTAATTTTTTGTCTTGGAGATAGATATGAAATGAGTGCAGCTGTTCAAGCTGGTATTCCATATGGGCTTAAATTTTCGCATATTCATGGAGGAGAAACAACTTTAGGGGCAATAGATAATATATACAGACATCAAATTACATTAGCATCTTCTTTGCATTTTACTTCTACAGATATTTATAAAAAAAGGGTAGAAGGTTTAATAGAATCAAATGAGAATATATTCGATGTAGGTGCTTTGAGTCTTTCTGAATTGGAAGATTTTATTCCTGTAGATAAAGAAAAATTATTTTCCAATTTCAATATTAAAAACGAACCTTTTTCTTTAGTAACATTTCATCCTGAAACTAATGCATTTGATGAGAATAGAAAGTATGCTATAGAGATGAAAAAAGCTTTAGAGTCAATTTCTGACCAAATTAATTTGGTTATTACAATGCCAAATGCAGATACTATGGGTACTGTTTATAGAGACCAGTTAATTTTATTAGAAAGAGAAAAAAAAGATAGTGTTTTGCTTGTTGAAAATTTTGGAAAGAACAATTATTTCTCAGCTATGTATTATGCTAATTTTTTACTTGGAAATACATCTAGTGGTATTTTAGAAGCTGCATCTTTTAACAAATATGTAGTAAATGTAGGAAATAGACAAAAAGGAAGAGCTCAAAGTAAGAACATAATAGATTCAGAATTTAAATCAACAGAAATAATAAAAGCATTTACGCACTGTTTGAAGTTAGGAGACTACAAAGGAGGTAATATCTATTTTAAACCACATTCAGCAAAAAAGATAGTAAAAAAGATTAAAGAATTATGAGAAGTTATAAAGATCACTTACTTTTAAGATCATCAACAATTAAAGAAGCATTATCAAAGTTAGATGTTTTAGCAAAAGACGCAATCCTTTTTATAGTAGATACTTCTAATAAACTGATAGGATCATTGACTGATGGAGATGTAAGAAGGGGGTTGTTGAGAGGAATAACAATTGATGATTCAGTAGCAGAGATTATTCAATCTAACCCTAAATTTATTAAAAAGGGAGAATATAACATAGAAAAAATTATAGAGTATAGAAGAAATAATTACAGAATATTACCTGTTGTTGATAATGAAAACAAAGTTATTAATGTGATTAATTTTAGAATTTTAAGGTCATATTTGCCCGTAGATGCAATTGTTATGGCAGGAGGGAGAGGGACTAGATTACAACCTTTAACAAATAACACTCCAAAACCATTATTAAAAGTAGGAAATAAAGCTATAATGGAACATAATATAGATCGTTTAGCTTTATATGGGATAGATGATTATTGGTTTTCTGTAAAATATTTAGGAGAACAAATTGAAAGTTTTTTTGGTAATGGAGATGATAAAAATTTATCAATAAATTATGTTTGGGAAGATACGCCATTAGGTACTATAGGAGCTGTTTCAAAAATTAATAATTTTAATCATGATTATATTCTTTTAACAAATTCTGATATTTTGACAAATTTAGATTATGAGCAATTTTATTTAGATTTTATTGAAAAAGAAGCCGATTTTTCACTAGTTTCAATACCTTATCAAGTTAATATTCCTTATGCCGTTCTTGAAGAAGGAGATGATGGATGTATAAAAAACTTTAAAGAAAAACCAACATACACGTATTATTCTAATGGGGGTATATACCTGATGAAGAAATCTGTATTAGATTATATACCAAAAGATACTTTTTTTAATGCTACTGATTTAATGGATAAGTTAATAGTCGAAAAGAAAAAAGTTATATCGTATCCATTAGCTGGTTATTGGTTGGATGTTGGAAAACATGAAGACTTTAAAAAAGCGCAAGAAGATATAAACAAGATAAAATTTTAATTTATGAATATCTTAGTTACTATTTGTGCTAGAGGAGGTTCTAAAGGAGTGCCAGATAAGAACATAAAAAAAATAGCAAATAAACCTCTAATATATTATACACTTAATTTAATTTTTGAATTGAAAAAAAACAAGAATTTCAAAAATATTGATGTAGTTTTATCTACTGATTCACAAAAAATAAAAAATATAGTAGCAGAATTTAAAGGAATAGATATTGATATTGATTATATAAGACCAGCTTATTTAGCAACTGATAAAGCAGGTAAACTTGATGCTATAATTGATGTTAAACAGTTCATGACAGATAAAAATAAAAAAAGATACGATTATGTTTTGGATTTAGATGTAACTTCACCTTTGAGAACAGTTAAAGATATATCTGAATCGTTCGAAAAACTAAAAATAAATAAAAGCGCATTGAATATCTTTTCTGTTAATATTGCGAGTAAAAACCCATATTTTAATTTGGTAGAGAAAAAGGATGATAATTTTTTTTCTTTAAGTAAAAAAGGTCGTTTTCTAAGTCGTCAAGTTGCCCCAAAAGTTTACGAATTAAATGCTTCATTTTATTTTTATAAAGACTCTTTTTTTAGAAATGAATGCAAAACAGTTATAACTGAGAAGTCATTGATATACGAGATGAAGCATATTTGTTTTGATATAGATCATCCAATAGATTTTGATTTTATGGAGTATTTGATTGAAAATAATAAGTTAGGATTTAAATTATGAAGATTTTAATAATAGGTTTAGGTTCTATAGCAAGGAAGCATATTTTTTCTTTAAGAAAAATAAATTCCGACACTGAAATTTATGCTTTAAGACGTTCAATAGCTAAAGAAGAAAAGGGGATTAAACATATTTACTCTTTTAAAGAAATAAAAGAGTTGAAACCTAATTTTATAATAATATCTAATCCAACAAATAGACATCAAGAAACATTAAAACAAATTTATGAACTTAATATTCCTCTTTTTATAGAAAAACCTTTATTTGAAATAATAAGTAAGGATGGGGATAGATTAGTAGAAAAAGTAATTCAAAATAATTTAACATATATAGCTTGTAATTTAAGATTTCATAAAGGTTTAATTAAAATGAAATCTTTGTTAAAAGATAGATGTATTGAAGAGGTTAATGTTTATTGCGGTTCTTATCTACCTGACTGGCGTCCAAATATAAATTATAAAAACACATATAGTGCCAACAGAGAACAGGGAGGTGGAGTCCATATAGACTTAATACATGAATTAGATTATCTTTATTGGATCTTTGGAGAGCCGATTAAAACAAAAAGTACATTTAGTAATGTTTCGAGTTTAAATATTTCAGCATATGATTATGCAAATTACCTATGGTCATATGAAAAATTTAATGCAAACGTAGTTTTAAACTATTACAGAAAAGATACAAAAAGGACTTTTGAAGTGTTAACAGATGAAGGTACATATTTACTTGATTTAATTGAAAATGAAATTTGGTTAAATAAAGAAAAAATATACTTTGAAGCTCAAGAAGGAATGGAATTATATGAAGCTCAAATGAAGTTTTTTATAGAGGAAATTATGAATGGGAGAAATTTCAATAATATAAGAGAAGGATATAAAGTATTAGAATTATGTTTAAAAGATTAAAAGATAAGGTTATTATTCTAACAGGAGCTAAAGGATTGATAGGGAATGCAACTTCTACTTCTTTGATTGAAGCTGGAGCTAATGTTGTAGCTGTTGATATTGTTGAAGATACGGAAAATGATGTTTTAGCATTTAATGTTACAAAAGAAGGAGAAATTAATAAACTTATATCTTTAGTAATGAGTGAATATGGAAGAATAGACGGGTTAATTAATTTGGCTTATCCAAGAACCAAAGACTGGGGAGATAAATTTGAAGACATAAAACTAAGTTCTTGGAAGAAAAATATTGATATGCAGATGAATATGGTTTTTTTTATTTGTCAAAAAGTATTAGAAATTATGAAAGCTCAAAAATCTGGTTCTGTTGTAAATATAGGATCTATTTATGGAGTAGTAGGAAATGATTTTTCTATTTATAAAGGTTATGGTGGTACTTCACCAGCTGCTTATGCTGCAATAAAAGGTGGAATTGTTAATTTAACTAGATATTTAGCGTCATACTACGGAGAGTTTAATGTAAGAGTAAATTGCTTATCTCCAGGAGGTGTTTTGCATAAAAATCAGCAACATCCAAGTTTTGTAGAGAAGTATAGTGAGAAATCCTTATTAAGGAGATTAGGTACTCCTAAAGAAATTGCAGAGCCTATTGTATTTTTATTATCTGAAGAAGCTTCTTTTATAACAGGTCATAATTTAATGGTAGATGGAGGTTGGACCGCAATATAATAAGTTATTTATCTAAAAGTTATGAAGAAAAATAAGCAGAGTCATGTTAACATGACTCTTTGGAGTGTTTTAGGTCGTTATATACCCAATATACTTCAAATCATTTCGACTTTAATTATAGCAAGATTATTAACTCCTCAAGACTTTGGGGAGGTTGCAATAATTACAACGTTTATACAAATTGCTAGTTTAATTGTAGCATCAGGATTTGCTGAAGCATTAATTTTTAAAGTAAATAACACAGAATCACTATATTCAACTGTTTTTTTTTCCAATTTTCTTATTTCTATATTATTATATTTATTATTGTTTTTTTCTTCAGATTTTATTGCAAATTTTTATGCTATACAAAGATTAAGTATATTAACTAAAGTTGTTGGACTTAATATTGTTATCTATTCTTTTACATATATACAGAGAGTTTTATTTACAATAAAATTGGATTTTAAATTACCAGCAGTAATAACTCTTGTATCTTCAATATTAGGATCTTCGATAGGATTAATTTTAGTATATAATGATTACGGCGTTTGGTCAATTGTTTTTCAAACACTATCAATAAATATTATTCAAGCAATTTTATTTTGGACACTATCTGGATGGATACCAATTTTTTCTTTTTCATTCAAAGAACTGAAAGAAATATTACCATATTCTTCAAAAATTTTGATTAATAACTTTATTCAAGTATTTTATGATAATATATATTCTTTAGTAATTGGTAAAGTTTTTACAGCAAAAGTTTTAGGATATTATAATAGGATGCAGACAGTTGTTTTTTTTACGACAACTAATTTTATGTACGCAGTTGAGAGTGTTTTTTTTCCTATACTATCTAAAAGAAAGGATGATAAAGAGTATTTAAAGAATAAGTATGAAATGTTATTAAGATTATCTACTTTGATAGCATTTCCTATCCTTGTTTTTACAATTGGATTAGCTAAACCAATTATATTGTTTCTGTTAACAGAGAAATGGATTGGAGGATTGGAAATATTACAGTTAATTTCAATAGCATATTTATTTATACCAATTATTTATGTAAATAACTCATATTTAAAAGTGCTAGATAAAACTAAAACATTAGTTCGTGTTAATTTTGTAAAAAAAATTATTGGATTAATTATTTTATTTATAACCATTAATTATAATATAATTATTGTATGTTATGGAATTATATTATATTACTGTATAGATGCTTTTTTATCAATGGTTTATGTTGGGAAATATTTGGGTATTGGAATTTACAAGCAGATTAATTACATTATCTTAAATATTACTTTAAATGTTTTATTATTATTAATTACACTATGCATTTCGTCTTTGTTTTCAAATAGTTTTAATAAAATAATAATTAGTTTAATTATAGGGATTATAGTATATTTTATTTCTTTAGCTACTATAAAACCAAAAGAGTATGTTTTTTTAAAAAATAAAGTATTAAATAAATAGAATATATGGGATTTGTTCTACAATTATTTTTCTTTTTTATATTTCTTTTTTTCAATAAAAAAGATACCAGGCTTTATTTAATTTTAGTGCTTTTGCAAGTCTTTTCTTTTCTTGGACAATTTTTGGTTGGAGAAGAAATAAATTATGACTCACCAATTGTAATTTTCAATATATTTTTTATTAATATTTGTTTGTTTTTAATAATAGCTCCTTGGCGTTATGCTAAAATTCATTTTGTTTATTTTAAAAATAAAAAATTCATTTTTTTCTTTAAAAAAGTTTTATACAAAGTTTTATTTTTGAATCTAATATTAAGTCTAATATTATTAATAGTAATTCGGACTTATATACCAAGTATAGCAGCTTTTAAAGCGGAAGGAGCTTATAGAGGATTGTATGATAAGATTCCTTATTTTGCTAATATTTTTAGGTATACTTTTGTTACTCAAAATTTAGGATATTTCGCAATACCTTTTTTTTTCTATTACTTATCTAAGTCAGAAACATCCAAATCAAAGACAGCGTTAATTTATTCATCATCTTCGATTATAGCGGGTGTAGCCTTTTACTCAAGAGCACAAATATTTACTTATATACTTGTTTTTATAGGCACTTTTTTCCTTTTAAAGGATACTATGCCAACAAAAGTAAAACGAAAAATTTTAAAAAATTTTAAAATGATTATTTCTATAATTATCTTTTTATTTATTTCATTAACGATAACTAGATTTTCAGAAATGGATTATTATGGAGATCGTATTTCTAAAAATTCTAAAATTAAAAACCCTGTTGTATATAGCATAGCGGATTACGCAGCTCAAGGCTACTATAACGGTGCAAAAGGTCTTGAAAAATATACTGAAGAAAAAATACTTTATGGAGAAGGGTTTCTTAGACTTGTTTATCAGTATTTGAATTTTTTTGGTGTGATATCATGGGATGCAGAAGCATCAAAGGAGAGAGTTGGAAAGTCCTTTGATTATAAAGCTCATCTTTTTTATGGATATACATGCCAAATGGTTTATAATTTTGGTTATACCTTTACTTTTTTATTAAGTTTGTTTTTTTATTTATATATAAAAAGGAAATTAGTAAGTAAAATATATATCTCCTTAGAAAGTTTATTTATTTTAGTCTTATTATTAGTTATTTCGATTGTTTCCATTTTTTATTGTGGATTTGAATTATTATATATCGCTTTATTGTTTTTGTTTTTTGTAAGAATATTATATACCTTTAGGAATGAATCATAATCTTAATAAAGTCATAAAAGGTTATTTTTATGCACACATAAATGAATATAATTTATATAAAGAACTTTGTGATGATGAGAAAACTTCATACAAAAAGTTTAAAATTAAACAGGTAGCAAGATATTTAAGTGTTCCTGATAAATTTTTTTCATTTTTTTCATTTTTCATTTTATTACTTTCTAGATTTGAAATATTAGTTTATGTGTTGATTTTATTATTTAGATTTTTTAGTTATACCATTAAATATATTTTTGTATCAAAAAAAAATGTTCAAAAAAAATATTTAATGCTAGGAATAAACTTTGATAAAGATAGATTTGTCAAAATATTAAATAGCACTAATATAAGTATTGAGAATATTGTGGTGGTAAAAATTCCTTCTATTAATTCAGACTATAGTAGTTTTGAAGTAGTACATTTATTTAGTGGAATAAAATATGTTGATTTACTATACTCTTTTTGGTATTCTATTAAGACTTCTTTTTTTATGAAAATAAAATATGGAGACAGAGACTTAATGTTTAGATCTTATACTTCGTTTGAATATTTTTTGTCGTATTTTTATTTAAAAAGAACGAGTTCTTCAAATGAATATTGTTTTATAAGTCTTATAGATAGATGGGCTTACTTAGCTAGCTATATTGAAAAAACCAAATGTTTGATACAACATGGTATTTTATATAAAAATATGAAAGTAAAAAAAATAGGCAATGTTGATTATGCTTATTATATTAATAAAGAGCAAAAAAATATTTGCGAGAAAATACTTTTAACTAATAAACCTAATCCTTATTATAGATCTTCAATTCAATTTTCATCAAATGGAAAACTTTTAAACAATGAGTTTAAGAATGTTTTACTAGTATGTAATAAATTTTTTTTTGACAAGGAAGATGGTATAATTAGAAGCCTGTCTAGTAAGAAAGTTAACCTTTACATAAAACCACATCCAATAGATAAAGATATTACCGTGTATAAGGATCTCTTAGAAGAAAATGATTTTGTAATATTAGAGAAAAATGACTACCCTAAGGTAGATGTTCTCATCTCTTATACTTCGACACTAGCAGATGAATACGAAAGTCAAGGGATAAAAGTATTGAGATATGATGATGATGATTTTGATTTAACTTTTAATAATATTGTTTGATTTAAAACTATAGATAAAGTTATTATAAATAGAAATTTAGTTAATTGTTTATATTATGAGGGGAATGATTCAAATATATGGGTTTATTGGTTTTTTGAAACTATTGTTTATGAAATTAAATACTCTTTTGTTTTTTTCTAAATCTAGATTAATAAGATATCCAATAATAATAAGAGGTAAAAAAAATATTGATTTAGGAATTAATTTAACAACTGGTGTTGGTTGCCGCATAGAAGCTTTTTCAAAAAAAAATAAAAAAGTAATTAAATTTGGAGAAAATGTTCAGATTAATGATTATGTGCACATAACAGCTATGAATAATGTAAGTATAGGTGATAATGTGCTTATGGCTAGCAAGATATATATATCTGATTGTTCACATGGGTTTTATGAAGGAGGAGAAAATGATAGTAACCCTGATTTGATTCCAATTAAAAGAGAGTATAAAATAAGTTCTGTAATAATTGAAGATAATGTTTGGTTAGGTGAATTCGTTTCAATTTTACCAGGTGTTAAAATAGGAAAAGGTAGTATCATAGGTGCAAATTCTGTAGTTACAAAAGATATACCATCCAAGAGTATAGCTGTGGGATCCCCAGCAAAAGTAATAAAGCAATTTAATGAAGGAACAAAAAAATGGGAAAAAATATAATGAAAAATATTTTAATAACAGGAGGAGCTGGTTTTATAGGTAGTAATTTATCTCTAGCTTTAATAGAAAAGGGTTATGAAATTACAGTTTTAGATAATTTATCACCTCAAATACATGGGGATAATCCTGAAGAGACTTCTCCATTATACTTGAGTATAAAAGATAAAGTTACTTTTATAAAAGGTACAGTAACTTCTCGAAATGATTGGGAAGAAGCAATAAAGAAACAAGATGTAATTGTTCATTTTGCTGCAGAAACAGGAACTGGTCAATCGATGTATTGTATAGAAAAATATACTGAAGTAAATATTCTAGGAACCGCTATTTTATTAGATATTTTAGCTAATAAAAACACAACTGTTAAGAAAGTTGTAATTGCTTCATCTAGGTCTATTTATGGTGAAGGTAAATATGTTCATCCAGAATTAGGAAATGTTTATCCACTTCACAGAAATGAAAAAGATATGTTATCTGGTGATTTTTCAGTAAAGTATGAAGGGGAGGTAAACTTAAAACTTCAAGCTACGGATGAAGAATCTAAAATTCATCCATCTTCAGTTTATGGTATTACGAAGCAAAATCAAGAACAAATGATAATGACAGTTTGTCCAACATTAAATATTGCTCCTGTAGCTTTTAGATATCAAAATGTTTATGGACCAGGACAATCATTGTCTAACCCTTATACGGGAATTCTATCTATTTTTTCTACACAGATTAGAAATAATAATGGAATTCAAATTTTCGAGGATGGAAAAGAAACAAGAGATTTTGTTTACATTGATGATGTTGTAAATGCAACGATATTAGGTATTGAGAAAGAAGAAGCTAATAATGAGATTTTTAATGTAGGAACTGGAATAGCAACTGATGTATTAACTGTAGCAAATACTTTAATAGATGCATATAATATAGATGTTCCTGTAAAGATAACAGGGAAATTTAGATTAGGAGATATAAGACATAATTATGCAGATATGACTAAGATAAGAAAACTTCTAGGTTTTGAGCCACAAGTATTTTTTAAAGAAGGAATTAATAATTTTACTCAATGGGTTTTAAGGCAAAAAATAGAAGAAGACAATTTAGAAAGTTCTCTAGCTGAAATGAAAGAAAAAGGACTTTTAAAGTAGAAACAATGTTTTTAAAAAATAAAAAGATTCTTTTTTTATCTGTTCAAACCTTTGGGTTAGAAAAAAAAATACAAAATAAATTAGAATTCTTAGGAGCTAAGGTTGATTATTTTGACGAAAGACCATCGAATAACATTTTTACAAAAGGTTTAATAAGATTAAAACGTAATATTTATGAAAAAAAAATAACTAAATATTATAAAAAAATTTTGAAAGTCATAGAAAATGAAACATACGATTATTTATTTGTGAATAGAGGAGAGATAGTTCCAAGTTTTTTTCTTGAAAAATTTATTATTGATCATCCAACAACGCACAGAATATTTTATACTTGGGATTCTTTTAGAAATCACCCTCACCCAATAACTATATTGGATTATTTTCAAGATAAATCTACATTTGATCCTAAAGATGCTGAAAAATATAATATACAATTAAGACCTTTATTTTTCTTTGATTCATTTAGAGAGATATCAAATTTTTCAGAAAAAGAGTTAAAATATGACCTTCTGTTTTTGGGAACCGCACATTCAGATAGATACATACTTACAAATAAGATAGTAGATTGGTGTGAATCTAAAGGATTAAAGACCTTCACTTTTTTTTATTTACAAGGAAAGTTAATTTATTTTTTTAAAAGATTTTTTGACTCAACATTTAAACATTTTGATTATAAAAAATTAAGTTTTAAAAGTTTAATGACAGAAGAAATATTAGAATTATATAATAATTCTAATGTGATTCTTGATATTAATCACCCTAATCAAAATGGATTGACAATGAGAACTTTTGAAGCGATAGGTGCACAAAAAAAACTTATTACCACAAATAAAAAAATTGAGAAATATGATTTTTATGATTCAAACAATATATTAATAATTGATAGAGATGCTCTAAACATAGATGAATCTTTTTTTAAGAAAAAATATAAAGAATTACCTGAATCAATATACGAAAGTTTATCTATAGAAGGTTGGATAAAAGAGATTTTTAGTGAAGTTGAAAATAAAGAATGGATTAAAAATTAGTAGATGAAAGCATTAATAACAGGAGCATCTGGTTTTGTCGGAATTAATTTGATCCCTTATTTAAAGTCTAATAATATTCAAGTAAGTACATTATCTGTTAGGTATAAACAAAATCAAACGATTTTGATAGATAATGATATTGATGTGGTTATACATTTAGCAGGTAAAGCACATGACACAAAAAATACAACGGAAGAACAAGCCTATTATAATTCTAATTATGAATTAACAAAACAAGTTTTTGATGCTTATTTAAAATCTAAAGCAATTAAGTTTATATTTTTAAGTTCAGTTAAAGCTATAGCAGATTCTCCTTCAGAGATTGTAAATGAAGATACAGTTTTTAACCCACAAACACCTTATGGGATTTCTAAGAAACAAGCAGGTGATTATATTTTAAACTATAAAGAGTTAGATAAAAAAAGTTATATTTTAATGCCCTGTATGATTTATGGTAAAAATAATAAAGGAAATTTAAATCTTTTAATCAAGTTGGTTCAAAAAGGAGTTCCTTGGCCTCTTGGAGCATTTGAGAATAAAAGATCTTTTTTATCTGTAGAAAACTTAAGTTTTATTATAAAAATGATTATCGAAGAGGATATAAAATCTAATATGTTTACTCTTTCAGATGGGGAGTCAATTTCTACAAATGAGTTAATTAAAATAATAGGAAATTCATTAAAGAGAAAAGTAAGAATCTTAAAAATACCAGTTAGGTTTATTCGATTTATATCTAATATAGGAGATATCTTATCTTTACCTCTTAATAATGAAAGGTTAAAAAAACTTACAGAAACTTATGAAGTTAGTAATCATAAAATTTTAGATTCACTTAATATAAATGAGTTACCTGTAAAATCAAAGGTAGGTTTATTAGAAACAGTAAAAAAAATATAAAATGAAAGGAATAATATTAGCTGGTGGATCAGGTACCAGACTTTATCCAATAACTAAAGGCGTATCAAAACAATTATTACCTGTCTATGATAAACCAATGATTTACTATCCTTTATCTGTTTTAATGTTGGCAGAAATTAAAGAAATATTAATTATTTCAACACCTCAAGACTTACCAAATTTTGAAAAATTATTAGGAAGTGGTAAAGAATTAGGAATTCAATTAAGTTATAAAGAACAGCCTTCTCCAGATGGTTTAGCTCAAGCTTTTATTATAGGTGAAGAATTTATAGGAGATGATGATGTATGTTTGGTTTTAGGAGATAATATTTTTTATGGTCATGGTTTAACAGAAATGTTACAGAATGCAAGTAAGAATGTTACAGAAGAAAAAAAAGCAACAGTATTTGGTTATTATGTTAACGATCCTGAACGTTATGGTGTAGCTGAATTTGATGATAAAGGAAATGTTACTTCTATTGAAGAAAAACCTACAATCCCAAAATCTAATTATGCAGTTGTAGGACTTTATTTTTATCCTAATGATGTTGTAGATATAGCTAAAAATGTTAAAGCCTCTCATAGAGGAGAATTAGAAATCACTTCCGTAAATCAAGAATATTTATCAAAAGAATCACTGAAAGTTGAGTTAATGGGGAGGGGATTTGCTTGGTTAGATACGGGGACTCATGATTCACTAATGGAAGCTGGTCAATTTATTGAAACTATAGAAAAACGTCAAGGCTTAAAAGTAGCTTGTTTAGAAGAAATAGCTTTGTATATGGGATACATAGATGAAGAGCAGATAAAGAAATTAGCAGAGCCTTTAAAGAAAAATAATTATGGCCAATATCTTCTTAACCTTATAAAATAATAAGATGAACTTTATAAAAACAGAAATTCCTGAAGTAGTAATAATTGAACCTAAAGTTTTTGGAGATCATAGAGGTTATTTTTTTGAATCGTTTAATCAAAAACAATTTGAAGAAAATGTTACAGAAACAAATTTTATTCAAGATAATGAATCAAAATCTAGTAGAGGTGTTTTAAGAGGATTACATTTTCAAAAACCGCCTTTTGCACAAGCAAAATTGGTGCGTTGTATTAAAGGGAAAGTATTGGATGTAGCTGTAGATATTAGAGTAGGTTCATCTACATATGGTAAATATGTAAGTGTAGAATTATCTGAGGAAAATAAAAGACAATTATTTGTGCCAAGAGGTTTTGCTCATGGTTTTATTGTTCTATCAGAAGAAGCAATTTTTGCTTATAAAGTAGATAATATATACGCACCGAATCATGATTCTGGTATTAAATGGGACGACAAAGAATTAAATATTGATTGGATAATTAAAAAAGAAGATATACAATTGTCTGATAAAGATTTAAATCTTCAATGGTTAAAAGATATAGAAAGTCCTTATAAATACTAATTATGAATATATTAATAACGGGTGCGAACGGACAGTTAGGTTCTGAAATAAGAGAGGTTTCGAAAAATGAAACTAAATATAATTTTATGTTTGAAGGATCTAAAGAATTAGATATTACTAAATCACAATTAGTAGAAGATTATATTATTACAAATAAGATAGAATTAGTAATAAACTGTGCTGCTTATACTGCTGTCGATAAAGCTGAAAGTGATGTCAATAAAGCAAATCAAGTAAATGCAAATGGAGTTAAAAATCTAGTGTTTGCTTTAGAAAAAGTTGGAGGTAAGATAATTCATATATCTACAGATTATGTTTTTAATGGAGAGAACTTTACACCATACAATGAAAGTCAAGATGTAGACCCATTGGGGGTTTATGGTAAAACTAAAAGAGAAGGAGAAGAATATGTTTTAAATTCAGATATTCAAGGAATAATAATTCGTACTTCTTGGGTTTATTCTAGTTTTGGTAATAATTTTGTTAAAACAATGTTGAGGTTAGGTAAAGAGAGGGAGAAACTAGGTGTGATTTTTGATCAGATTGGTTCTCCAACTTATGCAAGAGATTTAGCTAATGTATGTATTGAGTTATTAAAGGAAGATCAAATAGATGATCATTCCAAGATATATCATTATTCAAATGAAGGTATTGCTTCTTGGTATGATTTTGCTAAGGCTGTTATGTTATATGGAGGAATAGATTGTGAAGTTAATCCAATTGAAACAAAAGAATACCCCACTCCTGCAAAAAGACCAAATTATTCAGTAATGAATAAAGCAAAAATCAAAAAAGATTTTAATATTGAAATTCCATATTGGAGAGACTCATTAAAAGAATGTATTAAAGAATTACAAAAATAATAAAAATGAAAAATATATTAATAACTGGAGGAGCTGGTTTTATTGGTTCTCATGTAGTGAGATTATTTGTGAATAATTATCCAGATTATAATATTATTAATCTTGATAGTTTAACTTATGCAGGGAATTTAGAAAACTTGAAAGATATCAAAGACAAATCTAATTACACATTTGTTAAAGCTGATATATGTGATTATGAAGAGATGGAAAGATTATTTATGGGTTTTGATATAGATGGAGTTATTCATCTTGCAGCAGAATCTCATGTTGATCGTTCTATAAAAGACCCTTTTTCATTTGCTAAAACTAATGTAATGGGTACTTTAAGTTTACTTCAAGCTGCAAAAAATAAATGGAGAGACAACTATAATGATAAAATGTTTTATCACGTTTCTACCGACGAAGTTTATGGAAGTTTAGGAGACGAAGGTTTTTTTACAGAAGAAACATCTTATGATCCTCATTCACCATATTCAGCGTCAAAAGCATCTTCAGATCATTTTGTGAGAGCATTTCACGATACTTATGGATTACCTATGGTAATATCTAATTGTTCAAATAATTATGGTTCTTATCAATTTCCCGAAAAACTAATTCCATTATTTATAAATAATATTTGTCATAATAAACCTTTACCAGTATATGGAAAAGGTGAAAATATTAGAGATTGGCTTTTTGTTAATGATCATGCTAGGGCAATTGATGTAATTTTTCACAAAGGAAAGTTAGGTGATACTTATAATATTGGAGGTTTTAATGAATGGAAAAATATTGATTTAATAAAAGTAATTATTAAAACTGTAGATAGTTTATTAGGAAGAAAAAAAGGAGAATCAGAAAAATTGATAACCTATGTTACAGATAGAGCAGGTCATGATTTTAGATATGCAATTGATTCTACTAAATTAAAAAATGAGTTAGGATGGGAGCCTTCATTACAATTTGAGGAAGGAATAGAAAAAACAGTAAAATGGTATTTAGAGAATCAACCTTGGATAGATAATGTTACAAGCGGAGATTATCAAAAATATTATAAAGAAATGTATAGTTAGTTTTAATAAAAATTAAATGTTTTTCATGAATTATTTAATAACTTTATTAGTATTAGTTATTTCATCAGTAGTTTATCAGAAAATTGCGGAAAGATTTAATATAATTGATAAACCAAATCATAGAAGTTCTCATGTATCACCTACTATAAGAGGAGGAGGAGTTTTATTTTATTTAAGTATTTTAATTTATTTTTTAGTATCAGGATTTGAATATCCTTATTTTTTTATAGGAGTTACTCTCATAGCTTTAGTAAGTTTTATAGATGATATAATTACATTAAGTTCTACAATTAGATTACCATTTCAGTTTATAGCAATTGGTTTATGTTTATTTCAAATAGGATTTTCATATGATAATTATTTATTGATTCCACCTTTATTAATAATAGGAGTGGGTTTTATTAATATTTATAATTTTATGGATGGTATTAATGGAATAACAGGACTTTATAGTTTAGTTTGTATAATTGGTTTTTTAGTACTGAATTTAAAAGAAGACATTATTGATAATAAATTACTTATTTATGTTTTAATGTCAGTTTTAGTATTTGGTTTTTCTAATTTTAGAAAAAAAGCAAGAATGTTTGCAGGAGATATTGGTAGTATATCAATAGCAGTATTACTTTTTTTTATAGGATTTTTATTCATTAAAGAAATAAAATCACCTTTGATTCTATTATTTATATCTGTTTATGGAGTAGATGCTATTCTAACAATTATCTATAGAAAATATATTGGGCATAAACTTACAGAACCGCATAGGCTTCATATATATCAAAAAATGGTAAACGTATTGAGTATATCACATTTAAAAGTGTCAATAATTTATGCTTTAATTCAAATGATTATAAATATTATTGTTTACAATGCATATGATTTGACTTTAAGTACGCAATACGTAATTTTATTTTTTACTATAATTTTGTTGATATTTTTATATTTTTTTATGTTTAAAAAAGTAAAAGAGTTTAAAGAACATGGCAGTTTATGAAATTAATAATAAATGCTTCTACATTAAGTGGTACAGGAGTATCTCAAGTAGCTGTTTCATTCATTAATGAGTGTATTTATATTAAAGAAAATGAGTATCATGTTTTTGTAAGTAAAACAATTGAAGGTCAGTTAGATATAGGGATGTTTCCAGGTAACTTTTTTTTTTACAAAATTAAAGCAAATCGTCTTTATAATTTAAAAGGTTTTAAAGAAAGACTAGAATTAAAAAAAAAAGAAATTAGAATATCCCCTGATTGTGTTTTTACTATTTCTGGACCTTCTTGGTGGACCCCTTTGTCTCCACATTTACAGGGTTTTGCATATGGTCATTATATATATAATGATTCTCCTTTTTTTGAAAGGGCGTCAATAAAATTAAAATTAAAATTTTTTATTTTTAAAAAGATACACACATTTTTTTTGAAAAAAAATGGAAGTCATTATGTTTCAGAAACTAATGAAGTAACTAATCGATTAAAATATATTTTAAAAAGAGGACAATATTATACGGTAGGTAATACTTATAATTCTTTTTTTAATAGTTTTATACCAACTAAAAAAGGTTTTTTAAAATTACGTTTGAAAAATGAATTTAGATTTTTAAGCCCGTGTGCATTCGATGATCATAAAAATTTGACTATTTTAAATGAGGTTATACCATTATTAAATAAAAAAAAGAATAATATAAAATTTGTATTAACTATTGATAACGATATTTATGAAAAGAAGTTTAATAGTGAAGTAAAAGAATCAATTGTTAATTTGGGAAGACAGGATATAAATAAATGTCCTCAATTATATCATGAATGTGATGCTCTTTTTTTGCCTACAACTATTGAATGTTTTACAGTTAATTACCCTGAAGCAATGAAAATGAAAAAACCGATAATTACGTCGGATTTATCATTTGCTACTTCAATTTGTAAAGATTCTGCAATTTATTTTGACCCTTACGATCCTATAGGGATAGCTAAAGAAATTATGAATTTAGTGTTAAATCCTAAAATTAGAGAAGAGCTTATAATAAAAGGAGAGAAAAGGTTGTTAGATTTTATAACAGCTAAAGAAAGAGCTAAACAGTATTTAGAGATTTGTAAAGAAATTTCAAAGAATAAATGAAATTTATGATTAAACTTAAAAATATAGCAATTATTGGAACTGGAGGATTAGGAAGAGAAGTTCTAGGTATTATAAAGTCTATAAATAAAGAGAGTACAACTTGGAATTTTATAGGATTCTATGATGATAATGTCTCTGATAAAATGATTAATGGATATCCAATTTTAGATAATATAGATTCCTTAAATTCGAAAGAAGAAAATTTAGCAATTGTTATAGGAATTGGGAATCCAATAATTAAAGAGAAAATAAGAAAAAAAATTACAAACTCTTATATTACATTTCCTACGTTGATTCATCCTTCTGTGGTCATTTATGATGAAACGGTTCTTTTGGGTAGGGGAGTAGTAATAGCTGCTAATTGTGTTTTAACAGTAAATATAAATATAGGCGATTTTACTTATATAAATACATCTTCAGTGATTGCTCATGATACTGAAATAGGAAAATATAGTATGATTATGCCGACAGTTTCTATTTCAGCAGGAGGAATTATAGGAGATGGTGTGTACATAGGAAATGGTGTAAAAATAGATTATTACGTTTCTATTGAAAGTAATACCACTATAAAAGCCGGTTCTGTACTTACTCGATAATAATTTTTAATTAACTAATTTTACTATTTAAGTAAAACTATCATTTTATGAAAGGCATAATACTAGCAGGTGGTTCAGGAACGCGTTTATATCCAATAACTAAAGGAGTATCTAAACAATTATTACCTGTTTATGATAAACCAATGATTTATTATCCACTATCTGTATTAATGCTAGCAGGAATAAAAGAGATTTTAATAATTTCTACTCCTGATGATTTGCCTAATTTCAAAAAGCTTTTAGGATCAGGAGAAGAGTTAGGAATGGCATTTAGTTATAAAGAGCAACCTTCACCTGATGGATTAGCACAAGCATTTATTTTAGGAGAGGAATTCATAGGAAATGATGATGTATGTATGATTTTAGGCGATAACATTTTTTATGGACATGGATTACCTGAAATGTTACAAAATGCTATTCATAATGTAAAGAAAGAAAATAAAGCAACCGTTTTTGGTTATTATGTTAAAGATCCAGAAAGATATGGTGTAGCTGAGTTTGATGATAAGAATAATGTCGTTTCAATAGAAGAAAAACCGATAAAAGCAAAATCTAATTATGCTGTTGTAGGTCTGTATTTTTATCCGAATAATGTAATAAAAATAGCTAAAAATATAAAGCCGTCTGATAGAGGAGAATTAGAAATAACTTCTGTGAATCAAAAATATTTAAAAGAAGATACGTTAAAAGTGGAATTAATGGGTAGAGGGTTTGCTTGGTTAGATACTGGTACTCATGATTCTTTAATGCAAGCAGGTCAGTTTATTGAAACCATAGAGAAAAGACAAGGGCTTAAAGTTGCTTGTTTGGAAGAAATAGCATACCATATGGGATATATAGATAAAGAACAAGTAAAAAAACTAGCAGAACCATTAAAAAAGAGTGACTACGGAAAGTATTTACTAAATTTGATTGAAAATTAAAGATCTTTTCAATAAAGTAATTGATGAAAAACATTTTAATCACAGGAGGAGCTGGCTTTATAGGCTCGCATGTAGTGCGTCTATTCGTTAATAAATATCCAGATTATAATATTATAAATTTAGATGCTCTTACCTATGCTGGTAATCTAGAGAATTTAAAAGATATAGAAGACAAGCCGAATTATACTTTTATAAAAGGAGATATATGTGATTATGAACGCATGAATATTGTGTTTTCTGATTATGAAATAGATGCAGTGATACATTTAGCAGCTGAATCTCATGTAGATCGATCTATTAAAGATCCATTTTCTTTTGCTAAAAACAAATGTAATGGATACTTTAAGCCTTTTACAAGCAGCTAAAGAAAAGTGGGGAAATAATTTTAAGGAGAAGCTTTTTTATCATATTTCTACAGATGAAGTTTATGGAAGTTTATCTGATGATGGTTTTTTTACAGAAGAAACAGCTTATGATCCGCATTCACCATATTCTGCATCAAAAGCTTCTTCAGATCATTTTGTGAGAGCTTTTTATGATACTTATAAATTACCAACGGTTATTTCTAATTGTTCAAATAATTACGGTTCTTTTCAATTTCCAGAGAAATTGATTCCTTTATTTATTAATAATATTTGTAATAATAAATCATTACCAGTTTATGGTAAAGGAGAGAATGTTATACATTTTTAACTTTTATTTTACTCAAATAATGAGTATCTTTATTCTATGGCACGAACTATTGACATTCAGGTT
>CANMJA010000047.1 GCA_947498055.1 uncultured Tenacibaculum sp.
AACTTCCTAGTGAATTATAAATTTACAAAAAATTTAAATAATAAATTTGATTTTTAACACAGTATCTGTGAGGTTTGTTACAACGAAAAATACTTCAACCCAAAAACTACACTTCAAACAATTTTCCAGGCAAAGGTTTAATAACCCCATTCAATTCCATTTGAATTAAAATAGAGGATAATTGGTATACAGGAATAGCACAAATTATATATAATTTTTATCTTCTCAATAGCTTTCCGAAAAGCTAATACATTTTTAAATTAAAAAAATTGTATTAGGTAATTAAATTCAATATATAATCAATCAGGTAATTAAAGTTTATAACCAATACTAAATAGTAGTACTCTAGGCATAATAAACGTTTTTGTATCAGAAATTAAATAGTCTGAAAAACTATTACTACGTTTAAACTTGGCATCTAATAAATTTTGTGCTTCAAATCTAAAAGTCCAAGGACTGTTTTCTTTTTGATATAATAACGAAGCGTTTGCCAATTCATAGGTGTTATTTAGTTTTTGTATTTCATTTTGATAATCATAGTATTCATAATCAAAATTTAATACAAAAGCATTAAAAAAATGAAAATCTATATTAATGAAAGGTTTATTTGTTATGAACTCTGAAACTGAGTTACTAGACACATAACTTCCGATGGTTCGTTTATAACCAATTTCAACTAATGGAAAATCATTAAATAATGTTTCTGCTCCAAACTCTAAAGAATAATTGGTGCTCTTATTAGTAGTAAAATTGTTATTTATATTTTGTAAATAATTATTGGTATCGTATGATCCTCTTAATTTGTACCTAATTTGTTTAATTTTTTTTCTTAGATTAACATTTAAACTCAAGTTTTCAGAAGGGTTATCTATTAATTCATAGGATAAAAATCGATTAATACCATCAAAATTTACGGAATTACGATATCCTTTAATTTTTTTAATATAATTGGCTCTTACTAAAAATGTTAATCCTCTATACAAACTAAAAATAGAATAAGAAATATCACCTGAATGGAATAATTCATTCTCTAAAAATTCATTTCCTTTAAAAACAGCATTATACGATTGTAAATAAAATCGATTTGCTAATTTAGAAACATTTGAAAAATTCGTTTTTAATTGATAGTTAATTTTGAGTTTTTTAGCGTTGTTAAATTTAATTTCTGCATTAAAATCGGGTAAAAGATTCCATTTCACTGTATTCAAAAAATTTTGTTGACTCACTCTCCAGTGGTATCTATGTAAATATGCTCCTTGTTTTAGTGTAAAAATGCCTTTTCTAAACTTATAATGTAACCCTACAAAAAAATCATGAAAATCATATTTTGTGCTATTATTAAAACCTGCCGATTCGAAATTTATACTATTACCATTAGTTAAGTTTTGATTATCTGTTGTTATGAATTTTTGCTCTTGGTATGTGTTTCCTATTGTAGGATAAATATGGTTATGTTTGTTTAATACCCAAAAATGTTTAAAAACGGTATTAAAATAATGTTTTTCTATTTGCCTAACTTGTTCAATTTTAAGTGGATTTTGAGAAATGTCAACTGGTATTAATCCTTCTAAAATAGGTAACGTTGTTTCCCAAAAAGTGTTAGGTGTGTCTTTATTAAATTTATAATTCATTAAAGCAGAAAAAGTGTGCTCTTTTGATTTTTTTTTATACCATTCAATATTTTGGTTTACATACTTTTCTTTAGAGTTATTATCTGTTTTTATTTGATTTTCAATAGTGTTTATTGTAGATGAAATAGAATTAAGCCTATTATTATTAGTTTGTTTTACTAGAGTTTTAAAATACCATTGCTCATTTTCTTTTGGAGTGTAATCAAAGTCGAATTTACCAATTCCTAGTAGGTTTTTAAAATTTGTAGTAGTTTCTTTAATTTCTGTAAAATCTACATACTGATTTTGATTTATTTGAAAACTGTTACTATTTGTAAATGATGATATCGCATATCCTGAAAGTTTTAGTTTTGAAGATATCTCATGAAATACGTTTATTGCTCCGAAATGATGTTTAGCGTCTATAACATCATTAGTTTCTATAAATTGTTTAAAATCGCCTCCTGAGAAATCTAAATTGCCTTTAAAAAGAGCATTTGTTCCACCATTAAAGTTTAAATAATCTCTAAATGAAAATACTTTTTCATTAATATTATTAGAATTTCCTATAAAATTTAGAGTTGTTTTTGGTGAGTAATAAAAAAGATTTGCATGGGTTTTATAATACTTTTTATTTCCTATACCCACTTCAACATCCCCAAAGACAAATCTTTTTTTATTTTCTTTTAACTTAATATTCATTGCCATTTCATCAGAATCTGATATGTTTTTAAGAAAAGCAACTTCATTATAGTTATCTATTACTTCTACTTTATCTACAGCACCAGCAGGAATATTTTCTACTCCTAATTTTGTTCCGCCGTTAAAAAACTTTTTCCCATCTACCAATAATTTTGTTACTTTTTTTCCTTGTACTAAAACACCTCCATCTCTATCTACTTCTACACCTGGTAGTTTTTTAAGGATATTTTTTAATTTACGTTCTTTACCATTGATAAATTTACTGACGTTGTAAATTATAGTATCTTCCTTAACAGTTACAGGTAATTCTATAACAACTTCTTCTAATTGATTTTTAGCTTCTTTAAGCACTATATTTTTAATCCTACTTTTGGTCAATAACATTTGTTCACTAAAAGGCTCAAAACCCACAAAACTAACAGTTATACTATAGTTTTCATTTTTGTTAAGTTCTAAACTATACCTGCCTTCTTCATCTGAGATAGCAAATTTCATGCTTTTAGCCAGGTTTTTAGGTTTTGCTATAACATTAGCAAAAGACAAAGGGTTTTGTAAACTATCTTTTACCACTCCTTTCAAAGTAACTGACTGTGCAATAAGTATTAAATTAAAACAAAAGAATACTGAAAAGAATATATATTTCAACATAAAAACAAATGACAAATGATTGATTTTATTTTCTAGCTCTGGCTTTTACTCTAGCCTTAGTTCTAGCTCGTCTATTCTTTAAAAAATCACTTATTAGATCTTCATATTCTTTTTGTGAAATTTTTTTACCTTTTGTTGGTTTATTTATCTTTATTTCTTCTTTTGGACTTAATTCAATTTTTGTAGCTGTAAAAAATAAATTACCTTCTTGTAACACTAAGATTAAACCTGGTAAATTATTGTAACTTTTTGGCCCAAAATTAAAAGGAATATCTGGTGTGTACCATGCTACTATTTTTCTTTTTTTAAAACCTTTTCCGTTTCTAACACTAATCTCAGAAGTAGCTTTGTAACAATTGTATTTCCCTATTTTTCTATTCTCGTTAGTTAATTGCCAAGATGTTTTTTCTTTATTCACTAAAAAAAAATCACCAAAAATATCTGTATTAACAATATGTTCTTTGGTTTTGTTATCAAAATAATGTAGGCCATCTCCTGCTAAAACTTCAGTCATGTTTACCCCATGTTGTTCGACCTTCATTTCTTCATCAAAAAAAAACAAGGATTCTTTAGTATTAAACGTTAATATATATTCAACATCTCTGTTGTTGGCTTTCGTTTTTTCAAATACAGCACTATTTTTTTTAGGCTTCGCTTCTAATGCCTTAAAGTATGCTTTTGTAGAAGCTGTATACCTTACTTTTCCCGATTGAGAAAAAACATGTAAACATGTTAGTATAACTACAATAAAAATAATTTTTTTCATTTGTTTTAAAATCTAATAAAAGAAGCTGTCTAAAAAAATATTTAAGAAATGCTATTACGAAAAATTTTAATTTTGAAGTAATCTTAATTATTAAGAACTTACCTTTAAAAGATTCCTTCATTTTATTCGGAATAACAATTTTTTAGACAGCCTCAAATTGTTTTACTAATTACCAATTAATAACAGCCGTTACCATTCACACATTTTTTATACCAAGCATAATCATAATCATCGTCTAAGTCAAACGCTTCTTTATTATTGTCTGCTTCTTCACTACATACCTCCACAACTGTATCACAATAATCATTTTCCTCAACAGACTCAGCTGGTAATATAAAACTCATTAATCCTAGCGCAAAAACTGCACTTAATAACACTTTTTTCATTTTTTAAAAATTTTAAGATTTAATTTATAATTTTTTTTAGGCTGTACAACACCTTTACACAACAAGTTAATGTTGTGTATACTGATAAAATAATAAAGAAAAATGTGCGCAATTTTATAAACATCTTTCTTGTTTTTGCTAGCAACAGTTAATAAAAGTGATCAATTTTTATTAACTATTACTAATATACATTTTTTTATGTAAAAAACAATATTCCTTCAAATATTTTACCTACGAAGAATCAGTGAAAATAGGCAAACAATACCAAATCCTTTTGTATTCCATTTTTGGTCTGGTTTTAGCAAAAAAACCAATAAAATATATTCAATAAATAATAGTTCGTGAGGCATTACTAATGGTTGTACATAATTTATACATTTTTTTTAGGTTTTGGGGATAATTAGTATTTAAAAAGTACTGATATTTAGTATTGTTTTTTTGATAGCATTTAATTCCACGACTACCTTTTTAAAGTATGTTTCATTTAAAATTTCATGTACTATAAACAGCTCTATTTCATCAATTTTTCCTCTGAATGCATTTATTGGGGTGTTTTTTCAAAAGTAATTAAAATCCTTGAAGAAAGTTCTTTGGAATAGACTAAATACTAAACCTCACAGGTTTTGAAAACCTGTGAGGTTTGTTACAACGAAAAATACTTCAACCCAAAAACTACACTTCAAACAATTTTCCAGGCAAAGGTTTAATAACCCCATTCAATTCCATTTGAATTAAAATAGAGGATAATTGGTACACAGGAATAGCACAATCTAGAGCTATGACATCTAACAGTTGTTTTCCGTTTTTTTGTAAATAATCATATACTTTTTGTTCTGTAGCGTTTAATTGTACAAATAATTGTTGTTGTTTAGGTTGCTTTTCTTTTTGAAGATCCCAATTTAACATTTGTACAATATCTTCTGCAGAAGAAAGTAAATGTGCTTGGTTATTTTTAATTAAATTATTACAACCTTTACTGTAAATATCATTTATTCTACCAGGTAATGCAAAAACATCTCTATGATAAGAATTTGCAATATCTGCAGTAACTAAAGAACCTCCTTTTTCTGCAGATTCAATAACAATTGTTGTTTTAGAAATACCAGCCACTACCCTATTTCGTTTTAAAAAATTTTCTCGCATCGGACTTTCATTATGCCAAAATTCAGTAATAAACCCGCCATTATCCATCACATTTCGCATATACTTTTTATGTGTTTTTGGGTATATTTCATCTAAACCATGTGCTAAAACGGCAATGGTTTGCAATTCATTTTCTATAGCAGCTTTATGTGCACAAATATCTATTCCATAGGCAAAACCACTAACAATAACAGGATGGTAAGGCGCCAAATCTTTTACTAGCTGGTTGCAAAAATCGCGACCATATTTCGTTATTTTTCGTGTACCTACAATAGAAATAATTTTATTTGTATTCCAATTAACGGCTCCATCACTAAAAAATAGGATAGGGCTATCGATGCAATTTTTTAAGTTTTTAGGGTAATCAGCATCTAAAAAATAATGGTACTTCGTTTTATTCTTTTTTAAGTAATCAATTTCTGTTACTGCTTTTTTATGGTTTTTTTCATTTAAAAGCTGCTTTACAATAAATTCACCAATTCCGTCAATTTTTAATAAAGAAGACTTTTTTTCTTTAAAAATTTGTGCTGCAGAACCTGTTGTTTGAATAAGTTTTTTGGCAATAATATCGCCGATTTTTGGTGTAGCTTGCAAACGAAGCACCCCTAATAATTCTTCTTCTAGCATTTTTTTTTCAATAAACAATTGAGTAACAATATACAATTTTTCTTTAAATAAGAATCGATAATACGCTTTGTTAAAAGAAACAAATAAATTAACTTTGTCTTTATGATGTTAGCTAAATATATAAAGGATTTATTGTATAGATATGATTGTGTAATTGTACCTAACTTTGGTGGTTTTATTACCAATAGAGTTGGAGCAAAAATTTATAATGATACTATTTACCCACCTAATAAGCAGGTTTCTTTTAATGCGCAACTAGCACATAATGATGGTTTATTAGTAAATGAATATGCTTTAGCTAATAAAATTTCATTTGAAGAGGCAAAGAAAAAAGTTTCTGAAGAAGTTGTTAAATGGAAAATGTTTTTAGAAGAAGAAACATTACATTTAGAGGGTATTGGAAGTTTGGTATATAACACAGACAAGCAGCTTATTTTTGAACCTAACAAAGAGGAAAACCTCTTAACAGATTCTTTTGGTTTAAATCCGATCGCTATTTCTGTACTTGAAGAAGAGAAAAAAATTGTACCGATTGTTGCAGAAGCACCACTTGCTGTAAATGAAATATTAGAAACATCTGAAAATGAAGAGTCTAAAAAATCATTTGGCTTTATAAAATATGCAGCAGCAGCAGCAATATTGGTTGCTGGAGTAATAGGAGTTAGCAAGTATAATACCAATAGTCAGATAGATAATCTTGCGAATGAACAGAATGCTTTGGAGGAAAAAATACAGAAAGCTACTTTTATTATCGACGATCAATTACCAACGATAAACTTCAATATTTCTAAAGAACACACGCATAAAATACATATTATTGCTGGTGCTTTTCAATTAGAAAAAAATGCCATTAAGAAAGTAAATGAATTAAAATCGAATGGTTTTGATGCTAAAATTCTAGGAAAAAACAATTGGGGATTAACGCAAATTTCTGTTGGTAGTTATACTACAAAAGAAGAAGCTAAAGAAGTAATAGAACATATAAGAGAAAAAGCGTCTTCTGATGCATGGATTCTTGTTAAGGAATAGAGTGTTTTATTTGGAATAACATTTAGTAGAACCAAGAAAAGCATCATTTATAGAATAAATTTTAAATAAAAAAAATGAATAAATTAGTTGCTTTTTTTACTTTTTTACTATTAGTAAATTGCCAAAACGCACAAAAAAAAGACGTTCTTAAAAGTAAACTTTCTGTTGAAAAAATTAACGAGACTTTAAAAAAGGAAGCAAAACTAGAAGTCGATTCTATAGGTATTTTATTATATGACAAGTTTTTAGAAATGGATGCGGTAGGACCATACCAAGTTTTATCTGGAATGCTTGGCACAAAGGTTTTTTATGTAGCTCCTGAAAAAGGAATTATAACAGGTAGCTCTGGAATGCAATTTAATGTTCAGTATTCAATAGATGAGATAGAAAAATTAGATGTTTTGTTAATTCCTGGGGGAACTGTAGGAACCGTGAAGGCTAGTAAAAATGATAAAATAATTAATTGGATTAAGAAAATTGATAAAAACAGCATTTTTACCACAAGTGTTTGTACAGGAAGTTGGATACTTGGTGAGGCAGGTCTTTTGACAAATAAAAAAGCAACTACTAATTGGTATAGAGCAAAAGAAAAATTAAGCAAATACAATATTAACTTTATAGATAAAAGATGGGTAAGAGATGGAAAATATTGGACTTCTGCAGGAGTTTCTGCAGGAATTGATATGAGTTTAGCGTTAGTTGCAGAAATTAAAGGAGAAACATATGCTAAGTTATTAATGCTTAATTTAGAATATGATCCAAAACCACCATTTAAAGGAGGTGCTGTAAATAATACAGATCCAGCTCTTGTAGATTATATGACTAAAATGTACGATGCAGTGTTAAAATAAAAAAGGTTAGAATAATCTACTTCTATTTAAAAAATGATCTTTTAATTGTTGTTCTTCATACAAGAGTTTAATAACTAGTTTCTAGCGTGATAAAATAAAATTACATTATGAAATATAAATTATGCATTATAAGTATAATCATATGTTTAGCTTCTTGTACTACAAAAAATAAAATTAAAGAACATAATGTACATTCTACAACAAAGAGTGTGAGTAACTTGATTAAAACAAATTTAGTAATTATAGGAGGTGGTAAAACCATCAAAGATGCTGAAAAATTAAAAGAAAAGTATTTTACTAATCAAAATTTTAATTCAAATATAAAAGGTACACCAATTATTTCATTATCTGACACAATATCAGGACTTAATTCAGGTTTTTATATTGTTACAATTGGATGTGTATCTAACGAAGAGAATGTCAAATCTGTTGTTAAAAAAGCAAATAGTTTTTACACAGGTGTATATTATAGAAAAGTAAAACTAAATAGCAATCAATACAAAACTTTAGCATCTAAAATAACAATAAAACCAAAATGTATCTATAAAAACTTATCTAAGGGATACAATTTTGAAATAGATGTAACTAAAGAATCATCATCTACAGATTCTCTAATTATAGAAATAACCCCAATTAATAAGCAAAATAATGAGAGGTTAAATACTATTTATGCCCATGCATTTCAATATTCATCTACTTTTATTAACTGTGGCGATTATGTTGGTTCATATACTACCAACGTTAATGCAAAATTTTTCGACAATGCAGATAATGGAGACTTTGTTGTTGCAGATTTTAACTTTGATTCTCAAGATGATTTCGCTATAAAAATTGCGCCTGGTGGTAGTGTAGGAGCACCGAAATATAATTTTTATTTACAAACGAATAGTCAATTTATTAAAGATGATTTTTTATCCTCTATTGGAATTTTTCCAAAAGAAATTAATAAGCACAAGAAACAATTAACCATAAATTATTTACATGACAGGTGTACTATGCTTGAAAAAAAATACCAATATAATAGTGCAAAGAATACTTGGAATGAGTTAAGAGAGTCAAAAAAACTTTTATGTGATGAAAAGTAATGTTTTTAATTATAGAGAGATTAACAACCAGTTTACCTAAAATTATTCCTTAAATAGCTCATGTGCTTGTGTTAATGTTATTTCTACCCCCCCCCTTTTTTTATGATTAAATAAAATATATATCTCTTCTTATCACGTAGTTCTTAAATTTAATTGGTATAACTATCTTTGTAGAAATTTTTAAGATGAGAATTAAGACACCTAAAGAATCTCTAACAGTACTTACAGATCTTGTTTTACCTGGAGAAACAAATTATTTAGATAATCTTTTTGGAGGAGAATTATTAGCTAGAATGGATAGAGCTTGTAGTATTGCTGCAAGAAGACACTCTAGAAGAATCGTAGTCACTGCTTCGGTGAATCATGTTGCTTTTTCTAAATCGGTTCCAGTAGGTAGTGTAGTTACGGTAGAAGCAAAGGTTTCTAGGGCGTTTACTTCCTCTATGGAAGTATTTGTAGATGTTTGGATAGAAGACCGTCAATCGGGCGAAAAAACAAAGGTAAACGAAGGGATTTATACATTTGTAGCAGTAGATGAAACAGGAAAACCAGTGCCAGTTTCTAAATTAGAACCAGAAACAGAGTTAGAGAAAACACGTTATGACGGAGCGTTACGAAGAAAACAATTAAGTTTAATTTTATCTGGTAGAATGCAACCAAATGATGCCACAGAACTAAAGGCTCTTTTTGAATAAAAGAGAGATTGAAAAAAGATAGCTACAAAACCACCTTTTAGGTGGTTTTCTTTTTAATTTCATCAATATCCCCATTTTCAGATAGCATAATTGCAATAGCTCGAGTTTTTTCAAATTGAGAAAAGACGATAATCATAATAACCGTAATTGGAACAGATAATACCATACCTGTAATACCCCATATTTTCCCCCATAATGATAACGCAAGAATTGTTACTAAAGGACTTAAATTTAGTGATTTTCCAAACAGTCTTGGTTCTACAACATTACCAACAACAACTTGAATGGCTCCAACAGCAATTGCGATCACCAAGAAAGGGGTAAACTCACCAAACTGTAATAAACTGAAAATTGCAGGAAATAAAGTGCCAACTAAAGAACCAACAGTAGGTATATAATTAAGTAAAAAGATTAAGAAAGCCCAAAAAGGAGCACTATCTACACCCACCATAAGAAGTACAATATAACTTAAAACACCAGTAAGTACACTAACATAGGTTTTTAAACGTAGGTAATTAGAAATAGAGTTTTCTATTTTCTCTAGTATTGTTTGTATATTTTCATAGTTTTTTCCACCACTAAGAATTTTATGTAACTTTTTAACAAAACTACGCTCTTCTAAAAAAAGAAATAAAGCATAAATTATAATCATAAAGGTGTCTCCAAGTATACTACTTACCCCATTAGCTAAATCTCCTAACACAGACCCATAATTGAAGTCTCCTATTAATGATTTTATAGAGGTTAAAATATCTACATTTAAATAATTACCAAGTTCTGTAATAATTTTTTCAACATTTGGTTCGTATTTATCATAAGAATCTGTAACATTAGTAACACTATTGGTAACAATTTCTGAAATAAAACCAAATGCAAGTATAATGATAGAAAAAACGATGATATTACTTAACCATTTTGGTATAAATCGTTTAGCAAAAGGAATTCTATAGATAGTTTTACGAACTTCTCTGGTAAAAAACCAGAAAATTAAAGCAAAAATGAAAGGGATTAAAATACCTTTACCAATAACTAAAATAGCAATAACGGCTACTAAAACGATAATAAAATTGGAAGCTCTATTCATTAGTTAACTCTGATCCAATCAGCAGGATTTAATGGTGTTATGTTCTTAGAAAGTACAAATAATAAACGTGTTTTACCAGTAACTTTATCTGTAAAAACTTTTCCTAGCGGTGTACCTGTTTTTACAGTACTTCCTTTTGTAACAGAAACACTTCTTAAGTTAGAGTAGGTAGTAATGTAATTTCCATGTTGAATCATAACCACTTTTCTACCTTTTTCAGAAGTATATATTTTTAAAACTTTGCCATTAAAAACACTTTTAGCAACATCCCCTTTTTTTCCTCTAATATGTAACCCCGTGCTATTAATAGTAATTGATTTAAATGTAGGGTGTGGTTGTACACCAAATCTTCTAGTTATAATGCCATCTATAGGCCAAGGTAAAAGTCCTTTGTTTTGCTCAAAGTTTACTTTTAAAGCTTTTTCTTTTTTACTTAAAAGAAGTTCTCCTTTCTTTATATTTCCTTTTTTACCTTTATTCGCTTTAGCAATAGCTTCTCTAATAACTTTATCTATTTTTTTTGCTACTGCCTTTTCTTCTTTGATTTTTTTCTGTAATTGACGCTTATATTTCCCTTCTTGACTCTTTATTTTAGAAACTAAACCTTCTTGTTCTTCTTTTTCATTTTCAATTCTCTTTTTTTGATTCCTTTCAGTTTTAATTAAAATTCTTTTTTGATTTTTCTTTTTAGCTAAAGAATCATTAAGACGTTGAATATCTTTCGTTTTTTTAATGATATTTAAGCCTTGTTTTTTTCTGTATTTCTTGTACTGTTCAATGTATTTAATTCGCTTATAAGCTTGTAAAAAGTTTTCAGATGAAAGTAAAAACATAGTTTTACTTTGCTGTGATTTACTTTTATAAGACTTGAAAACCATATCACCATAGTCCGCTTTTAAAATTTCTAATTCTTTATTATTGGCGGCTATCTTATTTTCATTTAGCTTTATTTCTTTAGAGAGTTCTTGGTTTTCTAATTCAATAGTTTCTATTAAACGTTCTCTAACAATTATTTTCTGACTTAAATCTTTAAGGTCATCTAAAGCATCTGTTTTTTCTTTCTTTGCTTCTACTAATAAATTATTGTATTTCTTTATTTCTTTATTAAGTTTTTTACGTCGTTTTTCAAGCTGTTTTCTTGTTTGACCATAAGAAGACAACCCTAAAAGGAGAAAACTTAAAAGAGATATGTAAAAAAACTTTTTCACTATAATTTAATTTCTTTATAACCCGAAGGAATTTTAAAAGGCATACTTAATTCTGTATCAAAAACAATAGAACGGACAGATAGGTTAATATTAGTAAATTTACTTTTTTCCTTAGCATTAATACTAATGTTTTCAGGGAATAACACGTTGTTCTTTTTTAAATATTTAGAATAAGATATTGTTAATTCTTGATTTTTCAAATCGTTTACTATAAGTTGCTTGTTTAGTTTATAGTTTATAGGATTTACTAAATAAAAAATATTGAATAAAGGAGATTGTTTTTTTGGTGAAAGTTGATGACTCCTTTCAAGAATCTTTACCTTTTGTTTGGTATCTGTAATATCGAAAATAGCTTGCCCAAGTAACATATTTTGAAGTTGATAAAAATTAACATCTACACCTAAAAGTTTTTTTAACATAGAAAAATCACCTTCAAAATAATTTTTCTTGTATGGAGAGTAAAAAAGCACTTTTTGTGGAGTAATTTTGGCTTTAAAAACGGTAATAAACTTACTTCCTTTTAACCAAATTACTTCATCTTTTTTGATCTTCATTTTAACAGAAAAACCAATATTCTCTTCATTGTCTTTATAATTTACTTTTAATTTTGCATCTGCTGTTTTAAAACCAAAATGCTTTGAAATGTGTTTTTTTGCAATTTTCTTTGCAGACATTTCTTTAATTAAAAGCCCTTCAGAGGTAACAACCTTAGAAGATTTACAAGAGACAAACAATAAAATAAATAGTAAAAAACTACTATAAATTATTTTCATAAACTATTTAATTTTACGTTGATATTTATTTACATTTTTAGAATCACCTAAAGCTTTGTATGCTTTTACAATTTCACTATAAAACTGTTTTTCTAATAGATTATTATCTATAACAAAATCGATACCATTTTGTAAACTCTCTATTGCTTTTTTATGTTTCTTTTCTTTATTAAGCGCTTTACCATTCATTAAATAAACCATTGGTTGGGCAGGAAATAATGAAATACCTTTTTCACTATAAACCAATAAGTCTTTATGATTCTCTTTGTCTAGCTTAGTTAATAGCTTCGTTAATAAAGGAAAAGATTTTTTTTCTTCAAAAAGCTGTCTTAACCCATTATTCGAATTTGTTAAATTACGTGTTGCCTTAGGTTTCTCTTTTTTACGATATAATTGTTTGCTTAAACTTCTTAGCCTAGGAGTGAGTAATTTATCATCAGATAATTCTTTAAGTACTTTTTTTGCCGACTTTCTGTCACTATTTTGTAAATAAAGATATACTAAAGCTCCTTTTTTTTGAGGGTTTTTATCTCCAATTTTCTTTTGAATATCTATAGCTTTATTAAAATTTCTATCTTTTTTATAAATAGAAACTAAATGCTCTAAAAGCCATATGTTTTCCGGATCTTTTAATAATGCTTGATTTCCATATTCTAGTGCTTCAGGAAGCTTATTAAGAAAGAAGTAATTTTTAGAAAACTCAAATAAAATAGCTTTATCATTTGGGATTAAAGCATTGCATTCTTCTAAATTCTCTATTGCTTTTTGATAGTTGTTAATTGCTTTTTGAGTAATTGCGTTAAAAAATTTTTCTTCAAAATCGATATTCTTTTTTTCCTCAATATTAGATGCAAGTACAATACTATCTTGCGCATTTAAAAGAAAAGAAAAAAGAGTTGAGAAGATGAATATTGTAAAAACAACTCTCAAATCTTGTTTCTTTTTTGTTGATTTTTTATGTAAGTTCTGTATAATCTCCAATACTTATAGATGTAAAATTCCCGTTAAATTTAGCAAAATTTCCAATCATTGCATTATCAAATGAAGCATTAGAAATTTCTACATTCTTTTGAATTAAAGAGTTTGTAATTGTTGAATTTTCGATAACACTATTTTCTCCAATAGATACATAAGGACCAACTTTCGTGTTTTTTAAAACAACATTATTGCCAATATAACAAGGTTGAATTATTTCAGCGTTTTCAAGTACAACGTTTTTGGCTACTAGATTATTACCTTCTGCTTGTTCAAAAGCCAAAACTTGTTTGTTTGTATCTACAGTTGGGTCTTTTTTCCCACAATCCATCCATGCATTTACTTTTCCAGGAATAAATTTAGCTCCCTGTTCTTTTAAAGAATCTAAAACATTTGTTAATTGATATTCATTATTTTCTCTTAAATCATTATCAATTAAATATTGAATTTCATCTTTTAGTTTCCCACCATCTTTAAAATAATAGATTCCAATAATAGCCAAGTCAGAAACAAATTCTTTTGGCTTTTCAATAAAATCCACAATAAAACCATCCTCTAATTTAACAACACCAAAAGCACTAGGATCTTCTACTTGTTTAACCCAAATAGCACCATCTGCATTAGTGTCTAAGGTGAAATCAGCTTTAAATAATGTATCTGCATAAGCAACTACACAAGGTCCTTCTAAAGAATTTTTAGCAGCATAAATTGCATGAGCAGTACCTAAAGCTTCTTCTTGTACGTAAACAGTACCTTTAGCGCCTAAATTTTCAGCTATTTCCAATAAGTTTTTTTCTGTACTAGCAGGAAATCCTTTTTTAACAGGCCCGATAATAAAAGCTATTTCTTCTATTTTTTGATTTATAACTTTACTAATATCTTCTACCAAACGCTGAACAATTGTTTTACCAGCTATTACAGTTAAAGGTTTTGGTACTGTTAATGTGTGAGGTCGTAAACGAGACCCAACACCAGCCATAGGTACTATAATTTTCATTAATCTTTTCTCTTTTATTTTAACCAACGCAATATACTACTAAAAAAGTGTACTAAAAAAGTTAAACTCCTTTTGGTATGGCCTCAATAAGTCCTTTTGTATAGGTAGTTTTCGGATTATTATAAATTTCGTCAGCATCTCCTATTTCTTCTATTTTTCCTTTATTCATCACAATAAGTTGATCAGACATGTACTTAACAACCGATAAATCATGAGAAATAAATAGGTAGGTAAATTTAAACTCTTTTTTAAGCTGATTCAATAAATTTAAAACCTGTGCTTGTACTGATACATCTAAAGCAGATACAGATTCATCGCAAATAATTAGTTTAGGTTGCAAAGCTATGGCACGAGCAATGCCTATTCGCTGTCTTTGTCCTCCAGAAAATTCGTGAGGGTATCTATTAAAGTGTGAGTCATCTAAGCCTACCTTTTTCAGTAAGCTATACACATATTCTTTTCTTTCTTTTTCAGAAGATAAAATTTTATGAACCGTCATAGGTTCCATAATAGCTCTACCAATAGTAATTCTAGGATTTAAAGAAGAAAAAGGATCTTGAAAAATGATTTGAATTTCTTTTCTAATTTTTTTGAATTCTGTTTTATTAAGTTTGGTAATGTCTTTTCCTTTATAAAATATTTGTCCAGAACTAACTTTTTCTAATTGTAAAATGGTTCTTCCCAAAGTAGTTTTTCCGCAACCAGATTCTCCAACTAAACCTAATGTTTCTCCTTCAAAAATATTAAAAGAAATATTATCAACTGCCTTAATTTTCTTATTATTCGAAAATAAAAAAGAAGAAGAAATAAATTCTTTTTTAAGATTTAAAACTTTAAGAAGAGGAGCGTTTTGATAAAGCATTTTATGTATAGCAGATCGTTCTTTTGTAGAGTAAATAGTATCATCTACAGTATGATGAATAAAATCATGTACAGTTGGCAGTTTCCTTAAACGCTTAAAAAGGCTTGGTTTAGAATTAATGAGAGCTTTTGTATAGTTTTCTGTAGGATGATAAAAAACCTCTTTTGTAGTTCCTTTTTCTATAATTTCTCCTTTATACATAACAATTACTTCGTCAGCAATTTCTGAAACGAGATTTAAATCATGAGAAATAAAAAGAATACCCATTTTAGTTTCTTTCTGTAATTCTTTTAACAACGAAATTATTTCCTTTTGAACAGTAACATCTAAAGCCGTTGTAGGTTCATCCGCAATTAATAGTTTTGGTTTACAAGCGATTGCCATTGCTATCATTACACGTTGTTTTTGCCCCCCACTAATTTCATGAGGGTAAGAATCATACATGTTTTTTGGCCTAGGAAGGCGTACTTTCTCAAATAGATGAATAACTTCTTGCTTTATTTCTTTATTAGATAAAGTACTATGGCGACTTAAAATTTCAAAAACTTGATTTCCACAAGTAATACTTGGGTTTAAAGAACTCATAGGTTCTTGAAATATCATTGAAATTTGATTGCCTCTAATAGTACTGAGTTCTTTTTCGTTGAAATTAAGAAGATTATTATTCTCAAATATAATTTCGCCATTAGCAATAGCCTTATCAGGTAACAACCCCATAATACTTTTTGACGTTATTGATTTTCCACTGCCACTTTCACCAACTAACCCTAATACCGTATTTGATTTTATTTCAAAGGAAATGTTTTTTAGAATTGAAATGTTTTTAATGGAAATGGATAAATCATGAATTTTTAGCATAAAAAGGTTTAAATTATAAATTAACTACGTGTAATAATAAAAAAGGATTGTTTTTTTCATATTAAATAAAAAAATCTATATTTGGCGAAATATTAACAAAATATTAAGTGTTTTGGTTAGTATTTTTGACTAAAAATTTTATAAAAACCCTTCAAAATGAAAAACTATTACATTGGGAAATTTTTATTTTCCGCTGCATTGATGGCTTCATGCTTTCAAATAAATGCGCAAAATAAAAAAGAAGTGCAACAAATTCGTAGTAAATACAATTTAAATAAGCTTCAAAGTATAGAACAAAAATTTTCTAAAAAAGTCTCTAAGGAAAAAGAAAAAGCTAATTTAATAGCAAAACAAAAAGGTTGGAAGACAGAAATTACAACTAAGGATGGACGCTTTTTGGAACTACAAAAAGTTGTTAACGGTAAACCAATCTATTATACTACATTTAATGTAGATGCTGCAAAATCTACAAGAACAGATCATTTAAATAACGGTGGTTCCTTAGGTTTAAATTTAATGGGGCAAGGAATGACTGCACATGTTTGGGATGGTGGTATTGCAAGAGCAACGCATCAAGAATATGATGGAGCAGGAGGAAATAATCGTTATTCAGTAGGAGATGGTCATACTACTTTAAATTTTCATGCTGCTCACGTAACAGGAACAATTATGGCTGCAGGTATTGATGCGAATGCTAAAGGAATGGCTCCACACGCAAAAGCTGTAGGACATTTCTGGGATAATGATCAAGCTGAGGCTGCTGCTGCTGCTGCTAACAATGGAATGTTAGTATCAAATCACTCTTATGGGTTTGCAGCAAGAAATCCTAATACAGGACAAGTACAGTTACCTCAACACTTTTTTGGAGGGTATATTGATGAGTCTCGTGGTTGGGATGAAATTATGTTTAATGCTCCAAATTACTTAATGGTTGTTGCTGCTGGTAATGATGGTAATGATAATTCAGCAAATAATAACCCTACTGGAGGTTCAGGTTTTGATAAATTAACAGGACATTCAACTTCAAAAAACAATTTAGTTGTTGCAAATGCGCAAGATGCTAACATTAATGCTAACGGAAACTTAGTATCTGTATCAATAAATAGTTCAAGTAGTGAAGGTCCAACAGATGACTTTAGAATTAAACCAGATATTACAGGAAATGGAACAGGTGTTTATTCTTCTTACCATAACAGTAATACAGCTTATAATTCAATTACTGGTACATCTATGGCATCACCAAATGTAGCAGGATCTTTATTGTTATTACAACAACACTACAATAATGAAAAAGGTAACTTTATGAGATCTGCTACACTGAAAGGTTTAGTATTGCATACTGCTGATGATGCAGGAGCGAATGGTCCAGATGCCGTTTTTGGATGGGGATTATTAAACGCGAAGAGAGCAGCAGAAACAATTACTAATGAAGGTAGTGAAACAAAAATTGAAGAATTAACATTAACAGCTGGTCAAACATATACAATAACTGTAGATTCTGACGGAACAAATCCTTTATTAGCTTCTATTTCTTGGACAGATAGACCAGGTGTAGCAAATACTACAGTAAACTCTACAACACCAGTTTTAGTAAATGATTTAGATTTAAGAGTTTCTAAAGGAGGAACCACCTCTTTACCTTACGAATTAACGGGTGCTACTACAAGTGCAAGAAGAGATAATAATGTAGACCCTTTTGAAAGAGTGGACGTTTCTGGAGCTTCAGGAACATATACAATTACAGTTACACACAAAGGAACCTTAACTGGTGGAAGTCAAAATTTTTCATTAATAGTTACAGGTTTAACAGGTACACCAGTTGTATGTAATGCAACTACACCAACAGGAGTTTCAGTTTCTGGAGTTTCAGTTTCTGAAGGAACTGTTTCATGGAATGAAGTAGCAGGAGCGACATACGACGTAAGATATCGTGTTGCAGGTTCTTCTTCTTGGACAACAATTGCTGTTTCTGGTACGACATCAACATTAACCGGATTAGCAGCTTCTACTCAATACCAAGTTCAAGTACGTAGTAAATGTTCTTCAGGTAATTCATCTTATAGCTCATCAACAAACTTTACAACGACAGCTGCACCAGTATTTTGTTCTTCAGGAATCAGTTCTTTTCCATATACTGAAGGGTTTGAGTCTAATGCAGGATGGACACAAGTAGGTGGAGATGATGGAGATTGGGTAAGAAGAAGTGGAAGTACACCATCGAGTACCACAGGACCAAGTTCTGCAGATGAAGGATCTTCATATTTGTTTTTAGAAGCATCTAGTAATAGTAGTGCAGGACAAATAGGTTCAAACGCTACAGCAATTTTAGAAAGTGGATGTTTTGATTTATCAGGACAATCTGCAGCTACATTTTCGTTTAAAAATCATATGTACGGAACAGATATAGGTTCATTAACAGTACAAGCAACAACAAATGGAAGTACATGGACAGACGTATGGACAGATTCAGGAAATAAAGGGAATCAATGGAATTCTGTTTCAGTAGATTTAGCAGCTTACTTAGGAAGTAGTGTTAAATTAAGATTTGTAGGGGTAACAGGAGATGGATGGAGAAGTGATATAGCTATCGATGATTTATCAACCTCAGCAACTGCTGCAGGTTCAGATACAGAAGCACCATCTGCACCATCTAACGTACAAGCGTCTAGTATTACACAAACCACTGCTACTGTTAGTTGGTCTGCTTCAACAGATAATGTTGCAGTAACAGGTTACGATGTATATCAAGGTACTACTAATATAGGTACAGTAACTAATACTTCAGCAAATATTACAGGTTTAGTAGCAAATACAAACTATACTTTTTCTGTAAGAGCAAAAGATGCTGCAGGAAATGAATCTTTAGCAGGTTCGGTAACATTTACTACAGAAAGTGATGCTCCAGCTCCATTAAATTACTGTGCTTCTAGTGGAAATCGTTCTTCTTTTGAGTGGATTGATAATGTAGAATTAGGTGGCATTAGTAACGCTACAGTTTCTAATGACGGTTATGGAGATTTTACTTCGCAAGTAGGTACTTTAGCTAGAGGAAGTTCAAATTCAATGATAGTGAGTGCTGGATTTAGTGGTCAATCATATACTGAATTTTGGGCTGTTTGGATAGATTTTAACCAAAATGGTACTTTTGAAGCAAGTGAGAGAGTTGTTAATGGATCTTCTTCTAGTGCAGATAATTTATCTGCTACAGTAGAGGTTCCTTCTAATGCAACTTTAGGTCAAACAAGAATGCGTGTATCTATGAAATATAATAGTGAACAGACTGCTTGTGAAAACTTTGCTGATGGAGAAGTAGAAGATTATACAATTAATATTACAGCTAGTACTAATAGTAGTAATTTTTACACAACGTTTAGTAATGCAAGCCAATTAGGAAATGAAGAAGCATTAAAGATGATCGCATATCCTAATCCAGCTACTAATTTTGTGCAAATACAATTAACAAATAGGAATAAAGATCTAAGTTTTTATAGAATTGTAAACACTATAGGTCAAACAGTTCAAGAAGGAAATTTAACAAATAAAAGAATAGATATTTCTAATTTAAATGTAGGAATGTATGTTTTAGAAGTTAATGACGGACCAAAAATACTTAAAACAAAGTTGGTTAAAAGATAAAGCCCTTCAATTATTTACAACCAATCTAAAGCCCAAGCAAATTGCTTGGGCTTTTTCGTTTTTTTTAAGATTTTTTAATAGCAAAACAGTGGTCAATAGTTTAGTAACCAGATGACAAATATCAAAAAATAAAAAACAGATTCCTTAAAGTACCTTTTGGGTTAGCTTTGAGCTTATTTGTTTGTGTTTACCATAAAAAAAGACTACTACAAAAAGGCAATCTAAATGACTACCTTTGTCTTTCATATTAATGCTTAATGTGTCTGTTTAATTTTAAAAACACATAAACAAAATTTTGTTGATGAATTACCTTACTGTAGAAAATATATCGAAAGCTTACGGAGAAAGAGTGTTATTTGAAAACCTTTCTTTTGGAATTAATAAAGATCAAAAAATAGCTTTTGTAGCTAAAAATGGTACTGGTAAAACATCGATATTAAATATTATTGCAGGATTAGATGTTGCAGATACAGGACAGGTTGTTAGTAGAAAAGAAATAGATATTGCGTATTTAGCACAAAAACAAAATTTTGATCCGAATTCAACTATTGAAGAAACTATTTTTTCAACAGAAAATAAAATCCTTTCTGTAATTAAACAATATGAAAAAGCATTAGAAAATACAGAAGATGCAGAAGCGTATCAGAAAGCATTTGAATTAATGGACCAATATAATGCTTGGGATTTTGAAACGCAGTACAAACAAATTTTATCGAAACTAAAGCTTGATAATTTAGAATTAAAAATAGAAAAACTTTCGGGTGGACAAAAAAAGCGTTTAGGGTTAGCTATTGTTTTAATTAAGAAGCCAGATTTACTAATTTTAGATGAACCTACCAATCATTTAGATTTAGAAATGATCGAGTGGTTAGAAGCGTTTTTTGCTAAAGAAAAAATAACGTTGTTTATGGTTACGCACGATCGTTATTTCTTAGAGCGTGTATGTAATGAAATTATCGAATTAGACGAAGGTAAATTATACAAGTATAAAGGAAACTATTCGTATTATCTTCAAAATAAAGAAGAGAGAAGAGCACTTGAAGCAGTAAACCTAGGAAAAGCTAAAAGTTTATATAAAAAAGAATTAGATTGGATGCGTCGTCAACCAAAGGCCCGTACTACAAAATCTAAATCTCGTATTGATGATTTTTCTGCAATTAAAGAGAAGGCACATAAAAGACGTAATGAACATGAAGTTCAGTTAGAAATTAATATGGAACGTCTTGGTAATAAAATTGTGGAATTACATAAACTTAAAAAGTCTTTTGGAGATAAAGTTATTTTAGATGGATTTGAATATGTATTCAAAAAAGGAGAAAGAATTGGTATCATAGGTAAAAATGGAACTGGAAAATCTTCTTTTTTAAATATATTAACAGGTACAGCCCCTATAGATGGCGGTAAGGTAATTGTTGGAGAAACGGTAAAGTTTGGATATTATACTCAAAAAGGAATTCATGTAAAAGAAGGTCAAAAAGTAATTGAGGTTATTAAAGAATTTGGAGAAGAAATACCATTAACAAAAGGTAGAAGAATTTCTGCATCTCAGTTATTAGAACGTTTTTTATTCGATAAAAAAAAGCAATATGATTTTGTTGAAAAATTAAGTGGAGGAGAGCAGAAGCGATTGTATTTGTGTGCTGTATTAATTCAAAATCCTAATTTCTTAATTTTAGATGAACCTACCAATGATTTAGATGTTGTTACCTTAAATGTATTAGAAAACTTTTTATTAGATTATCCAGGGAATTTAATGGTGGTTTCTCACGACCGTTATTTTATGGATAAGATTGTAGATTCATTATTTGTTTTTAGGGGAGAAGGAATTATTGAAAATTTCCCTGGAAATTATTCTGATTTTAGAACCTATGAAGACTCTAAAACGAAAGAGGTTACTGTAGCCCCAAAAGAAGTTGTAGAAGTTGTTAAAACAACGAATAAAGGAACATTAAGTTATAATGAAAAACGAGAGTTTGGAACTTTAGAAAAGGATATTGAAAATTTACAAAAGAAAAAAGTAATTATAGAAGAACAGTTTGCTAACGGATCTATTTCTGCGGAAGATATTAATGATAAATCTATAGAGCTTCAAAAAATTATTGATGAAAAGGAAACGAAAGAAGAACGATGGTTTGAACTTTCAATGAAGTTAGAAGGATAAAATTAAAAGGATACTTATGTTTTAAAGAAAACCAAGGAGTTTAAACTTCTTGTTGTACATGATTAAAAAAATGAACTATTTATATATTTTAACTCTGATTTTAATAAGTATTTCGTGTAAAAATGAAAAAAAATCGATTCTTTAAACTTGAAAAAAAAAGAATCAACTAGTATTTCTGAATTTAACATTGAAAAATCAGATGTCAAAAACATTAAAAAAACTGAAAATACCATAACTCGGAATTTAGAATCTGGAACAACTAAAGTATTCGAAATAAAATATATTGGGAATATTAAATCTGATGTTGATACTGAATTTGATATTACTTTACCAAACCCTTTTTTCTTTCTAAAAGAAGGAATTAATAACAAAATTCTTCGTTCTTATAAATGTAAAGCATATGATTCTAAAATAGAATCACTTACAGAAAATGATTTAAACGCTTCGTATACTGCTGACAAAATAGTTAACCTTTACAAAAAGAATAGAGATTTTATTTCTATCACCATAATTCCTTCAGGTGTTAATGGAAGATTGAGAGGACAAACTAAAAAAATAGATATTTCAGATTTGATATTTAAAAAAATTGATAACTCAAATGGACTACCATTAATATTAATAGATCTGGGAAACATAACAATAAATTAAAAGCAAAAAAAATGTTTTAACTAATTGCAGGAACGTTAGTTAATAATCGAAATTATAATCTGAAAATTGAGAAAACAGCTTATAAATTGTGATTGTTTATTGCATGTTTACATCGATTTCTTTTTTTAATGAAGAAAACTTATAATTCTTCAACTCTTTTTTATTATTGAAATAACTTAAAACTGCTTCATCTTTTTTTAAGGTAAAAGGAAACTTTTTCGAGGCAGTATCTTTTTTTTGTTTTGGATTATCATCTATAACTAAGTTATACTTACTAACACCATTTGAAAGAGAAAATCTACCTACAATAATTGTATTAGCGTCTTTTTTTCTATATAAGCTTTTGTTATTTTATTCTGAAAATAAAATTTTTCAACTAAAAAATTATCTGGAGTATTATTAACAAACACAGTAATGTTTGTGGTACTAGTTCCTTCTAAACCTCCATTTACGTTTTTATAATTAGCTTTATTTATGATTAAAGGAAGTTGTTTTTCAAACTGAGAACTAGCACATTTAGAGAGCATGAATGATATGATAAAAAGGAATATAAATTTTATTTTATACATAAAACTTGATTTAAAGTTTAAAAATAATTTAAAGTTTGTAGTTTAGAAAATATGAATGTTGAGGTGAGTTTTCTATGAAAATAGAAGAGGTGTTTTAAAAAATAAAAACTAAGGTTAGAATAAATCTAACCTTAGTTTTTCACTCTTAAATTTCTAATTTTTTTTATTTGCTAAACAACACAGAAGCTTGTCCGTATTGGAAATGGATAGGAATATGGCCTGGATCGTTTTTAAACATATAAAGATCTTTAGGTGGCTTTTCAAATAGCATAATAATATCAGAACCGCCAAATCTAAACTTTCCAAATTCTTGTCCTTTTACCACTGTTTTTCCTTGCAGATCTGTATACATATCTACACCAGAAACTTGGCACATTCCGATGGGTAAAATGGCAACTTTTCCTACTTCTGGACCTGCATCCATTACCACTAAACCTCGTGCTTGATTAAATTCATAACCATTTTCAGCACCGTCAGGAGCATCCCATTGCCCTTCTTCTGTTAGTTCTACGTTTAAAAATACATTTCCTTCTACTGGAATAATTTCTAAAATCTCACCAGCTACTGGTGTATGAAAACGGTGATAATCAAACGGACTTAAGAAATAATGAATAAAAGTACCTCCGTAAAAACAATCAGCATATTTACTGTGTTGTAATAATTCATCTACAGTACCAATACTATGAGTTCCTTTTAAGGAAACTATTGCTTGCTTTCCTGTTTCATCTAATACATTTCCATTATTATCAATTGGGTAAAACTGTTTGTAAGTACAATCAGCAGGAGAAACAACAGTTTTGTTGTCGTTAGGAGCTGCAATTGGACGTAAAGGAGTGATACCAGTTTCTGAATCTGCATTATTAAATTCTCTGTAAAAAAATTGATTAAATGTCTTCCATGATGTTGAATTATTTTCATACAAATGAAAGTTATACATGGTGTCGGCTTTAAATGAAGCCAAACTTTCTGGTGTTAGTGATGCTTCAGTATCTAAAAAAGTACCCCATGAATTAGCAGAATCTACCAACCAACTAGCAAACTTGTCAAAACTTTGCATAGTTAGATCTGTACCAGGAATTTTTTGATCTATTAGCCAATAGTATTGACATAATAAATCATATACTTTTTCATTATATCCGTTTTGTTGACCGTTACTTTTCCAAGCATTCGGATAATTTGGATCATTACTTTCATTAGGGATCATTCGATTATAGGTGTCTATATAATCAAAATAAGCTTCTATAGTTGTTGGCCAACCATATCCTTTAAGTTCATTATCTATGGCATTATATAAATTAGAATTTAAGTTTTCCTTAGCTTTTTTAACAGCTATCTCTAAGGAGGCAGTTAATGCCTCTGCCATTTTTGGATCTTCAGAAAGGATTGCTTTTAGTTTTTCTACAACGATGATGTGTGCATGTGCTTGTATTTCCATGGTAGTTTGAGGTTTAGTTATGATAAGTTTTTTAGTTAAGTAAAGAATAAAAACAAATCAAAGTTCTTAAAAAAGAGCTGTTTAATTGTAGTTTTATGTAATAGGAGTGCGTTTTTAGTGTACAGTTGTTTGTATAACTGGTATAGGAGTCATTTTAAAGATATACTTTTAAAAAAAATAGTATTTATTAACTACGTAGAATTTTCTCCATTTTTCGCCCTCTGACTAGTTCATCTATCAACTTATCTAAATAACGTGCTTGTTGTGTAAGTTTATTTTCTATTTCCTCTACTCTATATCCACAAACAACTCCTTTAATAAGTTGTGCATTCGGATTGAGTGTTGCGCTTTCAAAAAAGGTTTTGAAAGTAACTTTTTTAGCTATTAATTTTTGTAATTGTTGTTCATTAAAACCAGTTAACCATTCTATAACCTGATGTAGTTCTTCCTATGTTCTGTCTCTTCTTTCTATTCTGTCAAGATAATGAGGATATACAGAAGCAAATGTCATATTTGCAACACGTTCGTCATGATGACTTGTGTCTTTCATAAATTTAAGAAATTAAGAGAATATAGTAAAAGGAAATAGTTAGCCTTATTAAGGACTCATTATTTTTTATTCAAAAAATACAATTCGACTAATAAAATATTAAACCCCCAACCCAGCCAAGAAACAATTTTATAAGTATCCATTGGAGGAAGTTGAATGGTTGATACAATAATCCATTTAAACAATCTTAAACTGATAGCTGAAAGTGTTAATGCATAACTTCTTATCATAAATTTCTGATGATTACTCCAATCCTTTTCTTTAATATATTTATATGCCTTATAGGTAAATATAAACCAAAGTATGGCTTGAATAGAAAATGAGATTTTACTAAAAAAACCACCATTTGCATAAACAGCCATAATTAATCCCGAAGGACTAGCAATACATAATACTAAAACTATATAAATCTTCCCTAAATTTTTATGAAGCTTAGGAACGTAATTTCTTATGGATGTTGAAAATTGAGTAATACCAACAATTAAAACAAAGATACTTGTATATACATGACTAAAGAAAGCAATTTGATAATGCTTGAATTTAATCACGTCTTCTTTAATGTTTAAAAAAGCAACATCAAAACGTATGGGCACATATTGAAGTGTTATTAAAACCATTAAGTAGGAAAAGTATACTAACGATACGTAATAAACTGTTTTTAAGATATAGTTAGATATTTTAAACATGTTATTTATAATCTAACCCCTTCCAAAATAATCGTAATACTCACTTGCATTTTTTTCATACTTTAAAAGCAATTGAATATTCTTTTTTTCAATTTCAGTAAAATCACTTTTTATATCTGAATGCACAGGTATATACCAACTTTGAGCATCAAAAAATACACGTAGAGGTCTGTTTTTAAAAGAGTATCCATGTCTCGCATAAATAGAATTTCTAATAATTGTTAAATCTCCCTTTTTTAAGTTTTCAACATCTTGTTTTGTGAGTAGTGTATTAGAAGCATTTATTTCATAAATTAAATCTGTAGCAGTAATAAATTCGCTAGAAATCCATTTTTCTATTTCACCATTTCCTCTATCAACCTTTTTGCTTATCCATTTCACATACAAAGTTGATCTATCTAGCATTGTATTGCGATTATAAGAGAACAGCTTCTTTTCTAAAGTATATTTTCTTTTTTTAATATTGATGTTTTTATAAGCTACCCATTCTCCAATAAGTTGGTTGTTTGAAATTGTAAATGTGAATTCACCATCATATTTATCATCGCCTGGTTCTTTCACCTTAAAAGAAAAAACATTATCATCTTCCTTTTTTATAGATCCATGAAAAGGTCTATCATTTCCAGCAACAACACTATGACCATAAACTAAATCTTCTTTAATAGAATCGATAGAAATATTTATTTTGTTTTCTCTATTCCATGTAAACCCTCCTGTGATAACTGCTTTTTTATCATAATCTTTTCCGTCATTTCTTTCGAAGTATCCTACCCAGTAACCTAATAAAGGGTTGGTTTTTTTAACTAATTTTTCAGTTTTTTGTAATGATTCTGATACTTCAATTTCTGTACCTTTTTCTATTTTAACTTTAGAGTCAGGGTTTTTAATTTCAGGTTTACAACTTGAAATTAAAAATAATATAATCGCTATGTAAAATACGTTTTTCATTAATGGCTAATTTTTTAATAGGTTATTATTTTGTTTTCTTTTTTATTTAAAATAAGTTCTTTATTAATGTTTTACAAAATCGAAACCAGTAATACATTTTTAACTTTTATTTTGCTCAAATAATGAGTATCTTTATTCTATGGCACGAACTATTGATATTCAGGTT